>JBDNHI010000073.1:0-15169 GCA_041694635.1 Gemmataceae bacterium | reverse complement strand
CAGTATCCAGAGTTTGTTGAATTTCATGCAGCCAACCAAGAAAATGAATCGATGCCCTCTGCTGTAGCATTGCAAGCTTCACCCGAAACTCCTGAGGAATTGTTGCAGAAAGCACACCAGAGTATTCGGAATGAATTGGCTGCAGAAGTGCTAAATTGCGTGAAAATCAATTCCCCGAAATTTTTTGAATTACTAGTTGTCGATTTGATGATTGCAATGGGTTACGGCGGTTCAAGGGCAGATGCAGGGAAAGCTATCGGGCAGAGCGGCGACGAAGGAATTGATGGAATCATCAAAGAAGACCGCTTGGGTCTCGACATTATTTATCTTCAAGCCAAAAGATGGGAAGGAACGGTTGGCCGTCCCGAGATTCAACGGTTTGTAGGCGCTCTGCATGGCAAGCGTGCGAAGAAAGGCGTCTTCATAACAACCGGACGGTTCTCAGATGATGCAATTGATTATGTCGTAACCATCGATCCGAAGGTCGTACTGATCGACGGGCCTACATTGGCAAACTTTATGATTGATTTTAATCTTGGAACAACAACAACGGCAAACTATGAACTCAAACGAATTGATTCGGATTATTTTGAGGAAGAGTAGTCGGGCTAACCAATCATTGCAGCCGACTCACCCCGCTAGCGCGGGTCCTATGATTTAAAAGTAACCCGCTAATTCCAGCGCTTTTTCCTGTTTTAATCTTAAAATCATCTGCCTCATTCAATTGTTTGCCACATCGTAAATGTAACCTACGCTCGGAACTTAAATTCTAACTATGCTATAATTGCTTTAATGGGATCGCTGCCCCGAGCAACCGCATAAGGTCTACCAATTTTATCGTAAATGATCGTGTGTGGATCAATGCCAAGCAATTGATAAATAGTTGCGATTAGTTCAGCAGGGTGTACGGGGTGATCCATGGGGTATCCCGCATCTTTATCGGTACTGCCATGAACCATTCCCTGCTTGACTCCGCCGCCCGCAAGGAGAGCAAATCCACATTGAGGCCAGTGCTCGCGACCTGCGCTCGCATTAATTCTTGGAGACCTTCCCATTTCCCCCATAACAATAACCAAGGTGGAATCGAATAACCCTCGGTCTTGGAGATCTTGCATAAGGGCAGAGAAAATTTTATCAAGGATAGGCAGGTTAAAGTTTTTCAGCATACCAAAGTTGTTTTCGTGCATATCGTAAGCGTGGCCGTAGTGCTTGAATATTTCTTGATGAACACTAATGAATGGAACACCAGCTTCGACCAACCTGCGAGCGACGAGCATACTTGCGCCATAGAGGTTACGGCCATATCGGTCGCGAATTTGTTCCGGTTCTTTGGAAAGGTCGAAGGCGTCGCGAGTTTTACTAGAAGTTAATAAGTCAAAAGCTCTTTTTTGATGGATGTCCATGCTATTGCGTTGGGCAAAATTGCGTTGCTTTTTAAAAGCAAGATCAAGGCGTTCTAATAGAGATTTACGGCCATCGAACCGCTCGACAGACATTTCCAAAGGGTTGCCAATGCCGGGCATGAAAGGTTCGCCAATAGGCATGACCGGTTCGTAATGTTTTTTAACAGGTTCGGAGTTAAATTTAGGCTCGCAAAGGGAGAAAACCGGATTGTATTGGCTTCCTAGAAAACCGCCGTACGGCCCAGGTCGCCTATGCCCATCACCCCAACCAGGATAGCAAGGCAGACAGACTGCCCCAGGCACATCATTTTTTCCTAAACCCAAATATTGGCACACTGCTCCGATATCGGGGGGGTCGTTGGGGTCCGGAGAAAGGGCGGCGGGATTTCCCTCCGTATACCCTGTCATAATTGGTAACGGGTTATGAGAGTTATGCTTGTGCGTGATGGTTCTTATCAGGGTAGTCTTGTGCATCCATTTTGCGGTGTTGGGCAGATGTTCGCATATTTGTAACCCAGATAGCGAGGTCGAAATAGGATTAAACTCTCCTCGAACCCCCGAAGGCGCTTGGGGCTTGAGGTCGAACATATCCATATGGCTGGGGCCGCCCAGTAAGTTGAACAGGATGACAGATTTTGCCTTGGCCTGATGGCGAGAATTAGATTGCTGCGCCGCCTTTAGAATGTTTGGCATAGTCATGCCGAAAAGTGACAGGCCACCTGCTTGCAATAGTTTCCTACGGCTTACCTTCTCGCTGCTTACAGAAATTTCTAGCATAAATTCCTCACTTTAATCTGGGCGGGTCTTAAGTATAGCTTATCTAAAGAAAGAATGTACAGGCTTTATTCATCTTTAACTTTTATTTTGTGTTTCCTGACCCTGTATATCTAGAGTCTAATCCTGGGAACGCGAAATACCCGCTGGCTGGGGTTCTCAAGGCCGGCAACTGCGTAAGTCCTGAGTATGTTGAATTTTTTTATTGAAGGGAACCTTGTGAAGCGCTGTTTTAAGCTGATTAATCTGTTGACTGCGCTTCATCTTTCTTGCATTGTTTGTGCCATGGACGAATACTACTGGGCCATGGATTGGTTTGTTTGTCAGTATCGCTACTGCAATATTGATTGTATATTCCAAACAAGTTGGATTGCCTATGGTGATTAGCTTTGTTTGGATGATGTCTGGTTTTTTAGTTGTGGGGATTACTTTGGGTGCATTAACAAGTGCGCTGGTAAGAGTACCAAGACCTGGTCTGAAGAGGGGGTAAGAGGTTAAACATGAAATCATGGCCTGATAAACTTTTCATTAATAATAACTGGGTGGATGGGGTTGCAGGTAAAAAATGGGATGTGATCAACCCTGCAACCGGAGCCCTTCTTGCAAGTGTTGCCCTTGCACAGGCAGAAGATGTTGACATAGCGGTTAAGGCTGCCCGCAAAGCTTTTGATGACGGACCATGGCCTACGATGGATCCTTTACTTCGAGGAAGATTGCTTTTTAAGCTTGCAGAACGAATCAGGGATAACCTTGAAGATTTTGCCATGACGGACACATTAAATGTAGGCAAACCTATTCGGGATACCCGAAGTTTCGATGTCCCCTGTGCTGCGGATCTTTTTGAAAGTTATGCCGGCCTTTGCGATAAAATTTCGGGCAAGTGTTATGGTAACCTACCCGATAATGTTACCATGCAATTTAGGGAACCTATGGGGGTTATTGCAGCTATCGTGCCTTGGAATTTCCCCTTGACGAACGCAGCAATCAAGCTTGCTCCGCTGCTTGCCTGTGGCAATACCGTGGTGCTTAAGCCTTCTGAAGTTTCCCCCCTTTCCGCATTGATGCTTGCAAAACTTGCTTTGGAAGTTGGATTTCCCCCGGGTGTAATTAATGTGATTCATGGCACCGGGGCAGAGGCAGGCACCGCACTTGTTGAACACAAGGGCATCGACAAAATTACTTTTACAGGCAGGCATCAGACCGGAGTGCAGATGTTGCAAGCTGCAAAAATCGGCATGAAAGGAGTGCTTTTAGAGTTGGGGGGCAAGTCGCCCAGTATTGTTTTTCCGGATGCTCCCATCGATCAGGTTGTCAATGGCGTGGTCACGGGGATCTTTTATAATCTGGGTCAAGTTTGTGTTGCGGGTTCAAGGTTACTGGTTCATGCCAGCCAGCATGATGAACTGTTGCACAAAATATTGGCCAAGGTTCGTAATCTTAAACAGGGCGATCCTACCGATCCTAGTACCCAACTTGGTTGTCTTGCAACTTTTCAACATCGTAAAGTTGTTGAGTCTTATGTTGAAAAAGCTAAGAGCGAAGGTGCGAGTTGTGTCCTGACAAATCCGTTGGTAAGGGGAACTGAAACTTGTTTTCATCCTCCAGTTATTTTTGATAAGGTCACCGCTTCGATGACCATTGCGAAGGAAGAAGTTTTTGGCCCGGTTTTAAGTGTAATGACTTTTCACGATGAAGCCGAAGCTATCAGAATTGCTAATGATTGTGATTTTGGCCTGATGGCGAACCTCTGGACTTCGGAAGGACGCAGGGCCTTGCGCGTGGCACGACTTTTGAAAGCCGGCCGTATTGCAATCAATGGCGGAGGCGCCCTTAGACCTAATATCCCTGTCTTTGGTTACAAAATGAGTGGGATAGGTGCTGAACTTGGTTTCGATGAAGCTGTTCACGAATACACCAATTCAAAATCATTGCTTTATTCCCTTTCAATGGAGAAAAGTTCATGGCCGGAATCGACTTAAAAGGGGGAGTAGACCCTAGAATTGGTTTGTCTTTAGACCAGATTGAAACTCCTTCGCTTTTGCTGAATCGGATTGCATTGAATCGCAATCTGAATCAGATGGCTACTTTCTTTAATACTCGTTCATCGAAACTAAGGCCGCATTTCAAAAATCATAAATGCGTCACCCTTGCAAAAAAACAAATCGCTGCAGGTGCTGTTGGCATGACCTGTGCCAAGCTTGCTGAAGCAGAGTTGCTTGTTGCCCATGGTATCGAAAATGTGCTAATTGCCAACCAAGTGGTGGGTGAGTTAAAAACAACAAGGCTTGCAAAACTTGCAAAAAAGGCCCATGTCTCTGTTGCAGTGGATCATATAAAGCAAATTATTGACATCTCTAATAGTGCAAAAAAAGAATCCTCGCAAGTTAATCTTTTGGTGGAGGTGGATATTGGCATGGGGAGGTGTGGCGTCCAACCTGGTGCCGCTGCACTTGAACTGGTCCAGAAGATTTTGCAATTGCCTGGCATTCGCTTTGCAGGTTTACAAGCTTATGAAGGGCATTTAGTTAATGTGCTCGATCGTGCTGAAAGAACTTTGCGTGCGCAAGCTGCAATGAAACTGGCTGTGGATACTCGCAGGCTGATTGAAAATGCTGGGATTATAGTCCCATGTATTAGCGGGTGTTCTAGTGCCACCTACAATAGCACAGGTGTAATGGAGGGAGTAAATGAGATCCAAGCAGGCACTTATGTTACCATGGATAAGCAGTATAAAAAGCTGCTTCCAGAATTTGAAATCGCTCTTTCTATTTTGGTCCGGGTTATCAGCAGGCCGGTTCCTTCTAAAGCAGTTATCGACCTTGGGATCAAGGGTGCGGGTTGCGAATTTGGGTCGCCTGAGATTCAAGGTTTTCCCAATGTGGAAATTCCTTTCTTCCTTGCGGAAGAGCATTGCGTCATCAATCAATGCCCAGATTGGCAGATTGGCCAAACCTTACATTTTATTCCCACTCATGCCTGCACAACCTGTAACTTGCATCGAGAGCTTATTGTGCATGAAAATAACCTAGTCGTTGAAGTTTGGCCCATTGAAGGTTCCGGGAAAATGACATGAACGAAATCGTTGGCGTTGTTGCCTAGGGTCACTTGGAAGGGAATTTGCTGTCTGCCTTTTGCAAAGAGGTTTTAAAGTGGTTGCTTAAATCCCCACCGTAAACTCAAGCAAGTAAGTAAGTAAGTTTTAAAGGAGAAGAGTATGTTTCGATTCGCATGGATTGGGATTTTATTTTGCAGCACCTTGGCTTTGGCTCAAGAGTCGCCCGCCATTGTTGCAGGTAAAAAAATCTGGGACAAGGCTCCTCATAACGCTTTCACCGATTTAGTCTTTTTCAAAGATCGTTGGTTTTGCGTCTTTCGCGAAGGCAAGGGCCATGTTTCTCCGGATGGTGCCCTCCGTGTCATCTCTTCCGCTGATGGTGAGAAATGGGACTCCGTCGCTTTAGTCTCTTCTAAAAACTCGGATCTTCGAGATGCTAAGATTACGATTACTCCCGATGGCCAGCTTATGCTATGTGGCGCAGAAGCTACCCATGATAAATCGAAGAAGACCCATCAATCGCTGGCTTGGTTTTCCAAGGACGGCAGAGTCTGGAGCGAGAAGCATAAAATTGGCGACCCCGATTTTTGGCTTTGGCGCGTCACTTGGCATAAGGGCAAAGCCTATGGCATTGGCTATGGCTGTGCTAAGGATCAATCCGTCAGGCTTTATTCCAGTAGCGATGGCAAGAAGTTTGATACCCTTGTCCCTAAACTCTTCGATGTTGGTTATCCGAACGAAACTTCCATTGTTTTTGATGGGGATACCGCTTATTGCCTTTTAAGGCGCGATGGCAAACCAAACACCGGACTACTCGGAGTTTCTTTAGCCCCCTTCACTACCTGGGAATGGAAGGACTTGAAAACCAAAATTGGTGGCCCTCATATGATCCTTCTTCCCGATGGTCGCATAGTGGCTGCGGTTAGGCTTTATGATAAGAAAGTTCGTACCGCACTTTGCTGGGTCGATCCTAAAGCTGCAACCATTACCGAATTTCTTTCCCTTCCTTCGGGTGGCGATACCAGCTATGCGGGTCTGGTTTTCAACCAAGGCTTGTTATGGATAAGCTACTATTCATCGCATGAAGGTAAGACCAACATATATTATTCCAAAGTGAAACTCCCACCTGTTGTGACTAAAACCAACCCAATTCAAAGTTCAGACCACGCTCTTATTGAACAGATTTTGTCAAACAACTCTTTAGATCGCAATTCTCTTATTAATAATCTTAAGGACGAATATCTTAAAAACACTGTCAAAAAGTATCTTCTCGAAATTGAAAAAGCAGCAGAGGATTCCAAGCGGTTTCTAGTCTTAAAAAAGGATGTCGAGGAGATTGGTGGAACCGTAATGTTTGATTTGGCAGGGCCTAATCAACTTCGTAAAGCCGTTGGGCACGAGGCGATGACCCTCTTTGATATACCGGTTTTTATTAATCTTAATGATGGTGTTAATCCGGGAAAAGGGAAAGGTACCATCAATAAAAAAGTTAACGATGCTTGGATTTCTAAAATCGCTGGGTTTAAGACCATCAGACGATTGGATTTGAGTAACTGTGAGGTTCATTTGGAAGCGATGAAGCAGGTTGCAACGCTGACAGGACTTGAAACTCTTAGCCTGACTCTTTGCCCAGTTACAGATGATGATCTTGCGCCTTTGGCATCTTTGGTTGAGCTTCGAGACTTTTCGCTGGCTTCCACTCCTTGCACGGGGGAGGGATTTAAAAACCTAAAGTCCTTAAAAAATCTGCGTAATCTCAACATGCATCATGCTAAAACCAACGATGCAGGGCTCAAGGCGATTGTAGGAATTGGCGACCTAGAGCGCCTATGGATGGCGCATACTCATTTCACCGATGCCTCATTGGAACACCTTTCTTCCCATAAGCATTTGAACCGCATAGGGATTGGCAGTACAGAACTCGGGTCCACAGGGAAAATGATTGCCGGCCTTACTACTTTGCCAATTACTGAACTTGACCTCTTTGATGGCCAATGCACCGATGAAGCTCTATTTCTAGCTGCAAAAATTAAGTCCCTTCGTTCCATTTCGCTTAACAGTGGCAAGGTCAGCGTCACCGATGCACCTTTGGAAGACCTTTCAAAATTACCTTTTCTCGAGGAGTTTAAGATTAGTGGGGCAAATCTGACCGATGCTGGCCTTATGAAACTTGCTGCAATCAAAAAGCTTCGCAAAATTTCTCTTAGTGGGGTCAAGGGAGTTACCCCTAAAGGAATAGAGCAATTAAAAAGTACCCGGCCTGATTTGATTATCGAAGGGCAGTGAGTTCTTAGCCATAAAAATTCAACCCTAGCCGGGGGTGTACCACGCAAAAGTTTCCGTGGCGGCTGAAAAGTCTAACAATGTTAATCTTTAAAAGAATACTTAAAGTGTCTTAATTAAATAAAAAGGTGACCTGATGATGAATATTCGATTTTCAACGCTCGTAATTAGCTTGCTTCTTTTACAATGGATTTCAAGTGGAAATGCCCTTGCAGAAACTCTTGAAGTTGAAGCCCCTAAAGTTGATCCTTCTGCCAAAGTTGATCCATCTTTATTAACCATTGACCGGATTTTTAATTCCAAAGAGTTTCAATTAGAAAGCGGTCCGGGGTTCAAATGGAGTAAAAAAGGCGCTGTTTGTTTAACTTTAGAATCCGGTACGAAGGGTCAGAAGATCGTCGCTCACGATCTCAATACTGGAAAAATTGAAATAATTGTTCCTGAAAATTTATTTATCCCCGATGGGCAAACTAAGCCTATCAATGTCGAAGATTACGAATTCTCGGAAGATAATTCTAAGCTTCTTCTCTACACTAATAGTAAGAAAGTTTGGCGGGTTAATTCGCGTGGCGATTACTGGACTCTTGACCTTGCTACTAAGCAACTTAAAAAACTCGGGGGCGATATCCCCACATCTACTATGATGTTTGCTACCTTTTCCCCCGATGGCAAAAGTGTCGCTTTTGTTCACAAAAATAATATCCGTGTTCAGAAACTTGATGATTTTAGTATTGTTAATCTCACCTCTAACGGTTCACCTAAATTAATTAATGGTACTTTTGATTGGGTTTATGAGGAAGAACTTGGCCTAAGAAATGGCTTTAGATGGAGCCCCGATAGCCAAACCATTGCCTACTGGCAAATTGATTCTTCGGGGGTTAAGGACTTTCTGATCACCAGTAGTGCGGAGGGCCCTTATGCCAAGCTAATTAGTTTTGGTTATCCTAAAACAGGCGAGAAAAACCCCGCTGCTCGCATAGGGGTGGTTAGCGCACAGGGTGGCGATTCTTCTTTCCTTGAAATCCCCGGGGATACCAGAGACCACTACCTTGCCAAGATGGATTGGGTTGACAAAGAGATTGTCATTCAGCAATTTAACCGCTTGCAAAACAAAAACATCGTGATGGTAGCAGACCCTAAGACTAAAAATTGTAAGCCGATTTTAATCGAATCAGATAAGGCTTGGGTTGAACACAATAACGAGATGCCTTGGATTAATAAAAATCAAAGCTTTATTTGGTTGAGCGAGCGAGATGGCTGGAGTCATATTTATTTAGTTTCTCGCACCGGCGATAAAGTTACGCAGCTTACTAAAGGTAATTTTGATGTCATTCATATCGAAGCTGTAGATGAGAAAGCCGGTTGGATTTATTTCTTGGCTTCCCCAGATAATGCTACCCAGCGTTATCTCTATCGCGTTTCTTTAAACGGTGGTGATCCAGAATTGATTAGTACGAAAACTTTGAAGGGAACGCATAGTTATATTATCTCGTCTGATGCTTCTTATGCGGTGCACCGATTTTCTAACTTCAATACGCCGCCAATTGCAGATTTGATAACCTTGCCTGATCATAAGGTTCTAAAGACATACACCGATAATTCTGCTTTTAGGAAGAAATTAGAAACGATCAAAAAGCCAACCACTGAGTTTGTTAAAGTTAAAATTAATGATGAAACAAAAGCAGGGGAACAATTAATAGAACTTGATGCTTGGTCTATTAAACCACCCGATTTCGATCCCTCAAAAAAATATCCCCTCTTGTTCTATGTCTATGGGGAACCTGCAGGCCAAACAGTTCTCGATCGCTGGGATGGCAAAAGATTCCTCTGGCATTCTTTGCTTGCTCAAAAGGGATTTGTCGTTATGAGCATTGATAACCGAGGTACTCCCGCCCCTAAGGGTAGAGATTGGCGCAAAATTATCTACCGACAAATCGGCATTCTTGCTTCTTCCGACCAAGCGAAATCTGTTAAGGAACTCTTAAAAACTTACCCTTACCTCGATGCTTCTAGAGTCGCTATTTGGGGTTGGAGTGGCGGGGGTTCTATGACACTTAATGCTATGTTTCGTTATCCTGAAATTTATAAAACTGGGATTTCCATTGCTCCGGTGCCTAACCAACGACATTACGATACCATTTATCAAGAACGCTATATGGGTTTACCATCTGATAATGCTGAGGGGTATAAAAAGGGTTCACCCATCACTTTCGCAAATCAACTTAAAGGCAAATTGCTTTTGGTTCACGGCACAGGAGATGACAACTGCCATTATCTTGGCATGGAAAATCTTATCGACGAATTAATCAGTCATAATAAGCAATTTACTATGCTTGGGTATCCCAATCGAAGTCATAGTATTAATGAAGGTAAAAATACCACTAGGCATCTTTATGACCTCCTTACTAAATTTCTACTTGATAATAATTAAGAGTGGAATGCTGTAACTAGGTATCTTATGATTCTGCCTCTAGTTTGTTTTTAATTGAACTTAAAATTAAAGCGAGCGTTATGAAAATTAAAAGTATTCGAGCTTATCAGGTTGACCTTCCTCTTAATGAGGGAAGTTATAAATGGTCTGGTGGTAAATCAGTTGATGTATTTGATTCTACCGTGGTTGAAATCATTACCGATGAAGGCACAATCGGCTATGGCGAGGTTTGTCCGCTTGGGCCCTTTTACCTCCCTGCTTATGCCAACGGCGTTCGTGCTGGTATTGTAGAACTTGGCAGACATCTTATAGGCGAGGATCCAATCCAGCTTCTTAAGCTTAATCATCTTATGGATGCTGCGCTAAAAGGGCACGCCTATGTAAAATCCGGTATCGATATGGCTTGCTGGGATATTTTAGGTAAGGTTACTAACCAGCCTGTTTGTATTTTACTTGGTGGTAGGTATGGCGAAAGTGTAAATCTTTATCGGGCTATTTCTCAAGAATCCCCTGATGCTATGGCTAATAAAGTTGCTGGCTATCGAGCAGAAGGATACAAACGATTTCAGCTTAAGGTAGGCGGTGACCCCGCAATCGATATTGCTCGCATCTTTGCTGTGGCTGATAAATTACAACCCAGCGATAGGCTTGTTGCTGATGCCAACACTGGCTGGCTTATGCATGATGCTATGCGTGTTGTTAAGGCTGTTCGTGACCTTGATGTCTACATTGAACAACCTTGCCTAACCTATGAAGAATGCCTTTCTATTCGCAAGCATACCAATAATCCTTTTGTCCTTGATGAAGTTATCGACTCTGTGGATGTGCTTATTCGGGGCCATTCAGATCAAGCGATGGATATGGTCAATTTGAAAATTAGCAAGTTTGGTGGCATAACGAAATTGAAGCAAGCTCGAGATCTTTGTGTCTCCCTTGGTTTAGCTATGACCTTGGAAGATAGTTGGGGTGGCGATATTATCACCGCTGCAATTGCTCACCTTGCCCATAGCACTCCACCCGAATTTCAATTTTCATCGACCGACTTTAATAGCTATGTTTCGGTTTCCATAGCAGATGGGGCGCCTATTAGGGTGAATGGAAGAATGGCAGCAAGCACAGCCCCGGGCCTTGGAATTAAGCCAAAAATGGATGTGCTTAAAAAACCTGTCCTTGAAGTTTCTTAAACTTTATAGGCTATGGTTTACTTATCCTTATCCAATTGATCAAACAGTCGGCCTTCATGGTCAAATGCTTTTAGATTAAGTTTATTGCCTAGAATCGCAACTTGGCAGAAATGATAATCCGAGCGAATTTCCGCTTTAAACCACGAGGGCGTGGGTGCGAAGTTTTCGAGTGAACCACCTCCACCACCGCTGGTCACATAAATAACTCCTTTATTGCGATCTACCTTCCCCGACCTAATAGGAAGTGTCCTTTCATAAGCGTGGATATGGCCATTAAATACGATATCTACATTATGCTTTTCATAAAGGGGTACAATGGAGCGAACATTTTTATCTCCTAGATTCGACGCACCAACCCAAGTATCACCATAATCGTTGTCGTCCGAGGAAAACGCAGGGTGATGATGGTAGACAAATTTCCAAGCTGCTTTAGAAGCACCTAATTCCCGATCTAGCCAAAGGTATTGTTCCGACTGAGGCAAAAGAGATTTATTGCTATCGAGAACGAAGAAATCAGCGTTTCCGTAGGAAAAGCGGTAATAGTATTCAGGTTTAGGTAGAGAGAAATATTTGTAATAGTGCTCGTGATTTTTTTCATGGTTTCCAATCGTAGGTAGAACTGGAACTCTGCAAAGTAGATCGATGGAAGGCTTGAAGAGTTCATCGACCCATTCTTTTTTATCGGGGCCGTTATCGACCACATCGCCTAAATGCATAAGGAAGTGTGGCCTTCGCTCCCAGATAAGGCGCATAACTTTGCCAGTAATGCGTGGGTTTTTTTGGGTATCGCCTATCACGCAAAAAGAAAAAGGATCAGTTTCAGAAACTGCAGTTTGAAAAGTTAGCAAGCCCGATTGAAGTATCCCACCCGAATCAGCTTTACTTTCTACTTGATAAAAATACTTGGTGCGAGGTTCAAGGTTTTCTAGTGTGACTTCGTGAATTAAATTGGTTTTATCAGATGTGGCTTGTTGTTCAAGAGGAAGCTTGGTGCCAAACTTAACTAGGGAAGTAGTAGGTGAAGAAGTTTCCCACATGATGGTGATAGAAGTTTTTGTGGGGAATTGTAAATAGGGTGCGATTACAAAACCCGATGGAAGGGGAGCAGGTGCAAGGTTTGCAATAGCTGCATCTTTATCAAATATCCCGTTAATAAGATCAGGTGCAAGAGCAGTTTGATAAAGGTTGATTTCCTTGATGGCGCCTCGCATACCGTAGTCTTCATCATCATCACGATAACGAGCGATGATAAAAGGTGCGGAGTTAGCATAGTTAATGTATCCCGATTGTTCGTTGGAAAGGCCATCGGGTTTGCCGTTGATGAAGATGCGCATAGATTTGCCATCGTAAGAAGCAGCGAGGTGGTACCATTTGCCTTTTTGGTAGTTAGAGTTGGAACGAAGGGTGGTGATTTTGCCATCGCCATCGTCCGCACCGTTAGAGCTAAGAGAAAAGCAGAACTGATCGTTATCGAACCCAAGGAGCCAGCCTTTTTCGAAATTCCCGTTATCTTGGATACAACCAATGATGCCACCGTTGGTATTACCTTCATCGATACGGACCCAGGAAGTGAGAGTAAATTTTTCACGAGGCATACCGGTTTCAGCGCCCGTAGCGTGTTCATTGATGATGAAGGAATCGGTACCGTGAAATTCGTGATAAGAGAATGTATCAAGTTGTTTGAGAAGGGGTGCGCCCGACATTTTACCCGGAAACCTGCCAGATTTATCAGATATACGCTGGCTAGAGACACCCTTCGCATCAAAAATCCAAGAATTGGAAGGCTTGGCTACTGCCCCTTGTGCAGTTAATATTCCAGGTTGGGGTATGATTGCTGCAAGGGCAATTACGGTAAAAGAAAAAAATGTAAGTAAGTAGGTGCGAAGAGTAAGGCTCATAGAGTTCACCCAGTTAGAAAGCAAGTTGAATCGTGATTCAATATTACATCGAGTTCAATAGAAAACAAAAGAATTATTGAAGTAGAATACTTACTTCAACTGTTTCTAGTCGATTCTTAAATAGGAGCAGGGATATCTCTACGATCAAAGATAAGCCAAGAAATTAGATACCCGATAGTCCCTATGCCGTAGAGAACCAAAAGGCAGGGAAGTTGGAAAAGAGTCTGTCCATTGTTCCATTCGGAAAAATTAACGCTCCAACCTCTGCCAAGAATCATTTGCTGTGGTTGGTAGTAATAAAAGATGGTGAGTGGCCGAAGCGGCATAAGTGGTTCCCAAACCTGACTAATCACATTGACAAGGAACATAATAAGAATAAGGAAAACTGCATAACCCAGAACGCGAAAGCGAAACCTACCTGTAGAAGAAATGGCCATTGTTACGCCTGTAATAGCGAAAATAAGGCCACCAGTAGCAAGAAGTCCACGGGCAAAGTCGCCAGGGTGGATTGCAAGTCTTCCTTCACCTGGTTTTAACTTTGCAGGGGGCAACGCAATTGAGGGATCCTTGATCTTTACGCTTAGCCCCGCAATTCCAATTTCAACATTCATCTTTTGCATCTTTGGAAGGTTGTCGTATTCCTTGAGGGTAAGCGGGTTGACAAGCCAGTATCCGATGTAAGATCCAAGTAACATACTAAGGCAAAGAATAGGAATGGTAATAAGGTCAAGAATAAGGTGAGAAAGAATAAGTGTGCCCCTGCCAACTGGTTGAGAAAGAAGAAGCTCCATAGTGCCCCGGTCGATTTCGCCCGCAAGAGCGCCCGCAGCTCTGCCAACCGCCCAGATGCAAATGATGGTTTGAACAAGAGGGTGCACATAGGCGATGGAGAACATATCCATAGCGTTATTGAGGTCGATAGATTCCCCGCCGATGATGGTACGAATAAGTTTTCCTGGTCCATCAAAGACAACTTTTTCAACTTCTTTAACTTCAACGCCAGAGTAGCCCGCGATGCCATAAAAGAAAGGAGCAAGCTGTGCGATGATGCGCTCCATAATTTTTGCCCAGAAGACTTGGAAAAGGCAAAGTAAGGAAGCAGTGACAAACAAGGTCAGCCTAAGATCGCGTAAAAGTTTGGAAACAAGAGTGTAAATCAAGAGCCTTCTCCGTGAATTTTTCGATAGATACCATCGAGGCCTTTTGGTTCAACGCTAAGTTCAATGGGTTCGAGTTTTCCAATCCATTGCATTAAAGGTTCGATGGGCCCCGAGTGTTCGAGGTGAAGTAGAAGTTGGTCGCGGCTAATTAAGTGAAGGCCTTGAAGTTCGGGAAGTGGTAAATCTTTAAAAAGTCGAAGCCGAATGCGCCTGCCAGTTTTAAGTTCCGCCATTGATTGCTGGTGCACCAGTTGCCCTTTGCGCAAAACGCCAACCCTGTCGCAAACAGTTTCAACTTCGCTAAGCACATGAGAAGAAAAGAACACAGATTGCCCGCGCTGCTTCGCGGCTTTAACTTCATCGAGTAAAGCTTCGCGCATATTCGGGTCGAGGGTGTTGGTGGGTTCATCCATAATGATAAGATCTGCATAGGGGTCTAGAACAAGAAGTAGAGCGACTTTTCTTTTCATCCCACTAGACATAGTTGCCATAGGAATATCGATATTGATATCAAAGATTTTAGCCATTTTAGAGAGGTCTGGACGAATGGGCCTGTTTCGTAAACCACTAAGAAAAGAGATTAATTGTCTACCCGACATATTTTCATAGAGGCGAAGTTCGCCCGGCAGGTAGGCAATCTTCTTTCTAGCGTTAACCCCATCAGTCCAGCAATTATGCCCCAAGATGGATGCAGAGCCCGAAGAAGGTTGAAGAAAGCCCATTATAAGCCTAAGGGCTGTAGATTTGCCCGCACCATTAGGCCCCAATAAACCATAAACCTCACTTGGTGCAATAACCATATTCAAGTTATTAAGTGCAAAAAAATCACCATAACACTTGGATAGGTCTCTAGTTTCAAGAAGCATCTGCCACCATAAAAAGAAAAAGCTCGGTTAACTAAAACTTATTCTACAAGCTACTTCATAGTATAGGTGGCGAATATTCAGGTTTAAAAAACAAAGCTTAATTATAACAATTTTT
>JBDNHI010000072.1:0-38098 GCA_041694635.1 Gemmataceae bacterium | reverse complement strand
CCTCTGGCACACCTTCTTTTAAGGCATCTATTAATGCCCTTACCTCCCTTCGATTCTGGGGGCAATAATCCCTTAGCAAATTCTCTAACCGTTTTTGGTCTTCTATTATCCCAATACCCTGATTTCCTATAATCTCTTTTATTTTTTCTTACTTCGATTGACACAAAAATGCTCCTTTCTAACTCTTATTTTTTTACTTACCTTTGATTATAGAAATTTTGTAGCCGTTCAGTGAAAACCCTTCTTGCGTGGCCTGTTAGCCTTGGAGTTTTCAGTAACTCGGGGGAGAACAAGTAATTACACATAGAAGAATCCCCACCGAACACAGTCGTTGGACTTTGGTTATCAATTCGGGTAGGTGGGCTTTAAGGTTTTCCTTTATTATCCTTCTATAGTTAATCACAAACATAAATACATACAAGAATCCCCACCGAATGTAGTCGGGGGGCTTGATTGCCTCTACCCCTACAAATCAACTTCACACGCTTTTGCCAATCAGGTAATCAAAACACCTGATTGAATTCGCTGACAGGTGTACTCCACCAAACGGGCAGATTAGCAGGGACGCTGTTACCCATTTTAACAAAAGCGAAAAGCTTTAATAATTTCCTGATTCTTGAACCTTCTTTGGTCTATTCAAAATGAGTTTTTGACGATAACTGGCTAGGGAATACTTTTACACTAGGAAGCAATCTCCGTGACTTATCCATACTGGCTGAAAAAAATGCTCGCTGAAGCAGGATTAGGCAACTGGATTCCAGGGGCTGCTAATCTTTTCCCCTGCCCTAGTACCACACTCGCAACTTGCAGCGACCGAATATTACAAACCAACTTTGAATCCATCGCATTTGGCAATGCTTCTCAAGTTCCTCCATCACTTGATTACCTAGATTTATCCTCAGACCAAATTCAAGGAATGGGAATGCCCGTTCAGACTCTTCCTCGGTCGCTTTCAAACCAAAGTTATTCTCCTATTGAAGGACTAAACGAAACTCGGGAAGCGGTTTCAAATTACCTAGATGTTGAATACGCTGCTCGTTTTGATGTAAAAAAGGAATTACTAATCACGCAAGGTTCTAGGCATGCAATACAAATTGCATTAGAAGCCTTTGTAAATCCGGGAGATAAAGTTTTATTACCCGACCCCTGCCCCCCGCATCACGAACAATTGGTAAGAAACCACGGCGCCATTCCGATTTGGATTACGCTTCGGCAAGAAGATGGCAAACACATTTATTCAGAACGAGAATTACAACGGCAAATGCGAAGCAGCAGGGCAACTCTGCTATCAAGCCCAGCCAATCCAACAGGGGGAATTTTTGATCAGGAAGATTTTCAAAAGCTTGGATGTGCCGCTGTTAAAAACAAATGCCTAATCATTTGGGATACCTCACTTTTAGGATTACAATTGGATGGCAAACTAATTCATCCAGGAAGTTTTGAAGAAACCAGAAAAATTTCCCTTTGTGCTGGAAGCCTGAGTTTAAGCCATGGCATAGCTGCTGCAAGAATCGGATGGCTGGGCGGAGCCGAGAATCTAATAGCCCCCTGCAGGGTTTTATTAAAAATGCAAGGTGGCTCGCCAAGCATCATAAGTCAGCAAATCCTAACAGAAACAATGCGAAACTCAGAATCGGAAGAGAGGCATAAATTTCTAGGCAGACTCCAAAAAAACCGCGATCAATGCTATAACAGCATGGCTTCTATGGGTTTTGATCCACTTTGGCCCGCAGGTGGACCTTATCTCTGGATTCCCATTTGGCGCAGAGACATTGATACCTCACTGTTTACCAAAGAACTCGAATTCAATTACAAATTACTTATTAAGCAAGGAAATACTTTTGGCCATTCAGGCATCGGTTATGCAAGAATCACCTTTGGTGTAGATGAAGGCAGGTTAGATGAAGCACTAAGAAGGCTTACTTTATTCATAGAAAAGAAGCCGCTTGTGGCGCCCGGTCTGGCGTTTAATTTTGGAATGGATAGGAAAGCGGCTTAGAGATAATCTTTGCGAATCGGGTTAAAAATATCGAGTGCTTCTAAGCCGTCTTGCATGGATCGTACCTGATGGAGTGTGTTGGAAGGGATACGATAAAAATCACCTTCTTTTAGTTCTTTAGATTCGTTGCCAATTACAAAAATTGCACTTCCCTTTAGAACCATACCCACTTGCTCGTGAAGATGGGAGTGTGGTTTAACTTCAGAGTTGGGCACCATCTTCACAAGTGACATCATCATTTGATTTGCAGCACAGGTAGCAATTTCCACGCCTGGAAATATAGTATGTTTAGAAAGGTCATTACTTAGGGGGAAATATTTACTCATTCTGAATTTCACTTTAATTGAGGTGCGGTCTTGCTGGGATAAAAAACATTAACGGCTTCCTGCACCTACTAAGTTATGAAATTCTGCGGTATGCCTAATGATTAAGGACATCGTGGTAGGTTCATAGAAAATGCTACCTGCGCCATTGGGTTTCCAACCATCTGGGTCAAGCGCCATGATGCTGTTAATAATATTTTGCACGCTCTGCATGAACATAACCTGATTGTAATTATTGGGCATATTGAAATTCATATTTCCAACAACATCGCCAATCGGGTAAGCGCGCGTGGTCATTGTTTCCTTGACACGCTCGGGGGAAGTAATGTTTATTGATTTATCCTTGATGACATAAGCAAGGCCAAGGTCCGCAAGAACTTTTTTAAGAACCGTTCGGGTACTCCAACCTCGAGCGTTTACAGAAACAGGAGTTTCTGTAGTGATATTAAGGAGTTGAAGAGCTTGGAGGTCAATTACAAGTGGTGTACCAAATTGTCTTTCCATCACATCAATAAAGCTTTGAAGGGGTTCATTTTTCAGGCTAAAGGTCATAGGAGAAGACATCGCTTTCAAGATTTTACGATCTTCCTCAGACATTTTAGCACCGGGGGAACGCCGCTTCGACTTCTCGACCCAATCGTCTGGGAAAGAGATTTCACCAAGGACAGGAATCGATGCTTTTAGAATTTCTCTTTGAACCGCAAGCATCATATCAGACTTGGTGCTACGCAAGCTAGATTCGGCGTTGATGTTATCTTGAAATCTGGCGATTCGGCCAAGGGCTTTGATTTCAGGATTATCGGGAAATTGTCGAGAAAGCTCATCGAACCTGCGGTTAGCTTCAGAAACTTGCCCGTCTTTACGAAGATTTTTGATTGAATCAATATTTCTTGCAAGTCGTTCATTTTCTCGAGCTTGCTTTTCGATTTCAGCAAGTCGACCTGAAGATTCCGCTTGAGCAGTTAATGCATCAATATCTTTAGAGCTTGTTTGGGGGTTGCGTTCGTACTGTTTTATTTGGGCACTAATCGTTCGAGAAAGTGAACTTCGTTTTTCAGCAGAAAGTTGTTCATCACTTTCAATACTTTCGAGAATTGGTTTTAAGTGCTCGGCAGCACGGGTAGGTGAGAATTTAGCAAGCCTTGCTGCTTCGGTAAGGCTAACTCGTACATCATTTTCTTTTTTTTGAGTTGCGACTTCTCGAAGTTGCCTAGCACGAGTTAGCAACTCATCCTCTGCAAAGGAAGGTTGCCCTGAAAGACAAGCACCCATTATAATAATAGAAGCAAAGGTAAAAAGGTTTTTGCGATTGGACAAAATCATGTCCGAGATCCTCCCGAACCAACCAAGGTGTAAAAGTCCTACAGGTATTATAGTACCAAAAGCTAGGGGAGGTTTAAATAATTTTTGACACTTCTAGTCTAATTATCCGAGAAAAGGAAACTTTAGGAAGAAGAGAAAAGGGAGAAGAAATTTACTTAGGGGAGATGAGTTTTGCAAGGATGGGGGTAATTTCGCCGGCTAAAAAGACTGATCCAGTGATGCAGAGGATGCCGGGGTTAGGAGTCAAATAAAAAGCTTTTTCAGCAGCTTTTTCTAAAGTCTCGGCTTGAAAGCTCGAAGAAGAGCAAACTTTTGACCAAATTCGTGCTAGTTCTTCCGTCTTTTCTGCCCTTGGGCTATTTATCGATTGCGCAAAGATAGCGTAGTTAAATATCCCAGAAAACTCTCGAAACATCCCTTCGATGTCCTTATCGGAACTTGCACCAAACAAAAGCACCCTCGGAACTTGTGGAAAACTTTCCTTTAAGGTTTTTACTAAGGCAAGCGCTGAGGCGATGTTATGTGCGCAATCAACCACCACCCAAGGATTTTCACCTACCACCTGCATTCGGGCCTGCCATTTGGTATTCAATAAACCAAACCGCACCGCATCATCAGAAATTGAAAACCCAAGGCGGCGCAACTCTTCAACTATAATAATAACCAAAGCTGCGTTTGCAGCTTGGTGTTCTCCCAAGAGAGCCAATTGCAAATTATCCCAACTTTGTTGTTTGGTATTTACCACAACCGAGGGGTGTACCATTGAATCAAAGGAATAAGTTCCGGGTTGATAAACCCAGTTAAAATCTTGACCTGCTTGAATCAATTTACTTCCCAATGAGGAAGCTACTTCTTGAATAACTTGCTTGGGTTGTAATTCGGTTACCCCGCTGATAACAGTAGTGGCTGGCTTAATGATGCCGGCTTTTTCGCATGCGATATGGGCTAAGGTAGGGCCCAGTTGCCTTTCGTGATCAAAGCTTATGCTGGTGATCACAGAAAGCAAAGGGTTGCAAATGTTGGTGGAATCTAGCCTTCCTCCCAAGCCAACTTCCAAAACTGCTAAATCAACATTTTGTTCTGCAAAGTAAATAAAAGCTGCAATGGTTGCAACTTCGAAAAAAGTGGGCATAAACCCTAAATCTTGACAATCCGGAAAACCAATGACCCTTTGAATTCTTTCAAGAATAGCATCGAGATCGTTCGGGGTGATGTTTACCCCGTTAAGTCGAAATCGTTCTTCCACCTGAAATAAATGAGGCGAAGTATATAACCCAGTTTTTAACCCTGCTGAACTAAGAACACTTGCAAGCATGGCGCAAGTCGAACCTTTGCCTTTGCTTCCGGTAACATGAACAACCTTGATTTGCTTTTCGGGGTTTCCTACCAATTCGAGCAATTTCCGCATTCGATCGAGTTTAAAATCGTCGGGCGTGGGCAACCGATGTTCAAAATTAATCAACCCATACCAAAAGGCACGGGCCGATTCTTCAGTTTTTTTTGATAATGACATAAAAGCTAGCCAACTCCTGTGAGGGCTATGGTTGAATAAGGCTTATACCCCTATCTATAGCTTATTCACCTTGGACCGGCATACAAATCTGCTCAAGAAGTTTTTCACATTTTTCCTGAACTAAGTTAGCAAGGTTAGGTAAAGGCTGCCCTTCAATAAGTCCTTCGGTAAGACAGGCTAAAATTCTGGGGAAAGCATAAAGTGTGGCACAGCTATCAAGTGTAAGAGGTTCCATCCTGGAGTGCTTGCCTTTTTTCTCCATTTCTTGCCAGCTTTGCTTAGACTTGCCTGAAAGCGAAATATCGTCCTCTGGGCGCAGCAAAATTAAATGATCAATCACAGAGGGCTCTAAATCCCAAGAAGAAAGTTTCACCGCCAAGTCTCTCGATTTAGCCTGACCTCGCGCTAAAAATAATCCAATGCCTACCTTCCAAGGTTGGCCATCTCTACAAACCCAATGAGCAAGCGTCATTGCGCCATAGGTAGGATGATCGCCAAAAGTCCATTCGGAAACGACATGCTGCAAACGCCACGGGCCAACCTTGATACCTTGGTCGTGGCAAAGGTGCAGGAGTGAACCAAGGCCGGCTTGTAATTCTTTGGTAGCTCCACCCATAGCGCCCTCTGGGGATAATTGTTCCCTTGCGCTAAGAAATTCTTTCTCCCACAGTTGCTCTAATGCCAATGGTTGAAGTTCTTGGCTCCGCTGTAGATTCTGATTGACCTCAGCATTTTTCATTTCAACTTTTTGTAAAATTGCAGCTACATTAGTTTCAACACCTTCATTAGGATTATTTAAAATGAGCATCGACTTAACAAAAGCAGGAAGCTTTTCCTTAGGAACTTCTAAAACTACAGGATCTGTATGGTATCCCGGATGGGTTGAGTGCGCTGCACTGCCGCCCGAGGTAAGTCCTTCGATAGAGTTTTCGGCCTCTGCCTCGTAAACGATTTTGTCAAACAAATGCCTGAATTGCTGTAGCATATCGCGAAGCGTTGGTTCGGTACGCGCAATTCGATCGACTTGTTCTGAAGTGAACGGGTAATACTCGGGAAGCGCAGAGGCATTGGCAACACCACGAAGCGCAGGCTCTAACCTTGCAAAAACAACTTTGCGCACAAGTTCAATTGGAGGCACCTCAAGCTTTAACGATTTGATTGTGCCATAGCCTGGCACATGCACCGGATTATTTAGCCTATCTTGAATATACCCATCCAACGATGGAATAAACCTGTTCCATAAACCTCGCTCTGCAAAAACAAGAAAGCTGATGCCATCTAATTGATGCATCACTTTAACAATACCCGCAAAGAAAGTTTCAGCGGTTTTATGTGCGTCATCATTTCTTCGGGCAAGCAAAAGATCTTCCAACTGATCAAAAGCGATTACTACTGGAATTCGCAATTCCTGCATCACGCCCATCATGGCTTTGAAGAGTGCCAAGACTAAATCTTGCCTGCCTGGGCGCATTTTAAAATCAAGCTCTGCAAATCCATAGGTAAGAAAACTTGCAAGTTCTGTTTCATCTTGGAGCAAAACCGACCGAGAAAAACCTTGTAAAATTGCGTGCCTCATCATCGCAGCAGCGTCGTGACCGGAGGTTCGATCAACATACTCACAAACAATTTCAAACGCCTTCTTGCAAGTTAGGCCCGCTTCATCGCAAAGCTTTCGAACCATACCAGGAGACTTGGAATCTTGATTAGGCCTTGATAACTCGTCAATAAGCCATTGCGTTCGTTCCAAAGCTTGGGAACTACCCAATCCAAAAGTTCGAGCAATCCACCCCATACCGGGGGGCGGAAAAAGTTCTAGGCGTTGATCCGCAGACAAATCGCTCAAGGTTCGGGCTAACACCATCCGAATTAATTGCTCCCCTACATATTCAAGTGGCCTGCTATTCCTCTGCTTTCCACCTCCTAAAAGCGTGTCTAACATCTGAAATAAAAGATACTCTAGAAAATCTGTATCCCGCTGATAGGAACCGGGCGTAACCAGAAGTTGCCAATTACCTTCCAAACCGTGCTTAATCGAATGAAGCAGATGTGTTTTCCCTGCTCCTTTATTCCCAAGAATTGGAACCACTTCAGAATGCGTACTAGGGGTATACCTATATTGATCCACAACCCTAAGAAGTTGCTCTCTTTCACGGGCATATAATTCGGGCACATGATAAATCGAGCAAACTTCATCATCCGGATTTCGTGCAAAATAATTCCGGAATGGGTTTCCTTGTCGCTTCAACCAATCAATAACATTCAGATTCAAATTTTCATTAACCACTAACTGTGTCATAGGAACTCCAATTTAGAAAATTAACCAGCACCGCAATAAGCAATAGTGCGGTCATTAGAATTAAAATGTTGAGATTCAAGATTAATCGCTGCAGAACTAGTAGCAGCACTACCAAGGCTTGCATAATAGGCAACTTCGTGTCCTGCCATCAAAGCCAAATGTGGTTCAGGGATTTCATAGAGAGGCCCGGTCCAAGGGTGTAACTCGACCAGTTTTTTATTCCTCAATTCCCTTAATGCATCGTGAAACATACCACAAGTAATTTGAGGGAACCTTTTTTGAATCTGCTTATAAAGAGTTGAAAGCTGACAATCGCCAACCCTACCGGAATCTGCCCATTCCTTCAAAGCAAGAAAGATCTGCTGTTGATTAAGAGAAAAGCTTAAACAGGGTATGGGTTCTGAATTTTCGAGAATCAAATTTATTAAATTTCCCAACCGGTTATAGAAAGCCCTTTCCTTTTCTTTGATGCCAGTACTACTTTTAACTTTATCGAGAAGGATCACAGCCTTTTCAAGAAATGCATCAATCTTAAGTGCCCCTAATAACCAACCTACCCCGAGTTGAGTTATTTGAACAATCTCTGTGTTTGGTTTAGTGGTTTGCTCAAGAACTTTTAAAAATTGTGATTGAATGCAAGTCTGAGCTGCAAGCTTGCCCGGAGCAGACAAAGGAAATAATCCTTGCGCATTTTTTTTGTTAAACAAAGCAATTGAACCTGAAGTTTCTATTGCTAAGCTTAAAGCATTTATCAAAATGGTTTGCTGGTCTGCCACGCCCCCTCCATGGGTGATAAAGACCCTCTATGGGTCATTAAGAAAAGCTTTAACTGCCAAACTTCTTCCCTGAAGTCTAACTTTTCATTCTAATTATTGTTTATAATAGCTTTTTTTAGGGCCTTATGGCAAGATCATAGTGCAGCAGCAAAACCCGAAGTGTACTCCCATTTAAGTGAACAATCCTTTTGAAATGCTGTTAAATCAGGTAATTAAGGAGCTCTGGGTTTTAGAAAGAAGGTTTTATGAAAGTTTTCCTTTCCCTTATTTGCTTAACTCTTTGCATCCAAACCCCTTTTGCAACTTCCTATGAGGATATAAAATCTAAATCCAAGCAAGTAATGGATTTAGAAAGTAAAATTGCAACCTCACTTAAAGAAATCATCAATACTGGCGCAGATATTTATAACCTAGGCGATGTTACAGGTTGCTATAGGCTTTATCAGGGTGCCCTCATTGTTTACAAGCCGTTTTTTAATCATAGGCCCAAGGTTCAAACAATCATTGCAGAGTCTATGGAAAAGTCAAAAAGTGCAGAGAAAGAAAGTGACCGTGCATTTATTTTAAGAACCGCCTTAGACGAGATAAGAACAGAGATCCTAAGGCCAATAAAACCGCCTTACAATCCGATTAAGTAACCCCTTTTTGCACTACAAAAGAGATTGAAAACTTACAAAAGTTAAAACTTAGAAAATCGAGATATTAAAAGCTTTCACTTTAATCTGACCCCTTCAGAGGATACCCCTAGAAGATTCGCTGCGAACGCTTGGGTTAGCTATTGAAGATAAGACCTTGCTTAAATTGCAGTGTTTTAGATGAAATAAAAAACGAGTGCAAATCTGTAACTTCGCAAGTTATCTTTAAAATTATACTAAGAGCGCCTTCATTTTTTTAAGGCTCGATGTCGATATCAAGTTCTCGTATCTTTGCGCCCTCAAAAATCATCTGCAAAAGTTGATCCGGATTTTCTGCAACCATAAGCAACTGCTTAAACCTTGGTTTAACAAATCCCTGTAATATCATTTGATCGATCCACGCAAGCAAAGGATCAAAAAAACCAGCGGTATTAAGCAAACCAATGGGCTTATGATGGATTCCTAGTTGCGCCCAAGTAACAATTTCAAAAAGCTCATCACAAGTACCAAAACCTCCGGGCAATGCAATAAAGGCATCTGATAGGGAAGCCATTAGTGCCTTGCGCTGATGCATAGAATCAACAACAAAAAGTTCGGTAAGCTTCGTGTGAGCCACTTCTTTTTTTTCAAGCTTGGTGGGAATAACTCCAATGACATAACCCTTCGCAAGAAGGCAAGCATCTGCAACAACACCCATAAGCCCAATATTTCCAGCTCCATAAACCAATTTGATTTTCTGATTTGCAAGAAGTTTACCTAGAGCTAAAGCAGCAGCAGCAAAAGCGGGGTTATCGCCCGATCTTGAGCCACAAAAGACACAAATTGCGCGTAAACGGTTCGACATAAAACCTCTAGGGTCATTATTAAAAAGGATCAACATTAAACTGGATTGAAAAAGAAGTACCTTGGCCTTTTTGCGAATGAATAACCATCGTACCATTTGATTTATCGAGTACGGATTTAATGAAGGAAAGGCCAAGCCCCATACCCGACCCCTGCCCCTCAAAAATGGCACTATCTCTACGCGTGGAGAAATAAGGTTGGGTACACTTATCAATAACTTCCTCTGACATACCAGCGCCATTATCTGAAATATTAAGCAAGATAAAGGAATCAATAAGTGAGAAAGAGAAAGTTATTTTACCTCGCCAAGCAGCGGCTTCAAGGATACTATTTTTAATATCAAGAGGATTAGAAGCAAGGTTATTTCGGGCAGAATCACGCAAAGTTACGCGTTTTTCAAAAACCGCATCGCGTGCATTAAAGATAAAATTTTCCAAAACCTGCTGAATATGAGAAGGGTCTGCTTTGATAAAACAAGTAAAAAATTGAGGGTTGGGAATTAGATCGAGATCAATTTTCCACTTATCATCTGCAAGATTTTTCCAATTAAGAATTGTTAAAGAAACTAAGTCAACTACATCAAATCTAATCGGTTCAAATTTATCATCCTGCCTGCGGACTGTGCGAAGGATTTGCGCCAATCTTTCAGAAACCGAACCTAGAGTTTGCTCCACTTCACCTAATAGCGAAACAGTAACAGTGTCAAGATTTTTATTAGAAACACACCTGCGTAGAAGGTCGAGGGGTCGCACCAGCAGGTTTTTAATGTTATGGGCATAAGAACCTGCCATTATCCCCACACCTGCAAACATTTGAGATCTTAGTTCTAAAACATCTTTCTCTGCAGCTTTGGCAGCAAGCTGCTGGGCGAGGAGTTTTTTTTCAGCAAACTCAGCAGCTTCAAATGCTTGCTGAGACTGCAACCAACGAGTTTTTTCCCTGAAATAAGTAATAAAAGCTTGTATGGTTAAAATAAGCGCTAGAAGAGCACCTACGATAAATAACCAACGACCTCGAGACATTTTTTCTTTTTCAAGGGCCCAGCGCTTATCGTAGGCGTGAAGCTGATAATAAACTTGGACCACAGCACCTTCCGTAATTGCATATTCAAGTTTCTGACATTGCCCAGGTTGAAATGGTAAGCCCGAGGACCAGAAAATAGGCTTATCTGGTTCTTCGGTATAGGATACCTTGATTTCGTAGAAAGTTGGAAACAAAGGTAAGATGTCAGGGTGAATCTTCGTTGCAGGTTCACCTAAAGCTCGAAGGTGCTGATGAATTTCTTCTCTTCGAATAATTGCAGCTTGTTTAAGGTTTTGAGAAAAATCATCATTGGTGCTACCTATTGAGTTCAGAAGTTTTTTGTACTCTTTGATTAACCCGGGCAAAGATTTACGAAATATCCGAGCTTCTTCTAGCCATTCCTTGAGAATATTTTGTTCGTACCCAACCTCGCCACGAATCCAAAACAATAAAGCATCTTGGACTGCAAAAAGTGCGATGCCCCAAAAAAAGAGGGGTAACAAAAAGAGATACAAACCCAAACGAGTTTTGCCTACTTTTTTTAATAAACTTGAGTTTTGTAAGTTCGGTGAATCGGGTCTGGTCATTTTCTATCCCCTGCCTTAAAGGACAGCGTAGCACGCAAGGAAAGACCCGAACGATAATTATCTTCCGACCCATTAATCGACCAAATCTCTATTTTTGCAGAGCTGCGGTCTAAGGCATCGCCTAAGGGTTTAAGGACGCCTAAAAATTCCCCCGTTCCTGGATTGCGATTCCCTGTGGAATCAAACAATGGCACCCCTTTTCCTACCGTAACCCTTGATCCATTCCAAGTAAGTTTTCGTAATTCCGAGGCAAGGTCCACGCCCGAATCCTTAAAAAGTGAAGGCAATAAACCTTCCAGTATCTGACTCGAAAAAATCAATTCTTCGGTGCTAGAAGCTTTGACAAGGTTATCGGTTTTGGCCCAGTCATCGATAGGAACAAATCCAGCTTGAGAAGAAATTGGATTGGCGTGACTAAAAAAAATCACTTTGGATGGAATTTCCGAAACAGGCCAAGAAATTTCTCGGTCGCGATAAACCGTGTTTAACGAAAGTGTATCACCCGTTACAACCACCAAACTTTGGGCCAACTTGAGGTCCGTTAGGGCAAGGTCTTTTAGAAATCTTCTGGCTTGTAACGATTGCGACCCTAAAAGCATAAGGGGCTGAACTTGGGGTGGTTTTAATTGAATATCGAGAAGCAGAAAACGCAAGGCATCTTTTTCAAACCGGTTGGTTGTATATCTAACCCCAATGCTTGAGTCAATAATCTGGGGAATGGGAGGAATATTCATTCTAAAATTGGATGCATTTTTACCAAGCAAATGCAAAGGAGGAGCCAGGAAGAAAGAGTTTTGATTCGATAGTAAAGATAAAAAAACGAAGGAAAACTCATTTAAAATATCAGTCTTAGTTTGCTTATTAAGGGAAGCCCAAAAAGAGCTGATCAAATCTCGGGCATAAGAATCATCTTCCCAAAGCACAAAATGGACAGGGTCGGAATCAGGTTTCAAATCTGAATTGGACCATAACAATCTGATAATAGCGTCGGAAATAATTCGGTTATCAAATCCAAATCGGAAGGTCTTAGAAGGATGAATCTTCATCAAGCCTAAATCTTCGGAAGAATCGGGACCTAACGCACCATTTAAATTAGAAGCGCGATTGTTGGAAGATGCGGTGGTAAGAATTAAAGGGGGCAACTTTTCCTGCGCAATATTTTTCGATTCCTTGGTCAACGCCTGCGCAAGACCAAAAGCATCGTCCGTTGTTGCCCCTCCCACAATAACTGTGGGAAAAATTTTCCTAGAAAAGAAATTTTTCATCCAATTCTCGTACTGCATATCACTTGAGATTTTGTACCACTTTACAATGATCGATAGGTTGGAATCTGGGTGGGTGATTTTAAAGAAAGGAACGCTTGCGGTCAGGTCGGGAAAAGTTTGAGAACCTGTTTCAATCCTAACCTTGGATAGGAATTCATTGGGGTGGGTAGACAAGATTTGACCCGAAGATATTAGCCTTTCCCAAGCAGAAGAATAACTTGCAGGGTAGACCCAAGCGATCTCTCTTTGGGTAGGGGTAAGCTCGGTTTCTTTAAAATTAAACAGGGATTGATTCCGCCAGATTAGCAGAAGCATAAGTACAGCAATAATACCCAATAATAACTTGCGCAATCTATCCTCATCAAAATAAAACGAAACAAAATTGGTTCTAACCGCTACTCCATTTTTCTTGCCTTCCTAAAATTGAATTGGTTTGTCATAATCAGTCAATTGCATTTAGGCAGGCTTGGACATAGCCCAAACCGTACTTATTTATAAATAGTACTACAGGGTTTCCTTTTTAGAAACCACTTAACTAGTTTGACTCAAGGTATTTTATGGATACGACCCCAACAACGATTGTTATTTTTGGTGCTTCTGGCGACTTAACCGCAAGGAAGTTAATCCCTTCGCTTTATCGAATGGACCGAAAAGGAAGGCTTGCAGAAAGTATTAGAATTATAGGAGTAGCTCGCTCCCCTTTTGATGATGCTTCTTTTCGCTTAAAGATGGCAGATGCGGTTAAATCTTTTTCGCCCAACGATTGGAATGAAGAAGCCTGGAGTAAATTTGCTCCCCGTATAAGTTATGCTAGGGGCGATGCTTCTATTGATGGTGGACTAAACAACCTACAATCTCAATTAAAAACAATCGAGCAAGACAAGCTCGGAAATAGGCTTTATTACTTATCTGTTGCACCCCAACTATACCCCGATATCACAAAAAATCTTGGAAAATTAGGGATGGCTAGTTCGGCTGATGACGCTGCTTCCAATCCGGGTTGGCGCAGAATAATCATCGAAAAACCTTTTGGGCACGACCTTGCCAGCGCTAAAAGCCTCAACAAGGTTATTCGATCCCATTTCCACGAAGACCAAATCTACCGCATTGATCATTACCTTGGGAAGGAGACGGTGCAAAACCTACTGGTTTTCCGTTTCGCAAACACCCTTTTTGAACCTCTTTGGAACAGCAACTACATTGACCATGTGCAAATAACTGTTGCGGAAACTGTCAGCATAGGCAACCGAGCAGATTATTATGATAATGCTGGTATTTTACGCGATATGTTTCAAAATCATTTGCTGCAACTACTCTGCCTTATTGCGATGGAAGCACCTGCAAAATATGCTGCAGACCCTTTAAGAAACGAAAAAACGAAAGTATTAGATGCTATTCCGGTTTTTTCCGTTGAGGAAGCTAGACAGCGAATTGCAACCGGAAGATACAATGGATACCTTAACGAGAAAAGTGTAAAACCTAATTCTCAAACACCAACTTTTGCTGCTATCGAATTGGCTATTGATAATTGGCGCTGGCGCGGGGTGCCTTTTTATCTCCGGTCAGGAAAAGGCTTAGCACTGCGCTCCAGTGAGGTAGTTATTCAATTCCGCTGCCCCCCACACCTTATGTTTCCTATACCACCTGGAAGTTCTATTCAATGCAACCGACTTGCTATTTGCGTACAACCTGATGAAGGTATTCATCTAAATTTCATTACCAAAGAACCCGACCGAGATGGCACCGTACTTATGCCCTCGGATATGGAGTTTCATTATCGCAATGCATTTGCAAATGTTAAAATTCCCGAAGCTTATGAGCGACTTTTACAAGATGCATTAAATGGCGATGCCTCGCTTTTTATGCGCAGCGATGAGATCGAAAGATCTTGGGAAGTCATCGAACCTTTCTTATTTGCCACCGAAGACTCGAAAGCAATTGCCCCTGAAGAATATGCGGTTGGAAGTATGGGGACAAAAGGTGCTGATGAATTACTTGCAAGGCAAGGCAGAAACTGGATTTCTATGGGGCTTGAAAAAAAAACCTCATAGACTTCATCGTTTCTTCCCTTTCTTAAAGTCTAATTGGACTTGCCCAGATTTTCAGAACCGTTACGCTACGGTTTCAACCTTACCACTGTAAATCCTTATAAAGGCAGCTTTCAATGGATTGGATCATAAATTTTATTGATATTGTCAGACATCTTAGTGTGCACCTAGATCAATTGGTAATAACAACGGGGCCGTGGTTTTATCTTGCTATGTTTGCAATTATTTTTTGCGAAACTGGCCTAGTTTTATTGCCTTTTCTACCGGGGGATTCGCTTTTATTTGCACTTGGTGCAATTTGTATGTCGACCAATTCTGAATTAAACCTGCCTTTAATGGGAATGACTCTTTTAGTAGCCGCAATTTCTGGAGATGCTTTAAATTATTCCTTGGGGTACTGGATAGGGCCAAAGGTTTTCAAGTATGAAAACTCGCTGCTAATGAACAAGGATCATTTAAATAAGGCTCAAGGTTTTTACGAAAAGTACGGCAAAAAAACCATCATACTTGCTAGGTTTATTCCTATCATCAGAACTTTTGCCCCATTCGTTGCAGGAATTGGGAAAATGAAATATCCCATCTTTTTGGCTTACAATTTGATTGGTGCTGTGGCTTGGGTCGGCTTATGTATGGGGGCCGGTGTTTTATTTGGCCAAATCCCTTGGGTTAAAAGTAATTTTGAAATTGTCATCCTTGGCATTATTATTGTTTCGCTTCTTCCTATGGTTTTTGAATATATTGCCCACAGGCGGGCTAAAGGCAATCAAACCTTGCCAAGTAAATTAAACGATAACTCGACTCAATCGGATATTCAAAGTAAAGCAGGGTAAAATGGCTATATTTATTTCGGAACCTGTAAAAGTGGTGGCGGCAGGAACTGGTAATAAGATCATTGATGAATTTTTTGGCCTTGCCTCAACCAATGATTCTGCAATTAGTATTGCTCGAATGAAAAGCCCCTCTGGGTGGTTTGAACCTGGCCAAACTCCTGAATTTGATGAATATTCTTTTGTATTAAGGGGATACCTTCAAGTCGAAACAAAACAAGGGGTGATCGAAGTTCACGCTGGCCAAGCAATTCATACTTTTAAAGGTGAATGGATTCGCTATAGCACGCCAGGAAAAGATGGAGCAGAATATTTAGCAATATGCCTACCTGCGTTTTCACCAAATACGGTCAAACGCGACTCCTAAATCCATCATCATTCGTGAAGAATAATTCATTTCTATAATCCCAATAATCTGTTAGCTTATTCTTTGAACGGCTTATTCAAGATTTTTTACAGGTTAATCAATAACTTTAGGCAATAATATGGACCCTTTAAGTATCCCGCATTTGACCACAGTACAGTGGACATCAATGCTTACTTTGTTGACGGTTGGCCTATTCGCAAGTGCCTACATTTTAAGGCTTTGCCTTAGCCTTTTTAATGAAGAAATCCCAAGTTACCGAAGGGCAATGTTTATTGTTCCTGCAGTGGCATTAGGGGCCTATATAGCATTCGATTTGTTTTCTTATTTGGTATTATTGGCATTTAAAGACAGCGTCGTTTTTAAGCGCACCGTATTTGGTGATCCACGCTTTGGTTTTATACTTTGGGTGCAAACCGCATTGCCGATCAAATGGGCAGTAATTTCTGCTATCCCAATGCTTGGGTTTTGGATTAGAAACAGCATGTTATTTATGGTAATAGCAGTTGCAGGAATTCTGCAAGTATTTTTCCTTACCATACCATTTAGAAAAGCAGTAATGATCTTTGGGCTACAATGGCTAGTCAACCTTATTGTTTATTTCATGCTTGCGAATGCCCTACATTTTGTGGGCGGGATTTTAGAACATAAATCTAGCCTTCATGTAGATTTCTCCCATTATGAAAAAATCACCGATGAAAAAGGCGGCGAGATAAAAGACAAAGCTACCGAGATGATTCACAACATCGAAGAGAACAAAGAACTAAAAGAATTAAAAGAAAAAACGGAGCATGTTTTAAATGATTTGAAAGAAAGCCTGAAGCCTTTGACAGATCATTTGCCTGAGCCTGTTAATAATTTTCTTAAAAATGGGGGCTGGTGGTTGGTACTTGGTTTTCTAGTACTGATTTTTATTTCCTGGACTAGAGCGATGTACTTCAAAATCAAGCGGGCGTTTAGAAAAGGCAACCCCGAAAAGAAGAAGAGGCTTATATCTTCTGAAAAATGGGTGGCAGGCGATTTGGTTGAAGATTTAGCTTCGATGACTGCCCCAATCAACAGGCCCGGGAACAGCCGTATTACAATCAAAGGATTGCCTGCGAGAATTTACCTTATCATCATGGCAAAAGCCGGAGGATCGGGCCCGAATTTAAACGAAAACCAGTTTAAAACTATTTTAGATTATATCTTACCAGGCCTGGGAAGCGTTGGAGTACGCGATTATCCAAGAGTTAGAATTTGGGAACCCCAATATAGCCCAGAAGGCTTCAATACGATGTTCAGTCAAAACATTAGAATACCGGATCCCAAAGACACAAAATCAAAGTGGATCCTTGTCTCCGGGGCGGTAAAAATGGGGCAAGATAAAGTTTATTTGGGATTCGCTTTTTCCGCAGATGAAGCGAACTTGGTCCGTAGCGTTCTAATCCAAAAAGATCAATGGCTTGATGTATTGCGCATTGAAACAAGCGAATAATCTTTTTTGGAATCAGGATTTAGAGGGATTTTTCCAGCAATAAAGTAACTCAACGGTGTAGGAAATTAACACGCCTACCAAAAGACAAACCAAACTCATGAAACGCCAGCCTGTAATTAGGTGCAAAAATGCAACCACCAAAAGGCTCAAGACCGACCCTAATCCTAAAAAGGTCATATCCCTATCGTCAGGTTTAAATTCCACCATCAGTTTCTTAATAGAAAATTCTTCATTCTCAGATTCTTCCCCATCATCAGAAATTTTGGCAGACATTGGCTCATCATCGGTTCCTACCACCGGAATTCTCGTGTCGGCTATGTTTGGGGTGTAAGGGACCGCAACATACTCTTCATTTCTAGGCGATTCATTCTCGTCATCCGCAGCTAACATTACGCGAATAGCTTTTGCAGCGTAGGCGATTTTAGCGATCCGATCGGAAACATTTGACGAAACCATCTGGTCAGCTAGGTTTGCAAGTTCTTCGGGAATATCGGAGACCAATGTAATAACCGAAGCGGGGGAAGTTTTTCCGTCAAGGCTGGTGCTAGCAACCCCAGTCAAAGCGGCGTAAAATAATTTCCCGACCTGAAAATTTTCTTCGACAACACTAAGATCATCACCAAGTTTATCTGAAGATGAAGCAGCAGCGGGGACAATATTTCCATCGGCGGTAATCTCCACCGTTTCAGAAATAAAACTTGTAGAAATTCCTGTGTTAACAACCTTGACTGTTTTTGCAGCTTTTGGCTGATTCCTATTCACCGCTAAAAGAACATTCGCGCTACAGAGTTTTCCTGAAGGGAGTTTCTTTTCCTGTAATTGAGCAACGCCAACCATGACAAACGCCATGATTTTCGCTGCATTTTGATAAGGAATTTTCTTTTTTCTCAAAAGAATAACTTCAAGATTTTCGCCTTCAAAAAACTCATAAACAATATAGAAATTGCCATTCACTACGCCTGAATTGACAACCGACGCAAGGTTAGGATGTTTTAACTCGAGGGCATTTTTAAGTTGCTCTTGGAATTTCTTTTGCGCAAGGGCATCCTTTAAAACTTCGGGTTTAATAAATTGAAGGACAAAGGTTCCACCCAGCGGACAAACGACTTTAAGGGAACCGGAATAGGGACCGGTTTTTATAATTTCCAGCACATTATAAGCTGCAACTTTTAGGGCGTTAAGCTTTCCCGATATTAAAACTTGAGCTTGGAACTCGGTCAAAAACTTATTTAAAATCAACCACTTTGCAAACGCTTTACCGTCGGTTGAATCGATTCGATTAGTCTGAAACCAACGCTGCCTAATTGCCTCTATATCTTTTGAAGAAGCGATTTTATATCCTACTATCGCCTGAATTATTTGCTCAACATTCATTTTTTTACCTTTATACTTAAACGAAACTACCGAAAAGAAGACTTTAATAACAAATTCTACATATCTAATGCCATCTTTTTCATTTTACCACTTAAAACCTTAAATATCGACATGTTATTGCACTAAACCCGTAATTTTCATATATCTAACATACATACTTTTGGAGGTTACACATGCGCCATTTAATTTCTGCTTTAGTTCAAAATCAGCCTGGTGTTTTAGCACATATTTCAGGAATGCTCGCCTCCCGTAATTTCAACATCGAAAGCCTTGCGGTCGGCGAAACCGAAGACCCCAACCTTTCCAGAATGACTTTTGTCGTTCATGGTACAAACGCTTTACTCGAACAAGTTCGAAAACAACTTGATAAAGTAATCACCGTGGTACGCGTAACAGATATAAGCAGCGAAAATTTTGTCGAACGCGACCTTATGCTTATCAAGATTCAAGCTTTGCCTGCCCAAAGAATGGAAATCTCCCTCTTGGTTGAAATGTTTCGTGGCAAAGTCGTAGACATCGGCAATGATAGTTTAATTGTTGAAATCAGTGGTCAAGAAAGTAAGGTTGTTGCTTTCATCGATTTAATGCGCCCTTATGGTATTATTGAATTGGCGCGAACAGGCAGGATCGCTTTGGTTCGTGGCAAAGGAAGTAAAGAGGCCAAAGATTCATGAGCAATCACGATGTAATTCAGTCCTCCACTCGAAACCTCAATCCAACAATCTCGGCTACACTTCGGTCTCTTAGCGAAGGCCAGAGAATTCGGGTTGTTCAAAAAATTAGAGTAGGTAGTTCTGCAACCTGGCTGGCACCCGTTGAAGGAAAATTTAGACATTTTGATTTCCTTTCCACTGGCATCGCCACCGATCGCATTCCCGAAGACGATATTGTTGTGGTTTGTGTTCACTTCACCAAAGATAATGGGGAGTTGAGCAGTTTCACAATCGACGAGCATACAACGATTGAAAAGCTTTAAAGCTTACCTGCAACGCCAAACTTTTTCTTTATTAAGGCCGAGTAATTCGGCCTTTTGTTTAATTTCGCAGTAGAATCGTGGGGCATCGAGAGGGTAACCCGCAGTGGGTAAAATGCCAGGAACCTGCCCTTCCCAATACTTATTAAACTGCTTCATCAATCTTTCACGCATCCACTTTGCAAGCATACTAGCAAGCCCTACAAGTGGGTATTTGGCATCTGCCTTAGGTAGTATTTTAAAATTCCAGTGATGATCTGCTGCAAAAGATTTGTAATTACTTTCGCTAAGGCCTTCTTGCCCAGCAAGGATAAGTCCCTTGGAAAGCACATTTTGCAAGGTGGCAGAGTAATGGTTTTTCCCGCCATGCTTATCAACGAAACAGTGTATTGAATCACCCGCCGCCAAGTTAGATTCAAACTGGGCAAAAATATCAATCATACCTTGGGACAAAACTGCGCCTTTATTATCTTCTTTTTCAACGATCAGATTAAATTTAAGGGAGGGAAGAATAAAGAACCTACAATCAAACGATAAAAAACCAGCTTTTTCAAAGTCCGCAGTGGTACAAGCAAGAAGTGGTTCAGGATCAGGGGTAGAAAAAAAAGCAGGTTCGTTTGGGTTAAACCAAGTTTCAAGATTTAAATCATCAAGTTTGAAGATTGAATGAGAAGCGAGCCAATCCCCTAAGGATTGATTTGAATAGAAAAAGGAAGCGACAGTTTTTTCGAGTCCATCAATTCCAGCTTTGTTATAGGCTTTTTTAGAATCATCGACCAAAGGTCGATTATCTGGTTTTTTAGAAGCTGGCCTAGAAAGTTTGTGGAAAGCATGAACCCAGTCGCCTTCGCCTTGCCATTTCACCATAACCCCTGCCATAACAAATGGCCCCAGATTTGGGCCATATCCTGCTTCATCTAAACCAATAATCCACTGAGAAGATTCATCCTGAATTTGGGTCATAAGGTGCTCGAAGTCCTGAAAAAATTTGCTATTTTAAATAAGAACCAAGGAGTAATAAAAATGCTTAGTGAAAACATATTCTTAAAAATCATAGCGGGGCAAATTCCCGCCAAGATTGTTTACGATGATGAACAATGCCTTGCCCTTTATGATATTAATCCGCAGGCCCCTGTTCACATTTTAATTATTCCAAAAAAAGAAATTAGAACCCATGCAGACCTTGTTAAAGAAGATTTCCCATTAATGGGGCACCTTCACATGGTTGCATGTAAAATTGCCAATGACCTAAATCTAGAAAATGGTTATCGACTTGTGATCAACTGTAAGGAAGGCGGCGGGCAAGTGGTACCTCATTTGCACATTCATTTACTAGGCGGCCGCAAACAAAACTGGCCCCCTGGTTAAGCGGTTTAATTTAAAATCATTAATCATTGAGTATAGCAACTACTTTGTCTTGTGCTTGCAACCCTTCGTTATCTAGCAGTAAGACAGATTGCAAGATTTTTTCTTGATAAGTTTCCTCGGTTTTAGAAATATCGTTTAGCTCTGATACATCGTCGGGAAATAGAAAATATTTTACTGCCTGTTCACTTTGCAGAGTTTCAGATGGTTTGATAAGAAGCGACCGTTGTAAGGTTCTAAACGCTTTTAAATTATTTTGAGGTTCGTAGGAATAGGCGAATTCCCTTGCGCCATGTTCTAAAAACCCTGTTTTAAAAATTGATTTTCCCTGAAAAGAATTGGTAATACCGCAGATTTCAGCGATTGTTGGGGCCAAATCCACATCTTGAAAAAATCCCATCTTCCTACTTCCTATATCTCCCGACCTAGGATGATAAAGCAAAAAAGGCAAATGCGTGAACTCTCGATATAACCACTTGGGGTTCGTGCCTAAAATATCGTGCTGGCAAGTACCACTTCCACGATCAGCGGTAATAATAATTACAAATTCTTTTTTTCCATTTTGTTCCTCGACCGAAGCAACCACAGCGCCTAAGAGGTCATCAACAGCAGCCCACGCCGTTGCGCACCCCGCTGATAACGCAAGATAAGATTTATCATCCGCGGGTTTAAAATCAGGTTCTGGTGCAACAATAAGTTGGGGAAGATCCTCATCTTCAGAGATATTCTCTTGACTCAGAAAATAGTCTTCCAGTTCTTCTTGAATAGGGCCAACGAACTCTTTTCCTGCTTTCCAAGGGGGCAGAAGGGATGATACTTCGACCCAAGTTAAAGAATTCTTATTACTATCACAGAACCCTTCTGAATCAAGCATTGCCTGATGATACGAAAGATATTGACCCGAAGCGTTATCCAAAAGTTTAATATTGGAAAAGTGTGAGGAAAAATTTGTGCTAGGGGCATAATGCTGATCACCAATAAAGGAGGTAATCCAACCCATAGTTTTAAGTGATTGCAGCCAATTCTTAGACTTAGAGCTAAGAGAAAATGGTTTTAAGAAATCACCATTGAGCCAAATATCACGAATTTCAGATTCATCATAACTACTACAATAATAGTTATCTAGCACCAAGCTTTGGGCAGAAATCACATTCAAATTAGGCATTTGCACCCAGTTATTCCCATAACAGGGAAGAAAAGCAGTGTTGGCACCTTTCAAAACAATGACGAATAATTTCATAAACCACTTAATTATCACTTAAAAAATAAAGATAACATTCAGTAAAACATACAATTATAATTATAAGGTCTTTACAGTTGATATGAAAATCATTCCTTTGGCTTTGTTTTTATATCAACTATCTTTTATTAGGAAGAACCTAGGTAAGTCAAAATGCTTTCTATTCCAAATGGTATTTTTATTAGAATTACTTTTGAACTTAATTTGGTAACTCCTTTGCTTGATGCATCAAGCAATAGAAGAAATCTTATTCAACTTTCAAGCCCTCACTTAAGTTTTAGGAGTTTATAATTTGGTTCGGGATACCTCCATTCAAGAGATGATTTTTGATGACCTCAAAGGCATCCTCAAGGGTGAAATTCTGATAGATATCTTGTCGTTAAAATGTTATGCGTGCGATGCATCGCCTTTTGAAGTGATGCCAATTGCCGTTGTGCTTCCAGCTTCTGAACAAGATGTTACAGCGCTAGTGAAATATGCCTTCGAAAAAAAAATCCCTTTAATACCACGCGGAGCCGGAACGGGAACCTCTGGAGCTGCTCTGGGCAATGGCATTGTTATCGACCTTTCTAAATGCTTTCAAAATATAATCTGCCTTGAAAATGATATCATTCATTTAGAATGTGGTGTAACTCTCAAACAACTTCAAGATTTTATTTCCACAACTGATTTTCGAGTTCCTTCTGCGCCTTGGAATGAAGAACGAACGATTGGAGGATGGCTTTCATCCGATGCCTCAGGGCCTTTTCTGCTAGCTGATAAACACCCAAGGCATTATGTTACCGCACTCAAAGTTGTTCTAGATGATGGGTCGGTCAGTTGGTTTGAAGCAAAAGACATATTGGCTGAGAAAGAATTAAGCTCGCGGGCGGAATTAATTTTAGAGCGTTTTTCATTGCTCTTAGAAGAGCAGAAAGAAACTCTGATTTTAAACGCCCCTAAGGCTGCCTTCCCGCACGGGAACTTCAATCTTTTAGCCTTGGCTAAATCTAAAAAAAAACACTGGAATCAAGTGTTTCTTGGCGCAGAAGGCACTCTGGGAATTATCCTAGAGGCTAAAATTAAATTACTTGAAAAACAACACAACAACCAATGGGGGCTTTACTGTTTTAATAATCTGCAAGACTGCCTGGCTGTTTCTCGCTTTGCATTGTTGCATTTTCCTGATGTTTGCGACATTTTAGAACATCGCTTTTTTAGTATGGCTAAAGCATTGGATAATCTTGTAGCTGAATGGATTCACCCCGATACTAAGGCTATCTTGCTGGTCTGCTTTTCTCAGCGTAATCAGAATGCTTCGATTTCAGCATTTGAAAAAACTTTAACAGGCTCGCAAATCATTCCGCTTCGTTCTTATCTATCCATAGATTTAAATACACCCAACCCGTGGCGTCTACGAGAAGTTGCTTTAAAATCACTTGCTCGCATCAATGGCCCCGAAACATTTCTGCAACTTATTGATGACTTCGTTATTCCTGAAGCAAACTTAAATATATTTTTAGACCAGATGACTGGAATATTAAAAGATCACGAATGCAATGCAGTTAATGCAATTTGCACAGGCACAGGCCAAGTTCAAATTCGTATTCTTGGTACCCCACAGATGAGCAAGGAAAGTGCCAGACTTTGGTCCTTAGCGGAAAAAATTTATGATTTGGTTCTTCAAAATCAGGGTGAACTTTCTTGCCAAGAAGCTTTAGGCCTTTCTCGACTTCCTTGGCAGGCAAAATTCTCTACCCCAATTTTACCCATTCTTTTGCAAGTCAAAAATTTATTTGACCCTTACAACTTATTTAACCCAGGCAAAGTTGTTGCCTCTTCCTCTGAAATCCCTGTCTGGCCTTTTCGAAGTCTCGAACCAATTCCCCTCCTATCTAGCGAAGAACTGGCAAATACAGAATCTTTCTCACCCTCACTCAATTGGAAAAATTCTTCCCCTTTAATTGAAGCTTCACATTGTAATGGTTGTGGCCTTTGTCGAACTCAGAGTCATTCTAAAAGGATGTGCCCTACCAACAGAGTTTTAAAAAAGGAACATTCCACACCCCGAGCAAAGGCGAACCTGGCCCGAATGTTATTAGGAGACCCCAAAGGCCAGACCCTGTTCGGGTCTGAAGAAATGCGCGATGTCGCTGAATTATGCATTAATTGCAGAATGTGTGCAAAAGAATGCCCTTCCCATGTAGATATTCCAGGATTAATGCTCGAGGCAAAAGCTGCTAATGCGGAAATCCATTCAATCGAAAGATCCGAATGGGTGCTATCTCGAGTAGAAATTTTTTCTGCCTTGGGAAGTTTACTGGCACCCTTGAGCAATTGGATTATGGGAAATATCTTGACCCGGTGGTTGATGGAAAAAATCCTTGGCATTTCTAGATTGCGCAAGATGCCTGTATTTGCCCGAAGTAATTTCATCAAACTAGCCAAGAAAAAAGGCTGGAACAAAAAACCAAGTAATTCCAAAACAAAAATCGCCTACTTTGTTGATGTCTTTGCCAATTACAATGACCCATCTATTGGCAAAGCGGTTATCGCAATTCTGCATCATAACAACATTGAAGTGCTAGTTCCTACCGGCCAAATAGCTTGTGGAATGGCTCCTCTCGCACAAGGCGATGTCGATTATGCAAGGCAATCTTTGCGCCAAAATGTTAGGGTCTTTGCTGACCTAGCTCGTGAAGGATATACAATACTTTGTTCCGAACCTACGGCTGCATTATTTTTTAAACAAGATGCACAACGGTTACTTGATGACCCCGATGTGCTTCTTGTAGCCAATCAAGTTCAGGAATTTACAAGTTTCTTATGGAACCTACATTTACAAGGTTTACTAAAGACTGATTTTTTGCCTTTAAATATTACGGTTGGCCAACATATCCCTTGCCACTTAAAAGCACTTGGGCAACCCCCTGCAACGGCTGGGTTGCTTAACTTAGTTCCTGGTGTCGTGGTGGAAGCCTTAACCGATTCTTGCTCAGGGATGGCGGGAACCTACGGGATTAAAGCTGCGAATTTCGAACTTTCTAAGCTCATTGGTCAACCGATGCTAAGCCACCTTGAAAATTCGACTGTTACGATGGGGACTACAGAATGCAGCGCCTGTAGAATACAAATGGAAGACAGTGGCACAAAAAAAACCCTCCATCCTGCACAACTTTTAGCACTGGCTTATGGGTTAATGCCTGAGCTTGAAAAAGAATTGAATGGGCATTTAAGAAGGCCAAAGCGATGATTAAAATAAAAATGTTTTTCTTTGCTGGTGCAAGAGAATTGGTAGGCCAAGGGTGTTTAGAACTGGAAATACCATTGAGCTCTAACATTGCAGAACTAAAAAAAATCCTCATTACAAAACACCCTAAGCTTGAATCTCTTGCAAATAATGCGGCTTTTGCCGTTAACGAAATATTTGTCACCCAAGATCATATTATCTTGGCAGAAGATAGTGTAGCATTTTTACCCCCTTTTAGTGGGGGTTAAGAGTAAAAATGAAAATTCAGCTCACCCAAAAAGCAATCGACCATCAAAAGATGGTAGAAAATTGCAGGTCAAAAGTTACCGGAGCGATTGTACTTTTTCTGGGCACAGTAAGGGAATTAACTGGGAATGAAAAAACCTTATTTTTAGAGTATGAAGCATTTGCGCCGTTAGCTGAAAAAAGCTTGCAAGAAATTGCATTGGAATCAAAAAAAATGTGGCCTATCCACCAGGTCGAAATTATTCATAAATTAGGAAAGTTAGAACCAGGCGAAACCAGCATTGCGGTTTGTGTCAGTTGCCCCCATCGTGCCGAGGCTTTTGCAGCCTGTGAGCATATAATGAATAGAATAAAAAAGATGGTGCCGATTTGGAAAAAAGAAACCAACCCAGAAGGTGGCTCTAACTGGGTTCACCCTATTAGTAAACCAACTTCTTGAAACTAAGGTGTAAATGAAACCTCTTCCCTTAAAAAATGCCAACCAAAGCACCACCCTTGAAAATTCAGGGGTTAGGGCAAATACCTTGGTAGATTCTTTTGGAAGAATTCACAACAACTTGCGTATCAGCGTCACGGATCGTTGTAATTTACGCTGTGTTTATTGTATGCCCGAAGAAGTGCAGTTTATGGATAGTAAGGAATTGCTATCGTTTGAAGAAATAACAGCTTTTGTAAAAGTTGCGGTAACGAAGGGAATTAACAAGGTTCGATTAACCGGGGGCGAGCCGCTTTTAAGAAGAGATTTAGCAACACTGGTAGGGTTTCTTTGCAAAATCCCCGAAGTTAAGGATTTAAGCTTAACCACAAATGGAATGCTTTTAAAGGCACAAGCTAAAGCATTGAAACAAGCTGGATTGAATCGCATTACCATCAGTCTAGACACTTTAAAACCAGAACGATTTAAAGACTTATGTAAGCGTGATGGATTAGAACAAACCCTTGAGGGAATTGATGCAGCGATAAATGCGGGTTTTTCTAGCATCAAATTGAACACGGTAAGCATCAAAGGTATTAATGATGACGAGGTAGCTAACCTAGCTAAATTTGCCCGAGATAAAGGTATCGAAATTCGATTTATAGAATATATGCCAATTGGGGCTAACCCTTGGGAAAAAAACAAAGTCTTGCTTGCTTATGAGATCTTGGAAATCATTGACCAAAAAGTTGGGGTTCTTTTGCCTGTAATTAATTCTGACCCGAAGGCCCCGGCCACCGAATTTATCTATGAAGATGGTAAGTCGAAGGTTGGAATAATCGCATCAGTATCAAAACCATTCTGCCAAAGTTGCAACCGGATCAGAATTACAGCAGAGGGTAAGTTAAGAAATTGTCTATTTGCACTAGAGGAGTTGGATGTTAAAAAGTTGTTAAGGCCTAAAGTCGATGAAGCAGGAATTAAGAAATTGTTAGAGTCAAGCGTTGCAACAAAATGGGCGGGTCATCAATTTAATACCGCACAATTTATCAAGCCACAAAGAACCATGCACTCAATTGGTGGCTAAAACTTAGCGAAGTTAAGGTTAAAAGAGCAAATTATTATTGGCGTTGCCAAATGGGCTGAGAAGAAGATTTATCCCAAGGTGTCTTTGAGTATGACTTTACATCGTCAACAACTTCGATTTCCTTGGCTTTTTCATCTTCTGTCCGAAAATCAGATTCGGAAGGGGTTGCAGCAAGGTCAAACCACTGAATCTCGTTTTCCACCATAGCATCAAGCCCGAGCCATTCAACCACTTCAATTTCATCTCTACCGATAAGGGTAACAATAGAAGTAGGTGTACCGTCGAGGAAATGCACTCTACCAGCATTGCCCTGTTTATGAAGATAAAATCTGCGGACGCGGTGGCCTGGAATACGGGTAAGGGAGTCATCCTTGGCTAAAAGAGGAAAGAACTTCATATCAATCATTTTTTCATTACAGTTTTTTAGGTGTTTACCTAAACCAAATAAACGCTGTCCGTGCTTACAAAGTGCGTCAATTGCCAACTCTGCGGGGGTTCCATCGGGCCAAAGAATATTGTAGCCTTCGAAGGGTATCTTTTCTTCCAACCGGTCTTTGGAAGGATCTCTGCGAAACATAAGCGTAAGAGTTCTCGCCATCCAAGTCTCACAACCAAAAGAAAAAAAGCAGTCTGAAACCAATTTCAGAAAAGCTGCATACTGAGGTCAAATTTACTATTTACTGATCGTAACATAAAACTTCAGAGAACTTTACATTAAATCAAATAGCACAACAAGATACGAAAATTTTACGCTGAAAAATCAGAACGACTAGCAAAATCTTCATTAAATGGTGCAACTTTTGAGCATTTGTACACTAGTCTAAAAAAGACTCGGGGGAGAAGCGTTCGAATCACCCTCCTCATCCTTTATTGGAACTTCTTTTCCTAACAAAAGATACGACTTCCCTGTTGCTATTCGACCCCGTGGAGTTCGAACTATAAACTGTTCCCTAAGAAGGTAAGGCTCAATCTCATCACTCAAAGTATCGGAAGGGAGGTTCATAGTAGCCCCAAGTGCATCGATGCCAGCGGGTCCCCCCGCAAAGACGCCAGTAAGGATCTCAAGATAGCGCCTGTCTTGTTTATCTAACCCCGCTCGATCAACTTCTGCCATCGCTAAAGCAGTTTGAGCCAACTTCAAGTCGATGCTTCCATTTCCCTCACTTGCTGCATAATGCCTAGTCCACCATAACCTTGAATTCGCAATCCTTGGGGTTCCTCGACTTCGAATTGCAATCTCCTGCGCGGCTTCCTCGGTAATCGGTGTATTTAACTTTCGTGCATTGATGATTAAAATCTCGGCAAGTTCTTCGGGTGAATAAAAATCTAAGTGCTCGTGCATTTTAAACCGGTCGCGTAACGGGCTAGAAAGCATACCGCTTCGAGTGGTTGCTCCAATAAGAGTGAAGCGTTTTAGCTTTAGACTGATGGTTCGGGCATTCATCCCTTCCCCTAAAACGATATCGACCCGAAAGTCTTCCATAGCAGGGTAGATAAATTCTTCAACTGTTTTGGGAAGGCGATGGATTTCATCGATAAAAAGGATGGAGCCCTCCTCAAGGTTGGTTAAGAAAGGCAAAAGATCTGCGGGTTTAGTCAAAGCTGGGCCAGAAGTTAATTGAAAGGGTGTGCCCATTTCATTAGGAAGCACGGTAGCGAAAGTAGTTTTTCCTAGCCCGGGTGGCCCATCAAAAAGCATATGAGAAAGGGGCTCTTTCAGTTTTTTGCAGGCTTTTAAGACGATCTGTAATCGTTGGACAACCGCCTTTTGTCCGATGACTTCGCGTAACCATTTTGGCCTTAAAGCGGAGTCGTGCTCTTTGATTTCGGAAACGCCATCAGGTTGAATAATAGGTTGGCGAGCCATGATAAAATCTTTCAAAAGCAGAGAGAAGAACAGAAGGATCAAGAACCCTTAAAAACATCTTTGATAGCATCTTCAACGCTGTTAGGGACTTTGCCCGAAGCGATTAATTTATCGATACGAAGTCGTGCGTCAGAGGGTCCAATTCCAAGAGACATAAGGGCATTAAAGACATCTGCAAAAATCTTGCCATTGCTTGTATCTTGGGCTCCGGTTGGAGAAAGTTGCGAGGAGTTAGCAAGGGCAAAGATCGCAACTTTTTTCCTCAGCCCCGCTACAATTTTTTCCGCCATGGCTGGCCCTATTCCAGGCAAAGTAGTCAACCATTTTATATCTGCTCGCTGCACAGCATCTGCAATCTGATTTACAGGCATTGCGATCACCCTGATCGCCTTGCGTACACCTATGCCATCCACTGTGCAAAAGAGCTCAAAGAAACTTAGGTCCGATTCGTGGAGGAAGCCTAACAACCTAGGAACCATACGCCCGCCCTGCATAGGGTTTCCTTCTAAAAAATGAAGGGTATGAAGAGTAAGTTCCTGACCTAGCCGATCTTGAATTTGCCTTCGCACCAGTTCGGTAACGAGCACTTGATATTCAAGAGGGCCAACTTGGATGCGGGCATCTTCTTCGTGAACCTTATTTAAAACACCGGTGATTTTACTAATCATAAAAGTTCCGGCTTTCCCAAAGAAATTGCGTGAATATGAGTAAGGCCAATAGCCATAGCATCAGCGACATCGGCAGGTTCGGGCAAAAGAGTAAGGCCAAGTTCCCTTTGAATCGCCCACTGCACCTGAAGTTTACCAGCCTTACCGCTGCCGGTCAGCGTTTTTTTTACCCGCGTAGGGTTATAGCTATCAACCGAAATTTTATTTTGTGCAGCAGCTAGAAGAATAACACCACGGGCGTGCGCCATAAGGATGGCGGTGCGGGGGTGTTTGTAATGGGCAAACAATTGTTCAACCGCCATAGCCTGCGGTTTAAATTGCTCGATAATTTCAATTAAAGAATCATAAAGGGAAGAGATTCGAACCTGCAACAATTTGCTGCCCGAATCTTTAGTATCGATGATACCTGCTTCTAAAAGTTTGATGCCCTGTGGCGATTTTTCCAATATGGAATAGCCTGTCACCTGCAATCCGGGGTCGATGCCCAAAACTCGTTGGAACCCCAAGGATTTAAATTCCAACTTTTTAGGAGAAGTTCCACTCATCAAATCATCCTTGCTTTTCGAAGAAGTTAAGGGCCAACGCGCCAATCGGTTTCTCCGGTCCTGTCTTCTAAAGTAATATTAAGCTCTGCAAGTCGTTTTCTGACCTGATCTGCAAGGGCGAAATTTTTTGTCTTCCTCGCCTCCGCTCGGATGTCGATTAACAAACGCATTACTCCATCCATCAACTGATGATTAACTTGGCTCCCAGTTATTTCTTGAGGCTCAATAAACAAACCAAGAATCTGAGTTATTTCTTTGAATACGGTAACCGCTTCTAAAAATTCAACCTTAACCTCTGGCTTAACATCTGGTGCCCCGACCTTGGCTTGATCAAAATACCGGTTTAACGCATTAAGAAATTCGTGTAAGGTACCAATTGCGCCACCGGTATTAAAATCATCAGAAAACGCTTGTAAAAAAGTGTCTCTTAGCTTGTAAATTTCGGTAAGGAAGAGAGATAGGCCATTGGGCGTAGCCTGATGTAGAAGCCCCCCCTGAATCTGATAAAAGCTTTTTCCTGTGGCCCTCCTTACCCGTTCAAAAAACCGGTAAAAAGAATCTAAAGTTCTGCGTAATTCTAGCAATCTTTCTTCGCTGTATTCAATTGGGCTTCGATAATGAGAAGTCAAAAGCAGATAGCGAAGAGTTTCAGGATGATGCTTTTTCAACAACTCTGTTACCACGATTTCATTGCCTTCACTCTTCGACATTTTCTTATCGGCGGTCTTCATTAATCCGTTATGAAGCCAGTATCGGGCAAAGGTTTTTCCTGTGAACGATTCGGACTGTGCAAGTTCGTTTTCGTGATGAGGAAATTGCAAATCCAAGCCACCGCCGTGCATATCAAACGATTCACCCAGCAATTTCATACTCATTGCAGAACATTCGATATGCCACCCCGGCCTACCGGGGCCCCAAGGGCTTTCCCATAAAGGTTCACCAGGCTTGGCAGCTTTCCAAAGTGCGAAATCTCCCGGATTTCTTTTCTTCTCGTTGACATCGACACGGGCACCCGCTTCCAATTGCTCAGGGTCGCGGTTACATAACTTCCCGTAATCTTCATCCTTAGCTACATCAAAATAAACATCACCGGAAGAGGCGTAGGCAAATCCTTTTTCTATCAAACCACTTATCATTGATTGAATTTCAGCTATGTAATGAGTCGCTCGGGGAAAATGATCAATTCCTGTAACTTGCAGCTTTTTAAGATTCGATAGGTAATCCAAGGTAACTCTTTCCGCAAGTTCTGTTACCGTAGTATTTTGTTTTTTAGATTCGATAATAAGTTTGTCATCAACATCGGTAATGTTGACCACAAAGATAACTTTATAGCTCAGATAATTTAGAAAACGCTTTACGGTATCAAAAATGACTGGGCCAACCATATGCCCAACATGGCTTGGCTTGTAAACCGTAGGGCCACAGACATACATACCAACCTTGCCCGGTTCGAAAGTTTGGAAATCTTCTTTCTGGCGCGTAAGCGTATTAAAAACTCTAATCTGCATGCATAATCCTTTACTAAATAACTAGGCACTCTCCGAGCGGCCTAAAAGAACCACTGCCTGACAACTCATAGCTTCCGCCCTACCAATAAACCCAACTTTCTCACCCGTTTTTGCTTTAATATTAACGCAAGTGCAATCCAGAGCTAATAAGAAGGCAAGGTTATCACGAATCCTAAATTTTCCCAAACCCAACTTGGGTTCTTGTGCAAAAATAATGACATCTACATTAATAAGTTGCCAGCCCAGAGTTGCTATCTGGGCTAAAGAATGCTTAAGAAATAGGGCGGAGTCAAGGTCTTTATTTGTGACATCAGTATCGGGAAAAGCATCGCCTATATCGCCTAGGCCAGCAGCCCCAAGAATGGCATCCGTCAAGGCGTGAAGAACAATATCAGCATCACTGTGGCCGACCAACCCTCTGGGGTAATCGAAAGTAATACCCCCTAGGATCAGTTTTCTTCCCGCTTCCAACCTATGCGTATCGTGCCCGATGCCAATGCGCATCATCGTGCGACTCCCTAAAACTTAATTGTCAAAAGGCACGCCAACAGCAAAGTTTTCAAACCTCATCTGGTTTTTGTTAAACGACAAAGTTATTTCGCCAATAGGACCGTTTCGCTGCTTGCCAATAATCACTTCGGTAAGTCCATCGTGCTGGCCCGGTTCAAATCTTTCGGGGCGATGAAGCAGCATAACGGTATCTGCATCTTGCTCAATACTACCAGATTCGCGAAGGTCTGAAAGTCTGGGTTTATGATCTTGCCTATCTTCGGAAGATCGATTTACCTGAGCCAAGGCGATTACTGGAATGCAAAGTTCGCGCGCAAGGCCTTTAAGCCTACGACTTATTTGTGCAACTTGCTCTTGGCGTGGGTCTCTTCGATTCTCTGGTTCGATAAGCTGCAAATAATCAATGACGACCAATTTCAGGTCATTACGGAGCTTCAGCCTTCTAGCATTTGCAGCAATACGAAGCATACCCTGGCCGGGCGAATCATCGATAAAAATCTTAGCATTTCTTAAGATACCACTAGCAGAAATCATTCGCTCCATATCTTCGGCGTTCATCATCCCTTTGCGTAATTTTTGGCCATCCACCCCACCTTGGCAGCATAAAAGTCGCTCGGTGATTTCAACCCTAGACTGCTCCAATGAACAGAAAAGCACCGTTAGTTTTTCATCTACAGCTATGTTTCGGATTAAGTTTAAAGCGAAGGCGGTTTTCCCTACGGAAGGTCGGGCTGCAACAATAACCAGTTCACTATTTTGAAACCCCGCAGTGATATCATCCAAATCGCTATATCCTGTGCTGATTCCACTTATTGAAGAACCTCCTCGCGTTTGGCGATGATCAATTCGATCAAAAGCTTCTTCAAGGACTTTATCGAGGCTGAAAATTTTTCCTGTTACTCCGCGATCTGCTACTTCAAGCATTTTTCCAGTCGCTTGGTGCAGCAATTCATCGGCCTGACTAACTTGATCATAAGCATCTCGAAGGATTTCATTTCCAACTTGAATCAGAGATCGAACGATAGACCGATCCCGAACAATATGTGCATAATGGACAGCATTAGCTGCAGTAGGTGCGGCATCCCAAAGCTCGGCAAGTGCGCCATACCCACCCACATCTTCGATTTGATTAGCTAGCTTGAGGGCTTCCGCAAGGACCACCATATCGACAGGTTTGCCTGCCTCATAGAGGGTGATCATCATTTTAAATATTTTTTGGTGGGCGTCGGAATAGAAATTATCGGGATTGATAATTTGTACCACATCACCAATCACCTCGTTACTTCTAAACATGCTGCCCAAAACAGAGCGCTCAGATTCAAGGCTTTGAGGTAAAAGGCGACCCGTAGATTCGATAGACAAAAGGAAACCTCCCGGCAAAAGCTTCCCGGGAAGATATGAGCCCCTGCAAAAGGGCTAAATCCAATTTACTTCCCTGGAATAACTGCGACTGTAAGTTCCGTCTCAATTTCGTAACCAAGGTTTAACTTAACTGCATAAATGCCAGTTTCCTTGATTGGCCCTTCGAGGCGAATCATTTCTTCATCAATAATAAGATTCTTAGCTTTTAGTGCTTTAATAATCTCAGCAGAACCAACCGAACCATAAAGATGACCTTCTTCGTTGACCTTAGATTCGATATTCACGCCGCCCAATCGGATGATTTGCTCAGCCATTGCTTTAAGGTCTGCGATGCGAGCATCTTTAGCCTGTTGCAATCTGATGGTAAACTTTTCAAGAAGTCGGATATTATGTTGAGTTGGGATAGTACCCAACCCGCGAGGGAGAAGGAAATTACGGCCATAGCCGTGCCTTACTTCAACGACATCCCCTTGCTTGCCAACATGAGTGACATCTTGGGTAAGAACAAGCAGCATACCGCCTGATTTACCTTTAAGAACTTGGGCCCGTTTTCTAGTTTTGCTTTCCATAGTATTACTCACTTTGATAGCTCCAAAAACCCTTCAAATTTAGAAGGGAAGTTCTTCATCTTCACGAGGAGCAGCCTTGCTGCCACCTTCGTCACCAAAATCTTCAGTGCCAAAATCGTAGGCATCACCACCAGCAGAAGCCCCTGTTTTCCGACTATTACTCTTGGGCGCACCACCTTCTGCATCACCTCGGCTACCATCCACCATTTGCATAGCATCGATATTAACTTTTAGCGCGGAGCGTTTTTCTCCAGCTTGCGATGTCCATTGTTCAAACACTAGATGACCTTCAATAAATACCTGTTTTCCCTTGGTCAACATCTGTTCAACGCGATCTGCAAGCTTACCATAATCGCCACGGTTATAAGCTTGACATTCCAAGAAAACCGGTTCATCCACCCATTCATTATTCTTTTTAGCCCGGTTATTTACAGCAAAACCAAACTTGGCAACCTTGCCCCCTGTAGAGAAGGTTCGAATCTCGGGGTCCCTAGTCAACCTGCCAATTAGCATTACTTTGTTTAAATTAGCCATGATTTTCATTCCCCTTTGATTCTTGATCGGAACTGTTTAAGTTATCTGCCACATTACTTTTATACGGTAACAACCAAAAACAAATAAGCAAGCTTGGCAGCAACAAAATCTTTAGCCCAACAATTAATCTTTAGAGTCATAACGACGGCCACCACCACCTCCACCACCGCCACCGCCACGGCGGGGTCCGCGATCATCTTCCATAAAGTAATCTTCCCCAGATGGGTCTTCCTGAACGGTTTGCAAAGCTACAGGCCTATCTTCACGGCCTAAAGCTAGCATAACATCAACTAATTTAGGATCAATTTTAATAAATAGATGGCGCAGGATATTTTCATTTAAGATGCAATCGCGTTCGATTGCAGCCAAGTTTGGCCCTTCAATACGAATATAAATCAAATAATAAAGACCTTTTCTCTGACCCTTAATACCATAAGCAAGCTTACGATCATCCCAAGGGCGAGAAATAATCAGCTCTGCATTGTGCTTAGCAAGGATGGCGTGCACTTGGTTCGCCAATTCGGTGGTATTTCCTGCTACCTTATTAGTATCGAATAAAAACATACATTCATAAACATTCACATTTGCTGACATAATTAGCACCTATCCTTGAAAAAAAACTGAAACTCTTTGCTTAATTTACTGGCCCATTGAATCGATTCATACAATTTTGAATCCCATCTTTGACCCAGCACCAAACCGCATCAGCGGCATCGTCAACCGTCATTTTCGCTTCGGTTACTTCGTCAGGCTTAAATTTCCCCAAAACATAACCAGCTAAATTTGCCTGACTTCCACCACCCACACCGATTCTCATCCTAGGGTAAACTATTCCACCCACTTTATTTTGTATGTCCCTTAGGCCATTATGCCCACCGTGACTGCCTTCGGACCTAACTCTCATCTTACCCAAGGGTAAGTTCACATCATCACAAATCACTAAAAGGCTATCGAGTTCAACCTTATAAAAGCCTAGAATCTCAGACACACAAGAACCACTAAGGTTCATAAAGGTCATTGGCTTAACAAGCAAAACTTTATGCTCGCCTTTAACCACCAAGCAAGCAGCCCCTTTAAACTTTAGCGCAAACCTGCCATCGCCCTCGGATTTTGCGATCTTATCACATATTTCGAATCCGATATTATGGCGGGTACCATCGTAATCAATACCAGGGTTACCCAAACCCACTACCACCTTCATTACGGAAACCCTTGTTTAATTTATCATTAAAATAAAATTATTCTTCTTCTTCAGCTTCTGGCTTAGCCTTCTTGATCACTTCTGGTTCGGTTGCACCAGCAACTGGTTCCATCAGGGAACTTGCTGCAACTTCTGCCTTGGCAGAAACAATTTGGATAACAACAGCATCAGGTTCGGCCAAGAATTTCACGCCTTCGGGAACAACTAATTCCCGCACATGAATAACTCCACCTACCTGCAATTCGCTTACATTTATTTTAATTACATCAGGAATATTTAAAACCAAACATTCAATATGAATTGTATGCATAGGCATATCAAGCACGCCACCAGAAAGTAAACCAGGCGCTGTGCCCTTTAATTCCAATGGTACAGTGATATGGATTTTTTCATCCGCACTAACTCGAGAAAAATCGACATGAACAATATCACTACCAAGATAATCCCATTGGACTTCTCGGATTAATGCTTTTTCTAACTTGCCTTGGGTTTCAAGGTCTACCAAGCGAACGCCTTGCTTGACAAGCTTCATAAGTTCTTTGTAGCCAGCAGAGATGCTAACTGGATTTTCTTTATGGCCATAAACGACACAAGGAACCATCCCTGTTTTTCTAAGCTTTTTTGCAGCTTTAGTACCATTTTCGAGTCGAATCTGAGCTTTAACCTTTACTATTTCAGCCATAACAATTTACCTGAATAAAAAATAACGGAATCATCCAATACTGGACGGTTCACTTGAGTGTATCAATGCAGAAGGGATATTATCGTAAGGAGAGGGGCAAGGAGCAATAGGATAGAGAAAAAAACATTAAATTAGTAAGAATTTAGGCAGCGTTTTTATGAATTTTTGTACGCTCTTGATTCGGTAGAACCAGAACTCCGGCTAATCGGCTGCCCGAATCTTCAATTCTTCCAAGAATTTCTTCCACGGTTGCGGATCCCGACTTACTTGAAGGAACTAATAGGCAAATTCCATCACATTCTCTTGCCAAACCAAGGGCGCCCGACTCTTCCGACCAAACCCCGCCATCAATTAATATTAGGCGGTGCTGTTTTCTTAGAGCACGTACCAAACCACGAGGTGAACGGGCGATCAGCCTTGGGGCAAATTTTAAGCCATTTTGTCTTACACCTGCTGTTAATACTTTTAAACCAGCAGTTCCAGTGACCTGAATACAATCCTCAAGATCTGCCTTGCCTGCAACAACATCTTGCCAACCGGGGCCTTCTTTAAGCCCCAACGAGCGGTACAAATTCCCCGCATTCTCTCTTGCTTCTACTAAAATTACTTCTCCCCACAACGCTGCTTCTTTCGATAGTTTTAACACCGCATCTGCTATTTGAACCGAGGGAGGCGTTACAAATAAAAGTGTTCCTTCCTGCTTGGTAGGAAATTCTGCAATCAAACTTCTCATTAAATCAGCATAACAGGCATCTTCACAAACTATTGGTAAAATGACCTCTGCTGCAACGCTTGGTAATTCAACATTTGCTAATTCTGTTACTGACTTTGCTTCTTCTGGAGTAAAAATTTTAATGTTTAAGTCAGCGTTTGTGTTTGGTTTTTTAACGGACAAAACATCTTTTGGAGTTAAAACATCTGGTGAACCATCCAAAAATCCTTTAGGCCCAACTTCAAAAAAGGAATAAGCAACTGTTTCAATTTTTTCCTCTACCACTTCTTCAATCGGGGCAGTAACAGATGCCACTGATTTGATGATCAATTCATCCACCTTCGCTTCAACTTTAGAAGGTATAAATGCAACCTCTTTCGCGTTAAGGCTGGCTATAATTTTAGGTTTACGGCTAGATTTGGGTTTGGGCCCGGTTCCTAGCGCATCAAACATTCTTGCCATCTCTTGAATAACCTCCGGTTAGGCGATCTTAACTTTATTCGCCTTACTTTTATAATCGGGTTTTTAGCCCTTGCACTCAAACGATGTTCTGCAAAAGATCAAAATCTTTTATCACTCTAGCTTTACAACTCTCTAGCTTTACAACTCTCTAGCTTTACAACTCTCTAGCTTTACAACTCTCTAGCTTTACAACTCTCTAGCTTTACAACTCTCTAGCTTTACAACTCTCTAGCTTTACAACTCTCTAGCT
>JBDNHI010000071.1:0-23095 GCA_041694635.1 Gemmataceae bacterium | reverse complement strand
GTTTGAATTGCCCCAGGAGTTCCAGTAATTGAAAAATTAATGGTATGAGGGCCGGTTGTGATGTCTGCATTCACCATATCAATGGCTGCACGCAGGGAACCCGTAAGAGCGTCATTAGTGTTGGTTACTGTATATATTGTAGGAACAATTCTACCTTCAAGAGTTTCAAGGTAAAGTAGACGAGAAATTAAATAGCGATTAAACTTGCCTGTAGATGGAACAGGCAAGATAGGGGGATTTTTCCAGAAGTTAAACCGAGAAAAAAACCTCACACCTTTTACCCTCAAAGGCATTATAACTTAACAAACTAGTTCATTTTGCTCAAATTACTTGTAAAATTTATACCAATTAAACTCATTATCGGCTTATATATTACATCCTATACAGTCAAACTCTGTCAAGATACGATAAAAAGATGGTTTTTAGTTTATATGCCTAAGAACGGTTACAAAAGTTGGCTGGATAGGGTTTAATTAACTATCGTTATGATAAAGATTTAACCTAAGGGGATGGATTTATTCCATGATATTATGTTGTCCTGCAAAAATGGCCATTTTACTCCGCTGAATAAAACCTCACCCCCATTAAACAATTGCCCCAAGTGTGGCGAAAAGTTATTCAAAGTTCAAAACCCTGATAACACCGGAACGCTTTTAGACTCACAATTGCAAGATTCGCAATTGCAGGGGTCACAAATCCCTGATAACACCGGAACGCTTTTAGATTCACAAATGCAGGGTTCACAAACCCCAGATAATACAGGCACCCTTTTAGACTCACAATTGCAAGATTCGCAAATGCAGGGTTCACAAACCCCAGATAATACAGGCACCCTTTTAGACTCACAAATAGAGGGTTTTCAAAACCCAGATAACATAAGAACTCAGGCAGAATCTAAATTAACAGATAATAAAGACAGCGCAACAACAAATTTACCAAATACTCTGAAACAAATAATCAAAGGCGTTACTCAAGTTCGCCCCAGATTTGAGCAAACCCTAGATTTTCCATCTGGACTTGGAACCGACATAACGAAAAATTTAGCAACGGAAATGCCCACTATAGCAAGGCCGATATTGGAATTGAAATCTGGCAAGGATCTTGAAACTTCGCCCCTAGAAAAACCTACAGTAGTTAAGCGCAAGATAAATGCAAAGGCACCCGCAGGTTATGAAATTGTAGGCGTGTTAGGCAGGGGAGCTATGGGCGTTGTTTATAAAGCTAGGCAAATCGGGCTTAAGCGCTTGGTTGCACTTAAGATGATTCTTTCTGCAGGCCGCGCAAGCAAGCTAGAAATCGCTAGGTTTCGCATCGAAGCAGAAGCAGTTGCTAAACTGGATCATCCTAACATTGTAAAAATATACGAAATAGGGGAAATAGAAAGCTTGCCTTTCTTTTCCCTTGAATTCGTTTCAGGCGGAGTTTTATCATCTCGCACCAAAAATAATGCCCCAACTGCTAGACAGGCAGCAGCAATAATGCGTGGCATAGCAGAAGGTATGGACTTTGCTCACCGAAAAGGGATAGTTCATCGAGATTTAAAACCCGCAAATATATTGTTGTCACCTCCAGATCAGGCAGGGGAAGAAGTAGATTTTGATGCAATGCCTTTGGATTTATTCGTTCCTAAGATTACCGACTTTGGCTTGGCAAAATCACTGGAAGGCGATTCGGTACAAACGCGAGATGGTGCTATTATGGGAACCCCCAGTTATATGGCGCCTGAACAAGCAGAAGGTAAAACAAGCGAGATTGGCCCATCTGCAGATATTTATGGCTTAGGCGCTATTCTTTATGATCTCATCACCGGAATACCCCCTTTCCGTGGCGAAACCCTGATGGATACCATCACGCAAGTAATCCACCAAGAACCAGTACATCCCGTTAGGCTAAATAATAAGCTTCCGCTGGATATTGCAACCATTTGCTTAAAATGCTTAGAGAAAGATCAGAAGAAAAGATACGCCACCGCAGGTGCCTTAGCAGAAGATTTGCGTAGGTACTTGGTGGGCGAACCAATTTTAGCGCGCCCGACCCCTTTTTACGAATTTGTTTGGAAATGGGCAAAACGAAAACCTGCTGTTGCTGCCCTAATCCTTATGGCGTTTTTTACAACCCTAGGAGTTTCGATTGGTGGTTACCTATTAGCAGGTCGAGAAAAAACCAGAGCTGATGAAAATGCAAGGTTACGAGAAGTCGCAGTTAATGAACGAAACCTGGCAGAACAACAAAAGTTACAAGCTGAAAAAAACTTCCGCGATGCCCTTGCAGCGGTTGACCAAATGCTTACCAAAGTCGGCCAAAATCGCCTTGCGCACGAACCACGGATGGAGCGAGTCCGTAGAGAACTTCTTCAACAAGCAAAAGTTTTCCTTTCTCGATTTCTTGATTACAACTCAGATGATATTCAAGTTCGCTGGCAAACTGCCCGAAGTTTAATGCAGTTAGGCGGTATCGAAGAAATGTTAGGAAACTTTGGCGAAGCAGATAAAAACCTTACCCAAGCAATCGGGCAACTTAACAAACTTCACGAACTCGATGCTGCAAACCAATCGTTTCTTGCCGACCTTGCAGATTGCAAACAAGCGATGGCGCTGCTTCTAGTGCAGGAAGGGAAGCCCAATTTAGCAAAATCGGAGTTTCAAAGTGCAATAGTAACAAGATCTAAATTAGAATCTAATAAAGAAAATCTTTCGAAACAAGCTGCTAGTGAATTTAACTTAGGTCAGTTACTTCGGGGTAAGGGAAAGTTAGAACCCGCCTTACTTGCACTTTCTGCAACTGTAAAAAAACTTGAAGATTTAGTAAGCCAAGAAAAATCAAACGCACTTCAAAAGCAAAATCTTTGCAAAGGATACCTCGGCCTAGCGCAAACCCTGCAAGACCTTGGGCGTTTTGAAGATTGTAAATCTACGCTTGAAAAAGCTCTTATTATCGCAAATGAAATAGTCGCTGCAAATCCTGATAACCCCGAGTTTCGCGTTGATCTAGCTTCCATACTCAATCAAAAAGGGAAACTATTACGAGACACCGACAGTTCTCTTGCAGAAGAATCGTACTTAAAAGCATTAGCAACACAGGAATCGTTGGTAGCAGATTTTCCTGCAACCCCTTACTACCGCCAAGAGTTGGCAAACAGTTTAAATAATTTAGGGGTATTAATGCAATCGTCGGGGCAAAGCAAAGGTGCGGAGAAAGCCTTTGAACGATCCATAGGAGTGCGAGAAAAGTTGGCGAAGGAAGTGCCTTGGGTTCCTGATTATCGTAAAGATTTCGCAGCGGGTTTGAATAACCGAGGAATTCAATTGCAGTTGCAAAATCGGCTTAAAGAAGCAGAGCCGTTGTATTTTAAAGCCTTGGAAGATTTAAAAAGTTTGGTCAAGGAATTCCCCGAGTCGATTGATTACAACTTAGAACTTGCCCGGACTTATTTAAATGAAAGTGTCTTATTTGAAAATTTAGGTAAAGGAGTAGAAGCTGCAAAAATATCAGCATTAGCATTGGAACAACTAGAAAAACTGGCGTTGAAAAACCCTACAGCAATAGAAGTAAAACAAGAATTAGCCCGAGCTATGTCAACGCGTGCAGGGTTATCTGAAGTATCCAAGTTGCCTCAAGAAAAGATCGAACTTTATGAAAGCGCTGCCAACGAATTTATGAAGTTGGCGCTTGAATTTCCTGAACAAACCGACTATTCGTTTCAACAGGCCCAAGCTTTAATCAATTTAGGTAATTATCTAAAAGATATTAACCAGAGTGCTAATGCAGTAAAACCTTGGAAACAAGGAAGAGAGCTTTTAGCGAAACTGGTAGCCAAGCATCCAAAAACACCTCTCTTTAGCTTAGAATTATCAAGGGCACAAAACGAATGGGCCATCTATTTGGTGACCAATAAACAAGCGGAGGAAGCAGAAAAGGAGTTCGAACAAGCAAGAGTTCTTCAGAGTAACTTAGTAGCAAGATTTCCCGAAGGTGAAGAGTACAGGCTTGAATTAATTAAAACTATGGGGAATTTGGGGATGTGGGCACTATCAAGAAACCTTCTAGAAAAAGCAGAACCCGCGTTTATCAAAGCGTTAGAGCTTGCAAGCACTGCAAAAAAAACTTCACCAAGCTTAATTCAAGCACAGGTTATTCCTACTCAATCCCTTGCCGACATTTATAAGCAACTTGCACAAAATGCAGCAGCAGAAAAATATCTAAAAGCATTGGTCGAAATTCGCAGAGAACTTGTCAAGCTAAATTTAAGGTCAGTTCAGGAAAACGAAGACCTAGCGAATTCAATTGAATCGGTTGCGATCTATTTAGGTGAAAAAAACCGCGCCCCGGAAGCATTTATTATGATGCAAGAATCGGTTTCGATCACGAAAGAAACGGGACCTAATTCTGAAACTCTTAGGTTGCGACTCTTAACCTTGGCAGAATTTGCAAACTTTTCAGCAAAACCAGAGGAGACCTTGGCAGCGGTTCAAGCATCGTTAAAAATACCAAGTATAAAACCGATGGAGATGATCAAAGCTGTAACGCTGGTTTCTCGGGCGATTCCTTTGATTAAAAAGCAGACGAAATTATCGGAAGCAGAGCGGCTAAAACTTAGCGCCGATTGTGCAAAAACAGCAATTGAAGTTTTGCAGAAAGCGGTGTTAGCGGGTTTATCAGACCTAGATTTTCTTATGAAAAACCCCGACCTCGAACCTCTGCGTGAACTCCCAGCTTTTAAGGAACTAATCAAAGCAGTTGAAATGAAGAAAAAACCTTAACTTTTTTATCACTTAGGGTTTGATAAACTAAAACTGCTCTACCACTTTTAACCCACTTGAGTGTAAGATTTTGCACAGATGTTTTTCTGAAAAAGTAAGGCCAAAAGCTGAAGCAAAATACTATGGAGCAGATTGTAATTCCTGCTGAAACAAAATCATTAAAGCCACAAAAATTCGAGTTGGCACTGATTTTTTGTCTCCTCTGTTTTTGTTGCTACCTTTATTTTGGTCAACTAGGCGCTAGAGCCCTTTGGTCCGAAGAACTTCGTTGGGCCCAAATACCCAAAGAAATGATGCAATCAGGTGAGTATTTTTCCCCTACCATCAATGGGCAATCTTATTACGATAAACCTCTTGGCTCTTACTGGTTGATAGTTCTGACTTCGCTCATTACAGGAGTAATAAACGAAATAAGCTGTCGGATTCCTTGTGCCATTTCTGGTGTTTTTAGCGTCTTTTTAACAATGCTGATAGCAAGAATATTTTATCCCGCTAAGACTACAATTTATGCAGGTTTGATCCTTGCAACCAGCTACAGCTTCGTGTTTTTTTCTCGCCACGCTTCAACCGATATGGAAAATATCGCAGGGATACTATTATCTCTTTGGATTTTCCTAAAGTATGAAAAAAGCCCACAAGGTTGGTGGGTGGTTCTTTTTTGGTTATCGATGGCGTTGACCTCACTTACCAAAGGACTGCTGGGATTTGCATTACCGCTATTAGTTTCAATAAGTTATGCCACGGCTGCCAACCTTCATACTTTAGTAAAAGTAAAAACGATGAAGGAAAAAGTTGCCTATGCGCTTGTAATTAACCAATGGTTTTTTCAATGGCGCACTTTAGTAGCGATGCCAATTGGTCTGTTCGTGTATGTAGTGCCGTTTTTAATTTCGCTGGTTTGGGATGGAAATGCAGACGGTTTAACAATGGTTTGGCGCGAAAACATTAGGCGGTTCTATAACCCTGCAAATCATATTGGGCCTATTTATTTGTATCTGGGCGTTATCTTTATTCTGCTTGCCCCGTGGTCATTACTTCTTCCCGCTGCAATAATTCAAGCATTTTCAAAGTGTAAAAATTCAAAAGAGGAATCATCCCCCGACCTTTTTGCCCTTGTTTACTTTATCTCTTTATTTACCTTCTTTACGCTAGCCTCTTCAAGACGAAGTTATTACCTACTACCTGTTCTGCCTGGTGCAGCAATATTAATAGCATCGTTGCTAAGTCAAAAATTATCGAGCTTGAACTTATGGGCATTAGGTTTATTTAAAATAGGCTGTGCCTTATTTTTCGTGTCAGTTGTAATGATGTTGTTCCTGTTAATCCCCGCGGAAAAATTTTTACCCCAGCCTTATGATTCATTACCGCGTGCACCCCATTATCTTTTCCTTGGTTGGATAATTATTTCCACTTTGCTATTAGCAATACGAGCGATTCTAGGTAACGAAATGTCGGGCTGGTTTGTTTGTCAAAGCTGGTTTGCAGCGTTTTTAATGATCTATATTTTTCAGTTTTTTTACCCCGCAGCGGAAGAGTATCGAATGCAGAAGGAATTTATCAAGCAGGTGAAGTTGTTGACGGAAAAAAAGCCTAATGAACTTGCGCTTTATAAAACGAGAGAAGCAGTATTTTATTTAGATAGCGAAACACCACTGCCCGAGTTTCAAGATGAAGAAAAACTTTGGGCTTCTTATAAAAAAGGTTTAACGCGCTGGGTTCTAATGAAAAAGCGAGATACCCAAAGCCGTTTATTTACAGGCAAAATTGTTTTGGAAGAACCTTGCTTCTTATGGGAAGGAAAACAAACCCAAGTAAAGTTGGCTTTGGTTGATCTTTCACAGCATCAATTAGATTCAGAACTAGCCCTTAAAGAAAAAAAAGATTAATCGTTTTGGGAATTGTTAAGAGCAACCCCAGCCTTACCAGGCAAAATAAAATACCCTTTCTTCCCCTTAATAAAAGCATTGTTATTAAGAGAGATTTTTTTACTTTTCTCATCCACCTCAACCGAAGTGATAAAATTTGGATCATCGTTTAGTAGGCTAAAGATACAGTCGTGAATGCGAACTAAAACACTGTCGTTAATTAAAATGCCACGCACCCTCGGTTGATGAAACTGACAGGAAGAAACCTGTACATTAATCGAATTGGTAATCTCCATACTGGAGTCAACAGGAATTTCTGCAGGCCTTGTATGCTGAAAAATATTGCCGGTAAACCCAATGTTGCGACAGTTTTTAATTTTGATCGCATCGGTGGAATTACCTTTATACTCGGGGTTATGATCGATGCTGTTAGACCCTATTACCAGATGCTCGGAATCTTCAAAAACAAGTGCTTGATGATAACCGCTGTAAATACTGTTACCTGAAATAACGACGCTACGACCCGCATTGATATGAATCGCAGTATTTTGACTACCAATTAGGTTGCCGGTAATTGCAAGTAAACCCACCGCATTGGGGTTATCCTTTCCTGTGCCAAGAAGTCGAATATTAGCCCCGCCCCGGCTTCCCTTTGCCTGAATGGTATTACCCACGATCGTACCTTCGCGCACGGTACCTTTTCTGCAATCAAAAAGAATATCATTCGATTCAGATTCGAGAGGATCAAAGTTGTATTCGATATCATTACCAACGATTTGAATATTTCTAATTTCACTTTCACGAATGACAATGCCGCCCCGCTTACAGTAACTGATATGATTGCCTGTGATATTAATTTGATGAAGGTTGATTTTATCCATAAAGATGCCAATGCCCGAATTGTCGTAGAGATGGCAATTCGAGATGATTACATTACGATTACGAACTTTGAGGTGTAAAGCATTGCGACATTTACGAATAAGGAGGCTATTGAAGGTGGGTTGCATAACGCCTTCGCAGGCAATACCATCAGCTTCGGGGTGGTCGCCCATAATTTCGAAGTCAGAAAATAAAGGCATTCGTTCTTTGGCCCAGATACTATTTGAGAAGTGTTCGGGAAGAGCAGATTTTTGGTGCGTGCCTAGAATATGAAAAGCAGGGCCCGAACCTTTCATAATAATTTTCGCAGCACCGCCTTCAGAACGAATCCCAAGGGGCCCATTATTTGCAAGCACTAATCGAATCGATTTTGTAATCAGGTAAGAACCCTTGGGAAATACAATATCTCCTGCTGATTTTTCAATTGCGTGTTGAATTGCAACACTATCATCGGAAATACCATCACCCTTGGCACCAAAATCTAGTACGGAACTCATAATAGCAGGCCTCCTTTTTAGAAATCAAGCTTTTATACTAATGCACCACAGCCAAGTTAAAATCATTAATATGTTTAAAGTTGTTATAATCGGAAGGAAGTAAAAGGGTTGATTTTGCGGATTATGAATCAATAGCCAAAGTTAGTGCCTTTAAAGGTTGGGTTATTCAAATTCTAGGCGACATTTTATAAGAAAATGAGTTAGAATTATTAAAGTATGGAAGATTTGATTTATTGGGGCACCTGTTGAAAAGAATCTGCTCATCTTTGATCTCGCTTTTTTTTGTGATGACTGCCTTGGGGCAGGAAGCAGATACTCCTACGCCTACAAAAAGTAATGAAAAGTCAAAAGCGACTGCAACGGGAAATGCCGAAAAGAAACTGCCAAGCTTTTGGCAGGCCCCGGCCGGCGCTATTATGGTTCTTTGCGAACAAGCTGCCGATGGACTTCGCCTACTACCCAAGATGGTGGTATTGCCACCTGAAAAATATCAAGAATTATTAGACGAAATAGCACGCTTAAAAGAACAACAAGTCGCAGCAAAATCGATGCTACCAAGTTTGGTGCAAATTAATGGAAAGCTAGAATCAGGGTTCGCAAAGTTAAAAATCCGCTTCTCCTTTCAAACTGATAAACCAAGCTGCAGTATTTTCCTAGGCTGTGGAATGGGCCAGGCAAGTAGCGCCTTAATGGAAGGAAAAATTCCAACCCTAAGAAAAACGAATGAAGGATTTGTAGTTCAAGTAGAAAACATCGGGGTCCATAACCTAGATTTAGATTTGCTAATACCTGTTTCAAATTTAGGGGAAAATCAATCTTTTGAACTGGATCTGCCCGGGGCCGCAATCACCCAAATGGAACTCGAAATGCCCCCCGGTACTTTATCCCCTAAAATAGTAACTAAAACAAATAAAGAAATATTAGTAACCTTTAAGGGTAATCATCTTAGCGCAACGCTTGGCCCATTAAACCAAATCCAGATGGTGTGGAAATCTTCCCAGCGTGATTCGCAACCTAAAGCAATCACCGCAGAGTCGAACATTATAGTTCGAATGGATGACAAAACTTGGAATTCGCGAGCCGAGATAAAAATAGGCGCCCTAGGCGGTAGAATCGATCTCCTTGACCTCGTGGTGCCCCTGAATAGTGAAGTTAGGCCATTTAGCCCTAACGATGAAAACCGAATTCTCTCAATCGAAAAAAATGATCAAAAGTTTGCAAGCTATAGAAAAATTAAACTTAAAGACAACAGTAGCGATCCCATAACCTTAGTCGTTGAAACTCGTGCAAATATTCCAGCAAATGGCGGATTATTGCCCATCGGCCCTTTTATAGTTTCTGGAGCTATTCGACAGACAGGCACGATTTTATTGAGTAACCAAGGTAACGACCTAAAGGTAAGTGCCCAACCAAGAGGTGAAATCAGTAGTCAAGAAGTTAGTGCCCCAGATAAAGCAAAAGATGCAAATATTTTTGCTTCCTATCGGTATTGGAACCATCCCAATCAGGAAAAACCTACTTCGATAACAGGTGCGAATTCTCTTTCTCTTTTAGACCTACAAGTCGATTTAATTCGAGGCATACTTGAAGTGAAAACAATTCATACGCTTCGATTAGCTCGGAGAGAAAACAACCAATGGTTTTGGAATGTAACAACGAATTTTGATTGCACCCCAATCCGTACTGGAAGCGATCGAATTGAAATCGGTATACCACCTGGGTTAAAGTACGATGAAAAGAAAGGCCCGATACCATCAAGCATTATTCGTGATGTAAGTGTAGATACAAAGTCGGGAAAAATGATTGTATTATTTGCACAGGAGTTATTAAATTCTTTTCAGTTTTCCCTCGATTTTCAAGAAGATTACCAGCCCGAAGAAACTTCAAGAATTTCCTTGCCTGTACCAATGCAGGTCCGAGATCGTGGGGGTCAGATAACTTTAGCAATGCCTGTTGAATTCCATCTGTTAAACAGCGAAAAATTAAATACATCGTTTGAACTTACAAGCTTTGAACCCTATAAGCAGGTTTGGAAAAACGAAAAGTTTGGTCAGAAAATAGAAGCCATTGTCAGGCCAGTTGATGACAGAGCCCAAGTTAATCAAGTGATTGATATTCATTTAAATGGATCAACCGCAGTGTGCAGACAATTAATCCACCTGCATTATTTAGGCAGAGTCGCTTCAAAGTTGGAGCTTAAAATTCCTGACGAGGTATCCGCTCAAGCTAGAATAATTAAAGGGGGCACCCTTGAAAATGATGAGTTAAAATCTGGGGTTCTGGGCATCATTCTTGTCGGAGTTGTTGGAAAAGATCACGACCTAGAATTGGAATATGAGTTTAAACTACCATCAGATTCATCGAACCTAAATCTTCCATTAGTAATGCCAATTAATACGCAGGAAGAAACCGTGGTTAGAATATGGGCCAAATCTGGAACTACTCTTACCGCTAAAGGAACGCAATGGAAAGAATACCCGATAGAAGAAATAGTAAAAAACTTTAGGCTGCCAAATGCATCTTTTAAATCAGAAAAGGGTAATGCAGAACTTGCAGTAGAATTAAAAGAAGGAATGGGAGCAATCCCGATGGTTGGAAAAGTACTTGCGCGCATCAGGGTTGATGGAATGCAATCTGCATCGAGGGTAAGTTACTACTTTAATTTTTGCCCAGACAATACCGTAGATTTTCAGATGCCCCCAAACCTACAAAATTTAAGACTAAAAATAAATGGGAATGAAAGCAGTTGGCAAAATCTGGCACTTGTTAAAAACCAAGTTCGAATCGTTCTACCTCGAAACTATGCCGGTAAGCCTTTTCATCTGGAATGGGAATACTCCCTCCCTAAACTTTCTGGGTTCCTCGCTTCTTTTAGTCAAAACCTAAGCATTCCAACCTTAGTAACAAACTTGGTAGCGAACCAAACATTATCCGTCGACTGGTGGATTAAGTTGCCCCAAAATCGATTGACCCTATGGCCCGAGCCAAACTCTGAAACACAAAAAGCTTGGCAAAGAGAAGGTTTGTTTCTAACTCTCAACACTGTTGTTGACCTTTGGGATTCTCAAAATACCACCACCACTGATTTATCTGGTAGGAGCAATGAAACTGCTTCATCTAGCGATCTATTCCTTGCAGATTTACCAAAAGCAACGCTTACGCTTGTTCATATACCCAAATTTACATTTCAATTAATTGGATCAATCCTAGTATTAACTTTGGCCCTTGCCAGCATTTATTTCACTGGGCTAAAGAAAGTAATGGTTGCTCAAGGTTCGTGGATTATGTTTTCAGCAATGGTATTAGCCACAGTAGTTTATTTGTTATTTCCATTGATAAGCGCCCGTATTTTTCTAGGAATTCAACCCGGAATATTAGCAATCATTTTAGGAATAACAGTGATTCAAATAAGAAAGATAGTATCGAACTTAAAAACTAAAAACTTGTCGTCATTTAGCCGTGTAGGAAAATCTTTATCAACAATTCAGCCCGGGTACAAAAAATCTTTATTTGGTACAATGCAACAAACAGTTAAAAAAGAAACCCCCGATTCTACTGGGTATTGGGTTCGCCCCGACCCATCAAATCCAAAAAGTAATTCCATACCTGCGAACCAAGGTTCGCAAGTTCAAGATGCCTTACCAGATTAGAAAAGGATCTTTCCACCATGCTTGATGGTAGATTGACTCGCTGGCTGACCTGTTGTTGCATTATGGTGATATACCTTAGCCAGATTGAATCTGGTAAGGGCCAAGAAAATATAATTTCAAGGCAAGAAGTCCCATATCAAATCGTGATAATTCCGTCTGAAAAAGCAAAAGATTTTGTAGGCAAGAACCTCAAAGAAGCATTTGTGCAGATGAGCGTAGAGGATTTTGAGAAGATCAAAAAAAGTTTGGTAAAGAATAAGAGTAAAGTTGAAAATACACCCGATACAACAGAACCAGCAATCCTAAGTCAAGCGATATATAAAGCGCAATGGAAAGAAAATCATCTTCAAGGAAAAGCAGAGTGGTTATTTAATACCCGTGCATCTGGGATGAGTTATTTTCCGGTTCAACCTTTAAATCTTGCAATTAAAAAAGCCTCGTGGAATGGGAATGAAGCGTTACTGGGGGAATTTTTCCCAAATATTACTGGGTTAATAATTCCAGCAGATAATCGACAAACACTTGGAATCGAATGGTCGATCAAAGCAGAGCAAACTCCAGATGGTTATCAAATTGGAATTAAAATTCCCCCTGCAATCTTGCAAACTATGGAACTTGAAATCCCTGCTGAGTGGAATTATTTGCTTTCTTCAAAAGGTTCAATAGAAAGTCAATTCTTACCAGATAATAATGCCAAAAAAATATTGCGGATTAGCGCAGGTGGAGAATCAAAAATTGATTTACTCCTCCAAGATCCTTCTCAACATAAATCAATCAGTCGCCTTACTGTGCAAAATTTACATTCAATTCATTCTGTCGCGCCAGCAATAACCAATTCTGAATTTTTGTTGGTTTTAGAAGGGATTACCAATGGTTCAAAAAAACTTGAATTCGAAATTCCACTAGATATGAAAGTGCTCGATGTCATAGCAGAACAAATCGAAAGCTGGAAAATAAATCTTGCTGCAGATGTCGCTACCCTCGAACTTACTTTGAAATCGAATCTTTGTAGGCCTGATAAAATTCAAATCAAAACGCTGACCAATTCAGTAATCAGTAAATCTACCACTTGGCAAACCCCATGGTTGAAAATAAAAAATCTGCCATCTCATCGTGAAGAAATCTCTATTTCTTTTAAGCCTGGTATTATTATCGAAGACCTTATGCCAAAGGATTTTTTACTTGCGGACACCCGGAGAAAAGATGCCCAAGATTTTACAATCGGTTTGATAGGAGGCGGTTTGGTCTTACAAAAAAACAAATCTTATCCCATTCTCAAGTTATCAATGGGAAATGCTTTGTTTCATGTCGAACAAGAAACTCTGTTTCAACCAACATTATCTGGGGCCAACTTACAAACGAATATTTTTTATCATCTATTAAGTGGTTCCTTGTCTTCCTTATTGGTGCAGTTGCCTTCGGGTTGGGATGTGGACCAATTATCATTTAGTTCAGATACGCAAATCAAAGATTGGTCTGTTTTACAAAACCAAGAAAAATCTTTATTAAGGATAGAACTTGAAAGCCCATTAGTTTTTAATTTGACTGGGGTAATAAATTCAAAACCCCCAATGCTTACACTTCGACTTGTACCAATAATTAAGACTAAGAGAAATTTTTTTTGGGGTTTGCCTTCGGTTGTGCCAATCAATTCTCTTATGAATGAAGGTTATTTTGGGATTGCATATGATGCTTCAGTTTTTAGTGCAAATGTCAGTGCAGATATAAATGAAATCGAAGGGAAAAATGTTGGTAATTTATTCAAACAAAACGCGAATCATTTGTTCCGTTATGTTGGAAATTCGCCGCTTGGTAGCGTTGAGTTAAAACCAGTTGCAGGAACATTTCGGACAAAAACTGCCAGCCAAATTTCGTTTAAAAAGGAGAAGATAGTAACTGAGATGGAAATGGCTCTAAGTTTAGAGAATGGAACGGTAGAAACTTTTGATTTAATTTGTCCAAAGGGATCGAATCCAAATTTTTGGAAATGGTCTGCAGTAAATCTTACTAACCCAATTAAAAAAACGGAAAAAGTTGCAAGTTATGAAATCGCAACTTTTGTTTCTGAAATTCTAACCTCACATAACTTATTTCAAGCTTGCATAACAGATCTTCTGCCCCAAACTGAATACTGGCGCTTTTATTTATCGCATCCGCTTAATCATAAAGAACCGCTTAATTTAAAATGTAATTTTGATACTAAACTTATTTCAAATTCTAACGAAATTCCTTTAATTTGTTTCCTTCCAAGCCAACAAGTAGATGCCAAAGTTTATGTTGAAGTTCCCAGAAATAGAAAAATAGAACTGAGATCGAAGGGTCTTAAACCAATCCCTAGTAGTAATCCACGAACCCGGGTTTTTGAATTTGATTCTCCTCTTCCTTGGCTTGGGGATAATAACCTTGTTTCTGAGGTGCCAGAAAATCTCAATACTGGGGTTATAAAATCGGCTGTATTAAATAAAACTCTCCTTTCAAACTTGACCATTCGAAATAACTTAAAATTAAGTCTTATCGATTGGGATAACGATTTTCTTGATATTCATCTTCCTGCAAACTCGATTCTTCTTGAAGCAAAAGTTGATTCTAAATTAATTTCAAATTTTATTATTAAAGAAAACTTACTTAGAATCACTATTCCTGCACAATTTGCAAACAGTCATAAAGTAAATCAAATTGCAATCACTTATCAAGAAAACTTTTCTGACGGTTGGTTAGGTAAAATCGTTCCAGTAAATTTCCCGATTTTTCCCGTACTACCGGAAGAGAAGAAACTTCTTTGGGTACTTCCCCCTGGGTTGAGCCCAAGTTCAAATTTAGGGATGAAACTGATCGCAGGAAACAAGCTAAGTGATACACCCATGTTTCTATTTCCTTCACATTACCTGACTAGAAAATGGCATTCATCGATGTTAGATATTAATGGGGTGGATGAATTAGTAAAAGGGGTGATTGAAAAAAGTTCCACCGTAGATTTAGGTGAGAAAGAAAAGTTTTATGATTTAGTAAGGGCCTTGCATTCCAACTTGTTAGAAGAAAATTATTCTTTGATCATCGATTTGGGAAGCACGGAAATACTTAACTTGAATTATGGAAGTAAACTTATTTTGCCTAAAGGTTCAATCGCAGAAAACCTTAAAAACCTTAAGTTAAAGTTGGTACAAGTTTCAAATTTCATTGTGATGACAGGGGAAACTAGCCCTTTATTTAAATCCACTGAAAATTATAATTTAAATAATGCACCCGATCTTTTACTTCAAGCTTTTAACCAGGGGATGGACTCAACCAAGCAATTTATTTCTGGTTGGAAATGGTTGTGTAATCTGGACGCAAAGTCTGATCCTTTAGAATCTACTTTGGAAGACCAACAAACAAGAATTAATTGGACCCGTTGGGAAGCTACGACCACAAGCGAAACTCTTATATTAATTGATGACAATCAAATAAATATTTTTGGAATAGTGGTAGGTTTTTTTTTACTTTTAATCGTAATGAAATGGAAATCTAGGTTCGCTCGAATTTTGGAATTTATTCTAGTTCTTGTATCGGGTCTTGGATTGTGCTGGCTGCCTGTCCCTTATCTACCATTGATCTGGTGGTTTTTTCTTGGCTGGGTTGTTAAAAATATATGGGATTATATTGGAGTTTTCTTGGGGCCAGTGGTGGCCATCTTGCCAATAAAACTTATAAATTTGACTGTTAAAATTGGGACTGTGATTTTAACGGTTTCACTTGTTTTAAATGGTATAAAAGCAGAAGAACCTAAGTTATTTAATATCTACCTTTTATTAGCTCCAGAAGATTCTAATCAAGAATCGATTTATTTAGTTCCTGATGCATTTATTAAAAAATTAAAGGAAAATAAAGAAAACCCTCCTTTGGGTAAAGCAATAATATTGAGCGGGATCTACGAAGGTTCTTCGGTAGATAACACTCTAATTTTTAATGCGCAATGGAACATTTACAGTTCGGGCCCATCGGATTTGGCCTTGCCCAATTTAGAAGGTCTATTACCCGATAAGATTTTTCTAAATGACCAACCCGCATACCCGCTTACGGGCAATAATGGTTTGATATCCATAGCAATCCCACGGTCTGGTATGCATAAACTTAGGGCAGTTATTAAGGTCGGGGTTGGCGAGAAAAACTTAGAACGATTTGCAACATTTAACTTACCTTCTGCTGTTATAAATTCATTTCAATGTGAGTTACCTGCAAATGCAGAACAAGCGATATTAATGGGGACCCTTGGTGGAGTGGAAGTAATTAAGGCAGGAAGTCGAAGTAGGGTTATAAGTGATTTAGGAAAAATTAATGCCCCATTCACCTTGAGGTGGTTTAGAGGGCCTCTTGCGCCCAAAGCAAAACCATCGATCCAAGAAGCTTACCTATGGGATATTGCGCTTGATTCGTGCAAGTTGGAAGCGTTCTGGAATTTACAAATTCCGGAAGTTGGAACCGATTTATTTGAAGTGGATCTTCCAGTAGGAATAATGCCCTTTAAAATTGATGCCATTCGATTGGGAGACTCTAGTTCGGTAAATGTGTCCGGTTGGACTTTAAAGCCTATGAATCAAAATCAACGCCTTAGTTTGCAATTTTCGCGAAGAATTTCAGGGAACATTAAAATCAGTGGGATCTTTATTTCTACAACGGGCGCTTCAGGCCGTTGGCAACTTCCAGTTCCTACGCCTGTTGGTGATTTTATAGAAGGTTCAAGTTTTCTAGGTTATAAAACTATTTCTTGTAATGCCACCCGAACGGTACTGCCACTTCGAGTAACTGGAATTGAGTCAAAGAACTTTGCTCCTTTTTGGAACAGTAACATAAAACCAGACCCTGAATCTTTATCTTATGTTTGTTCATTTAGAAGGGAAATCAATAATCTTCCTGTATTAACACTAGATATCACACCAATGCAATCAAAACTTATAGTGAATCAAACGATAAAAGCAGAGGTGCATCCGCAATTTAATCAGTATGCAATTCAAGCGAATTTGCAAAGTGACAAGTCCGACATTTTATTTATTGAATGGTATTTAAACGGTGCAGGAAAATATCTTGTAACAAAGTTACAAGGTGAAGGTTTAAGATCGTGGAGTCAAAAAGGCGAAAAAATCCTGATCTGGGTAGAAAAACCAAGCCGTAAGGTATCCTTTAGCGCTGAACTAATCGAACCTGTAATCAAATCTAAAATACCTCTTAATATTAAAATTCCAAGGTCATTTTTTGCAGAAACTAACACGATAAATACTGATATTACAATTAACCATAATAATAACGTGAAACTTAAACCCACCCAATTAATTGGTTTTAAAAACGCTGAAGGATTAATACTAAAAACGCAAGATTTAAATTATCAAGCGCAGTTCGAAATTATCCCTGTTTTAGCAAATGGAAAAGCAAGTTTTTTATTTTGGAATGAAGAAAAAGATGGTCTATCTCGGGCTCGACTTGAAGTGGAAATCGATAAACAGAAAGAAGGCTCTTCACATTATGAATTAAATATAGAAGGTTGGAATACCGCAGAATTAAAGTTAGATGTACCACCAAATATTAAGGTTGAAGCTGTAAAAACAATTGGTAATAACAAAAAATTGTTAATTGAAATTGATCCTAATAAAAAAGGTGTTTTTGCTTTCACTATAAGTTGTGACATTACAAATCAGTTGTTAAATTTAAGATCAAAAATTCCCTATTGGAATATCATCGGAGCAGAATCAAGTGCAAATTGGATAGGGTTTAATAGCGAAGAGCATACCGTTACTAATGCTCAAGCGTTGCTAAAAGCAATAGGTCCGATAGGGTTGCCAAGCTTTAATCTTAAAAAAATGATGTCAAATGGCACCTATGATTTTTATAAAATCAAAGATACTGCTAAAACAGATGCAAGGTCTTGGCCAGCAAGCCTAACTCGCATTAATCGTCTTCCTAGCGGTTCAGATTTACACTTTGTTGTTCACCAAATCATAGAAGTGCAACCAGAAAAGGATGGATCGTGTAAAGGTAGTTCTGTTTATTGGGTATACCTTCCAACACCTGCTGCGTTAAAAGTAAATTATGTAACAGCGCTGAAAATGCCAATTTTTTATTTAGATGATGAACAGATGTATTCAGATGTGGAAGAAAAAAAAGGTAACTATACATTGCAAGTATCGAAAGCAGGATTTCATCGGATAAAAATCGATTGGAATAATGTGGTGCAACCTAGAACCGTGACAGAATTAAAAGCTATTGCTCCGGTTTTATTTTCTAAGAATAATTTTGAGACTACTTTGATCATGGGTAAATTATCAGGGGAATCTTGGCAGGTTCAAGGAATGCCTGTATTTTCACAGGAATTAAGTGCCCTCGAATCCCAAGCTAGGTCTCTCGCCAATGTTTCTCGTATCATCGCAGAAGAAAATAAAGGTAATGCACAAGATCAAAGTAGCTTAGTGATGGCTCAGGAATTATTTTTTCATTACTTAAATAGTGCTAAAGAATTAGCTGAGCTAACTTCAAAAGATCAGGAAAAACAGGCTTGGTTAGAGGAGGTTCGGGAATCAAATTTGAAAGATTCTGTAGAGTACAAATATGAAGAAATTAAGGTAAAAGCTGAATCTAATTCTAAACGCAGAAATAATTATCCAGCTTGGATCGTTGCTTCCAAGGTGTCGAATCCAAGAATATTTGTCTATTCAGCAGAAGATGAGCACCTAGATTTAAGTAGGGTTTTGGGGAATGATAAAAGATTTCAATTTGCGCCAATAGTTTCATTACTTTGGTTACTTAGCTTAATCGTAATTTTCTATGTCAAGGAACACCCTAAGTTTCATAAGTTCATAATAGGATTATGGCCTGAACAATTTTTATTTTCTGCCTTGGTGGGTATTATGTTTTTCGGAATAATTCCGCTGGTGATATTAAGTTTAATTATTGGGGTAGTGGGTCGATCTTATTATTTTTACATTCTAAAGAAAAACCAGACACTAGGATTAAAGCCTTAAAAGAAATATGAAAGTCAAATAATGATCAATTTTAATAGTACGAAGGGTGGCGGATTAGAACTTGGAATTCTTGATGGAAATATTGCACTTTTAGAATGGAATCAGGAAATATTGGAGGAAAATTATTGCTCGCAGTTTTTCTTCCATGAATTACATAAAGAACTATCCGCACTTAAAAAAAGAGAAAATCTTAAAGGCCTTATTTTCTGCAGTTCTAATGAGCAATCTTTCTTAAACGATTACAATTGGAAAGAAGTTGGCTCGATGGGAATTGCTCCCGGGGCAATTCCAGATTTTCTTAATAACGCAGCAGATTGTCTCGCCTTGATCGAGCAATTGCCTTTCCCCACCGTTGTTGAAATCAATGGATTTTGTCGTGGTTGTGGTTTTGAATTTATTCTAGCTTTTGATTATCGAGTTGCTTGTGAAAATTTGATAACCACTTTTAACCTACCTGGAATTACGATGGGTTTGCCTCCATCATTAGGAAGCCCTTCGAGGATGTCAAGGATTTGTGGTTTGGATGTAGCAATTGATGTGATTACTAATGCTGCATCTCACAGTGCGGGGTCGCTGCTTAATAAAGGGATTTTAGATGAAGTAGTTCATGTTGATAGGTTGCGAAGTAATGCAATCACTTTAATTAACACACTGTATAAAACAGGAGAGTGGAAATCTAGAAGAGTTGCAAAAGCTGAAAATTTATTAATTTCGACTGAGGAATTCATTTTTTTCAAACAAAAGTTTTTAGAAAAGGGTGGAAGGAAAAAAACTCCAGACCAAAAAATCATTCTCTTTGCAATCGATTCTTGCCTAAAAAATGCTCAAGATGCACAATCCGATACTATCGAGTTTTTTAATAACGCTTGGAAATCTAATTATGTAAAAAACTGCTTTTTAATGCAGAATATCAAAGATTCTATTTGGGATTTAAAACAAATTGGTGATGCTGATATCCCTAGTTCTATTGATAAAGTTGGCGTTATTGGTTCTGGATCTATTGGGCCTTCTATCGCTTTGCTAATCGCTAAAAGATATATCCAATCCCTTCTAGTAGACCTTGTGCCCGTAAACTTAGGACAAGGAACAACCGCAATTATTAAAGAACTTCTTAATAAATTAAGGCAAGATGTTCTTACAGTCGAAGAGATGATGCAAGTTCAGGGAAGGCTTAACACTTCAACCGTATTAAGCTCCTTGATGGATCGCAATATAATCATTGAAGCAATCATAGAGAATGAAGAAGCAAAGATTGAACTGTATAATGATTTGGATTCTTTTGTATCAGTAGGTACGATTATCTGTTCGAACACCAATAGCATAAATCTAGAAAAGTTAGGATCTTGCTTAAAAAACCCAGAAAATTTTGCAGGGTTCCACTTTTATCCCCCACTTCTTCACCCAAACCTTGTTCTTATCGTGCGGACTAAAGCGACTAGCGATGAATGCGTTGCAAAATTAGTGGCGTTTGCTAAAAAGATTAAAAAGACTCCTATCATTATTAATGATTCCCCTGGGTTTCTTAGCAATCGATTATTGCTTGCATGGTTTCGGGAATCGCAGGAAATGGTTATTGAAGGTATAGACCCCTATGCTTTAGATAATGCATTTCGTAATGCAGGCTTTTTATTTGGTCTTTTTGAGTTTATGGATCTCAATGGCATCGATAGTTGTTTTTATTTGAATCAATCCATCAGCGAGGCATTAGTAGGCGATCGATTTCCGGTTCCTATCATTAATAAAATGTTAATTGAAAAGGGCAGACTAGGAGTTAAAAGTAAAGTTGGTTATTACAAATACAATGAAGAAAATAAAAGTGAACCAGACCCCGAACTGATTCAAATGATAAGTCCGTTGCAAAGGGCTAAGTTGAGTTTGCCCGACGAGGATTTAGTGGAACGATTAATGCTGGTGGCATTCATCGAAGCGAACCGAATTATGTCAGAAAAAGTAGTACCAACCCCAGGGATGTTGGATTTAGCATTAAATTTGACTATTAACTTTCCCAATGAATGGGGTGGGCCATTCAAATGGGCAGAGATTCAAGGTTGGGAAAAAATTATTTTACTGATTCAAAAGTATTCATATCTTGGGCTAAGGTTCGTACCTGATGCCTATCTAGCTGAAAAAATATCTCAAAAAAAATCGTATTATTCTTGATATACTCATCATTTTATAATGATTTTTTAGTTACAATCTTTATCTCAGTCTTGTAAAATTTATTTGTAAAGTTGATAATCAAGCTAACTTTACATTTTGACAAGGCACTTTCCCACTTGTTCAACTAAGGAGTTTTATGATTCTTCTTCCCAAACCACTATTGTTTTCAAAAATTTGCAAAGGGATTGCGTTCTTGATTCCTCTTGCAGGAATCGCTCTTTTTGGTGCACTGGTTGCCCAGGAACCTAGAAGAGAGCAAGGTAAGAATCCTGCACCCCAAACTAATTTAAGGCCTTTGGTTAACGAAGTTGCTAAACCTGATAAAGAACTTGATGCTTGGATCAAATCTCTTGCTGAAAAAATGACCGACCGTCATGACACTATCCGCAATAGTGCGCGAAACGCACTTATTAGCATCGGTAGCCCTGCACTTCCCGCCCTTAGGCAAATGTCTCAAAGTAGCGACCCCGTGACTGCAACTGCAGCCAAAAATGTTGCGAATCAAATTCAAATGACACAACCATTTAACCGCTTGGTTATGGGAATGCCGGGTAATCCTATGGGGATACGTGGCGCGGATTGGAAACGGCAAACCCCTCCAAATGGTGGTCCAATACCCGAAGGTCAAGGGCGTCCCGAAGGTGATCGTAAAGAAGGCGATCGTAAAGCGAATCCTGCTAACCAACCCCGAGAAGGTGCTAGGCCAGATGCCCCAAGGCCAGGATTTAACCCTGAAGGTCAAGGCCGACCCGAAGGTGATCGTAAAGAAGGTGATCGTAAAGCGAATCCTGCTAACCCACCCCGAGAAGGTGCTAGACCAGATTCTTTTAGACCAGGATTTAACCCCGAAGCAAGGGAGCGCCTTTTTAAAGAACTTGACCTAAATAAAGATACACGGGCCAAGGTTGAAGATATTATGGCTGCCCATCAAGAAAAAGTTCGCCAACTGATGGAAAAAGGTAGATCAGAAAATGGCGATCGTGAGAAAATTACCGCTGAAATGCGCGAACTTCAACAATCGATGATGAAAGCTATGCGCGAAACTATGGGAGATGAAAAATTCCAGACTTTTATGCGTAATGGCCCTAATTCCCAAGGCAAAGGGGGCCCCGATGGCAGGTCCCAAGGTAAAGACTCCCCAAGGCAAAAACAGTAACTATTAATTGGCATTAACAACCCCATAAGGCCTTTCCTTATGGGGTTGTTCGTTTTTCTTGAGCCATCGACTGAATAAATTTAACCTCACCTTTGTACTTCTCGGTTAAAACAATTAAGGCAGGGTAAGTCAAAGCCTGTGTGACAAACGCATCTGGAGGAGGCCCTTGAAGTTGCCAATGCACTTGCAGTTGATTAGCTTTGATTTCGCAGGATTTAAAAATGACTTTGAACCCGCCGGTGCGGCATTCGCCACCTTGAATCACCAGAAGCATTTGCGAATCAAAATTAATTTGCGGGACTTTGAGTAATCCTTCTACAAAGGATTTAGCATCGGGTTCGGGCATATTAAAAAATGTTGCAAGGTCTTGAGGGGAAGATAGTACGATACCTTGTTTGTTTTTATTATTTTTAGAAATGGCAATTTGAGCGATAATTTTAGGATTAGGGCCTTGTGAAAAAGCCATTCCGCAAAACGCAGCATAAAGAGTCATCAGGACGAAAAAATTCATTTCTTGCTCCAGTTTTAAAATAATAAATGTCAGAGTAATAAATATTGCATAAAATCTACTTAATCCTGACTATTCATAATAGAATAACATTGATTATTTAAAAATAGGGAGTGAAAAGAATGGCTGGTGCTAAAAATGTATTGGGTAAAGATCTTGAAGTTTGCTGTATGTCCCCTAAAACTGGTTTCTACCGCAATGGCAAATGCGATACAGGCCCAGGGGATTTTGGAATTCATACCGTTTGTGTTCAAGTAACCGAAGAGTTTTTAACATTCAGCAAGGCACAAGGAAACGATCTTTCAACGCCTGTTCCTGAATGGGCTTTTCCTGGATTAAAACCAGGCGATTGCTGGTGCCTTTGCGCAGCTCGTTGGAAAGAAGCTTACGATGCAGGATACGCCCCAAGGGTGAATCTTAACGCTTGCCATATTTCTACTTTAGAATTTGCAAATTTGGAAGAGTTGCAGGAATTTGCACTTTAATAATCGGGGCTATACCACTTAGCGTCTAATGTTTAGTGTGTTTATACCAGTATTTAAGCTGCTTTAGCAACTGTTGGTGATTGCCTCCATTGAAGCGCCATTCGCACTCCTTCAGAAACCAATGAAAATTCTCCGGTTTTATGCCG
>JBDNHI010000070.1:0-2825 GCA_041694635.1 Gemmataceae bacterium | reverse complement strand
TAAACTGCCGATCATTCCTGAAGAATGAAGTCCAAGAGTTTTGAAAAGTAAGCCACCGAGTAAGGCGCCAAGTATTCCAACAATGAGGTCGCCTTTAATACCTGAACTTCCAGTTTTCATAATCTGGCCTGCAATCCAACCCGCTGCCAGGCCGATGAGAAGTAAAGATAAAATATCCATTAACTTTTGCCTTTGATTAACTTAGGGTGCTTAGTCTAAAAGAAATATCCTGTCTGATATATCGTACTAGGGTGCTTTGGGTTATCAACTGATAAAATAAAGATTAATGGATGCATGTTGATTTGAAAGAAAGCATGAATGTATGAAAATCTGCCCCACTAGGAGCTTTATTCAAACCCCCGATGGTTAGTTGCAAGACAAGCCGTTTCTTTACAGAAGAGGAGTTTTGTGAAACTTTCCACCCGCGCAAGAGATGCGACCTTTCTGAAGGTTTTCCGAACAAGCGAATGCTGCCTTACGGCAGCTTCAGCAGCCAGCTTATGAGCCGTCGCGTTTCAGCCAAGATGTATACCAACGCGCCAGCCGCTGTGGTGAAACGCCGAAATGAAAGGCCGCCACGGTGAGTTGGTTAATCAAGGTGGTCCGACAGATGCCGACCTTGTTCCAGCGTCTGGCCGAGGTGCTGGCGGATTCGGTGGTCAGGACGATTCGACCATGCTTGCGTAATCGCCTGCACAATTCGTAGTCTTCCATGAGCGGCCAATTTGAAAAGCCACCTAGCTGGTGGAACAATTCTGCTCGCACAAATAGCCCCTGATCGCCATACGGCATTTGCAGAAATCGCGAGCGTAGGTTCGCTCCCCATTCAATCCAGCGGAGGGCAGTGCGCGGATCATCAATGCGGAGACGAAATGCCCCGGCGACGGCATCGTGATTCAAGGCTGACCAGATGGCGCATTGAAAGTTCGCGGGAAGCTTTGTGTCTGCGTGCAAGAACAGTAGTATTTCGCCACTCGCGAGTGCCGCTCCGGCGTTCATTTGACGCCCCCTCCCGGGCCGTGCGGGTACGATGCGGGCTCCCAATCGACGAGCGATGTTAACTGTCTCGTCTGCGCTTCCGCCATCGGCGATGATCACTTCGATGTCTGTTCGCCCTACAAGTGGCAATAAGGTCTGTTCTATGGTTCCTTCTTCGTTGAGCGTCGGCATAATAATCGAAAGGCGACCTGCTTGCGACATCGGCAAGATTGCGGAGAACTCGGTCGGCAGGCGTCGGCAGGCAAGCAAATCTTCAGGATAGTCCACATCTGAGAGTGGTTTTAGGAGGTGCATCTTGCAGTGCATTTGACGAGCTTTGTCGATTGTCTGTCGCAACACTTGGTCTGTGCCCCAGTCGATTCCCTGAAAAAGTTCTGGTCGATTTCCGTTGAGGCCGATCAAGTAGTAGCCGCCGTCCAGAGCTGGGCCTAAAGCAACATCGGATCGTGTCAGTGCGTCAAACGCTTCCGAGAGTAGAGCGGTTTCTATTTCCGGGCAGTCGGTGCCGATCACGAGTACGCGTTTAGCACCCTCGCAAAATGCCGCATCGATGGATTGATCAAGCCGTTCTCCCAGGCCGGTTCCTAGCTGCGGCGCAAACCGCCATTCAGCCCCGTACAGGCTGTTCATCTGATTGATGTCGCCCCCGGAGAATCTCACCTCCAGATCGCACGAACGATGCACGCGGAGTCGCCGCGCAACCTTTAAGGTTCTATGCGTCAACGCCTCCTGAAGTTGCGCCGCCCGCTCGGCCCCGAGCGCTGGAATCAAACGGGTCTTGGTGTGACCCGCCTCGGGAAAGCGCGCAAACACAATTAAACGCTCCGCTCGCACGGATGCAGATTGAATCGCTGCAGGTTCACCCAAAATAGAGATGCTCATAGGTGAAGGCTCACATTCTGACGCTGGTGGCAAGGGTCATTCACCCAAAGAATAGATTGCCCAATCATTGCGACAAACTCCCTTGGCAACTTGACCCAGCCCCTGCGGTGCAGCCGAAGCAGTGCTGGCCGGTAACGATGCGGCGATCGAGTAAGTGAGCGAGATCCTGTTCACGGATATCTAGAATATTTCGTGGCTGATCGGGAAAGAGCCCCAGCCCGAGCATTTGATTAAAGTCGCAGTCAGACAAATTCCCCTGCCAATCCACGGAAAGCATAGTACGACACATCAAACCACCGATCGTGGCTGGGTTAAATGCTTCCACAAGTTTCTGCATGTACGATTCAAACCTACCGCTTTGCAATAAATCGTCCAAGAATCGGCTAATGGGCATGTTGGTGATCGTATAGAGTTGTGTGAACTCGATGCCGTACCGAGTTCGTAGTTCTCGACGATAATCCGCTTCCAATAGGATTTGCGCAGGAGGCAGCGAAGGGCCAACGGGATTAAACACAAGAGTCAAGCTCAATGGCGAAGCGGGAAGGCCGTAGCCCAGTTCATTTAATCGCCGTAGCGCCTTGATGGAGCGTTCAAACGCATGGTTTCCGCGCTGCTTGTTGACATTCTCTTCGAGATAGCAAGGGAGCGATGCGACGACTTCGACCGAGTGCTTCGCTAGGAACTCGGGGAGGCTCTCGAACCCTGAAGCCACGAGGATGGTCAAATTGCACCGATCAATCACACGCCGCCCCAGAGCCTTAGCTTCAGCGACTAGCCAGCGGAAATGGGGATTCATCTCCGGGGCCCCACCGGTGATGTCGAGGGTTGGGATGTTGGCGGTGCGAAGCAACCGAAGGCAGGCCTCCGCCACTGCGATAGTCATGGATTCGCGGCGGTCTGGGCCAGCATCCACATGGCAATGTCGACAGGTTTGATTGCAGACC
>JBDNHI010000069.1:0-2859 GCA_041694635.1 Gemmataceae bacterium | reverse complement strand
TAAACTGCCGATCATTCCTGAAGAATGAAGTCCAAGAGTTTTGAAAAGTAAGCCACCGAGTAAGGCGCCAAGTATTCCAACAATGAGGTCGCCTTTAATACCTGAACTTCCAGTTTTCATAATCTGGCCTGCAATCCAACCTGCTGCAAGGCCAATGAGAAGGAAAGATAAAATATCCATTAACTTTTTGCCTTTGATTAACCAAGGGTGCTTAATCTAAAAGAAATATTCTGTCTGATATATCGTACTAGGGTGCTTTGGATTATCAACTAATAAAAATGAAGATTAAAGGGTTTAGACAAAGGAAAAGAGAAGTGAAAAAAAGGATGCATGTTGATTTAAAAGAAAGCTGGAATTTATGAAAATCGGACCCACTGGGAGCTTTATTCAACCACCGGTGGTTAGTTGCAAGATAAGCCGTTTCTTTACAGAAAAAGAATTTGTTAAACTTTCTACCAGCGCAAGAGATGCAACCCTGGTGAAGGTTTTCCGAACAAGCGAATGCTGCCTTACGGCAGCTTCGGCAGCCAGCTTACGAGCCGTCGCGTTTCAGCCAAGATGTATACCAACGGGCCAACCGCTGTGGTGAAACGCCGAAATGAAAGGCCGCCACGGTGAGTTGGTTAATCAAGGTGGTCCGACAGATGCCGACCTTGTTCCAGCGTCTGGCCGAGGTGCAGGCGGATTCGGTGGTCAGGACGATTCGACCATGCTTGCGTAATCGCCTGCACAATTCGTAGTCTTCCATAAGCGGCCAATTTGAAAAGCCGCCAAGCTGGTGGAACAATTCTGCTCGCACAAATAGCCCCTGGTCGCCATACGGCATTTGCAGAAATTGCGAGCGTAGGTTCGCTCCCCATTCAATCCAGCGGAGGGCTGTGCGCGGATCATCAATGCGGAGACGAAATGCCCCGGCGACGGCATCGTGATTTAAGGCTGACCAGATGGCGCATTTAAAGTTCGCGGGAAGCTTTGTGTCTGCGTGCAAGAACAGTAGTATTTCGCCACTCGCGAGCGCCGCTCCGGCGTTCATTTGACGCCCCCTCCCGAGCCGTGCTAGCACGATGCGGGCTCCCAATCGACGAGCGATGCTAACGGTCTCGTCTGCGCTTCCGCCATCGGCGATGATCACTTCGATGTCGGTTCGCCCCACAAGTGGCAACAAGGTCTGTTCTATGGTTCCTTCTTCGTTGAGCGTCGGCATAATAATCGAAAGGCGACCTGCTTGCGACATAGGCAAGATCTCGGAGAACTCGGTCGGCAGGCGTCGGCAGGCAAGCAAATCTTCAGGATAGTCTACATCTGAGAGTGGTTTTAGGAGGTGCATCTTGCAGTGCATTCGACGGGCTTTGTCGATTGTTTGTCGCAACACTTGGTCTGTGCCCCAGTCGATTCTCTGAAAAAGTTCTGGTCGATTTCCGTTGAGGCCGATCAAGTAGTAGCCGCCGTCTAGGGCTGGGCCTAAAGCAACATCAGATCGTGTCAATGCGTCAAATGCTTCGGAGAGTAGATCGGTTTCTATTTCTGGGCAGTCGGTGCCGATCACGAGTACGCGTTTAGCGCCCTCGCAAAATGCCGCATCGATGGATTGCTCAAGCCGTTCTCCCAGGCCGGCTCCTAGCTGTGGCGCAAACCGCAATTCAGCCCCGTACAGGCTTTTCATCTGATTGATGTCGCCCCCAAAGAATCTCACCTCCAGATCGCACGAACGATGCACGCAGAGTCGCCTCGCAACCTTTAAGGTTCTATGCGTCAACGCCTCCTGAAGTTGCGCCGCCCGGTCGGCCCCGAGCGCTGGAATCAAACGGGTCTTGGTGTGACCCGCCTCGGGAAAGCGTGCAAACACAATTAGACGCTCCGCTCGCACGGTTGCAGATTGAATTGTTGCAGGTCCACCCGAAACAGAGGTGCTCATGGGTGATGACTCGCATTCTGCCGCCGGCGGCAAGGGTCATTCACCCAAAGAATAGATTGCCCAATCATTGCGACAAACTCCCTTGGCAACTTGACCCAGTTCCTGCGGTGCAGCCGAAGCAGTGCTGGCCGGTAACGATGCGGCGATCGAGTAATTGAGCGAGATCCTGTTCACGGATATCTAGAATATTTCGCGGCTGATCGGGAAAGAGCCCCAGCCCTAGCATTTGATTAAAGTCGCAGTCAGACAAATTCCCCTGCCAATCCACGGAAAGCATGGTACGACACATCAAACCACCGATCGTGGCTGGGTTAAATGCTTCCACAAGTTTCTGCATGTACGATTCAAACCTGCCGCTTTGCAATAAATCATCTAAGAATCGGCTAATGGGCATGTTGGTGATCGTGTAGAGTTGTGTGAACTCGATGCCGTACCGAGTTCGTAGTTCCCGACGATAATCCGCTTCCAAGCGGTCTTGCGCCGGAGGCAGCGAAGGGCCAACGGGATTAAACACGAGAGTCAAGCTCAATGGCGAATCGGGAAGGCCGTAGCCCAGTTCATTTAATCGCCGTAGCGCCCTGATGGAGCGTTCAAACGCATGGTTTCCGCGCTGCTTGTTGACATTCTCTTCGAGATAGCAGGGGAGCGATGCGACGATTTCGACCGAGTACTCCGCTAGGAACTCGGGGAGGCTCTCGAATCCTGAAGCCACGAGGATGGTCAAATTGCACCGATCAATCACACGCCGCCCCAGAGCCTTAGCTTCAGCGACTAGCCAGCGGAAATGGGGATTCATCTCCGGAGCCCCACCGGTGATGTCGAGGGTTGGGATGTTGGCGGTGCGAAGCAACCGAAGGCAGGCCTCCGCCACTGCGATAGTCATGGATTCGCGGCGGTCTGGGCCAGCATCCACATGGCAATGTCGACAGGTTTGATTGCAGACC
>JBDNHI010000068.1:0-36096 GCA_041694635.1 Gemmataceae bacterium | reverse complement strand
TTTTGGTATTTGAAAAGTACTGTTTTAGAACCGGTATTAACTGGGTTAGTCTCAAAGCAATGATATTCTAGGATACCGTTCGGGCCTTCAGGGCAAACCCTTGGTTTCAACAACCAGTGCACATAACTGCGTAAGTCCTAAAAATATCAAAAGAATTAGTAGAGTAAGGAAAATAGAAAATAAAATGCTAAATGATATTTAGTAAAATAAAGAAGGCACCGACCTGAGTTACTAATGAAAAATCCAAGTTTTCTATACAACTAGCATTAAACTGTACAATTAATTGGAACAATTAACTTATACATAAACCTGTAATTCGTGTATTTTAATAGGATATTAGTAAGCAAAATAAATTAAGCTGTAACAAAAGTAATAAACGAGAATTCAAGAATGACATTATCACCATCTCACCCAAACGACCCACTTCATAGCGTAACCCTGGAAAAAATTGTGGTGGAACTTGTTGCAAAATATGGCTGGAACGAATTAGCAAGGCGCATTCCGGTTCGTTGTTTTCAATTCGATCCGAGCATCAAGTCGAGCTTAACCTTTTTAAGAAAAACCCCTTGGGCCCGCAAAAGGCTAGAGAACTGGTTTATTGATGATTTGCCATAACTAGATTTCACTCGAACTAAATATCTAATCTTTATCCCAAAATTGGTATTTTAAATAAACGCAATTATAATAAATTTAATTTTGCATTTGTACCAAACTTTATGGGGAATTAAAAATGAAAAGAATATTACTTGCATTAGCAGTTGCAGTTCTAGGGTACACCCAAGAAACGCGTGGGGGTTGAGGAACCTACCCTTTGCCAACCAGTTGGTTAGAAACAATTTAAGCCGAGTTGATCCAAAATTTTTGGAATTAATAACGACCATAAATAGAGCAAGTATAAAACTAAACCAAGCTGATAATATTTACAACAATCACAAAGCAAAAGCCCAAGTTGAAGTCAAAAAACTTACAGACTCACTTCAACAAAAATACCCGCAAACAAAAGGTATGACACAACAAACTGCAATCCAATCAACTAGAAATCCAATTACTAAAACTGCTTCGAGCACAAAAACAAAATCAGACCGCAATTTAGCTGATGCTAAAGAATTACTTTCAACTTCTTTACTTTTGTTAAATCAACAAAAAATACCAAGCGATCAAATGAAACAAATGAGAATAAGTCTTAAAAATGCAATTAAAGAAATTGAAACAGGTTTAAACAAAACATAAGCTCAAATTATTAAAGACCTAACTTCATTAATTTAAAAGATTCTTATGCTTACCGTGCGAATCAATTAAATAATCACTTATTATAAAGTATTTGTGTATTTTATAGAATTGATAGCAAACTAATTCCTTTAGATTAAAATTGCACAGAAATCTCGAATTAGGTTGGTTTAAAAAAAAGGTTACTTTAATTTTAGAACCCAAAACAAGGAACAAGATGACTAATTTTCAGCTAATCTTTTTTGGCCTCGTTTTTTATCCAAAGCTTAATTTTTTCAATTTCCTCTGTTGTCATCTTTACGCCAGACTTTTTGGGTGGCATTAATTTTACTTCACCTATCAACGATTGATTTAACTTACTTTTTTCAGGTTCACCGGCAACCACGGAAACCTTCCGACTTTTAGCCATCGTCGATTCATAAGAATCGAAGCGAACCCCAGATTTTGGCTTATTCGCACCGTGACAATCAACACAGTATTTCGTTAGAAGCGGAGCAATATCTTTCTGGTAACTAGGATTTTCAGCATTAACTCTACCAACTTGGATTAAAGTTAAAGAAAAGAAACAACAAATTAGAAATCTTCAAGTTAAACTCCCTATATAGTTACCCCGACTTATAATTAAATTTTTGACAATATAATCATTAATAATAAATGGTATTTTGCCCTAGAAACCATTCAAATTAAATCATATTGCTGAAATTAAAGATATTTGATTTCAAAAATTTTTAGACTGCAACAAATTAATTAACCCACATTAAGTAATGAAATCTTAAAGGGTCATATTATTTATTTTAGTTAGAACCTACTCTCTCAAGCCTTTCATTAAAAGCCTTCTATCTGGCATTTGTAAAAACCAATCAATATCAAGGTTCAACCTTTATTTATTCATAGCAGATTTGGTTTCTTGATGCTGTAGCCAAGCTGCTTCCTGCAATTGCTTAACAACATCAACCGGAATTGAATGTGGAGCAGCAAGATTAATCGGATTACGATTCGTAATAGCAGAGTAAATTCCACAAGAATAAATATAACTTCCCCAAAGGCCTAGGTGTGCTTTATCTTTTGCAAATAAGCTTTCAAGTCGTTCGGTAGAGGGTTTCTCCCCCAAATACTTCAAATAGGCATAACTTGAATCTACGACGGGCACACCTAATTCCTTTCCTAATGCAAGTTGGATACGATGAAGCCGCTCGAATCCCCGTGGGTAATCACTAATAATAGAAGCAGTGGAAAAAAGAATAGGAGTAGCACTTTTTTCTTTTATCAAGGCGCAAAATAATCGAGCGTAAGGGGCAAAAGCAGGTTCTTCAACATTGTAGATATCTTGGAGGACGATGAAATTGTAAGTCCCACTAGCAATCATAGAACGAGCCGACATCGGCGATAAACCTGCATCCCAATGTGATTTCAAAGAAGCGCCCCCTTTAATGCAACCAACTATTTTTATAGAGCGGGAACCCTCTTTAGAATCAGACTTTGCCAGATTTTCGATCAACTGATTAGCAATGATAGTTGGGCACTGACTGTTGCCAATTAATAAGACTTGCATTGGTTTTATATTGGAGTCTGGTTGGAGTGCATAAAGAAGAGATAAAGAAAAACTTAAAACTGAAAATGTGGTCATTAAGAGAAATGGCCTGCTCATTAAAGAATCCTTGATCAAATGTTTTACAAAATTCTGTAAGTCTTAAGTACAAAGCTTATACTTTTTTGTCACAAATAAAAGATAAACTTAAAATTAAAAGAACATTAGTTATCTGTTACAAATCAACAAATAACAAACCACTTTAATAAAAATGGGTTCTACTAAGATAAAAAATTGCACTATTTTTTAGGGTTAGTGATTTAACTATTCTTATTCAAATAACGAAACACAAATTCTTGTTAATAGGTAATTGTTTCTACACATTATTAAAATACTAAAAAAAAATTAAACGATAAGCAAAAAATATCTAGTGACAACTCTTTTTTAAGCTTAAAATAAATTTAAATTTAACTTACTTAGAGGAGCAACCTATGAGCCAATCATTCTTAATCCTTAGCTATCTTTTATCCTCCCAGCTTTTTGCTGCAGAACCAAAGAGTTATCTTGCAATCCCCTACTCCGAACAAAAAATCGAAAGACAAACACTCGATATATTTACACCCTCCCCTTCGGGTAAAAATCTTCCTATCGTTTTCTGGATTCACGGGGGCGGTTGGCAGGCGGGCAACAAGAATGATGTCCAATTAAAACCACAAGTTTTTACAGAAATGGGCTTTCTCTTTGTCTCCACCAACTACAGATTAATCCCCACCGTTAACATCCACGAGATGGCAGGCGATGTTGCTAAATCTATTAAATGGGTGTACGACCATGCGAAGGAATATGGCGGAGATCCAAATACCATTTTTGTTATGGGACATTCTGCAGGGGCGCAACTTGCTGCTTTAATTTGCACCGATGACCGCTATTTAAAATCTGAAAAATTATCATTTGCCAGTATCAAAGGGTGTGTACCTGTTGATGGCGATACCTATGATGTTCCATTACAAATAGCCACGGTAGAAGAAAAACGAGCCACTTCCTATAAAAAGAAATTTGGCATCGAATCCCAGCAGAAAGACCTTTCTCCGGTCACCCATGTAGCAAAAGATAAAGGGATTCCGCCTTTCCTTATTTTGCATGTTGCAGAACATCCAGAGACCAAAGGGCAATCGCTTCGGTTAGTAAAAGCTCTTCAAGACTCTGGTATTTCAGCTAAGGCTTATCCAGCAACTGGGAAAACCCACGGCACGATCAATTCTGATATAGGCTTAAAAGATGATAAAGCCAGTGCAGAGCTTTTCAGCTTTCTTAATAACATTCTAAAAAAATAGAGTAATTTAATTTGAACTCGCTAGACGAAAACCTGTGGCATTGGTTTTATCCGATTGCACATTGAAGTTTCGAAAAGCTGAACGCAATCGAGTAACAGCGTCAAATGAACCTCCGCGCAATACCCGAAATTCCCCATCGTCTGGCCCGTTTGGGTCGATAACAGGCCCCAAGGGATACTCTCCGTACCAATCGTTACACCACTCCCAAACATTTCCATGCATATCGTAAAGGCCAAAGGCGTTTGGTTTGAAGTTACCAACTGCAATCGGGGAACCGTTTTTAGAGTTCACATAATTGGCATCCGTGGGTTTCAATTCATCACCCCAGGAATAAGAAGTCTTAGTTCCTGCCCTGCAAGCGAACTCCCACTCGGCTTCGGTTGGAAGGCGAACAGTTCCTTTAATTTTCTGGTTAAGTTTTTCAATAAATTCTTGAACTTCCTCCCAAGAGACATCAGTAACAGGCAACTTTTGGCCCTTTTCTGAACTTGGATTATTGCCCATAACCACTTCCCATTGTTCCTGAGTTGTTTCGTACTTAGCTAGAAAATAAGGCTTGGTGATACTAACTTGGTGCGAAGTTTCATTGGGGAACCGATTTTTTTCGGTCTCAAGTGAACCCATAAGAAACTTACCAGCAGGCACTTGAACCATTTCAATTTTAATGCCTTTTCCCAATTCGAACACTTTAACTTGAGGAGGTTGACCTTCTAAAAAAAACCCTAAAAGTAAAGTAAACAACAGGCTAAGAATTATTGTTTTTTTCATAGCTCGCTCTTTAGTATAAACATTAAATATTTGGTTAAGGTTAACGCCCAGCGCTAAATTTGTAAAGCAGTTACCACGATAGGTAAAAAAGAATAAACGCATCGTGGTAAAGAAAAATGTTGAATAACTTATCGCATCAAGTGATAACTTATTTGACCTTTAAATTGATAAGGTTACTAAATCAGACCTTTGGTGAATTTTTTAGGACACTTATGAAACATCTAGTTCTACTTTTTATAGCTTTGTTATTTGTTTACCCAGTTTTCGCAGAGACCGAAGACCTTAACACCCAGTTGATGCGAGCAACTGTAAAAATTAGCCATACCAACTCCACAGGAACGGGGTTCATCCTTTACAATCAAAAAGATGAGAAGCATATTCTTGTAACTGCATCTCATGTTTTAGAAAACACACCCGGGGAAGAAACTTCGCTTATCTTTCGTTCTAAACAAGCTGAGGGCGAATATAAAAAAGAACCGGCCAAGCTTCTTATACGAAAAGAAGGTAAACCCCTTTGGACAAAAAGTAAAACTCAAGATGTAGCAGTCCTTTGGATTACTCCCCCTAATAATGCAGACCTTGTAAAAATTAGCACTTCTATTCTGGCAAGCGATAACGATTTAATTAAGCATAAGGTTCATTCAGGCGAGAAGATTGCCTACCTAGGTTATCCTCATCGAGAAGAAAGTAACCCTGCTGGATTTCCTATCCTTCGCGATGGCCCAATTGCAAGCTTCCCTCTTGTTCCAACACAGAAGACCAAATCTTTTTTTATGAGCTCAAACACTTTTGAGGGTGATAGTGGCGGGCCTGTTTTCCTTACACGCACTAACAACTTCACCCCTAACAATGCTACACCTAACAATGAAAGTTTGAACCTTATCTTGGGGTTAGTCATAGCACAGCGCTTTCTTGATGAAGATATGAAATCAATATATGGCGCAACAAAAGTACGCCATAGACTTGGAATTTCCATCATTGTTCATGCGACCTTTATTAAAGAAGCTATCGAACAACTTAAATAAATATAGTTTCTTGAACCTACAATCTTCTTTATAAAAACGATGGTAAAACCTATGGGTTTAACTTTTTCACCGGGGCCTACCCAGAACACCGTTTGCACACCAGAGGGCAAGATCATAACCGTTCCAGTAAATTGGATTCTTTTACCACCAGGTGATGCTGCGCTCACTAGAAGAGTAAAAACAATGGGCGAACATTGGGTGGTTGCGGAAAAGAAAGGAAGGCGAGTTTTCTCAAAGGGTATCTGGGCTTCAAGTGAAATCATTGAAAAAATTCGTAATGAATTAAAGGATGAGCGTTCAACAGAAAGTTTTGCGAAACGAAAAGCTGCAGATTCAAAACGCAGAGAAAAAGTTCAAGATGAATATGTGGAAGATTTTCAGGGTGCTTTACTAAACTACCTTGCATTTCATCCCGCACATACGATTCTTGCGCTTTCTTTAGCACAAGCCGTTACCAAGCACGCAACGCCAGTGGGTAGCGGAACGGTAGCACGAACCAAACGGATTCCTATTGAAAACCGCGTTGAAGCTGCTGTTATTGCGTGGATGAGACACCAAACCACTGCATACGATGATATGGCCATCCCCCGAGTTAAGGGGCAAAGGCGAGAAGTAAGAAAAATGCTGGCTAAGAGGTCGCACGGCCTTTTAGAGTGGTACAGAAAAAACGATAGTGTTATGAACAATTGCCCTTTAATAAAAGCCTTATAAATTCAAGCTATAAATTTACAAACTAAGTTTTTAATACTTCTAGTGTTTTAGAATCGAAAGACCCATCATAAAATTGTTCAAGTAATTTTAAAAATGCCAAATCCTTTGGTGAAATTGATTCAAACAAGGTTGCACACGACTTAAGTTTTAAATCATCTGGAGAACCAAAAATCTCAAACGCTGATTTTCCTTTAATCCCAAGAACTGCCTGAACCGCTTCGAATAGTCTTGGTCCAAGAATTGGGTGGCTCAAATATGCTTTAGCTTCGGGCAAACTTTTTATTGCATAAAGAATTGAAAGTTGACTAAACCCTAAACCTCTAAATTGCGGAAATATATACCACATCCAATGGGAAGATTTCTTTCCTTGTTGAATTTCTATAAGAGCCTGTTCATATCGAGATTCTTGTGCTTTCAAAAATCTCATCAGATTAAATTCATCTTCCATTTGGTTACAAACTTTAATTTAGATGTTATCTCGTACTTATTTAGCTACGCTTTAAAAAAAATCCAGCAATAAGATTTATTATTGCTGGAGAAAAGATAAAAACATTGTGCCAGATTATTAAGTTTTCTTTCTAGTTTTAGGAACTTTTCTAGGTTCGGGGTCTGGCTCAAAACGAGGCCTGGCACTCATCACCATAGAACTCATTTGAGCATTTGCTCGCCTGGTACCTACGGGAGTCGGTTCAAAATTCGCAACCATATTTTTTTCAATACCAAGGCTACTAGCCTGAGCAAACGAATCTTGGTTAGCCCCAAGGAAAACAAAGCCCCAATTGTAGATAAGTTGCTGATGTTCAATCATATTTTTGATTTTACATTTATCAAATTCGTGCGAACTGTTTTCTTCACCATCGGTCAAAATGCAAACTAAGACTTTCTCAGGCTTTTCAGATTCATTAGTTTTCGCAAGCCTTTCTCCGACCTCATTAATTGTTTTTCCAATAGCGTCTAGGAGGGCAGTTCCTCCCCTAGGCACAAAAGTATGCTCGTTAAGGTGTTCCACCTTTTTCAGGTCAACATTTTTTACAGGAACTTCATATTCATTATCAAAAAGCACAACAGTAACCGAGGCGGACCCTGGAACTTTCAACTGTTCGTCGAGGAAGGAGTTAAAACCCCCAATGGCATCTGCCTTGATAGCCTGCATCGACCCAGAACGGTCTAAAATGCAAATAATTTCGGAATGGTTAAGTCTAGGCATCTTCTTCTCCTTGCAAAAATTTAGAAATTTGACAATAGCCACTTTCGCCGTAATAAAAGTAAATTTCTGTGTAACCAACTAAAAAAAGTACCACGAATGGAAATAACTTTTTGTTGGGACTAATTGTTATTCGGTTGGTCATCTGAATTATTTTCCGAAATGATAGAAAAATAAAGAAAAGTATTTTTATCTTTATCAATTACTTTTTCGATGATCAGCTTTTCGAGCCATGTTTTTGCCTGTAAAGTTGATACTTTTAACAATTTTGCAATCTCAGATTCTTTCATCGGTTTTTTTAAAATTTGTTGCAACAACTCGCGCAACGCATCAAACAATACCTCAGATGGTGGGTACGAAATAAAAGGTTCTTGGCTGGTAATTGCCTTTAGTTTTTTGCTAGAAGCTGAAGCCTTTGAAATGGGTGGGCCTTCTGATTTTTTAGCAGATTTAGTCATAGGAATTTTGGTTTGATTGATAGGAGATTTGGGCACAGAAATTGGTGTTAGCGGCGGACTAATACCGTTATAAAAAGTTGCAAATGTTTTAGAATCGATGGGATTGGGCCATAAAGTTGCACCTTTTTTTACTAAACCTAAAAGCCCGTCGGAAGCTTGCCCAGTTGACCTTACATAAATTGGTACGCATTTTAGTTCATCAAGTTGTTCCGCCGCACCTGCCCAAGTACCACCTTTTTCAAAATCGGAATTAACCACCAAGGCAAAATCAGACAAAGCGTAAATTAGCTTATTACACTCAAGAGTTTGATCGATATTAAAACTTGCGCTGGGGTCGAAAGGTGAAATGAGAAGCAAATTCTTGGCAATAATAGAATTACGCTGTTCACGAGCCATCGTATTTTTTTCAAGCTCTTCAGAAAGGATGGCACAAACCTTGCCGCCCGATTCGAGTGCCCCACGCATTGCAGCTTTATCGATCCCTTCCGAACCACCAGAAATAACTGTTTTTCCAGCTTGGGCAGCAACTTGGCCTATACTTATGGTGAAGTCGATTAAAGATTTTTCAACTTTCCGAGAACCAACCACTGCAAGCCCACCCGATTCTAAAAGGGACAAATCTCCACACCCATAGAGGATAGCTGGGGCCTCATCTCTTAGGCGTGTTTTCAATCGCTTGGGGTATTCCAAATCGGCCCGGCTTATAACCCATATTGCACGCGTTTGCCAATAATCGATAGCCTGACTAAGTAAGAAGCCTCGGTCTAACAATTTTTGTAAACGGCCTAATTCAAACACGGGTTGACATTCTCGAAGCAATTCTAAAGCATTGATTTCTAACAGGTCTGAAGGTTGGCGCTTTAAATCACGGAGGTGCTTAGCAAGGATTTTATACTCGCTAGGCTTTAACAGACCTGAAGCTAATTTACCCGTGCCCATAATCAGTGGAGCGGTAAGCAATAAAATGGCTTTGGTATTAGGAGAAAGATTAGGGATCATTATTCAAGCCCCGTTTGTGAAAGGACTAAAGGCCAAACTTCTCCGCAACCGCCCTTGCGTAATAACCAAGCTGAAATGGTAAGCGTCCACCGAGAATCGACTAGGTCATCGATAAGAAGAACTGGGCTGCGAGGAAAAGTTTTTGCAGTAAAGATAAAAGCCCCATCAATATTACGAGCTTGAAGAGTACTATTTTCAAAACTTTTCTGAAGGGGCCTTTCCTCGTTTTTAATCAGTGTCACAATAAAAGGCAAATTTAAAGCAGAGGCAAGACGCTGGGCGAAATCTGGAACAAGTTTAGGGTGCCTAAGCGAAGGCACACAAGTCACCCAAGTAGGTGAGGGAAAAGGATTCCACTCACGAAGCATTTTTACACAAGCTGTAACAAGTTCATCTAAAAAATGCCCCTCTTCTTTGCCTTTTTTAACTAAAGTTCCCCAACCAGCGTCCCCTAAAACGCTAAGTGCTTTTCCAAATTGCGCTTGAAAGTTTGTAGTAATCAAGCCCTTCACTTTATAACTAGGAAGACCGCCGTCTGGCCATTTCTTTCGGGGGTCAAGGTGAATACTAGTGCGACACAAGAAATCAACTGCATCTCGCACTAAAGTGGGATTAACAGAAGTAGACAAAGGGGCGAGTACAGGTTTACCAACCGTACTTGGGTCGCCATCGAGAGCAGTGATAAGAAATTTCATATGATCGCCAAAAGGTAAGCTAACATACTTTTGCATTTGTCGATGTTCATCGTGGCGTAATGTGGTGAGTCGATCAGCCCGAGTCCAGAACTTTTCGTTAAGAGTTGAAGCGGTAAGTTGCCATTTGGTTCCCTGCTTAGCGATGGGAGAAGGAGATTCAAGGGAAAGAAGGGCAATGGTTTTTTCGATGCGCCCTTTGCCTAAGTTTACTTGGGTAAGAATTTCTGGAATAGAAAGGCCGTCGGGGGCATTTTCTAAAGTAGCCAAGACCTCACCTACTTCTTTACGGGTAGGGAAAGCACTGCGAATAAACCATTCGGTAATATGAGAATCTTCTTCGCCACTCAGCAAAATTCCGTAGGCAGAATCGAGGCCCCGCCCTGCCCTGCCCACTTGTTGATAATAAGCAACCACCGAGCCAGGCATTTGGTAATGAATCACAAAGGCAAGGTCGGGTTTATCGTACCCCATTCCTAGCGCCAAAGTTGCAACAAGAGCTTTAACCTTATTGTTAAGTAGTGCTAATTCGAGTTCCTCTCGCTTATCGCCCGATTGCCCCGTGTAAGCTTCTACATTAAATCCTTTGTGCTGCAACCATTGAGCAACCTGATAGGCATCACGAACGGTCAGGGTATAAATGATGCCATTACCATTAAGCTTGCCAAGTTGTTCGGCGAGCCAAGCAAGCCTTTCTGCTTGACTATGAAGACGAATGGTTTGCAAGGAAAGTGAATTGCGGTTAAGGTCGCCCCGAAAGACATCGAGGTTAGGACCAAGGACAGCAGATAGGTCTTCCATAACACGGTTATTAGCGGTCGCTGTAGTAGCAAGGAGCCTTAGGTTTTTGGGCAAGGTTTTAACAATACGCTCTAGCAGTCGGTAATGAGGGCGAAAGTCGTGCCCCCAATCAGAAATACAATGCGCCTCATCAATAACTAATAAGGAAATATAAGAAGCAATATTTGAAAGAACCTGCATGCGAAAATGTTCGTTAGCGAGTCGCTCGGGCGAGATTAGAAGAATATCGATTTCATTTCGAGTGATTTTTAATTCGACTTTGCTCCAATCCTCTTGGTTATCAGAATTAATGGTAGCAGCACGAACGCCCATTTTTTGCGCTGCATCTATTTGATTACGCATAAGGGAAAGAAGAGGCGAGACTAGCAGTGTTGGGCCATTACCGGCATTGCGCAGCAATAGGTTCGCAATGAAGTAGACGAAGCTTTTTCCCCAACCTGTTTTTTGCACAACAAGGAGTCGGCCACGGCCTTCTACTATATGCCTGATAGCATCTTCCTGCCCTTCTCGAAACTTTGCAGCAGGGTTTCCCGACCCGAGTCTTAATAGTTCTAAAGCTTTTTCTGAATTGTATTTCACTTGTCCTCGCTGGGCATCGGCAAAGCCTAAATACGATTAAATTGTTGGAATACAACTTAACACTTTTAAACTTTGGTAGAACCACTCTACCAAATAGAGAAACACCACCCGATTTTTTACAAAAACGACTTTGACCTTGCCCAAGAGGTCTAGCACCCTAAGAGCATTTTAAATGCTTGCTTAATGATGATAAATAAACCATACAGTATAAATTTTACCAACTCAACACTTTATTCATATCTTTTATTTGTCAATTAATTTACTACTGAAAACTATACAGCAAAAACGAACAAAGGTTGCTTGTTCAATTCTTGGAACTACTGCCATCACTTGCAACTCAACTTTCCTAGATTTTAATATTCAAGCGTAACAAATCGAAGGAAAACACAACAAACCAATGCACTCTAAACCCTTGGGTCTTACTTTTTCCTTCTCGTATCGATGGATTTAGTTCATTTCCATCTATGATAATACTATAGTTACTTATGATTCATCGGGAGTCGATTATGGGTCAAGAATTAAAAACCGTTCACGCTTCGTGCCCCCACGATTGCCCAGATACTTGCTCTATGGTCGTCACCGTCCAAGATGGAAAAGCCATCAATCTTAAAGGGAACCCATCTCACCCCATTACGAAGGGGTTTTTATGTGGTAAAGTCGCAAAGTATATTGACCGTACCTACCACCCTACCCGTTTATTGCATCCATTAAAAAGGGTAGGCGCTAAAGGTGAAGGGAAATTCCAAGCAATTACTTGGGAAGAAGCTATTTCCACTATTGCTAACAAATTAAATGAACTGATCCAGTCGGAAGGAGGGGCACAATCGATTCTTCCTTATAGCTATGCGGGAACTATGGGAAAGTTACAAAGTAATAGCCTTGATCGCAGATTTTTTCACAGTTTAGGTGCTTCTCTTTTAGACCGAACTATTTGCGCAACCGCAGGTGTAGCTGGAAGCCAAATGACCCTAGGCACCCGAGCAGCGATTGACCCAGAAGCAGTTTTGCATTCCAGATACATTATTAATTGGGGATCAAACACAAGCGTAACGAATTCGCATTTATGGGCGATTATGCACAAGGCAAGAAAAGCGGGGGCCAAAATCATCACCATCGATCCCTTTCGCTCTAAAACCGCAGAGAAAAGCGACTGGTGGATTCCTATTCGACCGGGAACCGATGCTGCATTAGCACTTGCAATGATGCATATTATCTTTCGTGACAATCTTCAGGATCAAGACTACCTAGATCGTTTTTGTATAGGGGGTGAAGCATTAAAAGAGCGATGTCTTTCTGAATATTCACCCGAAAAAGTTTCTTCTATCACAGGGCTTGGAATTAAAATCATCGAGCAACTTGCCTACGATTACGCTACCATTTCTCCTGCTTTTATTAGGCTGAATTATGGTATGCAAAGGCACGGCGGCGGTGGGATGGCGGTAAGAACTATCACTTGCTTACCTGCAATTATTGGGGCTTGGAAACAAACAGGCGGTGGGGCTTTCCTCAGCACCAGTGGTATGTATTCACTTAAAAATTCTGCCTCTTTTGAACGACAAGATTTAATTCCTGCTTCCACCAGATCGATTAATATGAGCCAACTTGCAGATGCTCTTACCGATAAAAATCTCAACCCTCAAATTAAGGCTTTGGTTGTTTATAATGCTAACCCCGCAGCCGTTTGCCCAGACCAATCAAAAGTCATTGCGGGGTTAAAAAGAGATAACCTCTTTACCGTTGTACTTGAGCAATTCCCTACAGATACTGTTGATTACGCTGACATTGTACTACCTGCTACCACCCAACTAGAGCATTGGGATCTTCATTCCTCTTATGGACATTTGCACCTTCAAATCAATGAACCAGCGATAGAACCACTAGGTGAGTCTTTACCCAACACGCAGATATTTAGATTACTAGCACGGGAAATGAAACTTGATCCAAAACTTTTTGAAGTTTCGGATATTGATTTGATCAAAGAAGCATTAGAACCGGGAAAGAATGGTTTCAATTGCGACACTCACTCTAAAGGAATAACCTTTGAAAAGTTAAAGGATGAAGGATTTTTACGGTTAGATTTGCCCAAGAATTTTGCACCATTCGCCCAAGGGAATTTCCCCACACCCTCCGGCAAATGCGAACTGTATAGTAAAGAGATGGCTAATTTAGGATTAGACCCACTACCCACCTACATTCCGCCACACGAAGATCCGCAATTAAGGCCAGAGCTTGCTGCTCATTTTCCTATCCAGCTTCTTTCTCCGCCAGATCCTGCTTTTCTTAATTCTTCTTTCGCAAACTTGGACTGGCAGAAACAAGAAGCTGTTAGGCCTACGCTTTTGATTAGCCCTTCCGATGCTGCAAGTCGTGGTGTGACTGATGATGTTCAAGTTCGCGTTTTTAATAACAGAGGTGAATTTCTGGCCTATGCCCAAATCACGGATGCTGTTCTTAACGGGGTTGCTGTTGCTCAGGGGCTTTGGTGGAATAAAGATGTTCCTGGGAAAGCCAATGTGAATACAACAACCAGTACCGCCTTAACCGATTTAGGTGGTGGTGCAACCTTTTTTGATAATCTTGTTGAAATTGAAGTGGTTGCTAATCCAATTATTTAATGGAGCCTTTGATGAAGCCTTGTATCAGTCAGGCGTGTGTATTAAGTACTAATTTTGCAGAGGATGTAAAAGGAAGCGTTGAGGGTGGTTGCCAAACCATTGAGGTGTGGCTTACCAAGCTCGAAAAGCATTTAGAAACATCAAATATTGCAGAGACTAAGGCCCTGATTGCGGATCACGGGGTAACGCTTGCAGCAGCTTCGTATCAAGGAGGGTTATTTCTTTCCACGGGCGAGCAAAAGAAAAGCCATTACGATCATTTCAAAAAGAGGCTTGATCTTTGTCAGGGGTTGGGAATTCCGCTGCTGAACATTTGTTCGGATTTTCCAGCTCGAGTTGACCAAACCATTTTGCAAACGGCCCTTGCTGGATTAAGAGAAGCAGCCCAATGGGCCGAGGCTTTTAATACCAAGCTTTCGCTTGAATTCAGGTATCAATCTGCATTTGCTAATAACCTTGAATCTGCTTATGCTTTTATCAGCGCTTCGGGAATGGAGAATGTGGGGATCACATTAGACACTTTCCACTTTCATTGTGGGCCCAGCAAGTTAGCAGATATTAATGCGATAGATCCGAGCAAACTATTCTTTGTTCAGGTTTCCGATATTTCAGCAGTGCCTAAGGAATTAGCCACCGATTCTGACAGGATATTTCCTGGTGACGGAGACATCGATCTAGTTGCGATTTTCAAGGAGCTAAAAAAAATCGGGTACCAAGGTTATCTATCATTAGAACTATTAAACCCTGTTATTTCACAATCGAAACCATCGCAAGTGGTGGAACTTGGGATTGGGGCCCTCACTAGAATCTTGGGGGGAATCTAAAGCAATTATTAAAGCGAATGAAAATTTCATCTTCCCTTCTTAATCCCTATTGCTTTTTGTAGTCTAAATCTGTGATAGTACGATTTATAATTTCTTTTAGGCGAGCCAGACTTTTGGAGAATTTAATATGAGCAAAATACTTTTGGGCATAGCTGGCTTAATATTCATTACACTTTCGGCCCTTGGGTCTGAAACTATTGGTGTAAGTGGCAGTGGGGTTCGCTTTAGCACCGTTTCTGAATATAAACTTAATAATAAACCGACCAAGCTTAATCTTACTGGAGTTGCAATGCGCTCCAAATTTCTGGTCAATGTTTATGCTATTGCAAGTTATGCTCAAGAAGGTGTGAATTTTAAATCTGCAGAGGAACTTGTTAAAGCTGATACTTTCAAACAACTTCAGTTAGTTATGGAGCGCCAAGTAGATGGCCGTGATATGGCGGCCAGTTTTAGATCTTCGGTTCTATTAAACCATAAAGAAGAGGAATTTCCTGAAGAGCTTGCTTTGCTCGACAATTTATTTAAGGAAACTAAAGTTATTAAAGGGGATCAAATCAAGCTTACTCATATTCCGGGGGTGGGGATTCATTGCTTAATTGTTGATAAAATCGAAGTTACTATAAAAAGTATAGAGTTTTCTAAAGCGATTTGGGAAATTTATTTAGGTAAGAATAACCTAGGAGATGGCATCAAGAAAAGTCTTATCGGGAAACTTTAATCTTAAGCTTTAACATTTTATAATGAACCGTGTGATAGCAACTCACACGGTTTTCTTTTTTTCTACCTCCATCTTTCATAAAATGATTTTTATAAGAAGGTTTCTATAAGGACATCCATTGCAATGGGAAGATATCTAGCTGGGATAGATTTAGGCACCACGAATAGTGCAATTGCTTATGTTGATATTTCGAATAAATCAAAGCAAGTAGAAATAAAACTTCACAAGGTACAACAATTAGATGCGGCGTCAGAATTACGGGGGCATAACTTACTCCCTTCGTTTTTATATTTGCCTGGTACTCACGATCTGCCCCCAGATGCCTGCGCTTTACCCTGGGATAAAAGCAGAAACTTCATTGCAGGGAATTTTGCAAGGTCGCAAGGTGCAAAAGTTCCTACTCGGTTGGTTTCGTCTGCCAAATCTTGGCTTTGCCATCCCGGAGTAGACCGCAAGGCACCTTTACTTCCTTGGACTGCGCCCCCCGAAGTACAAAGACTTTCCCCGGTTGAGGTTTCTTGTCGGTATATAAAACACCTTATCGAAAGTTGGAATTATAGTGTTTCCTTGGGCCATCTAACAGAGCCATTAGAAAGCCAAACCGTAGTTGTTACGGTTCCCGCATCATTTGACGACATTGCAAGAAGCCTAACAATAGAAGCAGCAAAACTGGCGGGATTAAAAAATATCATTCTTCTTGAAGAGCCCCAAGCTGCTTTTTACCGCTGGCTTTCCCTACAACAAAAAATACCTCACCCAGAATTAGCTGAAGGTATGCAATGCCTTGTTATAGATGTAGGGGGAGGCACAACAGATTTCACCCTTATCGAAACCATCAGTGAAAATGGAGAAATCAGCTTCTTGCGCAAGGCGGTGGGTGATCACCTACTTTTGGGTGGGGACAACATGGATCTGGCCTTGGCAAAGCTTATCGAAGCAAAATTTTCTTTGGGGACAAAGCTTGATGCTGCCCAGTACATTCAACTCATCCAAGTTTGCAGAAATGCTAAAGAGCAAATTCTTTCTGATTCTCCACCTGATAAAATTCCGGTCAACATTATGGGGCGTGGCAGATCGATTGTAGGTGGGACTTTGCGTGCCGAGATTTTAGCTTCAGAAGCTGAATCTTTAATCATCAATGGTTTTTTCCCAGAAGTCGATTCTAACTCATCTCCTCAAAAATCTGCTTCTTTAACAGGCTTACATGAAATGGGCCTACCTTATGTTGCTGACCCCGCTATCACCAAACACCTTGCTTCTTTCTTAAAGTCGCATTCTGATCGCACCGATTTCAAACCTCCGGATGCGGTTTTATTTAACGGTGGGGTTTTCAGATCTACTAAACTGCAAAGACAAGTCCTTTCTATTATTAAGAATTGGCAACCCAACTCTGCAGATACTTCCACCACACTTGTTCTCGAAAATCCTTCCGTCGACCTTGCCGTTGCAGAAGGCGCTGCTTGGTTCGCTTGGCTGAAACATAGTGGTGGAAAGAATATTGGCGGCGGGTTGGCTAAATCTTACTACCTTGGCATCGGCGATCACGCTGGCAATGATTCCCTACTCTGTGTTCTTCCTAAACTTCACGAAGAAGGTAAAACCATTACCCTTGACCAACACGAAATTGAACTAGCTATTGGACAGCCCGTGATTTTTCCTATTTTCACTTCCACCTTACGAAGCAAAGATTTAGCAGGATCCATCATTAATATCCCAAAAAAACAGCTTCTTTCTTTACCTCCTTTGCAAACTATTCTTCGTGGGGGTAAACGCTCTGGGGTAAAAAGCATTCCGGTTATTTTAAAATCCCAATCCACTGCTATTGGAACACTTGAACTTTCTTGCTTAGCAAAGGATGGAAACAACGAATGGAAACTAGAATTTAATTTGCGCGATGTTATTGAAGATTCTGATGAATCTATCTCCGTTAACGCTAGCGAAACTTGGCCTGAATCCACAACATTAGCTGCCTGCGATTGCTTAAAAAAAACCTTTACCAAAGCAAACCCAGAATTTGACCCCAAGGAACTTAACAAAGTTCTTGAAAACATTCTTGATGCAACCAGAGAGAACTGGCCATTAAGTTTATGTAGACGGTTATGGGATGAACTTTATCTACTTGCGCCTAGCAGGCAACAATCCCCTGCCCTTTCCTCACGATGGAACATTCTTACGGGATTTTGTTTGCGCCCAGGCTATGGCGCACCAGCAGACAAAATACGCATTACTAAATTATGGAAAGAATTAATCGCCCCTCCTCGCGATGAACGAGCCAAACCAATCAGCGCACCTAAAATCTTAGAATCTGGTGCGGAATTCTGGATTCTTTGGCGTAGGATCGCAGGAGGGATTTCCTCTAACCAACAGCTTTCTCTCTTTGATCGGATGCGAAACATCCTTCTCCCTAATTTAAATAAGTTAGTCGCAAAGCCTCTACAAAATGAATTAGCAGAGATGTGGCGTGCTGCATCAGCATTTGAAAGGTTGGATCTTAAAACAAAAGAAAATCTAGGGAATTCTTTGCTTAAAATGCTTAAGAAAACACCTGTTCCAACTTTTTTATTTTGGTCGCTGACCCGAATTGCAGCACGCACTTTAATTTATGGCCCACTAAATTCAGTCCTACATCCAGAGGTGGTTTCAACTTGGGTCAGCAGGCTTTTAGAATTTATTCCAACCCACCCATCAGAAGAAATGAGTTGGGCTTTTTGCCTTGCTCAAACAGGAAGGATCACTGGTCAACGGGCACTTGACCTAGACCAAGATTTGCGTGAAACCATCATAATGAAGCTAAAACCTTTAAAGATTCCTGCTGAATGGGTAAAGGCACTCGAAGAATTTGTGCCTTTAGAGCGAGAAAGTCAATCTAATCTTCTAGGAGATTCTCTGCCTGTTGGCCTAAGGATAACCAGATAAAGGATGGTTATTCAAAACATTTCCCGGTGAGAATTTCAAACGCTTCTAGGTATCTTTTTCTGGTCTGTTCGATGATAAGCGGTGGCATTTCGGGCGGGGAACTATTTTTATCCCAAGGTGTTGTTTCAAGCCAATCTCTTATGAACTGTTTATCAAATGAAGGGGGGCTAATACCTTCCGAGTAACTTTTTTCATTCCAGAATCGGGAACTATCGGGTGTAAGAGCTTCGTCAATTAAAATAATTTCGCCTGAAGGAAGCTTACCCCATTCAAATTTAGTATCTGCAAGAATAAGGCCTTTATCGCAGGCAAATTTTGCTGCCTTTTCATAAATATCTTTGCTCCGGTTTCTAAGCGTTTTAGAGGTTTCTTCACCAACTAAACGAACCATTTCTTCAAAAGAAATATTCTCATCGTGGCCCGTTTCAGCTTTAGTTGCAGGGGTAAAAAGTATTTCGGGTAATTTAGAGCTTTGCTTAAGACCCGGAGGAAGCTTAATTCCGCATACCGTTAACGAGGCTTGATATTCTTTCCAACCAGATCCTGCGAGCCAACCTCGGACCACACATTCAATTGGTACGACTTCGGTTTTTTTCACCAAGATACTACGACCTTCCAGAGTATCTTTTTGGGCTAAGAAAGCGGGGCCCATATCTACTAATTCTGTACTTATTAAGTGGTTACTTACTTTAAGTAAATTCATCCAAAACAGGGTAATTTGTGTTAATATCTTACCTTTATCGGGAATGCCTTCGGAGAGAATCCAATCGAATGCACTTATTCGATCGGTGGTTACGATTACAAGTTTATCACCTAAGTCATAGACATCTCGCACTTTGCCACGCCTGCAAGGAAAGCCTGAAACCTCGGTTTTGATAATTGCTTTAGACAAACTCATATAAATCTTACCTTTTGAATTCTCATTTTAACTAAATTTTCTGCTGAACCTTTACCTTTGATAGAGGATACTAAACAGAAGTAGCTTGGACATAGCTTTAAATTATTCTATTTGGATTATTGATGGTCATCTTCAGCAGTAACACCGTTCGAATCGAAAAAGATCAGGATGGAACTATTATGGTGGTAATGGATGCCAAAGGCGATCCAGTGAACAAAGTCAATCTTTCTATGCTCCGAGATCTGGATGCGGGGTTAGATAAATTAGCTGAACTTCCGCTTATTCCCGTGGTTATTTTACGAAGTGGTAAGACCAGTGGCTTTGCTTTTGGCCCAGACCTAGATGAATGGCAATCTTTACAAAGCCTTGGAAATGTTTCAAGTTGGCAAGATGAAGCAATGCGGGTTTTTAAAAGACTAAAAGAGTTTAAGGCGCCTACCATTGCTGCGATTAGTGGACCTTGCGTTGGTGCGGGGTTAGAATTGGCTTTGGCTTGTGATTATCGGTTGGTTTACGAAAGGCCAAACACCCTATTTGCATTTCCTGAAGTTGAGTTAGGGGCTTGCCCTGCCCTTGGTTCCCTTTTTTTCCTTGTAAAAAAAATTGGGTTGCAGCAAGTTCTTAAGTTGGTGGTACTAGGTGCGAGATGGAAGGTGGAAGAGATTTTTCAAAATGGGCTTGCCGATGCGAAGGCACAAACCGAACAACAACTTCGATCTGAATTCACCAGGCTTACAGGGATAGCAATGCGTGAAGGCAAGAAAAACAATTTGCCTTCGTCAAACTTCTCACTTAAGTCATTTATTTTTGAAAACAATTTCGCAAAAAGGGCCATTACTTTAAGGGCATTCGGTCGAATTCTTAGTCGTAACAATCCGGAAGAAATTCAGGGACCAAGGCAAACGATGGAACTTCTATCGGATCTTTCAAAATTAAAAAAGCCTGAACTTGGGCAACAAAAGATTGCAGAGCTTTTTACCAGACTTTTAACTTCCCCTGCCTGTATTAATCTTATTAACTTTACTAAAGAAGATATTTCACGAATTCCCGAATTCCCGTCAGAAACCCCTTTCCCCCGCAGGGTGGCTTTAATGGGTGAAGGGAAAACCAGCGCGGAATGGGCCTTTCTTCATGCTTCTCGTGGGGTTCAGGTTTCTATCCTTGCTAAAAGCCCCACCGGACTTGGCAATACTCTTCTTGCTATCAACAACCTAATGAATGAGACCATCCGCAAAGGAATCTGGTCTGTGCAAGAAGTGTCCAACAGAATGAATATGATCCAAGGAATCGCAATAAACGGGGGAAACACATCTCAAAACTTCAGTGAAAAAATCGACCTTGCCTTTATTCTAGACCCAATTTTTCTTAACTCTTCTCATCTGGAAGGGATGAAAAAAAATCAGCCTAATTGCCTTTTTGTTAATGGCACATCTGATCCAAGTATTCTTAATAATACTGCTTATTTGTTGCAACAATATCCGCTGGGGAGATACCCTTGTGCGGAGTTAGTCATTCAAGAAACTAGTTCGATTGAGGAAAGAAATTTTCTACTTGCCTGGGTTGCCAAACTAGGAAAGACTGCTGTTCTTCCTAGGGAAACTAATTTTAGTCTGGGTGCTAAAATTCTTTTTGCAGGACTTACGGAAAATATTGAGTTATTAGGAGAAGGGTTACCTTTATCAAACCTTGAAAACTCGATGCGAAGTTGGGGGTTTACTGCAGGACCATTGTTCTGGGCTGATTGGATTGGACTTAATCAAGTTAAGCAGTTGCATAACAAGTACAGTCCTTTGAATTCTGACTTTACTGATTTATTTGGGTTGATGCAATCAAGGCAATGGCTTGGGATTGATGAAGGGAAAGGGTGGTTTTTACATCGAAAGAATTCTTGGTGGCCCAATTTACTTGCTCAAAACCTCGTTAGCCTTACTTTAAAGCGCAGTCTCGACCCCGTTAGTAAATCGATGAGCGTTGGAAACAGGGTACGAGAAGGTCGTGAACGCATTTTATTTGCAATGCTAATCGAATTTACAAAGTTGAAAGCAACTTATGCCCTTAAAGAAGAATCAGATTGGAATTTCTTAGCGGTTAGGGGAATAGGATGGCCCGCATTCAGAGGAGGCCCAGGGCCTTGGATTAGGCTTAAAGGAATTCCTTATTGGGAAGCGCTTTCTAAAAGTTTTTCTTCTCGATTTGGTCCAAAATTTGATCTTCCTCAATCTTGGACTTCTTGGTTCCAATAACCTTGTCTAATACAATAATTCGAACTAACACTTGACCTAGATATGTTTTATAACGATAAGTGCAAAGGTAAGTTCTTTTTTAAACGACACACGAAAGGTAAAGCAATGGCAACCAAACCGGAAACTAGACTTCAAGAACTTCATATTCAACTTCCCCCCGCGCCTAAGCCGGTTGCAAAATATAAAATCGCTGTGTTAGTAGGGAATATGCTTTATGTTTCAGGCCACGGACCTGCAAAAATTCACGATACTACACCACTTAACGGCAGAGTTGGCCAAGATTTAACCTTAGAGCAAGGTAAAGAAGCTGCCAGGGCGGTTGCTATCAATGTGCTTGCAACGGTTAAAGAAACTATTGGCTCACTAGATAAAATTAAGCGACTTGTAAAAACTTTGGCCTGGGTTAATTGCACCACTGATTTTAAAGATCAACCTAAAGTTATCAACGGGTTTTCAGAATTGATGGCGGATGTATTTGGTGAAGAAAACGGCGTAGGCGCTAGAAGTGCCGTCTCTGCACATACTCTTCCTGGTGGTATTCCAGTCGAAATCGAATGTATTTTTGAATTGCTTTAACCTTTTCTTGTTTCAATTTTCTTTCTTTCTTAATAAGGCAGTTAACTTATGGCAAAGTCAAACATCAAAAAGAAAATTCCCAAGGCTTCCGAATCTAAAGTTCGAAATGCTATTGAGGCAGGCGATGGCATTCTTCGCTTAGCACCAACTTGGGTTCCACGCAGTTTTCTTATGCCAGGAAGGCGTATCAAACTGGCACCACAAGACCTTTATGCTTATGGCGCACATCGCGGAGGTATTGATGAACGATGGTTTGCATCCACAACACCGGCCGCAAATGAAAACCGAGAAATCGATGAAGGGTATAGTTATGTTGTGGTTGATGGTGAAAGATCATTCTTATTAAAGGATGCTGTAGATTTTGAAGGTGAAAGGCTTGTAGGTTCTGCGATTTGGAAAAAGTATCGTAAATGGCCTGTTTACAGCAAGTTCTTTGATAATATGGGCCCCATCCCTCACCATATGCATCAGAGTAAAGCTCAAGCTGCGAAAGTTGGACAAGAAGGTAAGCCTGAATCTTACTACTTTCCACCACAGCTAAATTCCGTGGGCAATAACTTCCCCTACACCTTCTTCGGACTCGAACCGGGCACTACTAAAGATGATTTACGCAAGTGTTTGGAACGATGGAACGAAGGAGATAACGGTATATTAAATTTCAGCAAAGCTTACAAACTGCAACCAGGCACTGGTTGGTTGGTTCCCCCGTGCGTTCTTCACGCTCCAGGTTCATTGGTCACTTACGAACCGCAGTGGGGTTCCGATGTTTTTGCTATGTATCAAAGCATGGTAGAAGGTCGTGCTGTACCTTGGCATCTTCTCACCAAGGATATGCCCAAGGAAAAGCACCAAGACCTTGATTTCATCATCAACCAGCTTAACTGGGAAGGTAATATCAACCCAAACTTTAAAGATAGCCATTATCTTGAACCTATTGCCGCTGCTGATACTGAATCGGAAGGATATGTTGACCGTTGGGTGGTTTATGGAAAAATCGATGGCGAAGAGCTTTTCTCTGCCAAGGAACTTACCATTAATCCTGGGGTTAAAGTTTCGATCAAAGATCGAGGCGCTTACGGGTTAATCACCGTTCAAGGCTCTGGAAAAATAGGCAAGCATCCGCTACAAACTCCAGCGATGATTCGGTTTGGGGAACTTACCGATGACGAGGTTTTTGTAAGCCACGAAGCTGCTGTTCAGGGCGTAACTTTCGAAAATACCGGGCTTGAACCTCTGGTTACACTTCGCTACTTTGGCCCTCACACCAACCCAGATGCACCCGCTGTTGGCGATTACAAAAAGAAGAAACGCTAAACAGGAGGTTTCTAGTTTGATTACTACTTCACCTTTTTTAAACTCTTTACCCAAACCAAGCGTGTTTCTCTTGGTTTGGATTCTTCTTTTATTTCCACAAAACATATCCGTGGCCCAAAGTCCTTCGCTTGCTTCGAAAATCGAACCCTTGATCAAAGCTCATCAAGGCAAGGTTGCTATTAGCATAAAAAATCTATCTACTAACGAATCTTTTTCTATAAATGGCGATACTGTAATGCCCACCGCAAGCTTAATTAAATTAGCGGTGATGACTACGGCATACCGCCTTTCTGATCAGAGTAAGTTAGATTTAAATGCAATGGTTTTACTTCAAAAAGAAGACAAAGTTCCAGGGGCAGGCATTCTAAGTAAAAATTTCACCGAGGGGACATCCTTTCCTCTTAATGATGCTATTAGGCTTATGATTGCCTATTCTGATAATACTGCTACCAATCTTGTTTTAGATCATATTGGAATTCGTACTGTAAATTCAACTATGACAGAACTTGGTTTTTCTAACACGAAAATCAATGCCAAGGTTTTTAAAGGGTCGACGACTTCTGTAGATCCTGAACGAACTAAAAAATATGGCTTGGGATCAACCACCGCAAATGAAACCATCAAACTTCTTGAAATGATTCATACGAATAAAGCAGCTAATGAAAAATCTTGTAAAGATATGATCGAGCATTTAAAAACCTGTGAAGATAAAGATTTATTGCCTAGAGAGTTAGCAGGGAAGTTAAAAGCGATAGCTCATAAGACGGGTGCGGTTTCGGATGCTAGGACCGATGCAGGAATTATGTATTTTGAAGGGGGCCCCATTGCAATATGCGTACTTACAACAGAAAATGCTGATAAGAAATGGACTAGGGACAATGCTGCAGAAGTTTTGATAGGAAAAATAGGGCTTAAAGTTTTCGAACATTTCAAATCTATAAAATAATCTCAACAGTTTTCTTGCCCTTGGCCCTCCTTAAGGGTAATACATTAGCTTGCAGATTTTTTCATAGTTTCTTAAAAAAGGATTCCCTATGAGCAGTAACCACGGTTTGAAATTACATAATGCTATGTGGCCTGGATTGGTTGGCAAAGAAGCAGGGACCGATCACCCCCCAATTAGCCTCGAAAAAATGCTGGAATTCACTGTAAATGCACAAGTTCGGGGTCAGAAGTTTGATGGCGTTGATATTTTCCTGTTTCACCCTCACACCGACCCCGATGCCAGCGATGATGACATCAAAAAGATGGCGGACAAAATTGCTGCCTATGGTCTTAATGTGGGGTCCTTGGTTGCACCCATCTGGCCAGGAACTGTTGGTGACTCCTCCTTTGGCAACCCCGAACAAAGGGCTAAATTTGTTCTCGCTGTCAAGAAAGCTTGCAGAATTGCTCGCATTTTAAACAACCACGGCGTAAGAAAATATGGCGTGATTCGAATCGACGCCGCTGGTGGGCCAACCGACTGGGCTAAAGATGCCACCGCAAACACCAAAAAAACTGCTGAAACTTTCCGCGAGGCTGGCGTTATTGCTGCGGCTCACGGCGAACGCCTTGCAGCAGAAGGCGAAATCTGCTGGGGCGGTATGCATTCTTGGAAACATATGCTTCACCTTTTAGAACAAACGGGCATGCCTGGCACCGTTGGCTTCCAAGCTGACCTTGCTCATACTTACCTTTATTTGATGGGCTATAACGCACCAGAACACGCACTTTTAAAAGAAGGCTATTCTTCTGACGAACTTGATATCGCTTACACCACTATGACGGATTCTCTTCGGCCCTGGACCATCGATTTTCATGTTGCCCAAAACGATGGCACCGTACACGGGTCGGGCTCTCACGACAAAACTGGTAGGCACTGCCTTGCGGACGATCCTAAAGGCAAACTTGATATCACCAAGGCCTCGGGCTACTGGTTAAAAGATTTTGCAAACCGCGGGATCAGGCATATCTGCTGGGATGGTTGTATGTTTAGCAACAAAGTCTTAGAAACTCAAGAAACTTGGAACAAGATTCTTGCTGCAATGGTTGCGGTGCGAGATGCACACGAAAAAACTAGCTAACCTTTTGTTTTTGAATTCTCTTTTTTTTACTTTTGGAGACAGTAATGGCAACGATTAAAAAACCTCTTAATATCGGTATGATTGGTTATGGTTTTATGGGAAAAGCACATTCCAATGGTTATGTAAAAGCCCCGTTATTTTTTGACCTACCCTACAAACCCGTGCTTAAAGCAGTTTGCGCTCGCAATGCTGAAAAAGCTCAAAGTTTTGCAGATAATTGGGGTTATGAAAGCATTGAAACTGATTGGCGAAAACTTGTAGAACGCAAGGATATCGATGCTATCGACATTTGCACACCTAACAATATTCACGCTGAAATTGCGCTTGCCGCTGCTGCAAACAAAAAAATCATCCTTTGCGAAAAGCCCTTGGCAATGAATGGCGATGAAGGCTTACGGATGGTGGAAGCAGTCGAAAAAGCAGGCGTTCCTAATATTGTTTGGTACAACTACCGCAGGGTTCCCGCCATTACCTTTGCAAAAAAATTGATCGATGAAGGCCGCCTAGGCAAAGTCTTTCATTACCGTGCCAAATTCTTGCAAGACTGGACCATCAACCCTGAACTACCTCAAGGGGGTGCGGGTACTTGGAGACTCGATTCCGAAGCTGCTGGGAGTGGCGTTACTGGCGACCTTCTTGCCCATTGCATTGATACTGCTATTTGGCTTAATGGCTCTATCAAAGATGTTAGCGCTATGACCGAAACTTTTGTCAAAGAACGGAAACATACTCAAACAGGCAAACTTGAAAAAGTTAACATCGATGATGCTTGCACCTTTATGGGGCACTTTGAAAACGGCTCTCTTGCTAGCTTTGAATCCACACGCTATGCCCGGGGTCACAAAGCTCTTTACACTTTCGAGATCAATGGTGAAAACGCTTCTATCTTCTGGGATCTGCACGACCTCCATCGATTGCAATACTTTGATTACGCTGATGAGGGCCCTCTGCGTGGCTGGAAGTCTATTCATATTACCGATGGTGACCACCCCTATATGGGTAACTGGTGGGTACCCGGCTTACAAATTGGCTACGAACATAGTTTCATTCACGAAGTTGCAGATTTCGTTGCATCGCTAGGAACAGGCAAACCCGTTGGCCCTACCTTTAGAGATGCACTTGAAACCCAGCGCATTTGCGATGCTGTATTAGAATCTGCAAAAACCAATCATTGGACCGAAGTGAAGAAGGACAAAAAAAGCTAATGCGGACTTACTAAAAGTAATAGCTTTTGTTTAATAAAGATGCCCTAGTGAACTTAATCACTAGGGCATCTTTTTTTATGTATTCGGCTTTTTAATTACTGCTTCACAAAGTTTCTTAACTATATACTTTGCTAATTGGGAAGACCGTACTTGGTAAAACAGGGTTAGGCCTACCACTAATATCGTAAACCATTGCGTGAGGATCTATCCCCATATTTTGATAAATAGTGGCAAGCACATCAAGGTAATGAATGGGATTATCTTTAGCGGAACCAGCGCTACTATCGGTTGAGCCAATAACTTGCCCGGGTTTCATTCCACCGCCAGCAAGGAGGGCAAAATTGACTCTGGACCAATGATCACGGCCAGCATCTTTATTAATTTTTGGAGTTCTTCCAAATTCACCCCAAACACAAATAGTTGTTGTCTTATCCATTCCACGGGCGTAAATATCTTCAATTAAAGCAGAAACTCCTTGGTCAAAAGTAGGAAGGTGCTGCTTCATATGTTTAAAGTTGTTACCGTGCGTATCCCAAAAACCATAAGCTACGGTCACACAGCGGGCCCCTGCTTCCACAAGCCGGCGAGCCATCAGAAGTTGATCGTTCCAAAGAGGTGCTCCATCGCCTAGATGTTTGCTCGAGCCTTTTCCATAGCGGTCTCGAACTTTTTCAGATTCTTTAGTAACATCAATTGCTTCGACTAGTTTACTAGAAGTAAGCACTTCAAATGCACGCTGGTAATTTTGGTTCATGCCAGAAACTTCGAGTCGATCAGCATGCCTACGGAAGGAATCGACCTGAGACAGAAGATTTTTCCTTTCTTCAAAACGCTCAGCAGATAAATTTTGCAACTTCATGGTATCGATGCCCTCACCATCGAGGCGAACGCCGGAAGCAGCCCTGCCCAAAAATCCAGCGTGTGGGCTGTTGTAGGGTTTATGTTGCATTGTCGGAAACAGGTCGATAAACGCAGGGATAGACGGGTCTGTTTGGCCTTGCACCTTGGCAATTACCGAACCAAAGTGGGGTTTGCTATCTCGCTTGGTAACCGACATGGGGAAACCAGTTGTGCTTTGAAAACTGGAATGTTCATCGATCTGGCCAACAAGGGATCTAAGCACAAGGTATTTATCAGCACAAGCAGCAAGCCTAGGAAGATGTTCAGAAATTTCGATACCAGAAACATTGGTAGGAATCGGTTTAAATTCGCCACGCACCTCGGCTGGGGCATTAGGTTTTAGATCGAAACTATCTTGATGAGCCATACCACCAGAGAGATAAATCATAATGACAGAGCGCTGATTAGATTTCAGGTTGGAAGCAGCTTCTGCCTGAAAAATACTAGGAAGGGTAACTCCAAAAGGAGCAATCGAACCTACTCTAAGGAAGTTACGGCGTGTTAAGCCGTCACAAAAGTTTTTCTTAAAAAAATCAGTCATCTTTGGCTCCAGGTGGGTATCTCAATAATCTTACCACTAATTACTTCATTGGAACATACAAAAGGCAAGAAAAATAAGGCTATTTGCCTATTTATGGTATCGGCCAATCCAAACTTTAGCGTTAGGCAAGCAAGAATTAGGATAGAGCATTTTTTGACAACACCTCTAAACTCATCTTAAACCAAATAGAATAAGTATTATGTTCATTATTTTTATTGATGCTGATGCCTGTTCGGTAAAGGACGAGATTTATCGAGTTGCAATCAGGTACTCTTTGAAGGTTGAGATAATCGCAAAAATGCCCTTACGCATGCCGGGGAATCCGTTGTTTAATCTGGTTATAAAGCCAGATTTTGGGGAAGTCGACGATTGGATTGCAGAACAAACCGGGCCGGGCGATATTGTCGTAACTACTGATATCCCTCTAGCTGCTAGGTGCTTAGAAAAAGGCTCATTGGTACTTAATGCAAAAGGGAAGCAATTCACAGAAAACTATATCGGATCAGCCTTGGGAATGCGCAGCTTGATGGAAGAACTGCGTCAAAGTGGCTTAGCTTCGGGCGGCCCATCTCCGATGAATCCAAAAGATCGATCCCGATTTCTTGCCAAGATTGATGAAATGATTAATGCTATAAAGAAAGCCTATCCAGGAAAGAAGTGACCTTTCATTTTCAAATTTTTGGTCTCAATCAACTGGATTAATCTCAACTAATTGTACATACTCTATTTTTAACATTCGAATTTATATAGGGAGAAATAAAAGATGAGTGGCTTATCTCGAAGAAGTTTACTTGCTGGGGCAACTGCAATTAGTTTAACGGGGGTTTCCTCACTAACCTCTGCTGAAACCAAAGCTGTGGAAGTAAAATCTCCTTTTAAGTTTATGCTTAACACCAGCACCATACGAGGCCAGAAACTTTCTCTTGAAGAACAGGTTGAAGTTGCTGCTAAGGCTGGGTACGACGCTATTGAACCTTGGATTAGTGATATCGATCAGTTCATCAAGGATGGTAAAAATTTAAAAGATATGGGCAAGCGAATTAAAGATCGCGGCCTTACTATGGAAAGTGCAATCGGCTTCATTGAGTGGATTGTGGATGATGACGCTAAGCGTGGTCAGGCCCTTGAACTCGCCAAAAAAACTATGGATAACCTTAGCCAACTGGGTGGTAAAAGACTTGCGGCGCCCCCTACTGGAGCGACTAATAAAGCTGGTATCGATCTTTATGCAGCAGCACAGCGCTACCGCGCTTTATTGGAAGCTGCTTCCTCTATTGGGGTCATTCCACAAGTTGAACTTTGGGGCTTTTCCAAAAACCTTAGTAAGCTAGGCGAAGTTGCTTTAGTTGCTATCGAAGCCAAGCACAAAGATGCTTGTATTCTTGCTGATGTGTATCATTTGTTTAAGGGTGGTTCAGATTTTGAAGGATTAAAGCAACTTGGGCCAGGCGCCTTGCAGGTTTTCCATATGAACGATTACCCAAAATTAAGTGCTACTGAAATTCAAGATAAAGACCGAGTTTATCCGGGCGATGGCATTGCCCCCCTTAACGAAATGTTAAAAAGCTTAAGGCTAAATGGATTCAAAGGATTTCTATCTTTAGAACTGTTTAACCGAGATTATTGGATGCAAGATGCAAACTTGGTGGCTCGGACTGGTTTAGAAAAGATGAAGATGGTGGTACAAAAAAGTTTAAGTTAAAAAGTTTGAATAAACGAATTTCCGAAGTAAAAGGGGGAAGGAGAAGCAATATTGTTGCCTATCTTTCCTCCTTTCTCTAATTTTATCTCGCTATATAACCTTTACCCCACCTTCTCGACTTGACTCCTTTCTTCAAATAGGTATTGTCTCCACGCTCTAAGCAAAAGAAATTACTTTGTTCAAAAGTTTTGAACAGAGTAATAAAACTAAAGAGTTAGTTGGAGAATAGTTTGATGCAAAAAAGAAATAATCCTATGAAAAAGAACTTCAAATACCGTTGCACCTTAGCACTACTTATTTCAGTTCTAACACTCCTTCCAGGCTGTATGCATCAAACTCCAAGGTTACTGGCAGAGGAAGAAACAGAGCGTGACCGCTATGGGGTTCGCACTTTAGGTGAATTTTGTACGATGGGAAATGCAGATGCATTGCCAATTGGTGGCATCGGGTTGGTGGTAGGTCTCGAAGGAACTGGTGGCGAGCCAACTAATGATGTAAATCGCACAATGTTAGAAGATGATTTGCGTAAACAAGGTGTAAAAAACATTAAAGAACTGTTGGCAAGTAATGATATAGCTTTGGTACTGGTTTCGGGAGGAATTGCACCTGGCACACGCAAGTCTGATAGCATTGATATCGAAGTGAAGTTGCCACCACGAAGCAAGGCTAAAAGCCTTCAAGGTGGTTATTTAAAAGAGTGCATTCTTTACAATTACGATTTTGCGAAGAATCTTTCACCTAACTATAACGGACCAAAAAACACCTTACGCGGTCACGCGGTGGCCAAGGCAGAAGGCCCGCTTCTTGTAGGGTTCGGGAAGAATGGCGATGACGATGAAGGCCGTGTTAAATCGGGTAGAATTTGGGGTGGTGGTAAAACTCAAACCGATTGGCCCTTCACTTTAGTTCTCAATCAGGATCAACAATTTGCTAGGGTTTCCGGGATGATTTCTGATCAGATCAACGAAACTTTTCAAATTAGCAAAAGCGACCCCACCTCGATTATTGCCCATACTAAAAACAATATTTCGGTTTCGCTGCGTGTTCCTCCCCAATATAAATTAAATCAACCTCGTTATCTTCGAGTGGTCAGGTTAATTCCCACCCGTGAAAATGATGCGGGTAAAGGTGGCCAAGGCCGTGCCAACTACATCAAAAAACTTAACGAAGACCTAACCGATCCTAGCAGATCCGTTACTGCTGCTTTAAGACTTGAAGCCTTGGGTGCTGAATCAATTCCCACTTTAAAGAATGGCTTAAAAAGCGAACACCCTTTAATCAGATTTTGTTCTGCAGAAGCACTTGCTTACCTTGGAAGCCCATCTTGTGCTGAAGAACTTGCTAGGTCGGTCATCGATCAACCCCTCCTTAGGGCTTTTTCTCTCACCGCAATGGCATCCCTAGATGAAGCTATTTGTCAGGTCAAGTTACGAGAAATACTTTATTCCTGTTCGGATGATGAAACTCGTTATGGAGCCTTTCGTGCATTAAGAGCTCTTGATGAAAAGAATGAAACCATCCAAGGGGACTACCTAAGTGAATCGTTTTGGTTACACCGTGTATCACCCGATACACCCGGAATGGTTCATATATCGACGAGCAAAAGACCGGAGATAGTTTTGTTTGGGAAGGAACCAATGTTTAAGCCGCCGTTTTCTTTACAAGCAGGAGAATTCACCCTCACTTCAGGAGAAGATGACACGAAATGTAACCTATCTCGGATTCCATTACGCGGTGGAAAAACATCGCGAAAATCGTGCGGGCTTACTGTCAACGAAGTGATTCACACGCTTTCAGAAATGGGTGCCCTATACCCCGATGTCACCGAATTATTAAGGCAGGCAGATACAACACAGGGATTATCTTGTAGGGTAAGAAATGATGCCTTACCTCAAGCGGTTTCCGTGTATGATTTAGTAAAGGTAGGGAAGAATAAAACCAAAGAAGGAGAAGGTGGGTTAGCGATGGATGCGCGACCCGATCCAACTGCAACGCCAACTTTGTACGCCCCACTTAGGCCATTAAGTTTTAACAATACCTCGGATGAAGAAGCCTTGCTTCAGAAAAAGACACCCGCAACCAAAGAAAAAGTCTCAGCGGAACGAAAGAAAACAAGTGTGGATAAGTAATGAGCCACACTTGTAAGGAACAACACGGGAATCAATTGGGCTCAAGTTGCGAATTGCCCCATAACCGGAATCGCATATGCTGAAACGGTTGGAATTAATCGGCTTCAAATCGTTTGCCGATAAAACTGATTTCGAATTCCCCCTAGGTATTACTGCCATTGTCGGACCTAATGGTTCAGGCAAAAGTAATATTGTTGATGCTATCCGCTGGGTACTTGGTGAGCAAAGCGCTCGAAGTCTTCGAGGCGGAGATATGACCGATGTCATATTCAACGGTTCTGCAACTCGAAAAGGAAATGGACTTGCAGAAGTTTCTCTCGTCTTTGACAATACAAAAAAAATATTCGAACACGACAGTGCAGAAGTCCAAGTCTCCCGCAGAGTCTATAGGAACGGCGACAGCGAATACCTAATCAACAAACAAATCTGTAGGCTCAAAGACATCAAAGATTTGTTTATGGGAAGTGGTGCGGGTTCCGATGCCTACTGTATTATCGAACAAGGTAAAGTCGACAGTCTGTTGCAATCTTCGCCTAAAGATCGAAGAATTATTTTTGATGAAGCCGCAGGAATCAGTCGTTTCAAAGTCAAAAAACTAGAATCTCTTCGAAGGTTGGAACGAGTAGATCAGAATGTTGAACGCCTAAAAGATATCCTTGAGGAAGTGGAAAGGCAGTTAAAAACTGTACGCTTGCAAGCGACCAAAGCGCAGAAATGGCAAGAGTATTCAGAAAGGTTAAAAACCTTAAGGATGACCTTAGGTTTGCAAGAATACTCACAACTCAGCGAAAATCTGGAATTTGAATACACCAAGTTATCAGGTTTAAAAAAGGATTTAGAATTAGGTTTATCGGAAACCGATGAACTCGAAAAAAAGGCACAGGACAAAGAATTATTTCTGCGGGATCTTGAAGATAACATTAGAAGCGCAGACCTGATATTTTCTGATGCCAGGGCAAATATCGCTTCGGGGGAATCTTCGAAAAAAGGCGACCGCGATTCACTTGAATCTTCCGAAAAAAATCTATCTCAAGCTCGCAAATCTCTTATTGAACACAATAAACGCTTAGCCATCTTAGATTCACAACTAGAACTCCTTAGGCAAGAAGCCGAATTAGCTGAATCCAATTGCAAAGCCTCTGAAGAAATTGTTGATATTCTTGATGCAAGCGAAAAAGAAGCGAATGAAGAAGATTCAAACTTGCGGCTTACTGTTCTCAAAGCCAAAGAAGAACATTTAGAAAATATGAGGTCGCTGGCACGGGTGCAAAATGCCCTCACTGGATCCCGAGCCAAGCTAGAATCGTACAACCGAGAGTCTGGTAAACTCAGGCAGCGCAACGAACACGCCGTGGGATCTCTTACCATTCTTGATGCAGAAATCAGCGAGTTAACAGTTGCAGATGAGATTTTACAAATCAGGCTGGTTGCAGCACGAACAACCTTACTAGATTTAGGTAAAGAAAAAGAAGCACTTGAAATTGCACGGGATGCCTTTGCCAAAGATCTTTCCGAAGCGCAAGCAAATCGAAGTGGTACCGTTAGCAGAATCGAAATTCTTGAAGGGCTTGAAAAAAGTCTCGAAGGTTTTGGCAGCGGGCTTAAAGAAATTCTTGAACTTAGTAAAGACCCGGAATTTGTTTTATGGAACACCGTTTTAGGCGTGGTTGCAGATTTTCTCGAAGTTCCTAGCGAATTTGCTGCACTCATTGATTTGGCACTAGGTGAAAAATCACAACGCATCCTTGTACAAAATCACTCCACACTTGAACTGGCGCTTGCTTCTCACCCAGAACCTTTTTCCAGCAGGATTTCTTTTCAAAGTCATTTTCAACAAGACCTTCCCTTTCTTGAATTATTTAAAGAACAACCGATATTATTCGAGAATCAAGATGAAATTGTTGGATGGGCACATCAATTTGTAAAATGCAGTAATCCAGATTTCGATAACCTCCCTTTGCTTTTGTTAGGTAGAACTCTATTAGTTAAATCATTAGGTACTGCCCAAGCTTTATCTAAAATTTATCCTTCTGTACGATTGCTTACACTCGCAGGAGAAATTCTTGAACCAGATGGCACACTCACCATTGGCACCCACCACGCTGAGACAGGTATTCTTTCTCGAAAAGCAGAATTACGCGAGCTTAAGAACACCCTTGCTAATATTGAACTAGCAATCAGCCTTGCTGAAACTAACTTGTATGACACAAAACATTCTCTTTCCCTTTCGGATTCTAGGATCGAAAATCAACGCAGGGATATTGATGTTCTTTCTGAACAGATCAGCGATCTCCGCGCTAGGATTGAAGGCCAGAAACAACGCAGAGATGGGTTAGATGAAGAATTAAAAATAAGTGGCAACGAATTACGCAACCTTGATGAAGATCGGGATAAAGAAAATGGTGAAGTCGATGCCCTTTCAATTAAAGTTTCAGAACTTGAAATAATCTGTCTAACCATGGAAAGCAGTGTAAAAACAGGCGAAGATAGATTACGGGAAATTGAACTTCAAAGGCGAGCAAGGAATGAAAAAACTACTGCTGCCCGTATTGCTTTTGCACAAGCCAAAGAACGCGAAGAAGCTTTTAAAAACAGGTTTACTACTGCAAATGATGAGCTTGAAAATCGAAAAATTGAACAAGTTCGTACCCAAGAGCAAATCAACGAAATCAAACTTAAGATCGATTCCCTTAATCTTTCTATTCTTAATGTCACTGCACAACTTGCTCTTTGGTTCTTGAAAAAAGAAAAAGCAGAGCAAGATTCTAGGTTGCTTTTATCTAAAAAATCGGAAGCTGCAAAGGAAAAAGAATCTCTCGCTTCTAAAGCTCATTCCGATAGGTCGGCTTGGAGAAATAAACAAGAACTAGTGCACGGCAGAGAACTTGCCGTCAACGATTTACAAGTCAGACGCGATACCCTTTGCCAACGAATGACAGAAGATTATGAAGTTAACCTTGAAGAACTTTATTTGCAAAAACCAAATTTTACAGATGCTAACACGCCTATTTCTGATGAAACAACTATTGAAGTCACCGTGGTTGCAGAGGAGATAACCGAACTTCGCAATAAGATAAGCAGACTGGGAAATGTGAATTTAGAGTCACTTCTAGAACTTTCCACCCTAGAGTTCAGGCATTCGAGTTTGAAGGTGCAATATGATGATCTTGTGGCTGCGAAAAAAGCCCTCGAAGAAATCATTGCCAAAGTCAATGCCGACAGTAAAGCGCTTTTTGTCGAAACCTTTCAAAGTGTTCGAATTCATTTCCAAGACCTGTTTAGAAAACTTTTTGGCGGGGGCATGGCGGATGTCATCCTTGAAGATGAACAAGATGTTCTCGAGTGTGGAATTGAAATCAAAGCCCGTCCTCCTGGGAAAGAACTTCGTAGCATTTCGCTGATGAGCGGTGGGGAGAAAACGCTGACCGCGGTGGCATTGTTACTTGCAATTTTCCGCAATAAGCCCAGTCCTTTTTGCATCCTTGATGAAGTCGATGCGGCACTAGATGAAGCTAATGTCAACCGCTTCACTTCGGTTTTAAGGGAATTTCTTGACCGGAGTCAGTTTATTCTTATCACCCATTCCAAGCGAACCATGGCTTGTGCAGATGTGCTCTATGGGATCACGATGCAGGAATCTGGGATTTCGAGAAGGATGGCAATAAGGTTTCAAGATTGGCCTGCTGAAGATAAAAAAGGCGACCCCGCAGCTTGATCGGAGGGTTCCTCCACATTCCTTCGTGTCTGCGATTCAGTCCCAACGGGACGATATGCTGTAGCCATGGGCGTCAGTCCGTGGTCGGGGTGCCGAAGCGGTCGCGTCTTTCGCCTCTGCGATTCAGTCCCAATGGGACGATATGCTGTAGCCATGGGCGTCAGCCCGTGGTCGGGGTGCCGAAACGAGCCGCGTCATTCGCCTCTGCGATTCAGTCCTAATGGGACGATATGCTGTAGCTATGGGCGTCAGCCCGTGGTCGGGGTGCCGAAGCGGTCGCGTCTTTCGCCTCTGCGATTCAGTCCTAATGGGACGATATGCTGTAGCCATGGGCGTCAGCCCGTGGTCGGGGTCCCGAAGCGGTCGCGTCTTTCGCCTCTGCGATTCAGTCCTAATGGGACGATATGC
>JBDNHI010000067.1:0-13786 GCA_041694635.1 Gemmataceae bacterium | reverse complement strand
TTGCTTCCTGTGAGTCATGGCCAGATTCCTTTCTAACTGAAGTGTTTTCAGTGAATGGCTAGGAATCTAGTTTTTTTCATATCTGCCGAATCAGCGAAACCCCAGTTTTTTCAGGCTCAAAATGCTTCACAGCGTTGCCTGCAAGGGGCTGGGAAAATTGTTCGGTCCGGATTCCTAGGGCGTTGCCCTAGGCTACCTTGAGCCGCACCGTTGGCGCTAAGACATGGACGCTGGGGCAGTAAATATAAGCCTGACCTACCTAGGCTGTCTTTGGTTGCACCGTTGGCGCTCTGGTTCGGCTCCCCAAAGGGTACCGAGCTGGAAAGCTAGGCGAACAAAACTCCAAAGCGAACATAATTCGCAAGAAGGGTTTTTATTGAACAGTTAATAATTAGATTACTCAACGATAGCGAGAAGGGGTTCGCCTATAGAAAACCTGCGGACATTTTCTCTTAGGAGTTTCCACTTTCTTTCTGTGGCAATACCCGATTCTTCCCCTTTTCTTTCAGGCAAATGAACCTTGGTATTTCCATCTGAAGTCAACGCCTTAAGATTCGTAGATTTAGCGAAGCCCTTCAGATCAAGCACGACCAAGTTAGGCTGGGAGGGTGCTAAATTCTTTGCCAATGCTTCCAGATTAAGAGTAGAGCCATCCCCCATAAAGATTAAAGCCCCGCCCGGTTTCAAACAATGTTTGAGGGTAGGAAGATTCTCGTTATGTTGCAAAGAAACGAAAGTGATGTCAGCCAAGCCGACTTCTGAGTCGATGGATTTCAAGCCGAAGTTAATCACTTTCTGAGCGATAAGTTTTTTTAAAGGCAAGGGTGCAAAGATAGAAATAGTTTTGCCAGCAAGGTCGCCTTCCTTGGTCTGCTGGGCAATGTAAAGAAGATTTTGAATCGCTTGGTTAGAATCGGTAAGGAGTGCAGCTCGTGCAAGGCTGGTAACTTCGACCTCTTTTTTTTTGGCGTTAGTTAAAAAATCTTTTTCATACCCTTGAGAACCAACCTGAACCCAACGCAACTTATTCCCCTGCTCGAGCAATTGATTATCTGCAAAACCAAGAACTGCATCCGCATTCATTAAACTTTTTATAGCAGCATCGATTGTAGGAACGGGTATAAATTCAATATCTGGAGCAATTGTTTTTAATTCAGCAATTCGTGCAGGCATAAAGCCAGAAGCAATAAGAATTCTTTTGGGAGCAACCCAACCAAGCTTAGGTTTTTCGGGGTTATAATTTCCAGAGATGTAACCAAGGTCACGCAATAAATCTTGTGGTGTAACTTGGCCCGTCAACTCTTTAAAAATATGCTCTACATTATCAGTTTTTACAGGAACGCCAGTCCATTCTTGATACCAAGGGAATTTAATATCATCTTGAATCGCTTTTAAATCTTTACCTTTTAGGATGTTGTTTTGAACTTCTTTACGCAAATCGACGAAGTAACGCTTTTGCTTTTGAATGAGTTCGGGGCCCGCAACACTGCCGTGCCCTGGGCAAACCATTTCCGGTTTAAGATCTTGCATTTTTTCCAAAGCCTTAACCCAAGAAGCAGAATCTGAATGGCCCATAAAGTTATACGCGCCGTTTACACACGAATCACCCGTACAAAGAATTTTGTGCTTAGGCAACCAAGCAACTGCATCGCCAGCGGTATGCCCGTGCGCAAGAAATAGAAACTCGACGCGTTGCTTACCATCTTCTAAAACCAAGCGATCATCAAAGACAATACCTGGTTGTTTGAGAAAACTAGATGCAACATCCTTACGCCCGGTGGGCCCCTTCCCAGCTTCATCAAATTCAGCAGGGCCAAATTCTCGCATCAACCTAGCACAATTAGCCTGAGCTATTACTGTGGCTCCTTCCTTAAAAAACACACTATTTCCATAGGCGTGGTCGCCGTGATGGTGGGTATCAAAAACATAGCGAATTGGTTTATTAGTGGTTTTGCGGATGGCAGCGACAACATCGGCAGCCCCATCAGGGAAATTAGCATCGATGACAGCGACATAATCTTCAAAAACGACCCAGATATTATTGCTGCCCCCGAAAACGACTGATTTATCGGTTGCACTGATAGAAGATAAGCGGAAGAAAACCCCAGGCGCAACCTCACGAACCTCATTAAACTTCATAGCAGGAATAAGTGGTTCTACCGCGCTTAAGTTGGTTACAAGTAAAAAAGCCAAAGATAGGCCAATCCAATTTCTAGTAGAATGCATAGTACAAAACCCTTGTAATTCTGTTAAAATTTACTCCAATAAAACAGCATAACCTATTTTGTACCAAGGGAAAGGGAATGCTGTTACTTAAGACCTTTTTCTGCGGTTTATAATTTAGTCAACAAAAGCAATACTGAGCAGTTTTAGAGGTATTTACTATGGCAGGCCTAGAAACAAAAACGAAATTCATTTCTGATAAAGTTCGGGCTGGAGAGCGCCTTTCTATCGAAGAAGGCTTACACCTGCACGAACACGCCGACCTTTTCACCATTGGTAATCTTGCCAATTTTGTTCGTGAAAAGAAGAACGGTAACACCACCTATTACAATGTAAATGTTCATTTAAACCCAACGAATGTTTGTGTTTACCGCTGTATTTTTTGCGCATTTCGATCCGATCTTAAAGATGCTAAGGCTTACCTTATGACCGATGAGCAAATCCTTCATCGTGCCAAGGAAGCCGAAGGTCGAGGCGCAACCGAAATGCATATTGTAGGTGGTTTGCATCATCAAATGCCCTACGAATGGTACTTAAATATTGTTAAGATAGTGCATAAGGCACACCCCAAACTGCATTTAAAAGCTTTTACTGCAGTGGAGTATGATTGGTTTTCGCGACTAACGAAAAGGCCCACAAAAGACATTCTCGAGGAATTCAAATCTGCAGGTCTGGGAAGTTTACCTGGGGGGGGTGCAGAAATTTTTAACCCCGAGGTGCGGGATGTAATTTGCGAACATAAAGCTGATACCGATAACTGGATTCGTATTCACCGTGAAGCTCACCAACTGAAACTACGCTCGAATGCAACAATGTTATATGGCTCGATTGAAAAGCCGTATCACCGGCTCGAACATTTATCGAAGCTACGAGAATTGCAGGATGAGACTGGTGGCTTTCAAACTTTCATTCCACTTGCTTTTCATCCAGAAAATACCCGTATGCAGCATATTCCCAAACCCAGTGCAATGGTTGACCTTCGGGTGATGGCGATTAGCCGTATCTTTCTCGACAATTTCCAGCATATAAAAGCATACTGGATAATGTTAGGAATTAAGACCGCACAAGTAGCGCTAAGTTTTGGAGCAGATGATTTGGATGGCACGGTGGTGCACGAAAAAATATACCACGATGCAGGCTCGGACACACCTCAGGAAATGACCGTCACGGATATTCGTAGATTAATTATTGAAGCAGGCCGTACCCCAATCGAACGAGATACACTTTACAACCAAGTTTTCAGAGACGATGCTACATCTGCAGCATTTAAAATTGGAACGAGGCTGGAACTAGCTCAAGTTTGATTTTTAAGTTTTAGCATAATGGTAGAGCCGCCATAAACAGGTGATCCTACTTTGACCAAAACTTGATCCACCAATTCTGCGGGAATAAGTAAGTCGGTACGAGACCCAAATTTTATCATGCCATAGAGTTGGCCCCGCACAAGTTTCTCACCGACTCCTACTTGGCAAACTATCCTGCGAGCTATTGCGCCTGCAATCTGCTTAACTCTAAAGGGAAACCCAGCACCCTCAGATTTCAAATCTAGCCAAAGTTGTTCATTTCGCCTGGCGCAATCGCTGCTCCGTGCGTCGAGAAACGCCCCGGGGTAATATCGAACATGGGTAACAGTTCCTGCAATGGGAACTCGGTTGACATGCACATTAAAAACCGAAAGAAAAATACTCACTCTAAAAGCTTTGCCTATTCCAACTTCATCTACTTCTTCAAGGTGGGTAATCACGCCATCTGCAGGACTAACGACGATATCGGGAGCAACAGGAATCTCACGAGGAGGATTACGAAAAAAGCTTAAAACGAAGATCCAAAGAAGAAACCCAACCACGGCAAGCACGCCAAACGCTGGATGAAATAAAGCTGCAAGAAAAATAAAAGCAATGGTAAAAGGAACGAGTAAAGCGGTAAAGCAAAAGAGTTCCATAATGCCGGGGCGAGCAAACCAGATTTTATTTCTATTGGCAAAGGGGTCGGTTTGAGGTGCGAAATAAAACCCACAAACATTAGAAAACAATTTAAGATCGCGGGAATCAATAATGTTATGGGAACATTTAGGGCAATCCCCCAACTTAAGGAGTTGCATTTTGCCAACATAGGCAGGAAAGAAAGAGTGCAGAATAGTTCTACGGAACTTGGCCCAGTTCAATTCGAGACTAAAACAAAAGCCCCCGCCTGGCTGAATAGAAGAAATGGGGGCCGTTCCTACTTCGGGATCCATGGGATCCATAATCACTCCTTGACTTAAGAATTATCTGCAGGGGGCAATCCCGAGCTTTTATTAGAATTTCCGAGCGATTTAAGCCTTTCCTGAGCTTCTGGGCTTAGCTTAAAAATAGTAGTGGCCTCAGGGTTTACAGGGAGTTTCGGGACATCAATTACCACAGGCCCAAATATTTCAACCAAGGTTTGCTTCATTTCATCATCTTTAGGTGGCTTTTGAATACAGATGGTTTCCAGCTTTTCAATCGGGACGAAATAAACCTGCCCCTGCTCCGTAGTTCCTGCAACCCGACCACGCACCACCAAAAAAGATTCATCCACACGGATAATAGCTTGCACAGATAGTTCGGTGCCATTCACCGTTTTAACCACCAAAGTTTCTTTCCAAGATTGAGGCAACTTGGGTAAAAGTTGAAGCCAAGAAGAAGTTGTCATCAACATACCTTAGTAATGAGTTTGCAAAAAAACAGAAATTAACTACCGACTTCCTTCATCAACTGCTTAGCAATTTTATAGGCTAGCTTCATAGAGATGGCGCGGTTCTCCATCTGGCCTTCGGTGAAATAAGAACCGTGGGCAGAGGTTGGCAGCCCCGCAATTTCAGAAGTTAAAGGCAACATCGTCAAGAATTCTCTCATTCGTTGTTGCTGCTGTGCCTGTGCCTGATTTACTTCTTGACTCATTTTCAAAATCTCCAAATAACTTAATAAAAGAAGATCCAAGCAGGATCCACACTCATTAGATTAACCTTAAAAAGGGAAAGTCTCAAGCTATAAGACGCCCTTGGTGGAGGGAATGGAATTATTACGGGGATCCAATTCAACAGCATTACGAAGTGCGCGAGCAGAGCCCTTGAAAATAGCTTCAACCATATGGTGAGAATTTCTGCCATAATTTAGGTTGATATGAAGGTTTAGCAAACCAGAGCTGGCAAAAGAACGCCAGAATTCTTCCGCCAATGGGGCGTTAAAAGCACCTAGCATTTCTCCCGGTAAATCAGCTTGCCAAACGCAAAAGGGCCTGCCACCTAGGTCGATAGCAACCGTAACCAAGGTTTCATCCATGGGAAGAATGGCGCTGCCATAACGCCTGATTCCAACTTTATCACCCAAAGCTTGCTTCAAAGCCATACCAAAGCAAATACCAACATCTTCAACGGTATGGTGGGCATCGACATGCAAATCGCCCAAAGCTTTAACTTCCAAATCAATAAGGCTATGTTTAGCAAGGAGAATAAGCATATGGTCAAAGAAACCAATGCCGGTATCAATTTTTGAAACCCCAGTTCCATCAAGGTTTAGCTTGAGATCGATTTGGGTTTCGCCTGTTTTTCTATGTATAGCAGCGGTTCTGTTCATAACAGTTATATTAAAGGTTTAGGGAAAAATATAAAAGCTGGGGTTGGCCTTGAACAACTAGTTACCTAGGAACAGGGCTATACAATCGGTAAGGAAAGATTAATCTACCTACTGATTAAAGAATTCGCCCAAGCTCAAGCAGCAATTGATCGATTTCTGGATCGCTACCCACAGTAATTCTTATGCCAAAGTGACCTGGATAATTCATTAAACGAACAAGAATATTGGCTTTTTTAAGTTCATTATAAAGAAAATCTGGAGAGTGTTTGGTATGAGTACACCAGACGAAATTTGCTTCGCTAGGGGTAACCAAAAACCCAAGTTTTTCGAGCTGGATAATCAACCGCTTACGGGTGGCAATAATCTTGGCGACACACTCTTTCAAATAAACCTGATCGGAGATAGCAGCGGCTGCAGATTCAATACTAATAACATCGCAGTTATACGAATCTTTTACCTTATTAAGCTCGTAGATAAGGGATGGGTGTGCAACTGCAAAGCCAAAACGAATGCCTGCAAGAGCATAAGATTTGCTCATTGTTCTGGTGATTATCAAGCCCTGAGGTTGCCTTCCCTGTTGAAATCGACTTAGGCAATTGTGCTGGGCAAAGTCGCCATAGGCTTCATCAATCACCAGGGGGCCATCCACAGAATGCCAAATAGTGTCTATTTCTTCTGCTTCAAGTAAGGTTCCAGATGGGGAATTAGGGTTGGCAAGAAAAGTAAGGTTTGCCTTGGGGAAAGGCCAAGGGTAAGGGAGTTTCCAGTGCGAAGTGAAAGGGACGGTTTCAAAAATAGCGTTTTGAATTTCTGCCAAAGTTTTATAAAGCAGATAGCTGGGGCTTGGCGAAACAATAGTACCACGCTCGGGAACAAAGGCCCTCGTTAAAATAGTCAGCACATCATCAGAGCCATTTCCTATCAGAATTCCATCGGGGTCAAGCCCTAGAGCATCGGCAGCAGCTTTACGAAATTTAACTCCGGTAGGATCGGGGTACTTACGAAGCCTATCACCTGTTAGCGCATTCTTAATTGCATCGATTACCCCGGGAGAGGGTGGGTAAGGGTTTTCATTAGTATTAAGCTTTATAACAGAACCTTCTTGAGGTTGTTCACCGGGGGTGTATCCTGACATAAGGCGGATAGAGTTACGAAGTGAATTTTGGATATTATGAGCCATACGAGAACCTTACCTTAAAGAACAATGGTACGACAAATTATTTTTCAAGTCGGACAAGAACGCTTGCCTTATGGCCCGTGAGGCCTTCGCGATCAGCAAGGGTGCAAATATCGGGTGCCAAGGATTCAAGCCCAGCGGAAGTTAAGTTAATAATGCTGGATCTTCGCAAAAAGTCGTTAGAGCAAAGTCCACTAGCAAAGCGTGCAGTGCCACCTGTAGGAAGCACATGAGAAGGGCCAGCAGCATAATCACCAGCAGCAACAGGGGAAAAAGAGCCAAGAAATATTGCGCCTGCATTATCAATTAGATCGGCGTGGCTGCTTGGGTCGGAGGTTGCAATATGCAAATGCTCTGGGGCTAGTTTATTAATGCAGTCAAAAGCAGAGATAGGGTTAGGCGCAAGCACAAATGCACCAAATTGCTCGAGGCATTCTAGGGCAAGATCGCCTCGCTCAAGATTAGAAAGGGAATCGTTAAGGGCTTTTTCAACGCCATCTAATATTTCTTCATCCCAAGTTACTAACAGGCTAGAGCCCGGGGAATGTTCTGCTTGAGAAATGAGTTCTGCTGCAAGGAATTTTGGATTTGAAGTTTTATCTCCGAGCACCACGACCTCGCTAGGTCCAGCAATACAATCGATAGCAACTTGGCCATAAACAGTTTTTTTGGCCAAGGCGACAAAGAGATTACCCGGACCAACAATCATATCTACCTTGTTGATACCTTCCACGCCATAGGCAAGTGCGGCAATAGCCTGAGCCCCACCAATGCGATAAACTTCAGTTACACCAAGTTCGTAGCAGACGGCTAGCATATCACTGCAAAAGGCACCGTTGGCAGTAGGGGGCATAACCACGACAAGCTCTTTGACCCCAGCGGCTTGAGCGGGGACAATTGTCATAAGCAAGGTGGAAGGATAAGCGGCAGCGCCGCCTGGAATATGAATACCCACCCTTTTAATAGGCCGGACTCGAAGCCTTAGCTCTCCTTTGTTGCCTAGGGAAAGAACGGAATCGCGTTGAATGAGGCCGCTTTGAAAAGAATAAATATTTTGTTTGATGCGCCTGATAGTTTCCAATAGTTGAATGGGGGCCTTGGTATGCGCTTCTCGCAATTCATCGGTAGAAATTCGAATGGTATCGAGTGAGAGGTCAACACGATCAAATTTTTTGGTGTAATGTAAAACGGCTTCAAGCCCTTTAACTCGAACATCATTACAGATTCTTTCGACAACCTGCAAGGGGCTCAATGGTTCGCCAAATACCATTTGAGTAAGTTCCTTTCCCTTGGTGGAAACGACATTACCCTGATTTCCCAGAGCAGACATCAAGGTTTCAAGTTCCTTTTGCCCTGCCTGATCTTTCAGATTTATTCTTCGCATTCTTAGCTGCTTCATCCTATTCCTCGCTGATACAAAAGCCTTTAATAATTATTATTCTTATGGGATTACTGTTTTTTTCTTAGTAATCAGTCTAAAAAAGTAAGCAAAATGTTTTACATAATCAGACTTTAGATCACCCTTCGTTGCCGTTATAATCATTTAACTGTAAAAGTTAATAGTAACACAACTAAAGGGGAATTGATTTATGTTAGTACTGATTTTAAGTCTGCTTTGTGGTGCTGATAATGATAATTGGCAAGATAAAGAAAAGCTTTACCTTAACAACATTGTTCAACTTACTTCTAACTTTGTTAGGGCAGGCGAGGGTTATTTTTCACCCGATGGTAAGAATATCATCTTTCAAGCTGAAGAAAAAGAAAATGGCAATCCCTTTTATCAGATCTTTACTATGGATCTTGAAAAAAAGAAGATCACCCGAGTCAGTCCTGGCATAGGCAAAACAACTTGCAGTTACTTTTCACCTGATGGCAAGAATATACTTTTTGCAAGCAGTCATCTTGATCCTAAATCAAAGGATTATTATGCAGAAGAATACAAATTACGCGATGAAGAAAAGAAAGCTGGAAAACGCAGAACCTACAAATGGGATTTCGATTCTTCTATGGATATCTTCGAAGCCAACCCAGATGGTACCAGTTTAAAAAAGCTTACTGATAGCCCGGGCTATGATGCTGAAGCAAGTTATTCACCCGATGGCAAATCGATCGTTTTTTGCAGCAACCGCAATGGGCCTGAAAATCTCGAGCTTTATATTATGGATCGAGATGGCAAAAATGTACGACAACTTACTAACGCTCCAAAATGCTATAACGGCGGGCCCTTTTTCTCACCCGATGGGAAGCGCGTTATCTTCCGCACCGACCGAAAGAAAAAAGATCACCTGCAGATTCATATCATTGATGTTGATGGAAAAAATGACCGCATCCTTGCTGAAAACCTCGATTGGGTTCAATGGTGCCCTTATTGGTTTAAAGATAATACCTCTGTCATTTACGCCGGCGCTGATCATTCTACTATGATGCGACCCAACTACGACCTCTACTGGATGAATGTTGAATCGGGTAAACAGCAACGCATTACTTTCGCACCCGGAGCCGATATCTTACCCGTTTTCACTTCAGACGGAAAAAAACTTATGTGGACTTCAACACGAGATGGCAGAAGCCCTGCTCAACTTTATATCGCTGATTTCACCCCACCTACGAACCCTTAACTAATATGACATTTGATACCATTCTAAAAAACGGAAAGGTGATCGATGGCACAGGAACGCCTTGGTTCTGTGCTGATGTTGGAATTAGCGCTGACAAAATCAGCGCTATTGGAAACCTCGCTGCGGCTTCTGCAAAACAAATTTTTGATGTTAAAGGCAAGGTTGTCTCCCCTGGTTTTGTTGACACCCATGTTCACGGCGACCTGATCCCGTTTTTAGATCCTTTCCACGAAGCTGCTATTAGGCAGGGCATTACCACTTATGTGGTGGGGCAAGATGGCGTTGCACCCGCACCTGCTTCCCCTACTGTTCTTGAGTATATGTGCCAGTACACCGCTGGTTTTAGTTGTGGCCAAATGTTTCTGGATAAAAAAGATACACCCTCTTGGCAAAGCATTGATGAATACTTAAACCTTGTGACTAATCGTTGTGCATTAAACCTTGCTTGCCTTATACCCAACGGCAATATTCGGATGGAAGTAATGGGTCTTGAAACTCGCCATCCAGAAACCTCTGAATTAAATCAGATGAAACGGCTGATTGCAAAATCGATGGAGGAAGGTGCCGTTGGCATCTCTAGTGGTTTAGACTACATTCCTAGCCTATATGCTAGCAAAGCGGAACTAACAGAACTTTGCAAAGCTATGGCGCCCTATGGCGGAATTTATGTCACTCATATGAAACGCTACGATGCAGACGGCCTGCTTGCAAGTATGGATGAGGTTCACCAGATTGGCATTGATGCCAAAGTTCCCGTGCATATTTCTCATTTCAATAGCAAGGCTGAACTCGCACTTCCTCATTTAGATAAAGCACGAAGGTCGGGCGTTGATGTCACCTTTGATCTTTATTGTTACCTTGCAGGTAGCACAATACTGGGTATGATCGCTCTGCCCGCAGATAAGCAAGGCGGCGGTAGGGCCGCAACAATTCAAAGACTCTCGGATAATTCTATTCGTAAAGAACTGGTTTCTTGGTTTGAATCACCTCGCATCCCTCTTGACAATGTCAGGTTAAGTTACCTTGCCCACCCGATGTGGAAGATCTACGAAGGACTTTCACTTAAAGAAGCTGCACGAAAATTAACTGGTAAAGATGATGCGGCATCCGTTGGTGAATTCGTTTGTCAATCGCTGGTGGAATGCAAGCTTGCGGTAGGTTGCGTGGTGCCCCATCGCAATCGCAATGAAACTGATGTTGAAGCCTTTATGAATCACGAAGCTATGATGGCAGGAAGCGATGGAATTTACACTGGAAGCTTTCCACACCCAAGAGGTTATGGCTGTATCGCCCGTTATCTGGGTTATTATGTTCGAGAAGCAAAAACTTGGACACTTGAACAAGCCGTGCAAAAACTTTCTTGGCAAGGTGCAAGAAGGCACGGGCTTAACGATCGAGGAATCTTACGCCCTGGCTTTGCAGCAGATGTGGTAGTTTTCGATCCAGAAACTATTAAAGATAACGCTTGGTATGAATCCGGAAAACAACTTGCTACCGGTATGCATTATGTGTTTGTAAATGGTAAAGCAGTTTTGTTAGATGGCGAAAGAACCAAGTTATTACCGGGAAAAGGTCTGCGAAGGAATTAAATTCGTCAGACCTTTTAAAACTTAACGCTGCTTAGAATACCCAAAGAGTTTAGCTGCCAAAATTGCCTTTCCCTGCAGTGCCTGTTGCACCTCTCATAAAGTCTTCTGCATTCTTAACTCTTTCCCTGTAAGCATTCAATTTTTCTTTGCGTTCAATATTATCTCGATCGGTAAGAATGTTATGCACTTCAAGTTGCCCAGTAGGGCTTATGATGTAAGCTTCAATCAATCGATCACGATCTTCGACTTTAGAAACCGTTATTTTTCCATCAGCAGCGGAAGTTTTTATACGGTCGTGGGTGAATTCTGGTCCTTCAAAATCGACTAGCATAAAGTCGGGTCGGTCTTTACGATCGGGAGCAAAATCGATTAAAATCCCATCTCCTGTTTTCACCGCAGACCCACTTTTAACTACTTTGGGCGGAAGCAAGCCAAATCCTTCGAAGAAATAAATCCAAAGAGGAACCTTGGCAATAACCGACCTTCCCACAAATTCACCTCGAAAAACAGATACTCGATCTGCAACTGCCCAGTCTCCTACGGAAAGGTTCTGAGTTGAAGCACCCGTATTTAAAAACCATTTATGAATCTGCATAGCCACTTGTCTTTTATTATCTTCATTAGTGAACCCTTTAAATGTTTTTTCATCTTCCTTCTTTTGATCGATGAGGTAACAAGAATGTTCTTCAGGTATGGAAAGTAAGATTGGAATTTTTGACCAATCAGAAACAAGATCTGCACCATCCGCATAAGTTGGAGAAGCAACATCTTTATTACGCTTGAAATTAGGGTTACCCATACGGATTTGAACCCTGTATTCATAGGTTTCGCCTGGAACAATTTCGACATCAATGAATCTTACAAGGTTATGAACAGGGGGTTCAACATCTTGACCTTGCATAAGTCCGGGCATAATAGCAGGGGCACCGGGAATAAAGCCACCCCCTGCACCAATGGTACCAACCGGCATAAAGCCGGGGCCACCAGAACCTGGGTTTCCTGAACCGGGGCCTTCCATACCTGTTCCGGTTGTTCCGGGAACCGTAGAGAAAATATCAAAGGCATCTGCTTTGCTACGAGGCTTGGCTTGGGTAAGAAGTTCCTTATTTTTTCTCTCGAGCTCGTTGATTTGAGCTTTTATTTTAGGCAAGGCAAGTTCAGCCTCTTCAATTTTTGGGTAATGATTACTATCAAAGGCCCTTGGCTTTGGCATCATTAAACCGGGCACACTGAAATAAGATAGATTAGGGTCTTCGGGTTCAAACCGGAAATCGGTTGCAATAGCATAGGGTAGGAAGTTACCTCGAATATCAAGGGGCTTCCAAGCATCCCAAGTTCCATCTGATTTCATTTTTCTTTTCTCGACATTCATACCTAAAAATCGAAATGCAGAGACGCCAATTGCAGGATCTTCGGGGCTGGCAGTCGCATCACCCAGAACTTCAGCAAATGAACTAAGTTTTAATTTATTTCGGAACTCTTCAAGTTGGGCTTTATAAGGAAAGGTTGCATTAACAATGGCCATCCGTGTAGGAAGAGCTTGCTCAGCAATGCGGTAAGAGCCTTTCATTTTCTCGAACTCTTCGGCAGTGACATTAAGAGTATCAAGGGGTTTGCGATTACTGAATTCAACACTTTTAAGATAGGCAATTAATCTATCGCTATATTTATTACCTTCGGAACTCGCTTTAGGGGCAGCCCCCTTATTTTTAGCATTAAAGAGGCGAACGGATTGAGCAGCTTTGGCAGCAGCGGTAGCACCCGTGCCACCCGCAGCGCCAACAGCGCCAGCACCGCCCACATTGCCCGCAGCACCCATGCCGGTTGGGGCCCCTTTAAGAACTGTTAAGCCCTTTTGATCTTTAGTAAACATATAGCTTCGAATTGCCACACGGGCTAAAGAAGCCTTGGCGTCATCCACTGTTAAAATAGTGGGCGGCCTTCTTTTAGTATCCATGAATTCACTTTCGGAAAACATTTGGCGTCCCCGATAGGCAGCGGGGTCAAGCAGATCAAGGGAGGCAAGTTTAGTGGAACTATTTTCAGGGCCTGGCAAGTCGTTATCGCCTGGTTCGGCTCTTTGAAAAGCACCTGTTTTATCATCTGCAAGTTTTTTAAGATTCTGCGCATTATTTACAGGGCTTGGCGCAGAGATACTACCCCATAAGCCTACTCCACCAAAAAGAACCATAATGGCAAGACAGACCGCAAGGCCGATTTTTTCGCCTTTTTCCTTGAGGTAATTTAGGAGAACCTGCCCTTTTGCTTTAAAATCAATTTTTGCTTTTGCCATGATTCATTCTCCTACACTTTTAAAACTCTGTTTCAAAACCAAAATATCAATGTAAATTATTTGTCTTCACGAGCAGGTGCACTTGGGCCACGGGGTTGACGAGGGCTACCAGTTTCACTTCCCGGTACTGGGTTATCAGGAACGATGGGTGGGGCACCGGGCTTTTCAAAAAGCGATGCTACACCATACAAATTGATTTCAACAAGGTTGACATCACCCACAGAAGAACTATTATTTGACGAATTAGGAAGGTTTGGATTACCAACGGTAGGCCGAAAACCAGGACCACC
>JBDNHI010000066.1:0-13377 GCA_041694635.1 Gemmataceae bacterium | reverse complement strand
CACGCACAGGCGGGTGAAGCGCTGCCTGTGCTGCTTCACGAGCGGAGTACGCTTACCCCTATTACCGGAGAAACATTTACGAAGCCCGGTACGGAAATTGAAGTCGAACATGAGGCGCTTCGCTTGTTGTTATGTGACATATGGCCGCAACAACTTTATCGATCCTAATACCACGCATGTGGCTGCGTCAAGCATGGTTTTGAGAATATATCGAGATATTATTATTGTGTCATTAGCTTGCAATCTAGGCTGCGATAGCCGATCGCCAGCGGCTCCACATCCGCTTGCGGGATGGAAGGCGAAAGGCAGACGAGCAAACTGCCTGCGCAGATGCTATGGACCGTATGAGTCTCACACGAAGACTCTTGGCCTCAGCCGCGGAGGTTTTCTTTTGCCCTCCTCCACTTCGTGCCTTCGTGTGCAAAGGTTTTGCTCTCCATCGCCACGGTGAGGTCGAAGCGAATGAGCTAGTGCAACTGCCAAGCCAGGTACTCACCCAAATGCTATCGCTTGCGGCTCACAGGAAAATAAGTCGCCAAATTCACGAAGAGTTTCCTGCACCGCCTGCGGAAAATCCACGATTCCTGACAGAGGTTGACCCTCTGTAGTCCACCTTGAAACGGCATTCTGCCAGATGATTTAAACCCACTTGCCCTATTTTGCCAAGGGCAAACTCAAGTTTGCAAAAGTCCAGGTTAAGACTGGTTTTCATAAGGGTGTACTTTAAAGCAATTTGTGGTACTATTTAACAGTGTTGGTTTTGTAAATCCCGCCGGGTTGGAGTGTCTGGTTATGCAATTCGTTTTTCCCTTTTTACTAAGTACCATTGGATTAGGATTTGGCGCTGCTGCTGATTCGCAGGTGGACTTTAATCGGGATATCAGGCCTATACTTTCGGAGAATTGTTTTTATTGCCATGGGCAAGATGCGAATAAACGCAAAGCAGATTTACGACTGGATCAAAAAGATTCTGCGCTAAAGTCTGGGGCCATTGTTCCTAAAGATGCTAGTAAAAGTGAGATACTAAATCGAATTTATTCCGATAAGGCAAGCGAGTTAATGCCTCCGGCAAAATCAAACAGGCGTCTAACATTAGAGCAAAAGAAACTTCTCGAGCGCTGGATTAATCAAGGTGCAGAGTACAGTTCGCATTGGGCTTTTGTTGCGCTCTCGCGCCCCACTGTCCCCATGGTAAAAAATAAGAGCTGGGTTCGTAACCCTATTGATGCATTCGTACTTGCAAAGCTCGAGGCGGTTGGCCTAGCGCCTTCCGCAGAGGCGGATAAAATCACGCTTATCAAAAGGCTTTCGATCGATATTACAGGCTTGCCACCTTCGCCCAAAGAGGTGGATGCTTTCTTGGCGGATAAAAGTGAAAAGGCTTATGAAACCCTTGTGGATCGTTTGCTTGCAAGTAAACATTATGGCGAGCGCATGGCTTTGGGTTGGCTTGATGCTGCCCGCTATGCAGATAGTAATGGCTTCCAACAAGATGGCGATACTTGGCAATGGATGTGGCGTGATTGGGTGGTCAAAGCCTTCAATGATGATCTTCCTTTTGATCAATTTACTATCTGGCAACTAGCAGGTGATCTTCTTCCTGATGCGACTCAAGATCAAAAAATTGCAACAGGGTTTAATAGAAATCATCTGCTTAATGGCGAAGGTGGAGCTATTGCGGAAGAGCAACGAAATGTAATATTGTTTGATCGGATGGATACAACCTCGACCACTTGGCTGGGGCTGACGATGGCTTGTGCTCAATGCCATGATCATAAGTATGACCCGATCACGCAAAAGGATTATTACAGTTTGATGGATGCGTTTAATCGGTTGCCTGAAAGTGGCACGCCTCAGTTCTTTTCTTCCCGTATAAGGGTGGCAGCGCCTTTTCTCGAACTTCCTACTGAAGAAAACAAGGTTCAAATAGCAGGGTTTGAAACGCAGATTAAGGCTGCAGAAATTGATGCAAAAAAAGTGATTGATATTGCTTACGAGAAATGGAACAGGGAAGTGGTTGGGGATGCAAAAAAGGCAATGGAAAAGGGCGTCCCTGAAACTGTACTCAAGGTTTTAAAAAAAGCAGAAGTTGATCGCAGTGATGCGGAAAAGAAATCCCTTGCTACCGATTTAAGAAAGTACTTTGATGAAAAAGTTAAAGCTGGGCTTACGGGTAAAGACCCTGCGGTCATCAAGTTGGAATCTGTCAAAAAACAATTGAACGATTATAAGGGGGATAAGTTGCCTAGGGCGATGGTGATGAGTGATAGTAAGCCGCGCGAAACAAAAATCCTCGACCGGGGGGAGTATCTAAATCCCAAGGAAAAGGTTTCGTTCAACACGCCAGAGTTTCTGCCAAAGATGCCTAAAGACGCACCTTTAAACCGGCTGGGGTTGGCTCAATGGCTTGTTTCAAACGAGAACCCTTTGACCTCACGGGTTCAGGTAAACCGCATCTGGCAGCATTTCTTCGCTTCAGGTTTGGTCAAGACTTCAGAAGATTTCGGGGTTCAAAGCGAGTATCCCATCCATATGCAATTGTTGGATTGGCTTGCTATCGAATTTCGTGAGAATGGCTGGCGCACCAAGGCCCTTCAAAAAATGATTCTTAATAGTGCTACCTATAGGCAGGCGAGTAAGAGTACCCCTGAGCATCGTGCTCTTGACCCAGAAAACAAGCTTTATTCTCGATCAGGAAGGTTGCGATTGCCTTCGCCATTGCTTCGGGATTGGGCCCTTGCGAGTTCTGGTTTAATCGATCTCAAAGTGGGTGGTGCGCCTGTCTACCCCTATCAACCCGATGGCGTCTGGGAGGCACTTGCAATCACCAAAGAGCGCGACTTCACTTATCCAGCCTCCTCCGGCAAAGATCTTTATCGACGCAGTTTATACACTTTTTGGCGAAGAACTGTTGGCCCTGCGAATATGTTTGATGCTTCCAATAGGCAAACTTGCAGGGTTAGGCAATCCACCACTAGCACCCCTTTGCACGCCCTAACGATGTTGAACGATCCTACCTGGGTAGAAGCAGCTAGGGTATTGGCGCAGGAAAGTATGAAGGCAAATAAAGATTTAGACGCTAGGCTTACTGATGCATTTCGAAAAGTGATTTGTAGAATTCCAACCGCAGATGAAAGTAAAATTCTAAGAAGGGCATTTGAAAAGCAAGAGGCACTTTACAAGGCAGACCCGATCGGGGCAAAGGCATTTTTAAGCGTAGGCAGTAGCAAAAGAGATGAATCGCTAGACCTTTCATCTCACGCAGGGTTAAGTGCTGTTTGCTTGGCTATTATGAATTTAGATGAAGCAATGACAAGAGAGTAATAAGATAGGAATAATATGGATATGATACATCAATTTATTAAAGATAACCTTTTTAGCCGTAGGCAAGCTTTGGCCTCGATGGGAAGCGGACTAGGCACCGCAGCGCTCGCAACTTTGCTGGGCGGGGATAAAGCGCTGGGTGTGGATATAGCCCAAGGGGCGGAAACAAAAAGAGGCACGGGTGGCCTAGCTGATCTGCCACATTTTGCAGCTAAAGCCAAGCGGGTTGTTGTTCTTTGGCAGGGGGGTGGCCCCTCTCATGTTGATTTGTTTGATGAAAAACCGGTGATGAAAACGATGGTGGGTCAAGATATCCCCGATACCATCCGCGGGGGCACTAGGCTTTCAACGATGTCGAGCGGGTATGGCAAGTGGCCCTGCCTTCCTGCGATCAAACCTTTTAAAAAGTATGGAGCTTCTGGAATTTCACTTAGCGAAATGCTGCCAAATATTGGGCAGATTGCAGATGATATTTGCGTGGTGCGAAGTATGAATACCGAAGCGGTGAACCATGCACCGGGCGTTACTTTTTTTATGACAGGCGCCCAAACCCCGGGCAGGCCAAGCCTTGGTTCGTGGCTTTCTTATGGCCTAGGAAGTGAAACTGATAACCTCCCTACTTTTGTGGTGATGACATCGAGCGATAAGGGTAGAACTTGTGGCCAGCTTTTCTTTGATTACTACTGGGGCAATGGCTTTTTACCCAGCAGGTTGCAAGGTGTTCGCTTCCGCAATACGGGCGATCTCGTGCCCTACCTTGCAAACCCTGCAGGCGTTAGCCCTATTGCAAGGCGGGCCCTGCTCGACGAAATTTCTCAACTTAATGCCAAGCATTTAGATGATGTTGGCGATCCTGAAATCGATACTCGTATCGCACAATACGAGATGGCTTTTAAAATGCAAACCAGCGTTCCAGATCTTGTTGATTTCACCAAGGAATCTAAATCCACTATCGAACGCTATGGCCCTGATGCTCTTAATAAAGGCACCTTCGCTAATAATTGCTTAGTTGCACGAAAACTTTTAGAGCGAGGCGTGCGCTTTGTGCAACTTATGCATTCGGGTTGGGATCAGCATGGCAACTTATTCACCCAGCTTGAAAACCAGTGTAAGGATACCGAAGGGCCATCTGCAGCTCTTGTCAAAGATTTAAAAGATCGTGGTATGCTTGATGATACGCTAGTTATTTGGGGTGGCGAATTTGGCCGTACTCCTTTTGGCCAAGGGGATCCTGCGAGCCCCAAAGGCCGTGATCATTTCGGAAAATCGTTTAGCTGGTGGATGGCGGGGGGCGGTATTAAACCTGGCAGCGTTTATGGCGAGACAGACGACTTCGGCTGGAACATTACTAAAAATCCTGTTCATGTTCACGATATGCAAGCTACTATTCTTCATCTTTGTGGCATCGATCATACCAAACTTACCTTTCGGTATCAGGGCAGACAATACAGACTGACGGATGTGCACGGCAATATCGTAAAGGGAATCTTAGTATGAAAGCAAGTTATTATAAGTATTATTGCTATCTTTTAATTTGTCTAATACTTGAATGTGTTCATTCGTTTGCCTTTGCAGAAGAACCCTTGATTGGGTACACCGAACTGCAAACCAATCTTAAAGGTGGCAGGCACGCAAATGTTCGAACCATGCGGGCAACCTTGATAAAAGCAGATGGAAGTGACCGCAGTTTAATTGCAGATCAGCTTGCTTCCGATGCGGATACCTGGACACAATTTGCTGGATGGTCGCCTGATGGCAAGACCGCAATCATTGTTCGAGGTTGGGAAAGCACAGATAATGCAGCGTGGGAAGAAGCGAATAAAACTTTTCGCCATTTGGCAAAGGGCTATCTCGTTGATACTTTTCTAATCGATTTGCAAACTCGCAGGCCGGTCAATGTTACCGGGGTGGATCGGGTTAGTTTTTATAACTCTGGCCTTTTCTTTTGGCCTAACGATCTGAACAAGCTAGGCTTTACTGCATTGATTGAAGGTAACTCGCACCCCTTCCGCATGGATCGGGATGGGAAAAACAAAATCGACCTGACTAAAGATTCTAAAGAGTTCTCTTATGGCTTTAGTAGTTCACCTAACGGCAAGCGCATTGCCTACCATAAGAATTATCAGATTTTTGTAGCAGATGGTGATGGCAAAAATGCCACCCGAATCAATACCGGTAATCCTTTCAACTTTGCCCCCGCTTGGTCGCCTGATGGGCAATGGCTTTTATTCGTCTCGGGTGAGCATTATAATTGTCATCCTTGTTTAGCAAACCCAGAGGGTACGGGTTTTAAAAAGCTTGCAGATCGCAATGGGTACCGTGGTGTGGTTGATTTCTTGGATGTCCCTGACTTTCATGGCGGCAGTAGTGATACCCCAATCTGGGCCAAGGATGGTAAATCTATTTTCTACACCGCCATCCTTGATAACAAAGTTGAACTTTTTCAAATTACGACTGATAGTAAAATCACTCAGCTTACTAATTCCAAGCAGGGGATGCTGCATTATCATCCTCAACCTTCGCCCGATGGCAAGCGGCTTGTCTACGGTTCCAAGCGTGATGGGGTCAGGCAACTTGTCGTAATGAATCTGGAAGATAAAAGCGAAAAGCAACTGGCTAACTTGCCATTAGGAAAGGCTGCGATGTGGCCTCATTGGCAAGTGATTGAAATAGCTAGAAAGTGAGGAAGGTGGTAGATATATTTGGTAATGATACAAGGATGATAGTGGAGGTGATGAGATGAGTAAGAATGAAAATCACCCCTTAGCCTCATTGATGGAAGTGATTGGCGTGCTGATTGAGAAATATGAAGATGAACAGGTTCCAGATCTGACAGAGATATAGCCGTTAAATGATGGAGATTTATAAGAAAACAGTGCCTAACCCGCTGCTGCTGTTGAGGCTGAACTTGCATCGAGCAACTACGGCGATTGAACCGACTTCTGTGGCGAATCCATTTAATTTTTCTTTGTAATTACACCGTGTGCCGGTTAGAATACTACAGTGTGAAGAGCAGCGGATTTTCAAATCAAAGGTTTCTGGCTGCCGCCATGCCGAACTAGGCGCCCCGCAAAACCTAGACGAATTTGTTGTAGTTACGAAAAAGGAGACTCTATGATTCAGCACACTGCATTTGCGGACGCACTGGATGCTGCGGAACACTTAGACCCAGATGCCCAGATGGAATTGATAGCTGTTTTAAATCGCCGGTTGGCCGAGCGTGGGCGGGAACGCATCGCCGCCACGGTTGAGCAAGCACGGGGCGAGTTCGCACTCGGACAGTCGAAACCAATGACGGCCGCCGAAATCGTGCGCGAAGCACTCTCGTGAAACGACTGCTCTTACAGTCACCAGCCTTTGGGCGCGACTTAAAGAAATGGCTGAAGTCGCATTCCGACGCAGGGGTTTCGATTACCGAGACCTTGGAGCAGTTGTCCGCCGAAGCTAGCCATGCTTCATTGCGTACGCACAAACTTCGCGGCCCTTTGGCAGGATGCTGGTCGTGCAGCACCGAGTACGACCTGCGGATTGTGTTCGAGTATGTGCAGCATGATGGGGCTGAGGCGATTCATTTACTATCGCTTGGCACTCACGACCAAGTTTACTAAGCCGGCCAAACAAGGCGCAGCAGCCGACCGGGGCTGCATTAATGGTGTCGTGCGAGGTCGCCGCATACGATATAATAAGGTGGTAATCAAACTATTAAGAGGATCTACCGTGCCTGCCACCAAACCGCCCCGTAGTCTAGATGAACTCGCCAAACTCGGGAAAGAAATTTTCGACCGTCAAGTGCAGCCGACGCTCCGGCCGGAGGACGATGGCAAGTTCGTTGCCATCGATGTCGACACCGGCGATTACGAAATGGGAGAGGACGACTATGCGGCGGTCGCTCGCTTGCAGTTACGGAAACCGCTGGCCGATATCTGGCTGATGTGTGCGGGCTACCCGACAACATACCGGATGGGGGTGGGCCGATGATCCGAGGAGTCGTGAATGCCCGTCACGAAGCCGTTGTTCGCCTGCGGGTGCGTGGTCCAGGTGGGGTGGAGTCCGATGGGGACATGATTGTCGATTCCGGTTTCACATCGTCTCTGACGCTGCCGGCGGCGACGGTGACCGCTCTGGGTCTCGTTCGAAAATCGGGTGGTACCGCAAAGCTTGCGGACGGGTCGGTTCGCCAGTTCGACATTTGCGCCGCAGAGGTGGAGTGGGGCGGCACTTGGCGAGCAGTGCTGGTTTCAGCCATCGGGAACGAGCCGCTATTGGGAATGCGTCTGTTGGCTGGCCACAAGTTAGAAATCGAGGTGGTGCCGGGTGGTTTGGTAGAAATCCTTCCGCTCCCGTGAGGCCGGGCCGAACCAGGCGGTGCAGCAGACCGATTGTAGGCATCGTGGGCAATTGGCATTGCTCCCGAAATTGGTTGGGTTTACTAAGCTTCGACAACTGTTGCGTTTAATGGTGTGGCTATTAGAAATTAATAAAATCAGTTTCCATCACTTTTGCATTGCTCATCGTTGAAAGTATAATTAGACTGGTAATTATAGGTAAGACCATTTTGGTTCAACTGCGTAAGTCCAAAATAAATTTAATGGTGATTTATGATTTTTTTTCGTTTTCTTGCACTTTGTTTTTTAGTGTTAATAATTGGTTGTGGTAAAAATCTTGAACCTAAGTCGGAACCTAAGTCGGAACCTAAGCCTGCGGAACAATCTGCGCCATTTCAAGAAAATAAAAAAGTAAAATTATATCAAGGTGTTCAGAAAGGGGTTAATTTTCAGATTGTTTCAACCTCTCCAAATTATTTACAAGGAGAAACTAAGGAAATTGGATATACGATTGATAGTTTTAATCAAAATGAAAATGATTTTGTTCGATTGTATGAAGGGGTTTCAGAGAAAATTAATGCAGGGGAGGTTACCATAGACCAAAATCATAAACATGGGGAAACTAAATTCATAGGTTTTGTTTCAAAAAATAGTTTTGAATCAGCTGTTAAATTGTATGTTGGTACCAGAGGGAATGTGAATTTAGGTATGATTACTACTAGTGAAAGTTTTCTTGGTGGTTCAGCAAAGTTTTTGGGCTATGCTTTGAAATCAGAACTCTCCTCAGGCCCCTCATCAGATAAGATTAATAAAGATAAAAATTTAAATAATAATGTTAAATCTGTTGGTAAACAAAAGTCTAATCAAATTGTAGTTGGATATATTATTGCAACTGATGTTTTTAATGATGAAGTTGTTTTATGGCTTTCCTCTTCACCCCCGCAAATACGGTTTTCTTCAGTTGGTGGAGCAAGAAATGGAATTCAATCTGCTGCTTTGGATATTCCAGTAAGATGCAGTTTTAAAACAAAAACAGAGGTTATATTAACTTTACCCCAGGGGGCTAAAGTTAAAGTAGCGGGAGGAAATGTTGGAGATCAGGACCAAATTATTTTGAATAATTGTGAATTATTACAGCGATGATTTTGTCCTTTTTGGCATAATAAATGTGTTAAAAATTATCATAATCATTTCTTTTAATTGCTTGATTGTCCCAAGAGTTTGAAGGGGTTAAGCTATAATTATGGTTTCCTTGTCAAACAAAACCCGATGGCGATTCCTTAGCTGGCGGCAAACTTTTGCTCCAAGCGGAATAGCGAGTAGTTGATTCAAGTGTCCGTTCGGCAAAGTACAGGTGGCAAAAGCGAACTCAATCAAGATTTTAATTGCTTGAGTGGCAAAAGAGTGTGAAGTTAATTTGCAGGAGTAGTGAATAACTTGGTCAGCGTATCTCGCTAGGGTTGTTCTGTCCGTGGATTTCTTCTAATTAGCATCGAGGGTGAGCCTGCAAGTTATTAAAACCCCAAGGCTAACATGCCTCGCAAGAAAAGTTTTCACCGAACTGTTACTATATTTATTATGAATCTCGCTGACCGAAGTGAAAAGCAACTGACTAACTTGCCATTAGGAAGGGCTGCAATGTGGCCTCATTGGCAAGTGATTGAAATAGCTAGAAAGTGAATTCAATAATGATGTTAATTTTAAGGTTAAGAGATTGCTGTATAAAAGTGGTATTTTTAATGTCAATCTTTCTTAGTTTAATTCTGACTTCACTTGCTTCGGGTCAAACGCTTTCAAATGATGTTAAATTAACTAATGCAGAAGATTCCCCTTTAAAAATCAGAGCAATTCTGAAATCGCACTGTAATAATTGTCACGGCGAAAAGAAGCCTGCTGGCATGGCAAGGCTTGATAACCTTAACTTCGATTTTTCAGTCGCTGCGGATATGTGGTTTGCAATCAAAGAGCAAATCGAGCAAGAATTAATGCCCCCCGAAAATAGTCGTAAGTTATCCAAAGGCGATTCTAATCTTATTCTCAACTGGATAGACAAACAGTTTCTAAATTTCATGCCGACTAAGCCTAATCAAGGAAACCTGGTTCCTCACGCGCTGTTATTTGGCAAAGAGTTTGCGCCAAGTAAGATGCAAGCAGATAGAGTTTGGCGACTTAGCCCGGGGGCTTATAAAGGTTTAATCAATGATATCACCAGAAAAAAGTTAGAGGGGATTGTTCAGCCCTTTACTTTAACGCCCGAGCGGGGAATTAAGGATTTTGCAGCGCTTTACACTATTGATGAGCCAAGCACTGAGATTTTAATTCGGAACGCTGAAATGATTGTAGAATCGCAGACAGCGCACGAATTCAAAGATGGTAAGATTTCAGGCAAAAATGATTCACTTCGCGACTTCGTATTGCTGATGGATCCAAAGCTTGATGTAACTAATGCTCAAGTTCAAGCGGTGTTGCAACAGCAATTTAAGCTGGCGATTGGCCGTGATGCGAACGCTGAAGAAGTCTCCGATTTTTTAAAGTTGTATGAAAAATGTGCGAAGCTTGGCGAACGATCTGCTGCAATTAAAACGATGCTGCAAGCGGTGTTACTTAGAACCGATGCACTGTACCGAAGTGAAAAAGGGCGGGTCGAAAAAGATGCAATGGATAGGCAGCAATTGTCGCAATTGGATCTGGCTCGGGCGATTAGTTTAACTTTGGGAGATAGAAAAGATACTGCACTTTTTCAGGCAGCGCAAAAGGGCGAACTAACAACTAAGGCTCGGGTTCAAATTCATTTAGAGAGAATGTTAGATGATCCTAAATTTGAAAAAACTCGCATTTTAAAGTTCTTTCAAGAGTTTTTTGAATATCACAATGCTACCGAAATCTTTAAAGATAAGCCTAAAGATTTTATGCACCAAGCTCGCACCTTGGTCGATGATACCGATAGGCTGGTATTGCATATTCTTAAAGCAGATCGGGATGTGTTTAGGGAATTGCTGACGACGCAACTTTCTTTTGTAAACACTGCAAAAAAAATGAATAAGCAGACAAGGCAGGAAGAAATCGTAAGAGCAGTGATTCCCCCCACCGTGAATGAAAATAAAATGCCAAGGCAGATTGCACCTAGTGGAGTTGAATCTGTTTATGGGTTAAAGGAATGGCCAACGGTTCAGCCTACTGTGTTACCTGAAAATACTCGGATAGGAATTCTGATGCAGCCAAGTTGGCTGGTGGCATTTAGTACTAATTTTGATAATGATCCCGTAAGAAGGGGGCGTTGGGTTCGCGAGCGGTTGCTAGGGGGAACGGTACCTGACTTGCCTATTGGAGTAATAGCTCAGGTATCGGATGAAAAAAATCTAGTATTTCGAGATCGATTAAAAGTTACTCGTGAAAAGAGCTGTTGGAATTGTCATAGTAAAATGGATGAGCTTGGCTTACCCTTTGAGAATTTCGATCATTTTGGCAGGTTTCGAATTTCCGAAACGGTGCTTGATCTTGAAGCAACCAGTAAAAATATCGATAAGAAAGGCATGCCAATAGGCCCAATTCATCATGAGGTGGATTTGAACACCAAGGGGCTTATTTCGTTTAGTGGGGAAGCAACCCTGAACGGGCCGGTCAATAATCCTAGAGAGATGATTCAAAGGCTGGCAAAATCTGATCGGGTTAGGCAAGTTTTCATCAGGCACGCCTTCCGCTTTTTTATGGGGAGAAACGAAACCCTTGCAGATGCCAAGGCGCTTCAAGATGCTGATAACGCTTATGTAAAAAGCCAAGGTAGCTTTAAAGCTTTGTTAGTATCTTTGCTTACCTCGGATTCTTTCCTATATAGAAATAACAGCAATAGTATTCCAAAATCTGTTGGAGAAACCAAATGAGTTTTAAAACAACACGCAGAGCTTTGATGAAAGATATCACTTTGGGTGCGGGGGCAAGTTTGCTAGGGCCGGTGCTGGGGCAACTTGCAGCGCACGCAGCGGGGAATGCAAAAGCTATTCGCAAGAAGATTGTTTTTGTGGTTCAGGGAAACGGGATGAATCCAAATCATCTGGTTCCGGTGGGGGTTAAACGACGGCCCGATGGCAAGAACGAAAGGCCGAATAATGATACGCTTTTTGAACTTAGCCTTAAGGACCTTGAGTTAAATTCCGCACTTGAACCTTTGACACCTTTTAAGAATAAGTTGGCACTGTTGCAGGGGCTTTCGGGGCGCATTGCGCTTAGCGATCATTCTGCAAATCATGGCGCGCTTGGCTGTTATCCTGCGAATAAAGGAGCGATGGCGCAGACCATCGATTTTGCATTAGGTCAGGCGGTGCCCGGTATTATGCCACACATCGGCCTTGGGTTAATGAACAAGCCTGATATCACGATGAACTATAATTTCTCTGCATCAGCGCCTGGGAAAATTGTGCCCATTCAATGTTCACCTGAACTTGCATTTAAAGCATTATTTGGAAGTATTGCAGAGGGTTCGGGAAAAGATTCATTCGACCGAAAAACCAACTTGCTCGACTTCATGGCTAACGATGTCAAAAAAACTCGCAGCACTCTTGCAACCGAAGAGCGCATTAAATTTGATCAATACCTTGAAGCTTTTGAAGCATTAAGAGATCGGCAGGCGACTATCGCAACCATTCACGATTCGCTTAAAGTTTATGCGCCTAAGCTTGAAGATCGTTATAAAAACCCGACCAAAACAAATCGCTTAGAAGCGCAATTCGAAATTGCAGCAGCTTCACTCATCACCGGGCTTTCTAATGTTATCACTTTGGTTTCTGGTGGCGGTGGGCAGCATTACATTTCCTACCCAGAGCTTGGCATTCCCGTGGATGGCCATCATTATGGGCACGGGGGTGGCGTCGAGGGGAAGAACTACGAAGAATGTTTTGTCACTGTTCGAAAGTACCACACTAAGTTGATTGCCAACCTTGCGAAAAAACTTGCTTCCGTTAAGGAAGGTGATGGCACCATGCTAGATAATACGCTGATTGTTTATCTCAGTGATTCGGGGGATAGTCATCATCCAAATTTATATGAATGGCCTGTAGTTTTACTTGGGAACCTTGGTGGGAAGTTCAAGACTGAAGGCCGTTATTTACAATTTCCGAATTACAATACTAAGAATCATCGCACGATGTCTAATCTTTATTTGACTTTGTTAGAAGCGGTAGGAAAGCCACGCGATAAGTTTGGTATTGCAGACCCCGGGTTAAAGGATACGGATCAACGAGGAATAATTTCAGAGCTTTTAGTTTAGGGCAAATTGATTGCTCTCTTTCAATATTGCGGTTAAAATAATCTTTACCTTCCTGATACTTCTTTACCCGAAGCGAACAATTCAATTATTTAATTGTTCTGAAACGGATAAACAATGAATGCGTTAAATGCAATAATTTTGACAAGTCTAATGCTGTTGGGTGTGAATCCAGTTGAATCTGTTGATTACAACAAAGATGTGAAGACTATTTTACGGGAGCGGTGTTATTCATGCCATGGAGTGTTGAAGCAGGAATCGGGGTTAAGGCTAGATACGGTTGGGATGATGAAAAAAGGTGGGATGAATGGTGCGGTGATAATTCCGAAAGATGTAGGGAAAAGTACGCTAGTAGAAAAAATAACTGCGACCGATGTTTCATTAAGAATGCCCCCTGAAGGAAAGCCTTTAGAACTTGACCAGATAAAGAAAATTAAGGCGTGGATATTGGCGGGGGCGACTACTCCT
>JBDNHI010000065.1:0-6051 GCA_041694635.1 Gemmataceae bacterium | reverse complement strand
AGAAGTGCCCCGCACATCCACCACTTCCAAGATTCTTTTACCACGGTCATGAGGGAATCCTGTTCATTTCATGCGCTGTAATCATTCACCGGAAAAGCAATTGAGGAAGCTGATTTCTAGCTCTGAAAGCGGTCATCGCATCGCAGAGATATTGAAAGACGGCCTTGCGCTCTGGCTTGCGCCCTGTCGGCTTCCTTCATGAAAGCAGGATAACACCACTCACTCTGCAACGGAAGCTCTTTTCCGATGAAAAGTTGCCTATTCAATCCAACGGATCGCATGGCTGGCCGAATGGTGGTACCAACTGTTGGATCGGTATGGCCGAAGGTAAATTCCTGCCGGAATTGACTCACCCCGGGAGTCTTTCGTTCCTCCCCCAGTGCTGTCAAGGACCAGAAGTGCAGGCGTCCCGTTCTCTTTTCGCCCTATTTCCCCCACCCACAAAACAACATGGCTTAGCTTGCCCTCCCTGTTATTGATGAAGAGAAGATCGCCTGTTTTCAGCACTTTGGCGCGGGCCTCCACGCTTTCAGGCAGTTGGATCCGCATGCCGCGAATTTCCCGGTTTCCCTGGTGCGCCACCAATTCCCCGGCCTGCTTGTGGATATCGCCGCTCAGATGGATTCCAAGCCCTTGATCGTAGACAAAAGAGGTCATGTTGGAGCAATCCACACCCTTGCCATTGCGCCCCACGCCCACCTCCTTCCAGGGCCAATCCGGGGGTGGATTCCAATCTGGTACATGATGATGCTGGTACTCATATCCAATGAAGCGCGAAGCTGTGGCAATCACGCGTTCGCGTTTGAATTCGATAGACCATTTCTCCAAACCTTCGGGCACCGGATATTTCCGGTGCGGTGGCCCCCATGAGCCAAAATGCTTCCTAGTATTGGCGGTGTACCACTCGCCATGTGGCATCTCCGATTGCATGGTCGGGTCGCCGCGCCTAGATCTTTCCAGATCGATGACCAGTTCTTTTTCAGGCACCTTGAAAGCCAGCTGGTACGGTGACCGGTAACCCCGCTCCTGGCCCCAAAGCATGCTACCAATAACTAAATTCAATACCATTGTTATGAGAAAAAAATGTAATATGCGCATAATTATGCCTCTGAAAGCAACAATAGTAGTCCCCCTGAACAGCATAGCAAAAATCAACCGTAATACTCCACCTAACCAGCACAGTTCGCACACTCGGCTGCCTTCATGAAGGCAGGACAAGACCACTTACTCTGCAACGGAAGCTCTTTTCCGGTGAACGGTTGCCACACTTGTAATGCTTTACAGCTTAACTTCATGCCATTCACTCCTGATCCATTTTGATCAGGCAAGAATCGCTTTTACCACTTCGCCATGCACATCGGTGAGTCTGAAATCGCGGCCGAGGTGATTCCAGGTGAGTTTCGTATGATCGATGCCGAGCAGATGCAACATGGTCGCATGCAGGTCGTGAATGTGAATCTTACCCGCGACGACGCGATAGCCCATGTGGTCGGTTTCGCCATATGTAAAGCCAGGCTTGATGCCGCCGCCAGCCATCCACGCACAGAAACTTTCGGGCTGATGTTCGCGACCGTGCTTGTCGATCGGTGCGGTGCCGCTGAGGTCTTGGCTCCACGGGGTGCGACCGAATTCGCCAGACCAGAGCACGAGCGTGTCGTCGAGCAGTCCACGCTGCTTCAAATCCTTGATCAGGCCCGCGACGGGGCGATCGGTTTGTTCGCAGAGTTTGGGCAGGTTGCCACGAATGTCGCCGTGATGGTCCCAACCGTCCATCGTGACCTGCACGAACCGCACGCCCGACTCGCTCAACTTGCGTGCCAAAAGGCAGGCGCGTCCGTGCTTGTTGCTGGGCTTGCCGTTGCCGACGCCGTAGAGGTCGAGCGTATACTGAGTTTCCTTCGAGATATCGACCAGTTGCGGCGTCGTGGTCTGCATGCGGAAGGCGAGTTCCATATTCTGGATCATCCCTTCCATATTGGCATCGCCATGTAATTCATCAATGAGCCGTTGATTCAGTCGCTTTGTCAGATCGATACGCCGGCGTTGAATGGCATCGCTGGCCGAGGCGTTTCGCAGGTTCTCGATCGGCGATGTTTTGGCGTCTAGTGGTATGGTCAGAGGGGTTCCTTGATGCGCGGCGGGAAGAAAGTCCGAGCCGTAGGTTCGCACTGCCGGGGCATGAATGCTCACAAAACTCGGGAGATTCTGATTTTCCGTGCCGAGGCCGTAACTGATCCACGAGCCCATCGAGGGCCGGACCTCGGTGAAGACACCTGTGTGAAACTGATTGGTCGCGCTCACATGCTGTGGATTATCGGCATTCATACCGCGCAGCAGGCAGATGTCATCAGCGATGCTGGAAAGCTGCGGCATCAGGTCGGAAATCATCACGCCCGATTTGCCGCGAGGCTTCACGGGCCCCATGGCGCCTAGGGCTAGGAATTTCTCCGTGCCGATCTGCGTGACCTCTGGCCGCAGCGGGGAATCAATTTTCTCACCGTGCTTCCTGCGGATGAACTCCTTGGGATCGAAGAGGTCCAACTGCGACGGTCCGCCCGCCATGAACAGGAAGATGATCCGCTTGGCCTTGGGCACGAGTCCCGGTTTACGAGCTGCCAGTTGATTTGTCTCGGCTTGCAACATATCCGCCAGCGCCAGTGAACCGAAACCACAGGCGGCGGTCTGCAGCACCTTACGACGGCTGAATAATGAGTGAGTCAACATACGCATATCCTTTCGATCAGAGGCGGAAAACAAATTCGTTGGAAGCGAGCAGGCTGTGACAGAGTTCCTGCCATATCAGAGACTCTATGGCGATGGCATTCTGGACGGGAATGACTGCGCTGAGTTCCGTCAGGAATGTCGTCGCGGTGTTTCGTTCGGTGTCGGTGATGGGTCGGTTATAGACGCGCAGCCACAGTTGATTCAATCTCGCATCCTGCGACGATGAATCGGCAATCACTCGATCGGCCAGCGTCTTCGCTCGTTTGCGAATCAGGTCGTTGTTCAAAAGGAACAGTGACTGAGTGGGAACGACGGTCTGATTGCGCTGTCCGGAAATTTGGGCTGGATTCACAAAGTCGAAGAAGCCACGCACCCGGTCTGGTCCGGCGAAACCGAGTCGCATCACTGGAAGATAAATAGTGCGTTCGAATTCCTGCGAGGGCCGTGGGACTCTGTGCGAGTAATTCGGCGGATTGACGCCCTTCTGCACCAAATCGCCGCAATTCTCGACCTTCTCGAGCACCAAGGCTGGACCTCCCTGGCTCGCGACAAGTTCACCGCTCAATGCCAGCAGTCCATCGCGAATCGCCTCCGCATCGAGCCGCTGACGATTCATCCGCCAGAGCAGTCGGTTATCGGGATCGGATTTCATGGCCACGGCATCGTTGGCACTGCTCAGACGATAAGTGCGGCTGAGAACCACCGAACGGATGAACTGTTTCTGCGACCAACCGTTGTGCATGAACCGCATGGCCAGATGATCGAGCAGTTCCCGATGCGAGGGTTTCTCGCCGCGTGTGCCGAAGTAATCGACACTACGAACAAGCCCTTCGCCGAACAGCTTTTGCCAGATGCGATTGACCGTGACTCGCGCCGTTAACGGATTGCGTTTGTCGGCGAGCCAGTCTGCCAATTGCAGACGGCCGCTTTGTCCGGCCGGAATCGTGGGCGCCTTGTCCCACGATGCGATGGAAACCACTCCGCGCGGCACGAGCGCGCCGGGGGCATACGGATTGCCGCGAATGTAGATCGGCATGTCGGCCGGCTTGTCGTTATCGTGCATGGCGAACGCCCGCGGGGCTTTCGAGCGGAAGAATTCGGCATGCTGAATCGCAGCCGCGAGCTTCTTAATCTGTTCGGCCAAGCCATCGCGTCGCTTCGTGAGCATCTCTTTTTTCATTCGAGTCGCCACTGCCTCGTCATTCGATTTCTTCTCGGCGGCATCGGCTTGCCGCTCGGGTTTGTTAAGTTGTTCCAGCTCTGCGATGACCAATTTCCTCTCGGATTCTAGCTTATCCCGCTCGGTTTTCATCTCCGTGTATTTTGCCCCGTGCTCGGCTTCGGTTTTTTGCCGTGCGACAAGTTGCTCCGGAGTCTCTGGCAAGGCTGTCGAGTTGAGCGTGCTCCAAACGCCAAACGGGATTTTGTGCGTCGACGGCGAACTACGGAGCATCCCCGCGATGCCGTAGTAATCCCGCAGTTCTAGCGGATCGAACTTGTGGTCGTGACAACGCACGCAGCCCAGCGACATCCCGAGAAAAGTCATGCCGATTTTGTTCACCTGCGTGTCGATGTGGTCCGCCTCCAACTTCGCCTTGTCGGGCTCGACGATCTCGACATCGCCCACCATCAGGAAGCCCGTCGCTGTGATGTTCTCGGAATGTTCCTTGGGCGAAGAGGCAGGAAGCAAGTCCCCCGCAATCTGCTCCCGCACGAAGCGGTCGAACGGTTTGTCCTTGTGAAATGCCTCGATCAAATAGTCGCGGTACCGCCACGCATGTTCGGCGAAGACATTGTTGGAAGTCCCTATCATGTCTGCATATCCGGTGAGATCGAGCCAGTGCCGAGCCCAGCGTTCACCGAACGCCCGCGAGTTCAGCAATCGATCTACGACTACTTCGCACGCACGCAAAGAGTTGTCCAGGATAAACATGTCGATCTCTTTCGGGGTCGGCGGCAAACCGGTGAGATCGAAACTGATGCGTCGCAACCAGGTGTAACGGTCGGCGTCGGCAACCGGTTTCAAGCCGGTCGCTTCCAACCGCGCCAAGATGAATTGATCGAGCGGATCCACCGGCCAAGTAGCATTCTTCACGGTGGGCGGCTGCGGATCGGTCACCGGCCGGAACGCCCAGTGTTTGCGGCCTTCATTCATATCGATCTTTTTTTGTGACGCTACGGGTGCCCCCTGTCGCGGGTCGGGCGCTCCCATTGCGATCCATGTTTCAAAGTTCTTGATCACCGAGGCCGGCAGCTTCCCATTGGGCGGCATCTCCCTGCCATCATACCGCAGCGCCTTGAGCAAAAGGCTTTGGTCTGCTTTCCCCGGCACGACCGCCGCTCCAGTATCGCCCCCTTTGAGCAAGCCAGCACTATGGTCGAGCTGCAGTCCACCTTTGATGATCTTCGCATCTGCGGCATGGCACTTGTAACAGTGTTCAACCAGCACAGGACGAATCTTCGACTCGAAGAATTCGAGTTGCTGTTTGGTGGGGTCGGCCGCATCAACCGCAGTGACCACCGCCAAGGACCAGATGAGTACCGACAAAATGGTGGCGTGAGACTTCATAGCTGAACTCCTCTGGCGAGCCGATCGAGCACGGCTTGCATATGTTCTCGCATCGCCCGTTCCGCCGCGTCGGGGTCTTTTTCACGCACCGCCTTCAGTATGGCCTTGTGCAGTCGGCGGCCGAGTTGATTCTCTCGTTGCGACGGAGTTGTATGTGCCATTTGTGTCAGCACAAACTCGTAGATGACTTCCATCAAATTCTGCATCAGCGGATTCCCCGCGATGTCGATTAGCTTGCGATGAAACTGGAAGTCGAGTTCCAATGCCAATGGATACGGTAACTCGTCGTCATCCAGTCGCTTGAGCAGGGCCGCCAGTTCGATCAGGTCTGCGACAGTCGCATACTCCGCTGCCTGACGCGCCGCCTGCACTTCCAACGCAGACCGCAGTTCCGCATAAGCACATAGTTCCTGGGGTGAGATCGTCACTGCGGATCGCAACAGGCGAACACAGTTGGCTAGGCTGGTCCGAGTTCCCACAAATGTTCCGCATCTGCGCTGATTGTCGACCAGCCCCATGCTTTGCAGCCGGGCCAGTGACTCACGCAGTACCGGCCGACTCACCTTGCGTTGTTCAACTAGTTCGTGCCCTCTTGGAAGCCGCTCACCCGCTGACATGTTCCGCTCTTTGATGACCCGAGCAATCCGCTCGCCCACCAGATCAATCGTCGTTTGTCGTTGGACCGCTTCGATCTGCATAGATACCTCTCGGAAACACGCTGTCTACATGTCCGACATGTTAGCATGTCAAAATGAAGT
>JBDNHI010000064.1:0-4956 GCA_041694635.1 Gemmataceae bacterium | reverse complement strand
TTACTTATCTGGTCTGCAGTTGTCCGGGGTGAGAATCCTTTTTTAATGGTTGGCTGTGGTTTTTTTCTACCGCAATTTGTTTCTAACTATTTCATTGGATTTATCACCTTGCAGCAACATACCCATCCTAAGGTGGCTTGGTATTCCGAATTGGATTCTCCCTCGCCCACCTTTTTTCAAGCTCAGTTACATGGGGCTCCTCATCTAGTTTTCCCCTATCTTCTTCGCGTTGTGATGCGAAATGTTATGGAGCATACTGTGCATCATGCCGATCCTGGTGTCCCGTTGTATTGCCTCCCTGCTGCGCAAAAATCGCTTGAGTATTCCTTTGGCAATGACATTATCTATGAGTATTGGACCCCGATTACTTTTTTAAGAACCACTCGTATTTGCAAGCTGTATGATTATTCCACGCATCAATGGGTTGATTACTCTGGCAAGCCTTTGACAGAATCGCTGTATCAAAATTATCCGCTGGAAACCAAAGCTAATTTGCAAGGCGTAACCGTTTAAGTTTCCAAGTCCAACTCAGGGTAGATTTTTTTTACTATCCGAAGGGGCATTTTGCATTCCCAATAGAATCCATCCAACGCCAAAGCCCGTGAGAAATCTTGGAATAGGAAGTTGCTAGTGTTGTGGGGCAGCAAACCATCTGAATTCAACTTGGTTAAGAGGATTCCAATAGTTCCATCTATGGTTCGTTAGTGGGCAAGGGGCATGTTTGGGTTGAAATTGTTTCAAACCCCTAATTGAACAACCGTTTTTGCTAAGCGAATCATAAATTCGGAATTATTAAACTTTTTTGTATAATAAAAGTAATATTGGTGATTTATCTCGTTGAATAGTTTGTAAAGGTGCAGTTACTATAATTGATTATTTATTTGTTTGGTCTTAGTTATTTTCAGGAATCATAATGGCTAATAAAACAGCAAAAGAATGGCCCGGGGTTGAGCAGATAAGAAGTCAGATCGATGAGGAATCTCGGATCAAGGCAATTCTCCCCGGGTTAGCAACGATCGTAGTGCCATTAATTATTTGGATTGCTACTTTTATTGGGATAATTTTTCTGCCTTGGTGGGCAAAAATAATTCTTGGGGTCGTGAACGGGCTTACTATCGCGGTGATGTTTTTAAGTGGTCACGATGCTGCCCATGGTTCGCTCTTTCCTAAACGATGGATGAACCGATTGGCAGGAAGTATGTCTTTATTGCCCGCATTGCACCCTTACTCTGCTTGGGTACATACGCATAATGGTTTGCATCACGGTTTTACGAATATCAAAGAAAAAGACCCGGGTTTCCCCCCGCTGAATCACGAGGAATATAAAAAGTTGTCTTTTTTGGGTAGACTAAGTTATAGGGTGGGTAGGACTTGGTATGGGATGGCGTGGTTGTATTTTAAGGATATGTGGATTAAGTGGGAGTTTTTTCCAGATGTGAAGCGAGCGCCTAAAAATCCCAAGGCTTTTCTCCGTGATCGAATCAAGGTTACACTCTTTGCACTGTCATGGATTGGTGGCTTAGCTTGGGCTTCGGTTGAAACCGAACAAAACCTTTGGTTGCTGCTAGGCTGTGGTTTTTTCTTACCTCAATTTGTCTGGAATTGGTTTATTGGGTTCATTATTTTTCAGCAACACACACACCCTCGGGTGGCATGGTATTCGGAATTAGACTCGCCTTCGCCTGTGTTTTTTCAGTTGCAGTTGCATGCGACTCCCCATATTATTTTTCCGTTTATTGCCCGTTTTATCATGCGCAATATCATGGAACATACAGCCCATCATGTAGACCCCTCGGTTCCGCTTTATTGCTTATCAGAAGCGCAAAAAGCTCTGGAGCATTCTTACCGCAGAGAGATTGTTAGAATTTTGTGGTCGCCACTTTCGTTTTTGAAAGTCCTTCGTACTTGTAAGATTTATGATTACGCATCTCACCGTTGGCTGGATTATGACGGGAATCCAATGACCGAATCACTTTATGAATCGTATTTGGTAAATATCGAAGTAGAAGAGAAAAAAGTAGATTTGCAATCTGCCAACTCATGACCATTATTTTTGCAATCCCCGTTGAGACAAATTTAAGGATTATTGACTGAGTAAGGTTTTGATTTTAAAATTTTGACGACCACTTTTCCTGTGCTAAAAACGGGTATCTTAAGAACTAAGATAGGCTGATTAGATAACGAACCCCGAGATGAGCAATCCCTTGGGGTTTTGTTTTTATCATAATTTTCTTTGAAACAGCACATATATAAACTAAGCTTAGGCAGATGACTTTAAGAGTATAAATCACAAGAGATGAGAAATGAAAGCATTAATAAGCGGAAGTATGGTAGTTGGATTAGGGTTAATACTTTTGTTGGTTGCGGTGGGGCTCGCGCCCAAGTTTGTTCTTTGGTTCGGCATCATACTAATAGCGCTTTGCATCGGGGCCAACATAAAGGCTGGGGCCGATCTCTTGCGCCTCTCTGACAGATGGACACTTCGACCACCCTCGGAAAAATGGTCTTTGGCATGCTCAAAGTGCTAGCGGTAGTTCAGGGTTTTTCTTGTCGCTTACTCCGATTAAACCAAAACGAAAAATGGCGATGCGGTCTTCGGATTGCCGTGTACGGGATTATTGGCTTGGTTCTAGTTGTCGCTGGTCAGGTTGTCGGTGGATATAAGGCAGACAGAGAAAGAACCGTTGCGAAGCAGGCGACCCAGATAGCCGAGCAACGACAAAAAGTTATTGACGCCAAGGTTAAGGCCGAGGCGCTGGTAGCAGAGGCTGAGTCGGCTTGGAAGATCGGGAACTCGGAGTTGGCGGAGCAGATGCTCGATTCCGCGAGCAAGATTCCATATGCGACAGGTTTGGCTTCGATTGGTCAACTGCGCATTCGAATAGGGAACGCCAAGGTCGATTCCCTTGTTGTCGATGCGACGACAGCTCTGAAGGTCGGTGATGTCGATGCGGCGAGAGAGAAGATCAAGGCTGCCCTTGCAGTACCAAATGCTGATGCCAATGCCTTGGTTGAGGTAAGGAAACTCGACCGGCAGAGCTTCAACGGTGCTGACCCAATTCGTATTAAGGCCGCACTGTTGGAGCTTTCCGATGAAGATTTCCAGTAGTTGAGCGCGAGCGGCACGATGCCAGCGAATATGCTTTCTGGATATAAAGGGCTCGATCACCGTATTGCCGAACTTGCAAAAGCGGAGATAGAGCAGGTCGCCAAGGTACGGGAGAATCGTCGATTGGCTCAGATTGAGGCCAACCGGAAGCGCCTGGTAGAGGCGACGCAGTTGAGTCAAGACTACAAGGACAATGAAGTTGCGGCTAACGAGAAATACAAGGGAAAAACAATGGTCGTAACCGGTGAAGTTGACCGAGTCACCGCGAAGCATGTCGAACTGAAAGGCGTCTCTATCTATAGAATTCAATTTACAACTACTTCAAACGACATCGACAAAGTAAAAAACTATAAGGCTGGCCAAAAAGTGTCAATCAAAGGGGTTTGTCAAGGGAAAACGTTTTCAGGGGTCGTTCTGACGGAGTGTAAATTCGAATAGCCCTCGATTTGCACCAAGGACCTCGAAGGAAGCTTCAAGGAAAAACGCAGACCGCCCAGTTCTTGAGCGGCACATATTGGAGTGATCGCACGATGAGAGTGCTATGTCTAATAAAGATCCGATTCGGCCTAGTGATGGTCGGCAGTACACTCGCCAACATCAATGGGTTAGAGTCCGGTGGGCGATGGAACTTCAAGGCCGTGTCATTCACGAAAGGAACAAGTTACAAGCTTTCCAAACTGTCTGGCTTATGACCGAAGGCAGGGGTTACATCGGGTACATTCTAGGTTTTTAGGCCGAACCAGTCGTTGCATCTTGACCGGCTGGGCATGTAGGCTTTCTGGAGTTCATAGCCACCTCGGCCCACCGGTCAGGTGAGCGGGTCGTTAGGCGGCTGGAGCAATCTATGGACCTTCAACGATGGGTTGATGCTGTGATCGCTTTCCAATTTTTCGAGTCCCGGGCCAAGAATCTCTCCGTGGCCAAATGCGTCCGAGTCGTGCACCGGGACTACACTAGGTGTGACCCAGATGCCCATGCCGAGAACAAGGTATACGCCATCGCCAGTGTTGTTGACCTTGTTCTGGCGCGAAAAGGCGGAGCAGCTGACGGGGTATCCGACAGCGTACGCCAGGCTTGGAGGGACCTTACCTCGACCGACGCGCCCCGAGGGGTGGTTTCTGTCGCGACTCGCGCAGTGTGGCTGGCACAAGATGAAAGGCGGCTGGGAGGTCGATACGGCGATAAGCCGTCGGAGGGATGCAAGGGTAGCGGCATTTACTGGGACGAAGACTGGGACGAAGAAGTTAACCGGCAGGAGAACGCCATTCGGGCGCTAGAAGATGGGGCCGTGGACGGCTGATTGGGTTGGCTCACCAGAAGGCGGTGCGGATGAGAGCGATAGTTGCCAAGTGGGGCTGCCCGAGCCAGATCAAACAAGTCACGAATATGGTAACCGTTCGGTGAAAACCCTTCTTGCGAGGCATGCTAGCCTTGGAGTTTTCAATAACTCGAGGGAGAACAAGCAATGTCGATTAGAAGAAATCCCAGAACAGAACAACGCTGGCGGGATATTATCAAGGATTGTCAGGAGAGCGGCCAATCTATCCGGTTTTATTGCCTACGGCGTGGAATCTCAGAAGGAGCATTTCACCGGGCAATTCTTCCCCTGCACACGAGATGCCTACACGCGTTTGCTACACCGCCTACAGATGTCTAATCATGGGAACGCCAATCTCCTGATTGGCACATTTAACCTGGCCAATCGGGAGATTGGCGTTCGTGCGCCTGTGAAGGCGATTGAATAGTCGGGTGAAAGTCCCGATCGGGGAAATCGTTACATCCCTGTAGTCGATGGTAACTGCGTTTTCAAGAGAACGGGTGGAGAGCAACCGTAGACGAAAGAACAG
>JBDNHI010000063.1:0-10960 GCA_041694635.1 Gemmataceae bacterium | reverse complement strand
CGCATTACTTTCTTTTTACCTTTACTACTTCCCTTAGGATCAGCCGTAAGTTCCTTGGGGTAATTGCCATACCAATCACTGCACCATTCCCAAACATTTCCGTGCATATCAAAAATGCCGAAGGAATTAGGTTCATAACTTCCTATATGCACAGGTTTAGCAATTTTCGATTCGTTGCAATTGGCATCAATGGGGGTAAGTTTATTACCAAAGGAATAGGCGGTTTTCGCCCCTGCCCTGACCGCATATTCCCACTCCGCTTCCGTTGGCAATCGATACTCAGCTTTCGATTTCGAGTTTAATTTTTTAATAAACTTTTGACAATCTTCCCACGAAATATCAGTGATAGGCAATTTATCACCTTTACATTTACTAGGGTTTTCACCCATAACCGATTCCCATTGCTCCTGCGTTACTTGATGTTTTCCAATGTAATATTTTGCAAGAGAGACAAGGTGCAAAGACTCATCATCGCCACGGAACTTTTCATTTTCAGGCGACCCCATCAGGAAAGTATCTGCCAAGATTACAACCATCTCAAACTTCAAATCCTTGTCCGTGCTACTTTTACTTTTATTTGAATTCCCTTTCTGAACGGGTTGAATGCTATTAGCCTTGGCAAAACATTCCTCACTTAATGCCTGATACGCAAAGCCCAAACTGTTTAACGCAAGCAAATTATTGGGATCAAGTTCAAGCACCCTATTAAAGTCATTAATTGCCTTTAAATTGTCAAGCAAGCCTTTCGCATAGGCCTCGCCCCGCCGACAATAGGCATCTAGAAAAGTAGGATCGAGTTTAATTGCAGATGTAAAATCGCTGATCGCCTGAGAATATTTTTTTTGATTAAAGAAGGCAAGACCGCGAGAGAAATAACACCTAGAATTATTGCTTTCCATTTTAATTGCTTCAGAGAAATGCTTAATCGCTAAAGAAAATTCTTTTTGATCATACGCTTTTCGACCAAGATCGTAGACTTCCTCAAACTTTTTTTCACCGTGTGATAAGAACCGATCGTAAGCTTTTCTTGAAACAGGACTAGAAAGTACTTCATAAGCAAGATTGATTCTTTGCATCCTTTGTTCTGCAGAAGAGTCACCCTGATTTTTATCGGGGTGATGCTTCTTTGCTAAAGCATTAAACGCATCGCGTAAAATCAAAGCATTAGCATTCTGATCGATTTCAAGTATTTCGTAATGATTAAGTTCCAGCACGAGTTAGCCTTCAATTACTTAGTTGACAGTTTTTCCGTTAGCATTAAACAAATAATAAAAATCCAAGTTAATATTTAAAACACTTGAACTAAGAAATTAACCTTGGTCGCTTGCTTTAGCAAACCTAAAGCAACAGCATTAGTTCTTATTCAACAACAAAATCGAATCCTTGAACTATTACAAGGAAAAATTAATCCATTCGTGGTACATTCCTTAAAGACAATTACAATTATTCTAGGTAAAGGACCCCTTAAAGGACACCTTCAATGCTCCTCCGAACAATTTCATCCTTGCTTGTAATCACCTTGGTTTCTGGAACACTTCTAGCATTTGAAGTTACAGCGGTTATTAAAAAAGTTGATCCAGACAAAGGCTTTTTAATTGTTAATGCAAACGATAAAGAGAGAACCGTAAGGGTAGACAAGGACGCAAAGATTCTTGACGAAAATGGCAAAAGCCTTGCTGATGGACTTAAGTCCAAAGAACTTAAAGAAGGGGTTGTTGTCTCTCTGACTATCGAACGCGAAGGCAACGAACCACTAATTAAAGTAATTCAACTTGGCAAGAAAAATCTCAATCCTCTTCAACAAGGTTCAATAGGTAAAACATCTTTTGGATTCAAACCGCTGACCGAGTTGGTTGAAAAATATCAAGGGGAAGATGGCGGGCTTTATGGTAGTGGAAAGAACGAACCATCGGATTCCCTTCGAAGTGCTTCTGCCAAAGAAACTTCCAAAATCATTCCACTCAACCCTGATGGCAATCCGTCTAAAGATGGCAAGATTGTCCTAATCTCGATAAGTATGTCGAACGCTACTCAAGAGTTCTCAAAGTTTAAACAGATTGCGGATTCCGATGAGGAAAAATCATCAAAATTAACCATTGTGGATTGTGCGCAAGGAGGTCAGGCAATGGCACAATGGGCACCGCCACAGGCTAAAGCGTGGGAAGAAGCCGAGCGCCGGTTGATTAATTCCAAGGTAACTCCCAAGCAAGTTCAAATCGCTTGGATAAAACTTGCCAATGTCGCCCCCATGGGCAACCTTTTAGAACATGGAAAGAAACTGCAATCCGACACCCTAGCTGTGATCAAAAATGCCAAGGGAAGGTATCCCAACCTTCGGATCGTTTATTTATCAAGCAGAATTTATGGGGGTTATGCCACAAGTAAATTAAACCCAGAACCCTATGCCTATGAAAGCGCTTTTGCGGCCCGTTGGTTGATTCAAGAACAATTCACAGTTAATTCTAAAACCGAGCAAAAAGTTACCGAACTACCTTTGCTTCTTTGGGGGCCATACCTTTGGGCGGACGGCATCAATCCTAGAAAAAGTGATTCTCTGATTTGGGAACGAAAAGATTTTACAGCAGATGGCACTCACCCAAGTGATAGTGGCAGACGAAAAGTTGCAGAACAACTATTAAAGTTTTTTAAAACCAATCCTGATACCAAATCTTGGTTTATAAAGGAATAATTGTGTCCGTTCGGCGAAGTACAGGTGGCGAAAAACTAATTCAATCAGGTTTTTTGATTATCTGATTGGCAAAAGCGTGTGAAGCTCGCTTCGGCAGGCTCAGCGACCGATCCGGCGGGCACGGTTGGTGAGCTAGTCGAAAACGGTTGGTGAGCTAGTCGAACCAAACTCCAAGGCTAACATACCTCGCAAAAAGGGTTTTCACGGAAGGGTTACTAATTAATTGATTTATTACTGGAAAAATAGTTATAAATCTTATGGCAATTTACTTAATTCTTTAATTACCAGATCAACAACTTTTTTGTCAGATAACAACCCAATATGGTGCACCCCGTTGATTGTTTGTTCCTTTGCTAAAGCAATTTTGGCACTATCTAAAGTTACTGCAAGATCCCCCTTTTTAATCTCATCAGGAATCAGTAGTTTATCTACAATCTGATTTGCCCATTTTTTTATTAAAGGGGAAGATATTTTTTCTATTCGTTTAAGTAACTCAGCTTTAACTTGAGGTAAAAAAACTGTTTCTAAACCAATAATTGCTGCCTTGCTAACGAAACTGGAAAAATAAAATGATTTAAAAACCGTATAATCTCCTTGTTTTTTAAAATCAACGCTCTCGGATTTCAGAAAAGATAAAAACAAACTACCTGATTGTAAATCAGAACTTATCTCCCCACTCCCTTCTGGAAACGATTCCCTGATTGCAGTAGGAATCCCGCTTTTTCCACCAATTAAAACAAACTCATAAATATCTAACAAGAATTTTAATTTAATCATTTCAGACCCGGCATTTGGCGTACCAAGAAAGTATGCCTTATTAAACTCACCTTTTTTAATTTCAGAGAAGTATCTAAACACCAAACCACCTGCACTATGGCAAATAAAAACTGCTTTTTCAGAATTTTTAAATACACGCTTTATCTCATTAGAAAAGAATTCGCCTGACCGATATAAACTTTGATTATTCGGATAACGAAAAACAAAAATATCTTTGCCTTTAAGTTCCTTGGATAACAAAGCAATTTCAAAAAAATCTTTAAATGCGTTTTCATTCCCTTTAAGGCCATGAAGGAAAACTAAAGAAGTATTTAATCCTTCAACCGTATTATTTCCACAGGGAAAAAAAGTTTTATCGTTATCCTTGGCATCGGGATCAAATTTAAAAAGTCCAAACTTATAGGGATAGATATCACATTTTCCATCAATTTCATTTAACAATCGTTTAAGCCGCGTAACGGGATCGGTATCGAAAGAAAAAAACTGGTTAACTTTAGCGCCAAGGCCTAATTCTTTATCAGCAATAACTTTAGGACTTTTAATTTCTGGATTTTTCATTAAAATCAAGATTCGCAAAGCATCTAAGGAATAATTTAAATTAAAACTGCAATTCCGACAAAGATGAATTGCGAATAGGTCTGCTTGAAAAGACTGTTCCCGAGAATATAAGAACTTGGCGGAAGTTAAGATCGGATTGATTGCTGTTTTCAATATCAAAGCAAGAGTATCATTTTCAATATTCAAGCCTACTTGTCGCTTTAACTCTGTTTGAATTTCTTCAAGTTGAAACCCTTTTTTAGTGTTTCCAAGCGAGATATGCCCAAGTTCATGTGCAATAAAAAAAGCCAATACAGGAGATTGCTGGATATCCTTTTGTAAAACCAAATTAAGAACTGGTTTTGTTATATAAACAAATCCTCCCCCATTCGTAAAAATCTTAAAATCATCCTGATCTAATAAATAAATCTGATAGTCAGTCTCTGGCCAGTACTTTTGGTAAGTAGGAATATTAGTAACTAACTTTTTAAATAACTGTTTTAAACCTTCGGGAGAATCAATAATTTTTCCATCTTTTTTAATTTTATTATGAAGAATAGTTGCTTCATTTTTTTCTTCTTCAGGCGTAATGGAAGCCTGGCTTATAATCCAAGCAATAACATTCCCTTTAAAATCAAACTTTTTTTCGTTAATGTTCTTAAATTGCTGATCTTTTGCAATTTGATCAATCTTCTTTTTTAAATCAGGGCTAAGTGAAGATAAAGTTTCTTCACTTTTCAAACCTTTTACATTTGCAGGTAAAAAAAACAAACAGAATGACAACAAAGGTATAATAATTAATTTTCGATTTTGCACAGCAACCTTCTTTCAAAAAAAAAAGAACCATTAAAAGAAAGAACCAACACCAAGAACTTGTTTAGAAACCGTAAAATCGAAATATCCAATTACCATTTTTAATTTTCACCTGTAATAAACTCGTTTAATTTTTTAGCCGCCTCATCATAAAATCCTTTAGCTTTTCCAAGGATTTGGCCAGTGTAGTCTTTTTTCCACTGTACTACTTCTTTAGCATCTGCTTTTGTTAAACGCTCTTCAAAATGTTTTTCTTTAAGTTTAACCATTTTGCCTTCTAGAATTTTAACTTTTCCTTTTGGATCCTCTAATTCATATTTCGCTTTATCCAATTCCGTTTGTTTCACAACTAATATGCCTTCTAGAGTTTTCACTTTTCCTTTTGGATCCTCTAATTCATATTTCGCTTTATCCAATTCCGTTTTAAAAACCAAGTATTTAGGACCTAAGTAACCCGGAACACCAATAGCAACCAAAACCGTAAGCACCACCGAAAACTTGAAAATTGGAAATGTGGATGGTTGTGTTGTTGCTACTTTTATAGGCGGGGTTATCACAACAGGTGCTTTCAAAACATGGTTCTTAATTTCAATCGAAACTTCATCATTTTTTTTAGTAAGGGTGTTAAAAGTCCTTAAATTCCCATCGCTAAATTTAAAAGTATAATTACTAGTGTCCCCAATAATTAAAGGAGTTTTTAATTTTTCAAGGAAAAGTTTTATGATTCTAGCTGATTCTTCGCTATCTAAATCTTCTATTGATGTAATTTTTGGAAAATGCATATTCCAAAAAAGACCACTAAAAAAAACCTCCGGTTTAGCTTTTAAATTTTCTAAATAGCTAACAGGTAATTTTACACAATCGACACGAAGAAGATCCGGCCTACCCTGATTATCGTACCCATCATCCAAAAAACGCATAATTAAAACATCTAAATTTTCTTTTAAAGGAAAAATCCCATAACAAGGCGGCAGAATGATTCCTGAATTTGATTTTGATGTCCAACTAAAGCACTTTACTATTTTTTCGAAATTATTCCTCTCAGTTTGATTAAACCCTTTGGTAAACTCTTCAAGAATTAAATAATCTTCAACCACCCCGCTAGGAATGTTTTTCCGTTTTCCGAAACATATTCGGGGCAAGTCTTTAAAAATGTCTTCCATTGGATTTCATTTACCAAGCGTTCCGGATGAAATAAACAAAGAACGCATCCCGATCAGATTCTGAAATTGCCTGACCATCAAGCTTTAATTTCATTTTTACAATCGGTTCTCCCAATTCATAACCATTCATATTTTCCATTTTTAATTCCCTAGTAAGGTCAAGAATAGAATAACTCCCGCTTAGAATAACTTTTGCGGCATCCCTATTCCAAAATGTACCATCTTCCCGAAGCAGTATTTGAATGGAATCTCCGACCTTCCATGAAGATTTAATATTATCAATAGCCCACAACCATTCCGTTGCATAACCACTGGTTTTAGTTTGATAAATAGGGGTTTTGTTATCATTAAAAGAAATATCAAGCCAATGATATAAATTATATTTTAGGCCCTTGGTTTTATCGATACCGATCTCAACACTTACTGTAGTTCCAATTCCAGCCAATAATTCAGCAACCTGTGCAGCCCTAGTCATCGATGAGGATTGGTGGTCTTGCGCTATTTGAGTTTTCCACTTGGTTAAGAATGCTTTAATCAATTTGCTTTTTTCTAAGAGTGTATTTGATGTAGTTATTTGAAAACCATGGAGATACACTTTTTCTTTTTCCATCTCAACATTCTTGTTTTTTTCAATCAATTCACCAACTTTTTTAACGTATCTTCCATTAGGAAACTCTCGCAAAAAAACATTTGCCTTTTTAATAAAATCGGAATCATTTTCAGAATATTCAATGTTTAATTTTTCAAATTTTGCATCTTCGCGTTTTGCGTTTGCTTGTTCTAAAATTGATTCTAATCGTGACTGAATTCTCGGATAAACAACTCTTATTTTTTCAATTTCTTTTATTTCTTGGTACAACGCTTCACCATCACCTGGCAAACCGGCTATTCGTTTTTCAAATCCCTCAGCTATCGAATCAATTATTCGATTTGTATCTTCTTCATCACTCCAAGGAGACCGAATACCAAAAAAAACATTTTTTATTCGTTCTAATTTTTGTGTAGGAGTTGAATTTCCATCTGCAATTATAACCTGAACTTCATTTTTTTGTATTAATAGCAAACAACTAAAAAGAATTAAAAGTAAACCAACTAAACCGGCGTAAACAATAGTTGGGCCCCAACTAACTGTTTTTCGAACCTTAATAATCCAATCAAAGATTTCATCATACCCCACTGGGTTTAAAACCTTCGCAGGCATCAAAATCTTTCTGCCTTCTACTTCTATTAATTCAGTATTTCCTACCGCAGACAAAGCAAACACTTCAACCTTAGAATCTAAATTTAAGATATTGTCATAAAAATTTTTAGCTTCATTTTTGATAAGATTCTCAGCATCCTCAGAATTTTGAATTTGTGGCAATTGATCTATCTTAGTTATAACTAAGGCTATATTGAGCGGTATACGCTTTAATCTAAGATTATTTATTAGATCAAATATAGTTGCATTTTTCTGCAACATTTTTTCTCTAATAACCTGAAGGATTGATTCTTGTCTTTCTAACGCTTGGTTTTTTAAAACAGCGGAACCATCATTCCCAATATTTAAATCAACTTTTGCATCAAGCAAAATTATCAAAAAATCTGCATCCTGATAAGCTTTAAACAATGCTGGATTTTTCTCTGAATCTAATTTGGATAATTCTTCCTGAAAATCTATTCCAGGATAATCAATCAAAGTAATTTCAATTACAGAACTTTTATAAATAACTGAAAGTTCAATAACCTCGGTGGTATGACTTGGTGGTGGCCATTCTTGATTATTAAGAAAACTCTTTAGTCTTTTTAAATAAACTAAACCTTTAGAATCAGCATTTTCTTTTGCATGAACTTGAATCCCAAGATTTTTATCGGCGCTTCCAAGTATGCCCAATCCCCCAATAAAGGTAGATTTACCTGCTGCGGTGGAACCAAGAATAACAGCCTTTATTTTTGGATTAGACATAATTTAATTTATTCCTTGGTAAAAATTGTATTGAGCCGATTACACAGGCAAAAAGTATAACCCAGTAAATGCCCATTCTTACATAGTCTGCAGGGATGCCTATACCAGCCAAACCTTTTGTAATTGCATCCGCTAAATCTTTTGGTGCATTAAGTAATATATCTGTGAGTATTTTTGGAAGTTGCTTGATAACTTCTAAAAATTGTTTCCAAAGAAATGGAACGGTTCGTAATGCGATTGAAGTTGCAATGCTTAAGAAAAGGAATGATTTATAAACAAATTTTTTCAAAGCTTCGGGGATACTTGTCCAAAGTTTCACAGCGGCTTTAGCAACTAAGAAACCAATATTTAAAGTTTTACCTGCGATATTAATAAGTAATGAAGGTACCCCTAGTGCAAATGAATTTGCAAATGACGCAATACCTTTAATAAATTTTCCAAAAAATGATCCAGAAAATTTTACAAATATATTTTTACTCCTATCTTTAACAGCATTAAAAATTGTTCGTTTTAACGCTTGCTTAGCAGCTATTCTTGCAGTTTCTTTTGCAACCAAAGAGGCACCTGATGCACCACCAGTAGGAATCATTGATGCAATCAATATACCATCACTTACAACATCGATAGCAGCCCAACCCAATTCCCCATACGAGTTAGGGTATCCTTGTCGCCAATTATTTAATACTACTAAGGGGCCCCCTACTAAAGGAAGATGCTCCCAGTAAGAGCTATCTTTAGGATCCCCATTTTCTTTCAATTCTTTGTCAAGGTATTTATTATTTTCAAGTATCAGAGGAATACCTTCTTGCCCTTTAGTTGACACATAAAAGACTGATCTAAAATCGTTTTTTACTACTTTTTTAAAATTATTAGTTGCTGCTATAGTTTTTTCTAAAGTTTTATTACCTTCTGTGATTTTTGGGTTGTTTTGTGCAGTAGGTTCTGCATATTGATTTAAAGTAAAAAATGCCATTTGCCCCCATTTTGCCAATGCTCGGGTAGCGTTTCGTATCAAAGTTCTATCTTCTTCAAAATAATCACCATATAAAAGAATCTGAATATCAATTCCTTCACATTGCTGAAATGCCCCCTCTGCGTAATCAGGTGCATCTGCATATAACGCTAAAGCACCTGGGGAAGCTTTAGTTGCTTTCCAAAGAAATGGCATTTCTTTTTTAATTTTCCCCAAATCTCTGGCAAGCAGTTCTGGCGCTGAATCCATCGATTTTTTATCAATAAAAGAATTGAGATAATTCCCTTGGGCAAAAAACACTTCCAAGGTTTCACAAAGAGGCAATACTTTTTCTGTTTCTACACAAGCTTTAATCAAATGACCGTACTTGAAAAAAAGCTGAAAGCCCAAGGGCCCATAACCACAACCATTTTCTTTGGAATCTAGAACAGTCTGCCTTGTAAGGGGGAAGTATTTTTTAGCAGTTTCAAGAACCTCTTTTATAGATACATCCTCGTTTAACCCATCTTTAACATTTTGATATTGGGAAAAAAGATCTTGAACCCATTCTTGGTTTTTCACATAAAAATCTCTTAGTTCCCTATCCTCAATTTCGGAAAATACTTTTACTGCAACTGGATCATATTTGACCAAAGCCCAAATTTCAGGATCTTTTGAAAACTCTTTAAGCTTTTCAAAATGAATAAAAACTTCTTTCTCAATTTTATCTTTTTTCTCGTTTTTGCTTTCTAAATTTTCTTCTTTTAATAATTTTTCCAGAAATTCCGAGTCTTTTAAATAAAGAAATGATCCATGGGCTTGAATGATTTTTTCTCGGTCATCGGGATCACTTGCAAGATTTTTATCTACACACAAACTAACTGCATCCATTAATGGATTTGATTCGTTTTTCTTCAAACTTTCAGAAAATTTAGTTAACGCTATTTCATAATCTTTGCGGGTTTTTAAGGTCGCAACAGTGACTGCCATTGCATAGGGGGTTCTTCTTAGAGGCATCCTTGATTCTTTTTGCAGCTTCCGGATTTTTTGTTTCCAGTTCTTTAAGCAACCCGTTCAATCGTCTTTCTTCAGCAGAACCCGCCTGAAGAAATTTATTGCCATTAAAAAGCCAAGATAACGCAGCAATCAAAAGAATTAACGAAATCAAGTACTTTGTAAAGAAGCCTAAAAATGATCCTGAACTTCTTTTTTTTGCCATTGCCTTCTCCAAACCGTATTTAAAAATATTCTAAAATCTACATCGAAAACAAGTAAACTTGCCCAATTACACAAACCTATTACCTAACTAACGCTACTGTAATCATTTTTATGCCAAAATAAACAAAATAATTTAAGATTCTTAATTTATGCCCCATGTTTTCATTGAACGGTTATAAAACTCCAAGACAAACAGACCTCGCAAAAAGGGGTCTCCTTGAGCGGTTACAATATGGTTATGTTCGGGGTGATTTTCATCCCCCGACTGGCCACATCCGTTTAACCATATCGCTTGAAAAATCTGTAGTAGATTAGATCAAAGACCATTTGACACAATACGAGACTTTAGACAAGAACCGGCAGGTTGCCCATTCGTTTATAATTCTTCCTTAACCAAACTCAGCTAATTGTGGTGATCAAACAAGAAGAATCGAAACGGTCTTATTTTTTAACAGGTGATGTTGGTTGCTGCAATCCAGCGATAACAACTTCCATATATTCACGGGCCCTTCTTGCCAAAACATCGATTCCCTCTGGAGTAACGGGTCGAGGAACCAAAGGGGCAAATATATTTTCGTAAGCAAGAGGCATTTTCAATCCCGTGAAAAGCATTGGCTCCAAAAGTTTATAATGATCGATTTCGCCAAATCCTGGGCCGCAGTCTTCATCTTTGGGCCAGTCTCTGTGATCCTTGATACAAAAACTTCTAACCGTTGTTGCACATATTCGAATATCAGGAATCGGATCTTGGTTTAAATAGTCCATAACATTTCCCGCATCATAATTTACGAATACACCTAAATCATTTACCTCGTTAATAATTTCAGCACAAGCTACACCCGTACCGGTGGACCCGCCATGCTGCT
>JBDNHI010000062.1:0-20100 GCA_041694635.1 Gemmataceae bacterium | reverse complement strand
CTGCACCTAGCCCCTGGCAGAATGTCCGTCGCCATAGAGGCCAAGCTCAGGGCGGCTGGCAACTGGCAAAATCTCCAGATGCGCCAACTCGGGCAGGGTCATGCGCATGATTGGGCACTCCAAAAGCTGACTACCATCGGCCAAGCTTTGTCGGGCGATCCTTCGGGAAACACTCAGGGATACATTGTCTTGGGCCATCCGGCAGGCGACAGAGTTTTCTAGGTCCACCGATCAGGTCATACAAAAACTGGGGTTGGCCTGAATTTGCAAAAGTCCAGTTATTAACATCGTTGCAAGAATTCTTTTTCTGCAACGATGTTTTATTTTGCAGCATAGATCTGCTTACCTGATAGATAGGTCTCTAGGCATTTTGTATGCATGATTTGATCTTCCTCGCAGGTGAGGATGTCACGATCTAAAACAATGAAATCAGCTAGTTTTCCCACTTCAAGAGAACCAGTTTCTTTCTCTAAAAACATTAGATGGGCATTGTTCATCGTGTAAAAGCGGATCGCTTGTTCTCGTGTTAAAGCCTGCTCTGGCCTAAGCTTTTGAGGGTAGAATTTTCCTTTACGGCTAATGGCAACACTCATGCCAAGAAAAGGATTGTAAGGGTTTACCGAGTTAAAGGAATCAATGCGCTGCATATGATCAGAACCTCCACCCACAATTCCACCTGCTTTAAAAATGCTTTGAAGTGGTTGGAAGTACTCCAACCTTTCCACGCCAAATTGTGCTGCTAGGGTATGGCTATCTAAATAAAGCCAAGCAGGTTGAATATCTGCAACGATTCCTATTTCCACCATTTTTTCAATGGCCTGCTTGTACATGAAATTCGAATGAGTAATGCAGGGACGGGTGCTTCTTACCGGGGTGGTGCGGTTGATTTCATCATAAACACCGACCAAAGTTTCAACGGCCCCATCTCCTACGGTGTGTGCGGTGAATTGCAGGCCATTTTTTACAGTCGCTTTTGCCATCCCCAATAATTTATCTCGGGAAAGAAATAACAAACCTCGGTAACTCGGGTCATCGATGGAATAAATCTTACTAATGCCCCAAGGCTTTTGCATGTACGCACTACCCGTAAGCATTCCACCATCAAGGAAAATCTTGATTCCTATAATGCGAATCATATTGTTAGGCATTCGGAGCGGATGGGTAGCGAGCTTGGCGATATCGGTTTCAAGGCTTTGAAGGGTGCTACCGGTGCCCATCATATAAGAGGCCGCAAGTCGGATGGTAAGTTTTTGTGCATCTTTAAGGGTTTTAAAACGATCAAGCGATGCGGTTCCTGCAGCCCGGTCAATGATGCCTGTAAGGCCGACGCTGTTGTAATCTTTAATGAGGAGGTGTAACTTTTCGAGGTAATCGGCCTCGGTTGGTTTTCGTAATGAGGGCTGGGAAGTTTTAACAAAGCGCGAACAATTCCGAAGGATTCCGGTCGGTTCACCCGTTATAGGATCTTTTTCGACCTTTCCTGCACCACCATCATTGATGGTGAAATTCTTATCGATTTTACTAAGTTTTAGAGCGAGTGAGTTAAGTGAGGCATCGGGGCCGGTTCCATAAAAAACCGGATTTTCAGGCGCTGCAGCGTCCATTTCCGCCTTCGTGGGGTAACGCTGCTCCTTTAGTCGAGTGATAAATACCTGACTCAAAACAATCCATTCTCCCTTGGGAAGAATCTTGGCCCTTGCTTTGATGTAATCAAGTACATCCTGAATGTTTTGAAACGCAGGAATCGGATGATCAAATTCGTGCATAGCAGCGTTTGCAGGGTGGACATGAGAATCAATAAGCCCAGGTAGAACTGTTTTACCTTGCATATCTTTGAGAGTGGTACTTGCAACTTTGGATTTTAATACCTCTTCGTTACTTCCTGTTTGTAAGATTTTCCCATCTTTGATGGCCATCGCTTGTACGATCGTGAATTTATTATCGACCGTAACGACCTTAGCATTATGAATAATAAGGTCGGGTGTTTGAGCTAAAGAAAATGAAGAGGCAAGGCCAAGGCAGATTAACGAAGTTTTAAACAAACGCATAAGGTTACTCCGGGTGGGTTATAACATTAGAGTACCCTTGAAATCTGTGAAGATCAAATTTGATCTCCATAGATTTCTTAAATAGGATGAAGACTGGTTTTTATATATTGCAAAAGAACAATTTTACTAATTGCTAATGCAATAAAGAAACTTATCAGAGCGGAGGAAAAGTTTACCCTCACTTATAGCCGGTGAAGCATTGAAATCGGTGCTATCAGTGATTTTATTGTGCGCAACCAATTTAAATACTGGGCTTGCTTCCAATACAAAGGTACCTTCCTGCCTTGTGACCGCAATTAGCTTATCATTAACTGCAATCATTGAAGCATAAACGGGCCGTGCTGCTCCACCCGATGCCTTGATAGGAAGTCTTTCTTTGTAAATGATTTTTCCTGTTTTCGTTTCACAACAATAGGCAAGTCCGCGGTCGTTTACCCAGTAAAGGTGTTCACCAACGACTACAGGCGAGGGAACATAGGAAGAATCAGAACTGGTCCAGGTGATATTCTTGGTCAGATCTCCCTTACCCTGAGAATTAAGGGCAACGGTTTTTGTTGATGGAAAGCCACCAAAACAGAAAAGTAAGTCGTCCTTAGCAGCAATGGTAGGTGAGATATTGCCATCTAAAGAGGTTTCAGCAAACCAAACAAGTTTGCCATTCTCTGGGTTTAAGGCCCAAATTTCATTGGGAACCGGAACAATGATAAGCGGTTTTTCTTTGGAGGGATTTAAAATATAGGGAGTGGTGTAGGAAAGTTCGATTTTATCACCCTGTGCTTTCCAAACTTCGGCCCCCGTCTTTTTATTTAAACCTATGATTGCGCGATTTTCTTCCGATGCATTAACTATGACTAAATCCCTATGAAGAACTAAACTAGATGCAGAACCCCACCTGCGATTACCAGATTTGGTTCCTACACTCGATTTCCAGAGTTGCTTACCTGTAAAATCGAAGGAGAGTACACCAGATTTCCCAAAGAAAACAAAAACCGATTCTCCATCGGTTACAGGCGTGCTACTGGAATAGCCGTGTTGGGTAAGGTAACCCGAGTAAGAATCGTCCGGGGTGTCAGAATTAACAAGAGATTTCCATAAAATTTTACCTGAGGTTTTATCAATGCAAATTAGGGAACGCTCGATTTTACCTGCAGAGTTGTCAAAACAGGTGATAAAAAGACGATTGCCCCAGACAATAGGGCTAGAAGAACCTTTGCCAGGCAGAGGAGTTTTCCAAAGCATACTATTGATATCAGACCAAGAAGAAGGGATTTTAGAATCGGAACTGAAAGCGTTGCCATCTGGGCCACGAAACTGAGGCCAGTTCTGTGCATATAAAGCTTTAGGCACAATTATGCAAAAGGTTATGCAGCAAATAAAAATAACTTTTTTCAGAAGAACCATAATAATACCGTCCTTTTAATTTAAAAACTCTGAGTTTTAATAAAAGTAGTTTACTAAGTGAATCTTAAGATAAGATTAAGAAGGAAAAATTTATTAGAAAGTTATGGCTCGAAGAAAGACAAGAACTCTTCCAATTTAAGAAGAGGGAAAAAATAGCGACGGCTGGAATTGAACCAGCGACCTTGGCCTTATGAAGACCCTGCTCTAACCGCTGAGCTACGCCGCCATTGGCTTTGCTAAAGCAAATAAGCCACTTATGAAAAATTTAGGTAAAAATAGCCCGTAAAACAAGGGGGGTTAGGTCTGGTTTTGATCTTTCTTGCGATTTTTGTTATCAGAACCCAGAAAACTGCCCCTTCCTATTGAATCTGAACCAAATTTTTCCTTAATCGCATCCATTGTTTTATCGATCGCCCCTAGCTTTTTGAATTCCTGTACTTCAAAAAGACCCCTTTGGATTTCCCCTTGCCTTACCAACCGACTTGCACCAAGACTAATCATCCGAGCAGGCAATAACTTATAACCAAATAGTTTTTCTAATAATATTTTGGACTCTTTCCATAAAATTAAGGTTTCATTTGCAGGTTCCGCTAAGGTTTTGGAAACGCTTCGAGTTTCAAAATCAGAGGATCGAAGCTTAACCTCAATCACCGCGGTTCGGATACCTCTACTTCGCAACCGCATTCCTAAGTGTTCGACTAGTTCAAGTAATTTATCCCGAAGAACTTCTTTGTTTTCAGTATCTTCAGAAAAAGTGGTGTCAGCACTAAGGGATTTAGCAACCCGGTCGGGGGTAACCAAGCGAGAATCAATGCCGTGGGCTAATTCGTAAAGATGAATTGCAGAGGGGCCAAAAGCCATATTGAGAGCGTTAGGGTCGGCTTTGGCTATTTGACCAATTGTTTTATAACCGAGGGCGTGAAGCCTAAGTTCGGCTTTCTTTCCAACCCCCCAGATTTTCCCCACCGGCAGGGGCTCAAGTATTTCGTGAACTTGTTCCGGATTAATGATGACAAAGCCATTGGGCTTTTTTAAATCGCTTGCCAACTTTGCAAGAAATTTGTTAGGCGCTATTCCTACAGATGCGGTAAGCCCAGTTTCATCTAAAATATTTTTCTTGATTTGTCTGCCTATAGTTTCTGCACTACCAAAAAGTGATTCGCTTCCCTTAATGTCAAGAAAAGCTTCATCCCCGCTTAGGGGTTCGACAATAGGGGTGTAGCGGTGAAAAATTTCGCGTATCTGTGTGGTAACCTGGGCGTAGCGTTCAAATCTTACAGGTAAAAATATCCCATTAGGACAAAGCCGCGTTGCTGTCTTTAATGGCATTGCACTATGTATGCCAAAAACCCTTGCTTCATAGGAAGCAGCACATACTACACCCCTACCGCCAGGCCTGCCACCAACGATGACTGGCTTACCTCGAAGCGTAGGGTTATCAAGTTGCTCAACCGAGGCAAAAAAAGCATCCATATCGATATGAATAATCGTACTATTATTGCCTGCAGCCATAAAAAAGCCTTAAATTGAAGTGGAAGATTTACTTTAAGTTAGCATTAAAGGAAAGCAATCACAAGGAAAGGATCTAGGGTAATAAAAGGTTAGCGACTTATTCGCCCAGAACCTTAATCAGAACGCGTTTGGGCCTTTTGCCATCAAATTCGCCATAGAAGATTTGCTCCCAAGGTCCGAAATCAAGGTTGCCTTTAGTAATAGCAACAACCACTTCCCTTCCCATTATTTGTCGTTTGATATGCGCATCCGCATTATCTTCCCCGGTGCGATTGTGGTGGTAAATTTCGGAAGAAGGGTTAAAAGGGGCGATTGTTTCAAGCCATTTTTTGTAATCGTGATGCAACCCAGCTTCGTCATCATTAATAAAAACAGATGCAGTAATATGCATTGCGTTACAAAGCACAATTCCTTCTTTAATACCGCTTTTTTTAACGACTCTTTCAACCTCGGGCGTTATATTAATAAAAGCCATTCTTTCAGTAAGATGAAAAGTTAGGTATTCAGTGGTGGATTTCATAGAGCAGCTTCTTCTTCCTATGTTATTTTAAATGCTAAATTACAAGAGTAATATCATTATCAACGGTAGCTCTTGAGTTGCGAGTGATTAATTAAAAGACGAAGGTCAAACGGTAGATGTATCACTTTGAAGGAAATTTTCTTGGTAAAGATAGGCTACGCCTTTATTGGCAGGGCTGGCAACCCGAGAAAGCCATCCGCTGTGTGATCTGGGTTGTACACGGCCTTGGCGACCATTCTGGAATGTTTATAAATGTTGCAGAAAGACTTGAAAAAAAAGGTTTCGCCGTTTATGGATTTGACCGCAGAGGTTCAGGAAAATCGGAAGGCCCCGTTGGCTATGCTGGGTCCTATGAAACCCTAATTGATGATATGAGATTGTTTCAGGGTGAACTAGAAAAAATGCACCCCGATGTTCCCATCATTCTATTAGGCCATAGCCTTGGGGCTCAGCAAGCCTTGGCCTATTCAATGAATTATCCTCAAAGTATTCACGCCTGCGTTGCCCTATCCCCTTGGTTATTATTAAATATAAAGGTGCCTTGGTGGCTTGAAAATAGCGCTTCAATGATAAATTTGTTACTCCCATTATTATCTTTCGATAACAAATTAAACTACGACGATTTGTCACGGGATTCAGATTTTATTGAGGCTATAAAAAATGATCCTCTCTTTCAAAGAAAAGTTACTGCTGGATTATTTTTGCAATGCACTAAAGCTGCTCAAAGGCTTTTAAAAAATCCTCAGGTTTTACAAACGCCAACTCTACTGCTACACGGCACAGGCGATAAAGTGACCTCTCATTTGGGTTCTAGACAATTTGCAGATACTGCCCCTTCTGATCTTTTAAAATATGTTGAAATCTTGGATGGCCGTCATGTTTTGTTGCAAGATACTTGCAAGTTGACAGTTTGGATTGATATCGAACAATGGCTTGGGGAAATTGTCTCTTAAGTTTGGTAGGTTCCTTCGATAAATTTACGCTTAATAAAGAAAGGGCGAGTCATTATGACTCGCCCTTTCTTTATTGGTGGTTCTAAAATTATTAGTTAAAGGCTTGGTAAAGCTGGCCCTGAAGGCGGTTGTATAATAGATCCGGGTGGGGGAAATATTGCTCCGGGGGGAACCCCTATTGGTAGTTGCATGTTCCCTGCAGGCGGCCCATTCAGCGGAACTATTTCCCCATACAATCCCATCTTGGCAAACAAGTGTTTGACTTCTCGCATTTTTACAATTCCAGTTCCTGCTTCAAAATAAGTTATCTTTGATGCGAAATTTGATTGACGCAATAAGCTAAAGAGTTCGTCTTCGGATCGGAATGACTTGCCATTCACTTGAATAATCACATCTCCATTTCTGAAATTAGCTCGGTCCGCAGCAAATCCTGGGGTGAGATAAGTAATCTTAAAACCACCTTGCTGAAATTGATTTGGTAGCAGTGACTTTGGAGCATAGGAATAAGACGCCCTTGAAGCACCGGGCCCACTTTTAAAATTGGCAGGGGCAGAAACTACCTGAGCTTCGGCCATACTTCCTAGCAGGCCAATTAAAGCCAAGCAACTGGGGATTTCTAACCGCCTTAAAATTTGACTGATCATTGTGAATGTTCCTCATAAAAAATTGCTGATCAAAATATCTAATATAATATTCGCAGCAACACGCTGTTTATGGAATCGAACCTGAAGAAAAAAAAGAAAAGATTTGAAATAGTCTGTAAAGCAGTAGGGAATTAAGCGCCTGTAACGGGTAAAACACCGCCTTGGATTCCCCCAAGGGTTTCAAAGCTTAAAAATCAGGTGGAAAGAATTTTCTTGAGAATGGATTTTTTGTTGGGAGAAACCCTTGGTTCATTATAATCTTTTTAAAATACTTATTTTACCCAACCCGAAAAGGAGTTTTAAATGTACGAAATGAAGCAACTCGACAAATTAAAAAAAATGCCTCAGCTTGTTCCCGATGCTTATGCCAGTTATCGACAATTCAGCAAACAGGTTATGCAGGAAGGTGCAATTTCTGTAAAAAATAAAGAATTAATCGCCCTCGCTGTCGCTATGACAACCCAATGCGTTTACTGCCTTGAAATTCACAAGGAAAAAGCAAAACATGCAGGCGTTACCGAACAGGAAATAGCCGAAACCATTATGATTGCATCCCTTTTAAGAATGGGCGCTGCAATAACTCATGGCGCTCATTGCCTCGATTAAGATAAAACTCTATGCTATTTGTTTTAACTTTAATCACCAACGCTTTTTAAATTCGCACCCTAGCGAATGTTATTAATGCGTTGGTACCTTTTTAATTTACTGTATTAAATGCGACTTTCTTTTATGAACAATAATTCTGAGGTGGTAGTTGTAGGAGCAGGGCTTGCGGGCTTATGTTGTGCTCGCACTTTAAAAAATCATAACATCTGTTACCAACTTCTTGACGCATCGGATCAAGTGGGGGGTCGAATTCGAACCGATGTTTTGAATGGATTTCGACTTGACCGAGGTTTTCAAGTTTTGCAAACCGCTTACCCAGAGGCTCAGAAATATCTTTCTTACGCAGAACTAAAGTTGCATAAATTTTTTCCGGGTGCAGTGATCCGTTTTGATAATAAATTTTATACCCTAGCAGACCCGTTTAGAAATATCTTTACAGCTCTAGGAGGGTTATTTTCTCCCGTAGGGACTCTTAAAGATAAGCTTTTAATTGGCTTACTTCGCTTTGCAGTAACATTTCCACCCTTGGATAAACTTTTAGCAAAACCTGAGGTGACCACCCTTCAAAGGCTTCGAGCTTTCGGCTTCAGTTCTTCAATCGTGGAACGTTTTTTTAAGCCACTCTATGCTGGCATATTTCTTGAAAATAATTTGCTTACATCAAGTCGGGCTTTTGATTTAAACTTCCGAATGGCTGCATTAGGTGATATTTCTCTCCCGAGTTTAGGAATGGAAAGTATTCCTAGACAACTTGCCCAACATCTTGATCCTGAAAAAATTCATTTGAATGATGCTGTAGTTGCAATTCATAAAAATGAAAGCGCCGGTCAAGGGAAAACCATACAGATGGCTTCTGGTAAAACTTATCAAGCAAATAAAATCGTATTGGCTGTAAATGAGAAGCAAGCAGCATTGCTTTTAAAAAAGGCAGAACCCGTGAAATGGAAAACAGTAAAGACTCTTTATTTTGCAGCAATAAAAGCACCAACATCAAAACCAATTCTATTTCTAAACGCAGAAGGTAAAGGGCCTGTTATAAACCTTTCTGTTCCTAGTAATGTATGCAAAGATTACGCCCCACCTGGCCAGTCTCTAATTTCTTGTTCTGTTCTTAATTATTTAGATTTATCAAATGAGGTTTTAATTCAGGAGGTGTTGGCTCAGATGAAAGAATGGTTCGGAAGCGAAGTCGAAAATTGGTCGCACCTTCGTACTTATAACATTGAGGGGGCTTTGCCTAATCAAGAACCATCTGCATTACATTTGCCTTATAAAGTGCCTATGGGCGGGGATGGGATTTATTGTTGTGGAGATTACCTTGGCATTGCTTCACAACAAGGTGCAATGCAATCAGGCAGACAAACAGGAGAAGTGATAATTGAAGATTTAAAGTTAAGGAGATAACGCAATGATTCGGGCCGGCGAACCGGTGCCCCCCGTGATGTTTAATGCTCCAATGAAAAGATGCGACCCTACTGTTGCAAGTTGACTTAAGTTATTTAAATTTTCAAGATGAAACCTTTGGCCGTGTAACAGAACTTTATTCGATGCAAAGAAAGCATCTTTTCCTGGGTCGATTCCTGCGGTATCAATTCCAAGGCCACTGACTTTCCTCGCGACAATTAAGAATTTAACAACTTCTGGATCAAAGCCGGGGAAATGAAGGCTGTTGTCTGGTGCTTTACCAAAATATTTATCTTCACCCCAATACTTACTCCACCCCGTGTGCGCCAAAAAAATTGAACCAGCGGGAACAATACCGTGAATACTTTCCCAACTAGATAAATGAGAAAGCGAAAATTCAAAATCAGGGTTGTCTTCACAGAACTGGGTTAAATTTGCGACCACACAAGGAAGAAAAAGGGTCGTCACTGCAAGTTTATCAATCGTGGTTTCATCTGTTTGAAAATGGGCAGCTACACCTATGTGGGTTCCCGTATGTTCGCCTATTGCAAAAACATTAAGGTTGAACCCATCGGTATTTAAATCTGCATTTGTAAAAATTTCTACTTTGGGGTCGCCTGGCCAAACAGGCATCGAAGTAGCTATAGGATGAGTTAAATCAATAATTTTCTCATAATGTAAAGTGGGCAAAACAGAATCTCCTTTTTTTGTAAATACTTCTATTGCAAGGATAATTTTTCAGGTTATACCTCGCAAACATTGCTGGAAGTAAATCCAGCGGGCCGTAACTTGGCCATTTGGTAAATTCAGGTTCTTTGGGGTGCTAGTTCTTGCGGGAGAATCTAGCAACAAACACTTTTTGTTTGTAGGCGTAATATTCATCGGGTCCACTCGGTTGGGTCAGCCGTGCCGAGGTCTGCCTCATCAAAGAACCTTTTTTTCTGTAAAAACAAGTCAATATTCAACAAAGCCGAACAAGCTTCATCCGTGAAATGTAAGGGAAGCCCTCCTCCCAGTAAAGTTACTATACTCAAAAAAGTTTGATCATTGAAAGCAATTTTGTATTAATAATTGTGAAGATTTTATAATTAGAAGAGCGGGATACGAGAGTCGAACTCGTCTCACAGCCTTGGGAAGGCTGGGCACAGCCGATATACCAATCCCGCACATAAAAGATTTTATGATTGTAGAGCGTTTCAATCAAGGTGTGTGAAAAAGGATTAGGGGTTAGGTTGTGCCTGTTCGAAGCGTAAAGCAGCAGAATTCATACAATACCTAAGGCCCGAGGGTTTGGGGCCATCTTCAAAAACATGTCCTAAATGGGCATCACATCTAGCGCAAATCACCTCGGTGCGAACCATAAAAATCCCTGCATCTTGAACAAGTCCAACATGATTTTGTTGAAAAGGTTGCCAAAAACTCGGCCAACCAGTACCCGATTCATACTTAGTAGAAGAATGAAACAAAGGTAATCCACAGCAAACACAATTGTAGATTCCCTCTTTTTTATTATCCCAAGTTGCGCCAGTGAAAGCGCGTTCCGTTCCTTTTTTTCGGGCTACCCGAAATTCCTCCGGTGTGAGTAGGGTCATCCATTCCGCATCGCTTTTTATTGTTTTTTCAGTCATCGACTCACCTTTAGAAATATCAGAAATGGCCATATTGCGTTTGCAACCAGCGCAAAATATCAACAGCACCATTAAGATTCGTATAAGAACCATATTTTTTATTATAGCCCGTATCGGTCAGAAAAGGCAAAATTACTTAAACCTGTTTGGATCGCAAGATCCACTCATCTAAAAGTTTTCCAATGCTTTGATAAGAGAAATCAATGTTGGCGATATCGTTGCCGATTTCAACCGCCTTGGCAAAGTCCCCCGATGCTGCAAAACTTTCAGCAAGCATAAAAAGAATTTCTTTTCGTGCTACTTCTTCCTCTTGGGGCAAAGATTTTAACGCATCTTCAAGGTTCCTACGAGCAAGGGAGGTATTTCCCTTGAGAGAAAAGCATTTACCTAGGGCGCTAAGTGCTTTCCAAGTTAACCGTGGATCTTTTCTCGATTGTTGTAATTCGGTGATGGCGGCATCGATATCTCCCAAATCGAGAAGCATTTGTCCAAGTTCTAACTTGGCATTCATATTATTGGGGTCGGCCTCTGCTCGAAGTTTGAGCAGTTCAGAATCTCGCCTTCGTTGTTCGGTCTTTAAACAGTCTTCGGCTATTTTTGCAAAAGACCAAGTTCCATCTAAAGACAAAATAAATTTTAACTCATCGATTCTCTTACCCAGCATTTGTTTTTCAAAGTGTGCAAATTCTAACAGAAGTTTCTTGTCGCCGTTCGATTGAATAATTCCCCTACGCAATGTTTGTTCTGCTTCTGCAAAGCGGTAAGATTTCTTAAGAATGTTGGCAAGTTCAATATAATGATTGGGCCAATGTGGTTGCTCTGCAATAAGATTTCGAGCCCGTTGCTCCTCAGCAATAGAAGCATTTTCTTTGGGCAAAAGCGAAGGGCCTGCATCTTTGTTATCTGCCATACGCTTCATAGTTTCCGCAGCGCCTAACTCCTTGGCCTTTTCTGCAGATTCGTGATCGGTTGGGTTAAGCCTATGAATTTTTTCCCAGAGAATGCGAGCCGATCGGAAGTCCTTTTGCCTAACAAGAAACTCTGCAAGGTCTTGCAATATTTCCATATCATTGGGGCTAATCTTTAACGCAGACTGGAATAACCAGCTTGCAGTTTCAGAAAATCCTAACTCATCTGCAGCTCTACCCATATAACGCATCACTGCACTATCCCAAGGGTTGGTACTTAATCCAATTTCGCCGACTTCCAAAGCTTTAGTATGCTGGCCCGATTTGGTCAAAGACTGTAATTTAGACCTAGTGCTACTCCATCCAATGCTAAATCCAGTGGGTGGCTTGTTATCGAGATTTTTCATCTGGGCATCGCGAAGCTTCTTTCTACAAGGAAGATTGCTTGGATCGCGCTCGCAGCACTCAATATAAAGCCTAATAGCTTCTTCAAAATCGCCGTGAACCACTCGATTTGCAGCTTCAGCAGACATTCGAATAATAGTGTTTTTTAAGCTGAAAGTTTCGTCTTCTTCCTCATCTTTAGGAGGGGCGACGGGGGAATTATCGAAGCGAATTTCAGGCCAAGAGTATTTGCCTTTTTCAATGTTTTCGTTAATTCTGTTAACAGTATCTTCAAGGGTTGAAATCCATCCTAAAGGTCGAGATAGCGCTTCTTGAAATTCGGTGACTAAGCCCCGAACAAAAGTATCTTTTTGCCCCAGCAATTCTTTTAAGAGTTGAGAATCGTTAGGATTTTCGATATCTTTTCGAGAGAAAAGAATTCCGTTCTCGGTGCCCTTTTCTTTAAGAAACTTAGCCCCCATAACTCGGATGACACTTAGGGAAATGTATAAAAGGAACAAAGTAAAACGATCAGCAAGCGGGCCATAATTCCCTTCCCGAACTCGCAAAGGATGTTGATAATCGGTGTCGCTAGGTTCAATGATATTGCGGTGAGCAAGAGCAGGAACCCAAATATTATCGTAATCGAGAAGAATTAAAACGCCTCGCTCATCAGAAGAATTACTGCCAAGCATAATGTGATCGGGTTCGATAGCACAATGAGCCATCCCCGTGCGAAACATTTTTTTTTCGATGCGAATAATAAGCCGCCCCAACTTATCAAGAATACGAGGTACCCCGGCTGCTCGGTTGATGAACTCTTTAAATGGAACCCCTTCAATCCAGTCCATAAGCAGAACGGGATAATGAACCCCAAGAATATTGCAACCGTTAGGGAAAAATTTGCAGGGCACGATAAAGGAAAGGTCGTTCTTTTGTTTGATATCAGATAAATATTTATAGCGCTGTTCGAGAACAGGATCGTTGAAGTTATAGCATTTGACAGCAAGTTTTTTCTGGGTGGCTTTATCCGTCATCTGAAAAATGCGTGAACTTTTCCCTTCACAGGAAATAGGCTTACCGTTGGAGTCAAGACAAAGCTCCAAGGCTTGAAGTTCATCTGGTAGAAAACAACTCGTACCTTTTTTGAGAGAGTTTTCTAATTCTTTATAAATGCTACTACTAATGAGCTAACCCTTTAAATAAAACATTGATTACGCAAGTTAAAGTATAAACCCCTCAGCTTTAATAATCAATCAAGTTACCTTACAAGAAGTTACATAAAAGGTTTGGCCGGCTAAATTTAACGCTTGTAATGCAAAGGGAGCTTAGTTGCTCAAAAGTAATTAATAATCAGTTAAAACTTCCCCATCATTACGGCTGGAAAGTCTGCGGATGGTTTCTTCTGAAGTATTGACCGGAATACTTCGTACCCCACCATCGCAAAAAGCAAACTGTATGATGCCAAAATGATAACTTCCAAAACGCCATTCCAAGTCGTCAATGGTAGAGGCAATGCGATATTGAGGCCCAGTTACCCTGCTAATACTTTGATAAATATCGCCGTTGTAGATGGAAGAGTCCCAAGTTCCCACTCCCCATTTAGAAACAGGTACATGCTTTTCCCCCGCCATAAATGTGTTGGAAAGTCCATCACGAATCATATTAAAATTATAACCCTTCCCACTAGAAGCGGGGTAGGCCCCATCATTGTTGAAAAAGGTAGCCCCACCCACGGTGGCAGCTTTTGAAACCGTACCCATATTGGTTGCGTAGTCAGCAAGGCCGCCCGGGATATGAGTGCCCCCAGTTTTCCCGGTGGTGTCTTGGTCACCTGAAATACTAATTCCAGCAGCAGCGCTACTGCGTCTTTCCGGGCAGAACATAACTTTAATGCCAGTTTCTCGAGCTACCTGAGATTGCTGGTAGTAGGTTTTATTGGTGTCCCACTTGCGATAAAGATTTTCTTGTTCTAAGTTTGGTAAAATTAAAACGGCCCAACTTGCGCCTTGATCACTCACCCGAGTTGCGGGCAAGGTATCGAAGGTGTTGTGATAAAGCCACATTGCTAAGGAAATTTGTTTTAAGTTATTAGCACAAGAAAGCCTATTAACTGCCCCTCGTGCCTTTTGTACAGCAGGCAACATTAAGCCTATCAAAACCGAAATAATACTCATCACCACCAATAATTCAATCAGAGTAAAAGCTTTTTTCTTTAAGTTCTTTTTAAGAAGCATAGGTCAAACCCCAATAAGAAATGTCTACGCCTAATTATAACATCAGATTTTAACCCGAGATCAGCTTTAGAGGTAAAATAAACATAATTTTAGGTTTAGGCTTGGGTTTACCCTCTGCATCAAGCAGTTCTTCAGGTTCAACCTCTCCAAATGCCTTTACGGGCAGCTCTAATTTAAGTTCATCAAACTTTTCAAAGGGTGCATCAAAAATAAGGGTTTCTTCAATTGTTTTGCCTGAAAATACTGTTTTTGAAGGAATAGTAAGTTCTGAAGCCCCCATAGGCCGCTTCCATAAAGTAAGTTCTTCACCCTTAGAATCGTAAAGTTTCACCTCATTACCAAAACTTTGCCAACTCGAAAACTCGAAAGGTTTTTCATAACCTGCATTAAAGACCTTGAGCATAATTTGAATTTTTGGGTCTTTTGTCAGCTTTTTGGTTTTGCTCTGGGTGTATTCAACTTTGCTGTATCGCACTAAAGAGACAACGACCCGAACATCGTTTCGTTGAATCCCATATTGGGCCGCATTGATTGGCTCGTCAGATTTTTCAGGTTGGAAAGGTCGTTCCCCAGGTGCAACCCAGACAAACTTATCCTTAATGGATTTTGAAACAGGCTTGGTTCTTAGTTCTCTGAACCATTCAGGAGAATTGATGATGATGTACAAAGTAGGGGAACAAATAAGCAGGGCCAATAAAGGAAAGGTAAATCGCTTGACAGCATTACCATCTAAAAGAGCAGCATAAATAGCAAGCCCGATGGTTGTTAGCCCTAAAGGAATTACGAGGTGATCAATCAGTGGAAAGGAAGCCGCCATCAAAGTAAAGCAGCCCAAAAATACAGCAATAAGCCCTAGAATGTTATCAAGAGCTACCCCTTCACCCGAGAAAAAATCTTTTTTTCTATTAGTGTATCTGGGTCCTGTGTCTTCGAAGAATTCTTCTTCCTCATTTTTTACAAGCTTATTACGCTTGCGCTTTCCCGATTCTTTACGGACTTCTATCTCTTCATCTTTTGGCGCAAGAGGTTCTTCTTTGACCAAGTAAGGCTCTGAACTTGATGCGGTGTCGGGCAAAATTCTAAAACTCTTATTGCAAGAAATGCAATCCATACTTGAGCCTATCGAACGCTCTGGTACGGTAAATTTCGATCGACAATTTGGGCATTGAGTTACAAAGGGCATCTTTTCCTCTTCTGAGAATCAACTTATCTTCCAATATTACCAACAAAATTACAATTATCTTTCTTAGGACAAAAACTTAAGCATCCGAGCATAGGGCTCTAGCCATGCTTCCGGTTTTTCAGGAAGAAATACCTGTAAAGGAAACGACCGTTTTACAACTTCCCTAGCTTCAGATAATGATCCGATCAATCCTAATCCCATTGCCTGTAGTAATACATTTCCTAACGCAGTTGCTTCAACAGGCCCAGCTACAACTGGCCTGTTACAAGCATCTGCTGTGAACTGACAAAGTAATGAGTTTTGGCAGCCGCCCCCAACAATATGTATGGTTTCGATCCGTTGTTCAGATAACTCTTCTAGCCTTTCCAAAACCCAACGATACTTAAGGGCAAGGCTTTCTAAAGTACAGCGGATGAAAGCACCGGGTGAATCGGGAGTTTTCTGACTTGTTTTAGAGCAGAAATTTGTAATCGCCTTGGGCATATCTGAAGGCAAAATAAAGCTGTCATCATCAGGCTGAATGAGCGATAAAAAGGGAGTAGAAGTACTAGCTAAATGAGTTAATTCTTCGTAGCCAAAATCTTTACCCCCGCGTAGCCAAGATCTCCTACATTCTTGAACCAACCAAAGCCCCATAATGTTTTTAAGAAGTCTAGTCGTGCCTTTTACCCCACCTTCATTGGTAAAATTAAAAGCAAGAGCTTTTTCGCTCACTTGTGGTTTTAGTGTTTCAATCCCCATCAAAGACCAAGTACCCGAACTAATATAAGCCCAAGAAGAACCTGAAGCGGGAACCGCTGCAACAGCCGAAGCAGTGTCGTGGGTTGCAGGAGCAATAACCGGTGCAGCATTAACCCCTGTATCTGTAACAATTTGCTGGCGTAAAGGCCCCAGTAGGGTGCCGGGTTGCACCAAAGTTCCCATAAGGCCCGTAGGCAAACCAAACGCTTTAATTACCTCAGCAGAATAATTACGCTTAACGGGGTCAATCATCTGACTAGTAGAAGCGTTAGAGTATTCGTTTACCTTAATTCCAGTAAGGAAATAATTAAATAAATCAGGCATAAAGAGAAGATGCCTAGCTGATTCGAGAATGCTGGATTGATCGCGCTGCATAGCCAATAATTGAAAGAGAGAATTAAAACGCATAAACTGTGTGCCAGTATGGCTGTATAAAGTAGCTTTAGGCATTTTCTGGAAAGCAAGGTCGAAGATATTTTCGGTATGCTGATCGCGGTAGTGCCTAGGGTTACCAAGCAGGTTGCCATCTTTACCTAATAGTGCAAAATCAACGCCCCAAGTATCAACGCCAATACTATCAATATACTGTGACGAAGCCGAAGCGATTCGAATCCCTTCGATCATTTCTCGATAAAGGTCAAGAATATCCCAATGGAAGTTGCCAAGAATGCTGATAGGCCTGTTGGGAAAACGATGAACAATATCAAGTAAGATTTTGTTACCATCATATTTACCAAGAATAGCTCTGCCACTCTCTGCGCCATAATCAAATGCAAGTAGGTTTTTAAAGTAAGCCATAATCTCATCAAGGGTTCGATAGTAATAAAAGCACCGGTCGGATAGGCAAAACAAATAGCCTTAAATTCCTTCACCTAAGATAATTTACAGCAAAAGTGACAATAAACGCTATAATTTAATAAGGAAGATTCTTTATTTAGGAGGCCTTTGATGAACACAACCCTCAAACCATTAGTACTATTCGACGGCCTATGCCCGTTATGCCAAGCAAGTGTAAGGTGGTTAAAACGGCTAGATTGGTTCAGCGCTATCGAATTTAAAGATGCCCGGGAACCCTCTAATATTCCTGTGATGGAACCCATCTTATTGCAATCAAGGTTACTTGAAGAGATGCATTTAATAACGGCAGACCAAAAGAAATCGTTTCACGGGTTTAAAGCCGTTCGCTTTGTATTTTGGCGACTGCCACTTTTATTTCTATCCACCCCATTTATGTATATTCCAGGTGTCCCTTGGTTGGGCCAAAAGGTTTACCTTTGGGTTGCAAGAAACCGTTTTAATCTAGTTCCGTGCATAGGTGGTATTTGCCATTTGCCTCCCTCGCAGGTAAAGTCAAAAAAATAAATTAGAAAAACAATTTATCTGGATATAAGCGTGAGTAACAGAGACAATGTAACCAATGAAACTTGTTAGGCTAATAATTCTGAGCTTCCTGTTATGCGTGGGGAGTTCGTTTGCTCAGCAAGTCAAAAAAGCCCCTGTAGGAAAAGTATCTCCGGTTGAACTTTTAGCTTTGAAAAAAGGTGAAGAGTTGAAAGGGCTTTCCTTAGGCAAGACAAAATCGGGCACGATCTTATTTGCGGTGCAGAGGTCTTGGCTCAAGAAATCCTTCCCAGATAAATTCGATGCCTTCCTTAAAATCGAAAAAGAAAACAGCGACTCCATCAAAAACAATTACACTAATAGAATCTCCCAATGGATTGATGAATCACAAAAAGAAAATCAATCCAAAAGTTGGATAAACCTACTTCAGGAAGAATTGAAAAATCAGCAAGAAAACAACCTTCAAAATCAACAATTCTACCTCTTTGAAATCAAACCTTCCGATGTTAAAAAATACACCCCACTTCAGCCTTTAATCAGGCAACTTCTTCTAGTCGCTTGGCAGGAAAAACTCGATAACATTGAAAACAGTTTCGCAAACGATCTCTCTGTCGAGTTGCAAAAATCTATGATCGACTGGTACAAAGAAAAAATCTATCTTGCAGATAAACTGCCTTCCATGAAAGTGGAAGATAATGTCGACTGGAGTATTCGCAAAGCGGTATTTGCCTACAAATATCAAGCTGGGTTGCATCTACAAGGCTCGGGTGATTTTCTAGTCGATAAAGATGACAAGAAAGGTAACAACCCTGCAGCATTGTTTCAGGGAGTTGCTAAATCGGTGCTGGGTGATGCTTTTAAAGAGCTGGGCATTGCACAAAATCAAACCGTTCAACCATCGTGGGGCGAGCAGGCCGCAAAAGCAGGAAATGAAAAGAAAGTAATCGCCATTCGAGTTACTCGGGTTCTTCCAGAAATAAGCGCAGGCCGAGTGAATGTGGAAGATACTTTGCTAGCAAAAATGCCAAACGGATTATGGTCGCCTATTTGGAATTCGAAATTAAGCGGAGATGCCACGCTGTTACGACCCCAAGCGGAAGCGCAAATTCGCACCGATCCCAATGTAGGGGCGATGCTAAAGCAGGTGGAAAATTTAGGTCTGGGTAATCAATTAAATGCGGCTCTTCGCGCGGGGGCTGCTACTCTCGAACTACAAGCCCAATCAGACCGAGACTTCGCAGAGTTTTTGCGCCTGACTTCAAAAAGGCTCGATGGACCACCTATGTATTGGTTTCTTAAGTAGTTAATCTAGATGATAATGCTCGAGTTTAAAATTATAGGAGTTAGGCAGTTGGAACTAAATCGCCCCTATTCGGGTGGAATTTGGAAAAGACAGTCTCCAGTTACATTAGAGTTTTTAAACAACCCTTCGGGAAATAATCCATTAAGGGAATAAACTGCGGGAGGATGAGTCATGTTTATATTCCTAGTTAGCACACTATGTGTTGCAATACAAGGTGAGCCGGTCCCCTATTACCATCTTAACATGCCATTGCACGGCACGGTCTATAAGCAGAGTATCTTTGGTTTTTTTGCTGGCAAGAATCCCGATCTCTTTGATCTTGCGCTTCCACTGGTTGCGATACCAATCAACAAGCCGGCGAAAAACTCTTGGCGGCGAATTGAAATGGGACTCCCGGGCGAGGCTTCCAGTTTCGTCACCATATTCACGACGGCATCCTTTGGTTTGCTTTCGGTTATCCAGGCGGGTTAAGCCGAATACCGTTAGACGAACTTCATCTTCTCGATCCAGCCAACGGGATGCGAGCGGAGCAGTTCAAGAAAAAATATCCGACAGCAGCGGGAGCAAATTATTATGGGCGGTTCGGTTGGGGGTTGCCTTCCCTCTAGGAGAAGGATTTCCGACTACGGCTCAGAGAGGAAGGCGCAGGGGAATTTACTCATGGCCCGACAAGGGGAATCGCGGGGATCGACTTTGTGCCGATTTCGCAGAACGGGTGCCAGGTGTTCTACTTTCCCAAGAAGGACAAGATGATTGAGACCTGGGAAACGCAGGCTCGATTTAACACCAAAGAGCAATATTGGGAGGTTGTCGCTCCAGCGCGATTCAAAAAAATCGGACAATGGATCGCCGATCTGGATAACAACGACTTCCAGAAGCGGGCCAAAGCCTCCAAAGAACTGGAAAAACTCGGTGACTTGGCTGAGCCGGCCTTGAAAAAGCTCTTAGCATCCAAGCCGCCCGTGGAAGTTCGGCGACGCGCACAAATGCTGCTCGAAAACCTCGCCAGCGGCGAATCAAAATCCGAGGGACTGTTGGAGGACGCCGGCAACTACCAAAAAATCCCCTCTTTGTTTGTCGAAGATTTTTACGCATTCATCCGCAAGAACGACTATTACTTCGTCACCCAATCCGGCAAGCTCTATCACGCTCCGCCGCGCAAGGAGGGAGACAAGTCGCGCATCATGAAGGAGCTATGGGGCGATGCGAAGCGCCCGATTGTTGCGGTGATCGAGGATGCGGATCGCGATAAGGTCTGGCTGTTCGCCAAGGACAAGAACGCCGGGG
>JBDNHI010000061.1:0-3346 GCA_041694635.1 Gemmataceae bacterium | reverse complement strand
GGATAAAGATCAACTGAAACAGGCGTCGCAACCGATGGAGAATCTAAAGGCGCACCTTCATCGATCCAGCGAGTAAGATTATTATAATACTCATCTCCAATCGCAAATTTCTGGCCCCCTGTATGTGGCACCTTGCCTACGCACTTTTCAACCACCAAGCTTTCTTCTGGAATCGCAAGGTTGACCCTTCTACCATTTAATTCACGAGTCAGACGATAATGATCGCCATCTGGATCAAAGCCAAATAAAGATAAACGAAAACCATCTTTACCTCTGGCTGCGCCATGGCATCCACCTTGATTACAGCCATTGCGTAAAAAGATAGGCATCACATCAAGCTTAAAACTAATGGAGCGAGTCTTGGTTGCATCTTTAATATCGACCGGGATCAGGGAAGTTTTTCCTTCAAATTCCACACTGATCGTGCATTTTCCATCCCCAACTGGGAAGACTTCGGAATTAACTACCTTTGCAATCTTAGTATCACTAACGGTAACTTTTGCCTGAGCTGTAACATCGCGAGTGATACCATCTGGGTAACTGGCTTGTACAATAATACGCTGCCTTCCTAAGGAAGATTGAACATTAACCTCGGGTGGGAAAACTGCAATAGCTTTAGGTGCAATTGCCCAAACGGGTGAGTTCGAGGCAACTATCATCAAGGCAAAAGAGCCTAAGCATAAGAAATTCTTCATCGTAGTCATTCTCCAGAACTATTTCTTTTCGGGTGTAGATTTTTGTGCTTTTTCGCGTTCTTCTTGTTCTAGCCTGAGCTTTTCAAGCCTGCTAAGTCTCTTCTCTGCAACCGGGGCAACCACTGCTGGTTTACCTGGAATTACAGGGGCAATTACAACAGCTTTTGGTGCCGCGGGAACATCAATTCTTAGTTCGGTACTACCTAAAGTGTGCACGATTGCTTCGCCATTCTTGGTAATCACGGCTGAACAAAGAATATTTTTGTGCTGACCTACGGGCGAAGTTGCATCAACTTCAATTTTGAACAAGACTTCCTTTGTTTGTGCGTTAATCTCAACTGGCTTTGATGTTACCTTAAGTGGTAAACCTACCAATTCAATTTTAGCATTTCCCGTGTAAGGGGTTGCCTGAGTTACCTTGACAAGGATATCAGACGACTTTCCTTGTTCGATAGCCCCGCGTTCAATCGTTGCTGTAATGAAAGGTGAAGCGATTTCTAAATTAAACAATTGGGAAGAGGCCCATACCACCCCGGTAGGAGTGCTGGCATTAGCTAAAAGAGCAGTTTTCCAGTTCTTAACCCTAGCCCCGCCGTTTGCATTGATGGTGAATAACCCTTCGGTTTGATTTTCCGCAATCGTGATTGAAGAAGCAGTACCAACCCCCGGAGGGGAATAAATTGGAATCACCGTAACAGGGCCTTTGAAACCTTCCTTACGCTGAACCACAACTTTAAGATTCATCGATCCGTTTTGAACAAGTGGAACTTTTGGCTCAATCACTTGAATAGAAAAGGGGGCTTCCTCGGTAACTGCAACCCCCAGTTTCGACATATTAAAGCGCCAATAAATCGATTGCCCTGGTGCCCCAACAGTAAGCTCTGCATTGGTGTTGAAATCGGTACTGAAATTAGCTTTGGGGTCTACAGGAATAGCCTTTAATTCAGAAAGCAAACCAGAAATGGGCGCATCCTTGGCAGCTTCAAAAACCACTGCAAAGGAATCTATCCCTGCATTGATATCATCCACGCTTACCTTAACACCTGGGGGAAGATTCTCTGCTATTAGCTTTAAATCCCCTGCGATATCTTTTCTCGTTACGGTCATGTAGGTAGCAAATCTGTTTCCCCTAGGAACGCTAATCGTTTGTCTTTCTTGGGAATATTGTGCTACTTTTGGGATAGACAAAAGTGTACCACCCTGAACTGGGGTGAAGTCGACCCTATAGGTGTAATCTGGGCCACCTTTTTTCAAATGATCGGTAACGGTAAGAATGTAATCTTTGTCATCAAGGGTAACGCGGAAATAACTATCGGGCCCGCCCGAATCGTCGTTGGTTGCAACATTAGCCCCACCTGCGATGGCAAGAGTCATAATTGGGTCAAGCGGAGAACCGTTTTTGCGTGCATTGCAATGGACATCAAAAACTTGGCCTTTAATACCTTTAAACTTAAAGCAATCTACATCGCCATACTTTTCAATAATGCCATTAAAAGAACAGGGGAAGTTACCCACCGTTGCTTTATCAGGGGTATCATTAGGTTCGACTTCAAGAATGTTAGGGTGATCAGAAACAATGAACTTAATACCGGAAGGGCAAATACCGCCAGCATCTTGGGGATAAATTTTAAAGTTACGCTCCATTTTTGTAGGAAGCTTGAACTTTTGTTTCATTGGCCCTGCTGGATCACCCAAAAAAGTAACTTCAACTTCTTCCCCAGCTTTACCACCCGGAGGATACACCCCTGTAGGCCTAGGGAAATTACCAACATGAAGCCGATAGTTTGCACCCCCATTACCACCATAAGCACTTTCGCGAACTTGAATAATATAATTGCCATCTTCTGGTGCAACTATTGATGCAAACCCATCTTGGATAGTCATTGGTGAATCATCGCGGGAATTAAGCACAAACCTTTTAGTATTATAAATGGCAACAAAAGGATCAAAAACAGCAGTTCCTAGGCGCATACCTTCAACCTCAGCACTAATACGCTGGCCTTTTTTTGCCTCAACGATAAAGTAATCATCATCTTCATTATTGACCACGCCGTGAACTGTTACATTCATCGCAATTTTCTGAGGAGTAGAAAACTCCGAATTAGGTTCTATTTCTAAAACAACAGGAAGTGCACCAATATAAAAGGTTCTAAGTTCGCTAATGCCCGTTGCGGTGCGAATGCGAATTCCAATTTCCCCAAGTTCTGCATCAGGGGCAATCTTAACTAAGGCTTTTAACTGGGTATCACTTACCACTGTAAGTTTAGTCGTTTCAATGCCTTTGCGATAAAAAAGCAGTTCTTTAGCATCGGTAAGTCGAGCACCAGAAAAAGTGATTTCTACTTCAACGCCTCGTTGACCACCGCGTGGCGTGATACCTGCTAAGCTGGGGGAGGCCGCTTGTAAAGCAGTTGCCATTATAAAAACAGAAATAGAAACAGCAAAGAATCGAGTAAAACTGTAAGTCATAATATTCATCTCGTTACTTATAAAGTGAGCAGCACGAAAAGTGTGCTGCTCGAAGTAAGTAGGGAAGGAAGCTATTTTAAGGTTAGCAGAAAACAAAGGCTCTCTGCTTTTTCTTAAAGTTAATTAAGCAATGATATCTTTAACAACCTTGCCATCGCGAACGATGTCAATTGGCCTGTTTC
>JBDNHI010000060.1:0-9504 GCA_041694635.1 Gemmataceae bacterium | reverse complement strand
TCCAAACAGCCGCTGTTTCGACCAAATGTCGGTAGCTTCCCGTCAGTTCAGCCCCCAGACTGGGCAACCCTCGTTCATTCTTGGCCAGTGCGACGGCCCGCATCATCACGTATTGAGCAAGTTCATCTTTACCGTCAATTTTCATGCCGGGCGACCAACTGAATGTGGGGCTACCACGACCGTTGGCGGACGCCGCTTTATACCCCACGAAATGTTCTCGATAGCCACGGGGATGTTGGTGGCGAATAACAAACGGACGGAGGTGCTTTCGTAAAGCTGCATTTCGCCCTTCAAGGTCAAGAGCGGCGACAACAGCATGTGACACTCGTGGTGGACGAATTTCAACGGCCAACTTATGATGTTCCAATTCGGGGGCGCTCATTACAGCTTTCCACCCCTCCGCTACAATCCCTTGATCGACGGGTTGGAGGCCTTTCCAGCGTCTGCGAAAGATCTCGCCGCAATCGCGAGCACCTTCCATTGCAATTCGTAATTGAGTTTCAGCATCGTCAAGATGAATGAAGCGATCTTTGGGCAGCGACAAGACGCTGCGTAGCTTGAGTAAGCTTAAGAGTTCATCATGGCGAAGTTGAAACGGTGTTGCCGACAAGCCTAACAAGCGGCAGATCTTCCCTGTCGTAAAAGCTTTAAAGTGGCATCTGGCCTGAACTTTATTTTTGAATCCGTGAATCTCATCTATGATAACGAGTGGGAACTGCGGCCAGTCTGTCACCAGAGCGTAACGTGCCAGATCGTCAAGAAGGCCAGAGAGCGTTCCTTCATCCGTACCGTTCAGAGCGGTTGCCAAGCGATCCGTGATACGGGGATAGTTGCTAAGTGCGCGCGCAAATGCGTTTTCCAAATCCGTCGAAATGGAATTAATCCATAAATGGCCAGAACTTCGCAGATCGAGTAATTCATTAAGTTCTGGGATACCGAACTTGTCGAACACTCGGCCCTTTCGGCACCAATAGCGGCGTGTTTCCGCTGGAGAGCGAAAGTGGCGAAATACTGCGGCCAAACCGCGTCGCCTCCACAGGTCACGATCATTGAGGGTCGCACCAAACACACTCTGCTTGGCAATGAGCAGCATTGGCTTGCCACGAGTGGCGTTACGCATTTGGACCGTCAGGTTTATCATATTACCGGACTTGCTGCTGTTTTCGATTGGAGATCTGATCTGGAGCCAATCCAATTCATTGTCATGCCGGGCACAGTCTTTCTTGAATGACTCCGCTTCGCGCATCCACTTGTTGAACAAGGCATCATTCGTGGGAGTTACAACCAATACCATGGGCTTATTTGCCGGAAGTCCATCCGGTGACTCACCACGACGAATAGCATCCAGCATCGAGACAGCAACCGCCAACCCAACATAAGTTTTACCCAATCCCACTTCGTCGGCAAGGATCATTAACTCACGACGTTCTTGTTCTTGTGCCCCGAAGAAACGGTTAAGTATGGCACTGGCCGTATCGGATTGCCGTGCACAATCTTGTGCGATTTGTTTGCTGAAGTCTTCTTTGTTACCGAAGACCTGACGTAATGACTTGCTGAGGTCAATTTCTGGAGATAACTTCATTGGGCATCTCCCAGAATGCGTGCTTGATAGAGGCGGAACCCTTCGGTTTGTAAGCCCGCTTGCTGAGTAACAAGGGAGTTCAGCATTTCCCGGCAACGCGAAACGACGGGATCGAAGCACATTTGTAATTCAGAATCGACGATAGCGGCCTTGCACCGAAGAATGGCGGCGAGGATCTCTGTTAATTGGAATCCGACAGCGGTTAAGGTCTTCTGCGGTTCATCGCGTATTGGGGGACGAGTCAGACTCGCAAACGCCCTTTCTGCCAGTTCCAACGGACTTATCGGGCCTCGCAGCACCGCATCCAGCGACGAGGGAGAATATCCGGCGCAACGAATTTCGGCCTCAATGCCGGGAATTGCCTGCACAAAGCGGCGAATGAAATAGGCTAGAATTTTACTGGTATCAACCGGGGCGTCGGGCTTTTGCCCTTTTGTGCCTTCACCCGGTAAGCCGCCCCCGTCATCCTCTTCGTCTGGTTCAGTGCCAAACAAAAAATATTCAATCAGTTCGCCTTCGGTTGGTTTTCTCCCAAAAAGGAGCAGTGGAAGCTGAGTCTTGTCGTCAAAACGAACGGGAAAAAGTGCGGAATGGCCCTGCCAACGAACCTTGACAAACACATGTGGCAGAATCTGTTGGCCGGTCGAATCGGTTGGAAGCTGCTGTAGGCGGTCATCACATTTCTGGCAGGATGCGAGGTCCAGCGTGACGGTCTCAAGCTGTCTCTGACCCAAAGTCTCGGCCCGATACAAGAGCCAATAGCCGTTATCACCAGACCTCGCAGGGATGGGCATGAGCACGACGAGATCGTGAGGAACTGTATCCCGAAAAGTAACCGTGACCATTGATCCCGTGGCGATGACTTCTGCAAGAAACGCCGGGACAAAATAGTCTTCTTCGGCGGTTGGCTGCACGGTTGCCGGAACGCTGTCAGCATGAACCTCTGTCGCTGGACCAGCAAATGCCAACAAGCCAACAAGTTGTTTTCTTTGGCGTGGTGTAAGGCGGTATACGAATCCTGCCTCAAAATTTGACGGTCCACCAAGGCCCAGCCCGCGCCGGGTGCAATTCGAGGAACCAGCATACAGAACGCTTCCTGCTGTTCCGTCCACAAGAATCAATTTGGCGTGCAAGTCTCGCTGGAATTCAGAAGAATTGTGATTCCCGTTTCCGAGTCGGTTTCCGAATTCTGACTCTTCCGTTTCATCACCGATGTCGTCGGGACTCTGGGATGAATTCTGCTGCCCTGCGTCCGGTAGCGTAGCCCGAAGACAAAGGCGGCTTCTGAGCCGTTTCTTCAGTTCAATCGCCACACTGCTATCAAACACAGGCAGCCACTTCTTGCCATCCGGTGACTTCTCCCCACGACACACCAAATCCAAGTTGGCGGGCGGTCCAAGCTGTTGGAAAAGGTCCGACAGAGCTTCGGCTGCCGTGATCCCTTCGGCCCAGAACGGCGAAACCACGGTCACAGTTTCTGGAGCTTTCGCTGAGATTGCCGACCAATTATCGCGAACGGTGCGAACAACTTCGGGAGCAGCGACCAACGCCACTGGATCGCCCGCTCCCGTGGTTCCATCAGAAAGAAGGCCCGCTTGCACACTTAACGCTGCAAGTTGACTTGCTAGCTGTGGGCTCTTGGACTCTGCGGCAATCTGTTGAACAATCTCGATGGCTGTCGTCAGCAGGGTGCGGGAGGAGGTGCTCCTTCCGCCGAAGTCAACAGATACGACACATTCGTAGTTATGCCGAAAACCTTGCCGGGTGAGATTTGCAGATCCGACGATCACACGCATTCGGCGATCAGGCTTCTCACCACCAACGCAGTCCACACGCACCCACATCAGCAGTGAGATCTTCGAGTGCAGCTTACGGGTCACGATGGGAATGGCGTCAATCCGGGGCGAAAGACGTGCCAGCCGGTCACAGCCGCTCAGATCATACAACACCGTGACTTCGGCCTTTTGCAGCCTCCGCTCCAACTCCGAGCGAAATGCCTTAAGGCGGCTGATGGGCGAACGCACGCCGAATGCAACCGCCAAAAGTTCTTCTTCAACGAACTCGAAATCAACCTGATAGGTCGTTGCAACCAAGGATTCAAGTACGAACCCTTCACCGGGCGGCAAGTAGTAGTCAATGAGGCGGTTAGTTCGTTCCATATTTTGTCTGGCTTTCGTCGCTGGTTAATTTTAGGCAAGCACGCCGTTCTCGCGAAGCATAAAGACAAACGGCTCGAACCGATATGGATGCGTCAGCGATATGCCAGCGGCAAGTGCAGGCCGATCATTTCGTTGGAAGCGTGGGGAAGGGCGTAACAAGGCAGCGGTATCCCAGCTAATCCAGTCGCGTTTCGGCGCACCGCCGTCCACTTTTCCAGACTGAACCCGGTGATGCCGATCCAGCAACTCGGTTACAAGCTCGCATTCTGAACGGCAGCGGTCGATTTGGAAGCAGAATCCGGCCACACTTTCAATGGCATCACGAACATCAAGTCGTTCGCAGTGTTCACGAAAGCCTCGTAACTTCTGTGCGGTATCCCGGCAGGAGTCCGACGCTTTGCGGAAATCGGTTTCGACGACCAAGTCCGTAATTGGTTTGCCAGCGTTTTGCGTTCCCCACCACAACAGTGTCTCAAATGTCCTCAAAACAGCCTCGTGAAATTGCTCAGTCACCACGATGGCATCGATGATCACCGGCAAGCCGAGCTTAATGGCCTTGGGAAGGGTTGCTAGCATATTTCTTAGACGTTTCAAGGCAACGGTATCCCACACATCCGGAACATTGTTCGCCATCATTTTGAGCGCCCGACTTACGCATTCACGACGATCATCGGCGGTTAAAGCTTCGCCCAACCGCTGCCGTTCCTGCCGGCCAGCAGCTTGCAAATGACACTTTTCACCCCATGCCACCAGTTCATCCAGTGGCAGCGAAACGCGATGGGCACTTTCAGAATCAGCGAATTTCGCTTGGTCTTTTTTCTCGAATGGCAGTTCTGGAAAGTTCTCTGCAAGTTCGGTTCCCCCTATGGCCAACGCTCCGCTGTCCGCATGAACGAGCTGCCCCCCGACCATTGCGGTCCAATATGTTCCAACCGCCCCGGTACGGGACTGGAACTTCAAGAGCGGGAAATCGCAGTTCACCTTTTTCCCATTGGTTGCGAAATGGTGGTAGCTCTTTTCAGCATAGGTGATGCCGCGCAGACCATCGGCCGCTCCGTCGCTGCCAGCCTCGCGAGCAGCCACGCAGGCCAGAGCCCATAACCGCTCAAAGGGCTCAACCGCCTTTCGCCGCTGCGATAACCCTGATGCACCCGGCAACATCTGACGGTGTTTTTCCGCGTTGGCGAGAGCGGCACACAACATGGACAGATACCGAGAACGGGTCGTGATGGTCGTCACGCCTGGCAGCAGTAAATCGGCGAGAGAGCCGTAGGTCTGAAGTGCGCCCAGCGGATCAATGCTGCCGGAACTTCCCCCAAGCGGATCATAGGCGGTCAAAAACGGCAGCATGAAATACCTCACCCTTGTATGCAGAACGAAACTCCTTACGACATTTAACCAGCAACATTGCGGTTCCTCTTAACGGCAGCCTGGGGTGCGTTTTTTTGCTGAGTCTTCCGACGACCTGGGCTTTCAGAGTCTTCGTCACTTTTATCCTTGTCCTGACCGTGAATCCATTCTTCTACTTCGAGGCACTTGAAACGCAGGAACCCTCCCATGCGGCGGACGGGATGCCCGCCCTGTTCGCCCTACCGTTTCACGGAATCCGTGCAGGGGTAAAGGTGCTCCGCTATCTCCAGCACACTTCGCCATCGGTCATCCACGACTATCTCCTTTGCCTAGAGTTGTGGTCAAAATCTAAAACAAGTTATCAAACCGGACGACAAGTTTCAAGGGAGTTCCTCACGGGCAAAAGACTAACGACTGTCGAGTTTTCCTGCAAAACCCCTTCGCAACCCAGTTTCTCAACTGCGAATGCCAGCGATAAAAAGTTTAATAGCCGTCCTGTATCCCCGACTATTTTCAAAAACTAGAGCCTTTCTTCTTTACCGTTGAAAGGCTTTTTGTTTTATCTCACGGGTTGTTTTCAAATAAATACATAGATTTTAAACTGTTTTACCCGAAAAGTAACCGTTTTAAAGAGTTTGTTTAAATACCAGGTACCTAATCATAACTTTTCAGTTCGCTTTATTCATTGAAACATTCGATCAATTCCGGAATTTTACCGATTACCCCTGCTACAATTGCATTTTGCTTGAGCCGGATCCCCAGATTTATTGCATCATCTTTGGGGATATTTAAAACCAGAAAACTGGCTTCAGGCAGCCAAGTACCATCATCACCCACCCCAAAGCCTTTGAGGTAAGCATATTTGTTTTTAGTCAAATACTCTTCAAGTTCGTTGTTTGAAGAAATATTAACTTTCATCTCCTGTTGCAATGAATAAGGGTTCCAAGCAGTAATGAATACCCATGATTTTGCATTATTGTCCAATAGTAATTGATTCAACAAAGGGTTGGCCTGACCGATCCTGATTTTAACCTCACCAAATGGGGAACAAAAACAATAGGCGGTTTTTTTATAAGCTTCGAATAACTCAGGGTTCATAAATGAATGCCAAAATGATTAATGCAATATTGTTGTCAAAATTTAATTATCTGGAAAAACCAATTTCTATCAGTAATAGTAAGTAATAATATATCCCATTTATCATGAAAGGGTCGTCGTGAAAAACTGTTTACTGTTAGCATCATTTGCATCTTCCACCATTTTTGCATTAAGCCTTTGCGTTGCCCAAGAAAAGAAAGAATTCGATTGGGTCAATCTTTTTGATGGGAAGACTATGAAGGGATGGCATATTAGTGCAAAGACTGGGCATAGTGGACCAAGTAAGAACAAAACAGGTGGAAAGTGGGAAATTGTTGATGGGGCTATCATTGGCTCGCAAGATATTCCAGGCAATGGCGGAATCATTATCACGGATGAAAAATTTAGCGACTTTGAAGTATCACTTGAAATGAAAAATGATTACGGCCTCGATAGTGGCCTTTTTCTACGCAGTACCGAAGATGGAAAGTGCTATCAAGCAATGATTGATTACCACGCAAATGGCAACCTAATGGGGGTCTATGGTGAAGGATTAGGTGGCAAACCCCACCTACGCAATTTTACTTTCCAAAAGTTGGTTACTGATATTAAAGAAGACTCCGCACCAGTTAAATTGCCGGTTTCTACAGAAAAATGGGCTGAATTTTGGAAGCACGGTGAATGGAATGAACTTAAAGCTAGTATTATTGGAAACCCACCCAAGGTTACCACCTACATCAAAGGCATTAAGTTTATGGAATATACTGACACTGAAAAAAGATTGCCTGATGAAGGTGGTATTGCACTTCAGGTTCATGGCGGTGGTGATTTCACTAAGGAATTTGTGCGCTATCGTAATATCAAAGTCAGAAAATTAAAGTGAATTTTTATCGTATGAACAAAAACGAGAAGGTTAAAAAGCTTTAACCTTCTTGTTTTTAATTCGCATAAATTTAATAATCTGCAATAGACCCATCTTTAAGACGACCACGGGTAGGCCATTCTGGCTTATGCGGTTTTTTTGCAAGTTCTTCTAATTTTGCTTCGTCTATTTCTACACCTAGGCCGGGTCCTTCGGGCAATGATGCGTATCCATCTTTATCTACCGACCAATTTTTTCGCATCAACCCTGCCGGAGTTATTTGTGGATAATATTCGTGAATAATGAAGAAAGGGGCCACCGCAGTTGCGTGCATACTTGCAGTAATGCCAAGGTCTGTGGTGACAGCGTGTGGTGCAATGGGAGTAAAATAAAGCTCCGATAAAGTTGCAATTTTACTCATTTGAGTAATGCCGCCACAATGTGCGCAATCAGGCTGAATCACATCCAGACATTTTTCCTGAAGGTAAGGCAGGAATTCGTAAATGGTGCGATCTCGTTCGCCACTGGCAAGGGGGATTTTAATCGCCTGCTTAATTCGTTTGAAAACCTCGATATTACCCGGGACCGCAACTTCTTCGATAAAATTAACATCGGTTGGGTTAAGAGAATTGGCAAGTTGAATAAGAAAAGGGGCAGGCATTGCACAGTGGGCATCAAATATAACAATGCCATTAGGGCCAACTTTTTTTCTTTCGGCTTGAATATAATCGATAAAGCGCTGAAGTTCAGCGGGTGTGCCGGAAAATTCAGTGGGGCCTGCCCCCGGTTTTGTTGCTCGAATAGACGGATAAACAAGAATTTTATCTCGGCAAGGGCCGCCTAAGATTCGATAAACAGGAGTATTCCAAAGCTTCCCGGTTATGTCCCATAGTGCCATATCAATACCAGCAATGGTATGAATCATAAAAGGCCCGCCGCGAGCGTTGCGATGAGTGCGAAATAATTTTTGCCAAAGGTATTCAATACGGGTGGGATTTTCGCCATCAAGAAGATCAAACAGTGCGGTAGCTAATGCAGCAGCAACTTTAGGTTCTAGTTGGTCGATTTCGCCCCAACCTGTAATGCCATGATTCGTTTCGATTTTTACAAAAACCTTAGAACCGGCTGGCGTAGCTTTAAGCGATTTAATACGAATGGTGGAAGAGCGATCTACGGCCTGTGCTGCTGGGTTATCATTAGCACAGACATTTTCTTGAATAAAAGCCTGACCAGCGGCAATAGCACTTAGCGTGGCAAGCCACTTTCTCCTTTGATTATTCATTTGATTAATTACCTTAAACAACTAAATAAAGATCTTAATAATCAGCAATTGAACCATCTTTAAGCTTGGCCCCGGGCCAGCGATAAGTTTGTGGTTTCTTTCCTTCTTCCTCTAATTTTTTCTCGTCCACCTCGATACCAAGGCCAGGCCCATTGGGCAGCGATGCGTAGCCATCAGCATCTGTTTTCCAATCCATACGCATAATTCCCTTGGGGTTAAACCCGCCATTTTCTGGATAAAATTCGTGAATTAAAAAGAAGGGTATGGATGCAGTAACATGCATTGATGCGGCAATGCCAAGGTTACTAGCGGTGCAATGAGGTGCTAGAGGAACAAAAAAAGCTTCTGCAAGGATTGCTATTTTTTTCATCGAAGTGATACCACCAGTATGACAGCAATCAGGTTGTAAAATATCTAAGCAACGATGCAGCAAATAAGGAAGCATTTCGTAAATGGTTCGATCTCGTTCTCCAGACGCAAGCGGGATAGATATATGCTGTTTAAGCCTTTTGAAGACTTCGATATTGCCTGGAACCGCTGGTTCTTCAATAAATAATAAATCATACGGTTTGATAGCAGATGCAAATTGAATAAGAGTTGCGGGAGGTAAAGCACAATGGGCATCAAACATAACCGCGCCTGTAGGGCCAACCTTTTTTCTTGCCTCTTTAACTCGTTCTACAAGGGTTTCAATATCTGCAGGGGTAGCACTATGCTCAAAAGGGCCGGTACCTATTTTAACTGCCTGCTTAGTATGATAGACACGAATTTTATCGCGAGTAGGGCCTCCTAAAAGACTGTAAACAGGAACTCCCCAGAGTTTCCCTGTAATATCCCATAAGGCCATATCAATTGCAGCAAGGGTATGGATAAGAAATGGACCGCCTCGGATATCGCGATGGGCACGAAATATCTTCTGCCAAAGGTGTTCGATTCTGGTGGGATTTTCGCCATTAATTAGTTCGAAAAGAGATTCCACTAGGGGTTTGGATACGCGCGGGTCAACCCCTTTTAAATCACCCCACCCAACCACACCGTGATTCGTTTCAATACGAACAAAAACATTGGGATTTACCCAAGTTGCTCGAAGTCCAGTGATGCGGATAGTCGAAGTTCGATCACCTACTTGAGAAGCAGGGTTATTGGCTTGAGAAACAGAATCGGCAATTAAAGCGTGGCCAGCAGCAGCAGC
>JBDNHI010000059.1:0-24462 GCA_041694635.1 Gemmataceae bacterium | reverse complement strand
TATGATTAACTGATTGGTATGATAATAAGGTTTGAATTCGATAGCACTACTTTTCGTACTGACTTCACATTTTATGTCGAGTTATATTATGTTTTCGAACATTCTAGTTTATAAAAAGAGCGCTTTATTTGTTTGCTTTACTTTAATGCTATTTGGGTGTGGCACCTTTGAATACGAGGAAAAAGCAAATGAAACCCTTAAACTTGTTGCGGAATTAGATGAAGCAAACAGGCTTTTGGGCTTTCCTTTACAAGTTCCCGAGCAAAAAGATGGTAATGGCACCGTTCTTACCAAGGATACCTACCTACGATTGCCTAATGAGAACTACTCGATTCCATACAAGGACATTGAAAAGAGAAATGGGATGCTAGTGCTTAAGTATGGGAAGCAAAAAGGTGGCGCGGATATTCCTAGGGAAGTATTTTTGGCCTTTGCGAATGAAACAGACGGGGGGATATTTTTGGAAGGAGTTTTAGAGCGTTTTGAAGCAAAAAATGCCAAGAAGAAAGAACCTAGTTTTAAAATCAAAGATGAGGTTAAAATTGAATCTTACGACTTCACCAATTCTTCATCGGAATCTGTCCAACTTTTTGTAGCTTTTGAAGAGAAGCTTGCGGTAGCATTTGTTTACGACCTTGATAAATCAAAAAGTATTAAGCAAGAAAAAAATTCCGAACGCTCTATGAAAACTTTTAGAATTAATGCTAATGCTCTTGATGCCAAGGCCAAGTGGAACTTAAAACAACTGTCCGAAGGTGGGAGCACGATTCCTTGAGCGCAATTAATGTTAAGGATGACAATAATACCTTGGTCAATAATTTCTCTACAAATAATGAAATTATAGGCATCGATCGACCCGTTCGATTTGCTCACCTTAGTGATATCCATGTAACTGCAAATAGTTCTTGGACAAAAAGAGATATTTTTAGCAAGCGCTTTACTGGGTGGATTAACCTTAAGCTTTTTGGCAGAGGCTTTCGCTTCAGAAATACCACCGAAATCCTTGTCTCACTTATGAAAGATATTAAAAGTCAACTTATTGATAGTATGGTTTTCTCTGGCGATGCCACTGCTCTTGGGTTTGAAGAAGAGATGGCAAAAGCTGCTGCTCTTCTTGAATTAGATAAGCCCGATGTTTTACCGGGGCTGGCTGTTCCGGGTAACCACGATTATCAAACGGCTTCTTGTGCTGCTTCAAACCATTTCGAAAATCATTTTTCACCTTGGCAAAAAGGCTTGCGCATTGAAAATCATATTTACCCCTTTGCTAAAAAGGTGGGGAATATTTGGGTTATTGCTGTCAATTCTTCTACCCCTAACAGTTTACCTTGGGATGCCCGCGGGTGCGTAGGGGGCGAACAGCTACAGCGCTTGAAAATGCTTTTTGATAAGTTGGATAATTCTAGAAGAATTCTTGTTACTCATTACCCCGTCAAAATTGCCAATGGCAAACGGGAGAGAAAGATTCGGGCACTCCGAGATTTAGATTCTTTACTTCAAATTGCTGCACGAGGCAAGGTTTCGCTTTGGTTGCATGGCCATAGGCACGATCAATTTTATCACCCATCCAGTTCTGATGTGCCTTTTCCTGTGCTTTGTGCGGGCAGTGCAACGCAGAATGGTCGTTGGTCATATTCGCGTTATTCCATTCTTAATAATCATCTTGCGGTTGAATGCAGGGTTTATAATCCTGATACTGAACTTTTCAATAAATCTGAAAGTTTTAATTTAGAGCTTCCTTTTCAATATTAATTCCCTTATTTTCGCTTTCTTATTTTCATAATTTTCCAATTTTTCTCATTGTTTACTTCCCACTTCAACTTTAAATTGTTAGTATTAATTGATCGTGCTTATATTTATTATTTCATTTATAAAGGTTTACTCCCTTGGAACCAGAAATAAATTATCCGCTGAATATGACAACTGGGGTAACCCCTAATCGTCCTGAATCACCCCCATCTGCTGTTCCACAGCCCGACCTTTCTGAAATTCTCAAGCAGATTCTTGAGGTGCAAAAAGAATTGCTCGCTCATCATAAGGCTTCGCTTGCTTCTCACGATCACTCTGCTAGGTGGAAAGCGTTTATTGCTCGTTGGCCCGATGATTTTCCCGGCTTACCCGAAATGAGCAAAAATGCTTTGCCTCATTTAGAAAAAGCCTATGGTAAGATGATTTACGATATTGTCGAGCGAGTTTCGGATGATGCCGATTCTATTGATAACGAGTTTGGCCTTCAGGAATTTCTTGACCGATATGGAATGCGTTTGGCTCAGATTGGCACAATGCTTAATTTGGTTGCCCCTCTTGCTGACCTAGGCAATCACCCCGACAACCATTAAGTTGTTATGTCTTTTAATTTCTGGCACCAATACTAATGGCTGATCTGCCTTTAAACTCTGAACTTGTTTCAATCGAGTTTCTTGGCCTTCCTAAACTTAGAACTGGCGTTGCTTTCTGTTTTGTTAATCAGGGGTCTTTAGCTTCAATTCTTGAACAACTTGCGTTGCTTTATCCTAAGCTTGCGGAGTTATTAGAACCCTCACACGGGGGCAAAAGCCATCTTCTTTTCTCAATCAATGGCGAATACTTTATTCGAGACACTAATACCTTAGTTCTTTCAGGCCAACAGCTTTTAGTTCTTTCAGCGGATGCGGGTGGTTAATTTGCGCTTTTCAGCTTTTCAATCAATTCGGTAACAGCTTTTGCGTCAGGGCGATACCCCTTAGGGCTTTCGTAATTCAAGGGAAAAGCAAGGCTTTCCCAGATTGGCTGCATCGATGCGGGTTTTGTATTCGTTTTTTCTGTAGATACAACATTGAGCAAGGCCAGAGCCATTGCTATTTGGGTAGATTCATCCCAAGAAGCAGCGTCTAAATTTCGTGAAGATAATTGGTCTAGTAATATTTTGCGCCAATCTTTTACAAGTTTAATTCCTTGCGATTTAAATTCATTTTCAATGGATGATAACTTGCTAGTAAGTGAATCTGCTAAGGCTTTAGCAACTTTCGGGCTGGTTGAAAACGAACTTAATGACTTCGATAGGTCTTCGAAGAGTTTTGATAATTGGGTGTCTTGCGCAGAGATTTGCAAGGCTTCGTTAAATAAAACGCCTGCCCAGGGGTTATAAGGCAGTGAGCCCGGCTTACGACCTTGGTAATATTTCTTTTGATTGCGCCAGCTGGGCTGTTGAAAATCAGCGTGGCAAGAAAGACACGATGATTCTGCAAATTCAGGCCATACACCTAAGTTTTTCTCTGCTAATTCGGCTCGATGCGAAGTTAAAGCTACCGTTGCGGATAGGGTCGCTACTTGACCCGACAACCATATTTCTACTTCTCGGTTTTCTTCTTTAGCATACTTTTTGGTATTCCAATGCGGGGGCATATTTATTTGATGCGACAGGGCTTCGAAAGTTAGCCTTGGGTGGCCGGCCGCCATCAGGTCGTGGTTGACATCGCGGGTAGGTATTCCTTGGTTGGGGTTTCCTTGATTAAAGTTCGCAGGGGCACCGATATGGCAACCAGCGCAGACTTGCGCTTGGGAAAGGGGATTATTCAGAAAGGGCATATTTTCTTTTTCGTAGCTCTTTTGCTTGAGTTCGGGGGATTGGTTTTTCCAGTCGGGGGTGGTGTGTGCGCCTAGCCATTTAGACGATGCAGTACCGTGGCAAGATTCACAACCAACGCCTAGGTCTAGGGGGAAATCGGATTTAGCTTGAGCCTCGGCAATTTGGGGGGTGATATGGCAAGCTAGGCAGCGGATTTCTTTATGCGCTTCTACAATATTGAGGTTTTTCGCCATAGTTTTTGCTCGATCGGAAAGCAAAGATTGATACGCATTTGCGTGCTTATCGTGTGCAATCCAAGATGAAAACTCGTTTTGCTGCACCACTTGGCCCGGAACAGGTTCGGAACCACCGTGACAAGCCCGACCAGAACACGATGCAGACGAGGCAATAAGGGGTTGCTTTTCATCGGGTAGGGTAATTTGTTGGTTGGAAGACTTTTTTTCTTGAGCTTGAGAATGGGTTGGAAAAGCCGTTATGCAAAAAGAAACCAACCAAGTTAATAAAAAGAATAAGGTTATTTTTATAAAAATTGGGAAATTCATTTTTTTTGTTGGATTTAAATTTTTCATTAATATTAGTAATCAACAAGCCATTATAACTATAAATAAATTATCTATTAATCATACTAGTCTGGAGGTTTATTTTAGCAATAAATTTGTACTTTTAAAGTTATATTTGTTACATTAACTTAGATAATTTTATCTTTAATTTGGGTTCGCAAGGAATATTTAACTGTGTTAATTCGTCAATCAAATTTTGCAGAACACAAACCTTGGATTATGGCCTGTTTAGTTATAACTTTACTTTCCACTTTTTGGTTTATGTTTGCTTCCTTTGGTCAAGCAGCGTGGCCCAGCGGAAGTAGCCTGCCCGGCTTTACTTTTGGCGTTTTAGGCGGATTAATCTGCTTGTTTGAATTTCTTATCTGGCCCCGAAAAAAACTGCGCTCTTGGCGCATTGGCAAAGTTTCAACTTGGATGCGGGCCCATATTTGGCTCGGATTGCTTGCGGTTCCACTCCTTGTCCTTCATACCGGTTTTCGATGGGGTGGGCCTCTTAGTACCACTCTTATGATTTTGTTTCTTGCAGTTATTGCCAGTGGGGTTTGGGGTTTGGTTTTGCAGCAGTTCTTGCCAGAAAAACTGCTAATAGAAGTTCCCGCCGAGACTATCTATTCTCAAATCGATTATGTTTCTCAGCTAATGGCTAATGAGGCTTCGCAAATGGTTCGGTTTGCCTGTGGGATTAATACCACCGAGCACGAGGCTAGCGAATCAAACGGTACTCATAGGGTCGTTGGTGCGGTTCGAACTGTTGGAGCCGTTCAAGGCAGGGTTATTATGACATCTACCCTTAAAGAAAGTATTCCAGATAGCAAAGCCCTTTGGGAATTTTTCAACGAACACATTTATGGGTTTCTTAAGAATGGTCAAATGGCAAAGTCGCCTCTTGAAAATCCTTCTCGTTGCACTTCGATGTTTAATTCCTTAAGGACAAAGCTTCCCCCTAGGGCTCACGAGATCGCTTCTGCTTTAGAAGAGCTTTGCACTCAGCGAAGGCAGATAATTCTTCAATCTAAGATACAATTTTGGCTTTACAGTTGGCTTTGGGTTCATCTACCTCTTTCGGTTGCACTTATTTTATTGATGTTTGTTCATATATTCGTGGCAATGAAATACTGGTAATACGGGGTTATTTATGGCTTTTCAGGAAAGTGGAAAACAGCGAGCCTCTAGGATTCAGCTTGATTATTATAAGCGCCCTACTTGGCTAGATCGCACGAAATCAAGGCTTGCCTTTCTTTGCCTTATCTTGGCAGCAGGTTGGATGCTGCTGGTTTATGCGCAAGGTAGTAAAGGTCAGGTTGCTTTTTCGCGGGGTCAGGTGACCAAGTTTCACGCCGCTTGGAACGATAATTGTTCTGTTTGCCACGCCGACTTCGAACCCATCAGCAAAAATAGTTTTAGTATGAAATGGCTTGGGCACGAAGCAGGCAAAAATCTTTTAGGCGACGCTCGGTGCGAAAGTTGTCATGTTGCTCCCGTTCATCATTCAAACCAAAAATTAGAATCCACTCCAAGTTGTGGCGGTTGTCATCGCGAGCATCGAGGGATTGATGCCAGCATAGTAAGGCTATCCAGTTTAGATTGTGTATCTTGTCATTCAAACATTTTGCCACATATGAATGATTCTGCTCCGAAGTATGCCACTACGATAAGTTCATTTGAAAATGCATCAGGGGGTCACCCGAATTTTAAATTGCTAGCAGAAAAGATGACCGACCCCGGTTCTGTTAAGTTTAATCATAAGTTGCACCTTACCCCTGGTATTTCTCGTGATCCTAAAGGGAAGCCTTGGACCTTTGCAGATATTCCTGAACCTGACCGAGAGCGCTTTGGATTCAAGCCTGGGTCTGATTTAAAAGCTGCAATGGCTCTGGATTGCAATTCTTGCCACAACTTAGAATCCGCAGATGCGAAGCCTTCCTTAGGTACATTTAACAATATGACTAAGGCCGCATTTGGAATTAAATCACAGGGTGGGATTTACCAGCCCATTGTTTTTGATGTGCATTGTAAGTCTTGTCATCCACTTTCTTTTGATGATTCAAATAAAAATCTCTCTGTTCCTCATCGTTATCAACCTGAAGAAATACGCGTTTATTTGGAAGGAGTTTATTCTAGGCAACTGGTGGCAGAGACTAAAGACTTTGCAAAAACTAGAACTGCTGTTTCTGTGCCTGTACCGGGCAAAAACCCACTTACACCGCTTGTCGAGTCGGTCAAGAAGCAAGTGGATGAAAAAGTTTCTGTTGCGATGAACAATCTTTTCCTTGGTAAAAAAACTTGTGGTGAATGTCATTATGAAAAAGGCGATATGAAGAGTCTGAGCCCGGGGTTTTCTAAAATCCCCAAAGCAATTCAGACTGGCCTTGATCCTGATAACAAAGCTTTTGATTGGTTTAAAGATTCTAAACTTACCAATACTCCATCCGATATTTGGCCTTCGATTCCCACCTTATGGATGCCACACGCAAAGTTTGATCATACTGCCCATCGATTTATGGATTGTGCATCGTGTCACGCGGGGGCAAACAACTCGGTGACTAAAAATGATATTCTTCTGCCCGGAATTGATAACTGTCGCACTTGCCATTCTTCTGCCAAAGTTTCTTCTGATAAAGTTTCTTTGGGGATGATGCAGGGCGGGGTTAATCACGATTGTGTGGAATGCCATAGTTACCATCACGGCGACCAGCCTTATCAGGGTGTAGGTTCCGAAGCGTGGGATCCTAAAATTCTTCGCACGATAGAGCAGATGCAAAAAACGCTTCCTTAAAAGTGAAGCAAATTCGTACTCATTTAGTTTGTAAGATTTTGGGAGAAAAGTATGATTGTTCAGGCTTTAAGAGAGATTCAAGAACGCTGTGGCTATTTACCTCATAAGGAAATGAAGGCGCTTTCTACACGCACTGGTGTGCCTATGCACCGGGTGCACGAGGTTGCTAGTTTTTATCCTATGTATAGGCTAGAACCTCCTAAAGGGGCTAGCATTCGCATTTGTCGGGATATGGCTTGCCATATTCACGGCGCACCAGAAATTACTAAAGGCCTAGAAAACCTCTCTAACGAACTTGGTCCTAATAAACTCGAGGTTTGTGGGATTTCTTGCTTGGGGCAATGCGATGCCACCGTTGCAGTTTTAATCAACGACCATCATGTTTATCGTGGGATGGATTTAAATAGTCTTTCTGCGTTAGCGCGCAAAGCTGCTGCGAATGAAGATCTGCCTCATCAGCATTGTGATAATTCCCCGCTTCCTTTTAAAATCAATCCATATCAAAACAGCGAGCCTTATGATGCAGTTAGGCAATTCGTCGCAGGTGGGATGGATTGTAATGCGTTATTTAAAAAGCTTGAAGTTGCGGTGCTGCGCGGTATGGGTGGGGCTGGTTTTCCCACCTTCCGAAAATGGTCTGCTGTTAAAGGGGCGGTTGGCAAAACTAAATACATTATTTGCAATGCGGATGAAAGTGAACCGGGTACTTTTAAAGATCGCGAAATCCTGCGCAGGTCTCCTAATCTCGTTATCGAAGGTATGGTTCTTGCTGCGCTTGTTACAGGGGCTGAACAAGGATACCTCTACATTCGTCACGAATACCCAGATGAAGTTAAAGTGATTAAGGAAGCGCTTATCACCGCTGCAGGGCTAGGTATTATTGGGAAAAATGTTCTAGGCACTGGGCAAAAATTTATGCTCGAGCTTTACATCAGCCCAGGCGGATATGTTCAAGGCGAAGAAAGTGCCCTCCTCGAAGCAATCGAAGATAGACGCGGAGAGCCTCGTAATAAACCTCCTTTCCCTGTCTTCGAAGGTCTTTTTGGCAAGCCTACCGTTATTAACAATGTAGAAACACTTGCTTGGGCCGCTGGCATTGCTCTTAATGGCGGCGAGTGGTACCGCGATATGGGCATTCGTGGCGCTACTGGTATGCGTATTGTCTCTATAAGTGGAGATGTTCAAAAGCCGGGCGTTTATGAAGTGCCTTTTGGCCAAACGGTCAAAGAACTTATTTTCGATACCGCTGGTGGCTTGTTGCAAGGCCATAAACTTAAAGCTATTGCGACTTCTGGCCCTTCAGGTGGCTTTCTTCCAGCTTTAGTTCCCATCGATAAACTTCCACCTAAGTTTGTTCAAGATAAAATCCCTGCGGGCACCAAGCTTTTCGATATTCTTGACCTTCAACTTGACCTCAACACCGTTAGCCAAATGGGTGGTATGTTGGGCGCTGCTTTTATTGTTTACGATGATAGGCGAGATATGGTCGATAATGCGCTTAACTGTGTTTCGTTTTATAGAAACGAATCGTGTGGAAAATGTGTGCCTTGCAGAACTGGTTCACAAAAATTGGTCGATATTATCACGGGTTTGATGGCAGGTAAATCGAATCGTACCGAACTTAGCCTCATCAACGATTTGGGTGAGACAATGGGTATTACTTCGATTTGTGGCTTGGGTCAGGTGGCATCTAACCCTATTACTAGCGTGATTAAATTCTTTCCCACCGATGTGGAAAATTACTTAAAACAATCTTGATTATTATTCTTGGCCTTTGGATCTTGGAGGGTTGAAAATGAATGTAGCTGATGAAATTGTACCTTTGGTATTGGATGGTAGAGTTGTCAAGTTGGAAAGAAGCGCGGTAGAACTTTTGAAGGCGCCGCCTGTTAAACTTACCATTGATGGCAAGGAAGTAGAAATTCAGGGAGCCACTTTATTCAAAAACCCGATCACCGGGGAATTAAAGCCTAAATTAACTACGATTCTCGATGCTGCACAAAAGGCAGGCGTCTTTATCCCTGTCCTTTGCCATCGCGAACATATGGAACCCGTTGCCGTTTGCAGGTTTTGTGCAGTCGATATTGGCGCTCGTACTCTTGTTGCTGCTTGCCATCGACCTGTCGAAGATGGAATGAAAGTTACCACAGGCGCTACCAACGAAAAAGTTAAAAAGTCTGTCAAAATCCTTACCGAATTACTTCTAGTCGATAATGAAATACCTCGCATTGTAAACCGTGAGTATGGCGATAACGAACTTCGCACCATTGCTAAAAATCTTGGGATGGATCCACACGCTTCTAGGTTTCCTAAAAGCCAAGTTGACCGGGGAACCGATGATAGTTCGATGATTATTTCTGTTGATCATAATGCTTGTATTCTTTGCGATCGGTGTGTTAGGGCGTGTAATGAAATTCGTCACAACGAAGTATTGGGCAGAATGAACAAGGGTTTCAATGCTCGTATTTCTTTCGATCTTAACGACCCGATGGGGCAATCCTCATGCGTTTCGTGTGGAGAGTGTATGGCATCTTGCCCAACGGGTGCGCTTACAAACAAGAAACTAGTCGACTCGAATTTAAAAGACCAACCCGGTGCTATGCCTGTCACCATTGAAGATCTTTTCACACACGAAATTTTTCAAGGTATTAGTAAGCCTTTTATGGAATGGAACCAAGGGGCAGTTGTACGCAGAAAATTCAAGCAGGGCGAAATCATTTGTAATGAAGGCCAAGCGGGTTCCACCGCATTTATTATTGAAGATGGTACTTTAGAAATTTTCCTTAAAAGCCCTTTAAAACATATCGAAAACAAAAAGTCTACCGGCTTTTTGGGCCTAATTAGTAAGTTCACTTCTAGCCTTTCTAGTAATTCTAGAAAAGATGAAAAAACTGCTAGGTATATTTCTATCGATGCACCTGTTAGCTTAGATATCAATAATCCAATTGCTGAATTAAACAAACAAGATGTGATTTTTGGCGAAATGACTTGTATGAATAACTACCCTCGGTCTGCAACGGTGCGCGCCAAGACGGATGTAACATTGCTCGAAATCAGGATGAATGTTTTGTACATTCTTCAGCGTAATAAGAAGTCCAAGTCAATCTTGGATAATGTTTACAATCTTAGGTCGATTAGTACACACCTTCTAAGTATTCCATTGTTTTCAGATCAATTTACCGATCCCAAGGAATTCAGTAAGTTTGTCGATTTGGTTCGTAAAAATGCTAAGCTTGTACGATTAAACCCTGGGGATGTTATCTTTAGGCAAGGCGATCGGGAAGATAATTTTTATCTCGTTCGGGTTGGTTTTGTCAAAATCTTCCTTAGCCAACCGGGCGGCGATCATGTCCTCAATTACACCGGGCCGGGCGGTATTGTTGGCGAAATTGCACTTATGAGCCACCTTGCTGAAATGGAAGGCAAGGCGTTTGCTGCGGGCAGAACTGCCTCTGCTACTGCTTTAGACCATGTCGATCTTGTTTCCATTCACGGTGAAGATTTCAAGCTTATCTTGGAAAGCTTCCCGAAAATTCGAGAAAAAATGGTCGCTATCGCTATCGAACGACTTGCCAATATTCAATCTCAGACCAAAAAAGTTCAGCACACCAACCTTAATGATTTCCTTAAGCAAGGATTAATGGAAGCTCGCAGCCTACTTGTGCTTGACCTCCAAAAATGCACCCGCTGTGATGAATGTACCAAAGCTTGCGCAGACACACACCAAGGGGTTACTCGTTTAGTCCGCGAAGGTTTGCGTTTCGAAAACTATCTGGTTGCTAGTTCTTGCAGATCTTGCCTAGACCCATATTGTATGGTGGGTTGCCCCGTTGATGCCATTCATCGTGGCAAGAAGCGTGAGATGACGATTGAAAATTGGTGTATTGGATGTGGGAAGTGCGCTCAGAATTGCCCTTATGGCAATATTAATATGCAGCCTTTTGAAACCAACGAGAAAATTGATGATGTCCTTAATCCCGGGTTTAAGGTTGCTGTCGTTCAGCAAAAAGCAACGATGTGCGATCTTTGCGAATCGATTGATGGCCAGCCTAGTTGTGTTTACGCTTGCCCTCACGATGCGGCCCACCGTATGACAGGCCCAGAGCTTATCAAGAAAGTTGAATCTTATTTGGCTTAACTTTCCTATGCAATTTGGAATTTAAAAAATGAATGATAGTAAGTTTGATTTGATCGTGTTAGGGAGCGGGCCAGCAGGCGAAAAGGGAGCTGCAGGTGCAGCGTATTTTGGTAAAAAAGTTGCGCTCATTGAAAAAGAAAATGTGCTAGGTGGCGCTGCTGCAAATACTGGCACCCTTCCTTCCAAAACTCTGCGCGAATCAGCCTTATATCTTTCTGGCTTTAAACAAAGAAAATTGTTCGGCTTTCAGCTCGACCTAAGCAAAACCATTCGGGTTAGCGATTTTATGGCTCACGAGCGCTTTGTCAAAGATCAAGAACGACATCGCATTCGTGAAAACCTTAAGAAACACAATGTCACTGTCTTTCGTGGTTCAGCATCTTTTAAAAATGCTAATACTATTATTGTTGCCCCCGATCGCTGCCCTGTTATCTCTCTTACTGCTGATCGCTTTCTTATCGCAACGGGTTCTTATCCCTTTCGGCCTAAAAACTTCCCTTTTCACGATCCCCGTATCTTCGATTCTGACACCATTCTTTCTATTGATGTTATTCCAGAGAGTATGGTTGCTGTGGGCGGTGGGGTTATTGGCTGTGAATATGCCTGTATGTTTGCTGCACTTGGGGTAAAAGTTTCCGTTATTGAAAAACGCGAAATGATAGTAGACAGTATGGATAATGAAATTTCTTCCGCTTTAAAAACCCGTATGGAAGCTGCTGGAATTCAATTCTTTATGGGTGATTCTGTTCAACAAATAGAATGTGGCGACTTGGTTTCTTTGCAACTTGAATCTGGCATTACAATTAAAACACATTCTGTTCTTGTTTCTTCGGGCAGGTGCGGACAGGTTGACTCTTTGGGACTTCAAGCGATTGGCGTTGAAACCAACTCGCGTGGGCAAATTCTGGTTAATGATTCTTTCCAAACCAAGCAACCTCATATTTATGCCGCTGGCGATGTTATTGGTAATCCTTCACTTGCTTCCACCGCTATGGCTCAAGGGCGCATCGCTGTTTATAATGCTTTTAATCTTAAACGAACTGCGGATATTCCTACTCTGCTTCCTAGTGGCCTTTACACCATTCCCGAATGCTCTTCTGTTGGTTCTACCGAAGAACAGCTCGAGCAGGAAAAAATCCCCTATGTCGCAGGCAAAGCTTGCTTTGCTAATAATGCTCGCGGCCAGATTATTGGCGACACCGATGGTTTCTTGAAATTACTCTTTCACTCCGAAACTCGCAAACTTCTTGGCATTCATATTATGGGCGAAGGTGCAACCGAAATTGTTCACATCGGCCTTACCGCTATGATGCTTAATGCAGGCGTGGATGTTTTTATCAACACTTGTTACAATTATCCTACCCTTAGTGAAGTCTATAAATATGCTAGTTTTGATGCTCTTACTAAATTTGATAAGCATAATGCTTCTTTACAAATTCAACCATAATCCCTAGGATTTAAAGCATCTGGTTGTTTCTGCTTTGCGAGTTATTTGAAAGTTGATTCTTATGAAAATAGTGCATTATCCTCACCCTGCTTTGCGTTTTCAGGCTAAGCAAATTGGTTCTATCGATAAAAAAATTAAACTTCAAATCGGCGAAATGTTTGATCTTATGTATGAAGCTAAAGGCTTGGGCCTTGCCGCTACTCAGGTTGCTCTTCCTTTTCAACTTCTTGTTATGAATATTTCCGGCGACCCAAACCAAAAAGAACACGAGCAAATCTTTATTAATCCTACTATCGTCGAACGCAAAGGCACTATGGAAGGCGAAGAAGGTTGCCTTAGCTTTCCTGGCCTTTATCAAAAAGTTCGCAGGTCTAAAAACATCAAGGTTCAAGCTTTTAATATTCTTGGCGAGCCCGTCGAAGTTATTGCTTCTGACCTCGCTTCTCGTGCTTGGCAACACGAAATTGATCATCTCAATGGCGTGCTTTTTGTCGATAAACTTGGCATCATTGGCAAACTTGCTTCTCGCGGCGCTCTTAAAGAACTTGAAGACGAATTCAAAATTGCTCAACAACGAGGCGAGATTCCCCCTGAAGTCGAAATCAAATCCTTGATGGATTCTCTCCTAACCAATTCCTAACTTCTTGCGGAGCCTTTTATGCGGATTGTTATGATGGGCACCGGAGTCTTTTCTGAATCTTCTTTTGAAACTTTGCTTCATTCAAATAAGAAAGTTATTGCACTCTTCACTCAGCCCGATAAACAAATTGGAGATGAAAAAGCTTCCACTAGGCAAGTAGGCAAAGGCATGAAAAATATTGCTGCCAATCACAACATCCCAGTTTTTCAACCCGCTAATATCAACCTGCCTGATGGCCTCTCTTCCCTCCAAAATCTTAAACCCGATCTTCTTGTGGTTGCTGCCTATGGCCAGATTCTTTCTCCTCAAGTTTTAGCTATTCCATCTCTAGGGGGAATTAATGTTCACGCTTCTCTTCTTCCAAAATACCGTGGCGCTGCTCCTATACAATGGGCGATCTCTAATATGGAAATTGAAACGGGTGTTACTATCATTCAAATGACACCATCCCTTGATGCGGGAAATATTCTCGCTTCTCAATCTGTTTTTATTTCTCCTGTTGAAACTGCGGGCGAGCTCGAATCGAGACTTGCTTCCCTTGGCGCTACCCTTGCTCTTTCTGTAATTAATCAAATGGAAATCGGCCCACTTTCTGGCTTACCACAAGATATTTCTCTTGCCACTAAGGCACCTAAGCTTCGCAAAGAGCACGGCAATATCGATTGGGATTTTTCTGCTGCTTCTATTGCTGCTCATATCCGAGCTATGCAACCTTGGCCCACTGCCTATTCCCTTTGGAAGCGCGACGGCCTTCCTCCACTTCGAATGTTAATTTTAAAGGCCCAACCTTCTGAAGATCTTTCTACGACTAACCTGCCTTCTGGTACTATTCTTGAGCCTTCTAAAGACTTAGCTATGATGCAAGTTGTTGCTGGGCAAAACTCGATTCTTAATGTGCTCGAAATACAACCTGCGGGTAAACGCAGAATGCATGTTGCAGAGTTTTTTCGCGGAAAACAATGGCTTTCTGGCGATTACCTCTCTAGGGCTTAAACCTTTTCTCAGTTTTCGTATAATAACTCTGTTGTCTTTTCATTCTTTTCAGGCTGCATTCTTCCAATGGCTAATAAACTTTTTATCGATACCGTCGGCTGCCAAATGAATGTCCTCGATAGCGAAATTGTCGTAAGCACTCTCAAAAGAAAAGGGTACGAACTTACTCCCATTGCCACCGATGCTGATGTTATCTTGCTCAATACCTGCAGTGTCCGTCAACATGCCGAAGATAAAATTTATAGCTTCCTAGGCAGGATTAAAAGTCATATCGAAGAAAATCCTCATAAGGTTCTTGGCATCTTGGGATGTATGGCGCAGAAAGATCAAGAACTTATTCTTCGCAGAGCCCCTCATGTTGATATCATTTGTGGTACTGGACAGTTAGCACGCATTGCTGATCTTATCGATTCTGCCAGAGCTACGGGTCGGCCTCAACTTGCTTTAAGCCTGGGCAGAACTGATGCTTCTCGCGATGAAGTCGAACGCAGTTTTGAAAGTTACGACCCCTCTCGCGAATCTGCTATGCGTCCTAATTCTTTCCAAGCCTTCGTTCGGATTATGTTCGGCTGCGATAAATTCTGCACCTACTGTATTGTTCCTTCTACCCGCGGACCTGAACAAAGTCGATCCCCTGATCATATCCTTGCGGAAGTCAAACAACTTGCTGCTCAAGGCTGTAAGGAAGTCACTCTTCTGGGGCAGACCGTTAATAGTTATTCCTTTAAGCACGGCGACGGCAGAACCACTAACCTCGCTAAATTATTTAATCTTATTCACGACACCAACGGCATCGAACGCATTAAATTCGTCACCAGTTACCCCAAAGATATGGACGACGACTTGCTTGATGCTGTACGAGAACTTCCTAAAGTTTGCAAATACATTCATGTTCCGGTGCAATCTGGCTGTAATGATGTTCTTAAAAGAATGAAACGCCTTTACACGGTTGAATACTATAAAGAAATGCTTATTCGATGTAGGGAAAAGGTTCCAGGCGTTGCTATTTCTAGCGATTTTATTGTTGGCTTTTGTGGCGAATCCGAAGAATCTTTTCTTAAAAGTTGTGAACTTGTCAGAGATAGTTATTTTAAAAATAGCTACATCTTTAAATACAGTACTAGGCCCGGTACCAAAGCTGATGACCTTTTCCCTGATGATATCGACGATATCACTAAGAAAAGACGCAACAACGATCTGCTCGCTTTTCAAAATGCTAATTCGCTTATCGATCATAGGGCTAAAATTGGGCAAGTCCTCGATATTCTTGTTGAAGGGCCTAGTAAATGGGGCGTCAAAAAAGCTGGCCTTGGCCCCGTTCAGCTTACAGGTCGTACTATGACTGACCACATTACTGTTTTTGATGGCAACGAAAGGCTTATTGGTTCCACCGTTAAAGTCCTCATTGAAGATGCAACTGCCTTTACTCTCTTTGCCAAAGTTCTTACCAATGAAGTTCCAATGGCTTCTTTAAGTGAACCTTTATCGACTCAACCAACTTTAACCGTTCTTGAATCTGGTAGAAAACCTCTTCAAGTTATTTAAATCTTGGTTTCGCATTAGGGAAACCCCCAGCTTATGAGTAATTCTAAAGCTAAAAACTATGACTGGCTAAAGGGTTGTAACCTTTTTGATTTGGATCGGGCAAGCCTTAACTTAACTTTGCTTAAAACGAACCTAGGGAATGAACCTTTCAACCTTTTGCAAAGTTACCTTTTGCAAATTCTACATTTACTTCCCGACCCGGATCGGGCCCTTAATAATCTTGAACGCTTTTTCTCTCAGCCTGCTTCCAAACAATTTCTTAATCTTCTACTTGATAACAACTCTGATAACTTACTCGACCTTTTACAAATTTTCAGCACCAGCCAATCCTTCAGCGATCTTCTCGTTAGTTATCCAGATTGCATCGATATGCTGGGCGTTCCTTTGCAGCGCACCCCCACCAGAGAGCAACTAATCCAAGAACTTTCTGTTGAAGTTGAGAAGGTTACTGATGATACAGGGGTTCTCCGGGCATTACGAAGGTACAAGCAGAAGCAGGTTCTTAGAATTGGGGGGAATGATATTTTGCGTAATCGCCCCTTAGAGGAAGTCACTCTGGATATTTCCCGAGTTGCGGAAGCTGCCCTTGAAGTCGCTCTTTCTTATGCCAATAAAATTCTTCAGCGGCGCTTTGGCGTTCCTCTTAATTCCTCGGGCAATGAAGCTTCCTGTTGTATTCTCGCTTTTGGAAAACTCGGCGGAGAAGAATTGAATTATTCCAGCGATATCGACCTCATGATTATTTATGATGAAGATGGCGTGACTAAAAATCCCAGAGGTACCTCGATCGATAACTCTGAGTTCTTTAGCAGACTTACCTCTGAAATTGTGCGCTTGATTTCTTCTCATACCGATCGTGGTACCTGCTACAGGGTCGACCTTAGGCTTCGACCCGAAGGGTTACGCGGGCCCCTTGCTCGATCTCTTGACAGCACCCTTGCATACTACGATACACTTGGGCGAACTTTCGAGCGTCAAGCGCTCATCAAAATTAGACCTGTCGCAGGCGACTTCAACCTTGGACAAGCTTTCCTTACTTCTATTGAATCTTTTGTCTATCGTAAATATCTGTCTTTTGCTGAAATTAATGAAATCAAAGTTCTTAAACGCAGAATCGAACTCCATACCTCTAAGCAAGGACTTGAGCAAACCGAAGTCAAAACCGGCAGAGGGGGCATTCGAGATATCGAATTCACTATCCAGTTCCTCCAACTTCTCAACGGCGGCGACCTACCTCAAGTCCGACAGCGTAATACTATCAAAGCTATGCTCGCCCTTGATAAAGCTGGCTGTTTAACTGACCAAGAATCCACTGTCTTAGATGATGCTTACCGTTTCCTCAGAAAAACGGAACATCGTTTGCAAGTCCTCTTTGATTTACAAACTCACAAACTTCCCGGCAAGGAAGAAGCATTGAACAAGTTAGCTCAAAGAATGGGCTATTTTCCCGATGATAATAAGTCCCCTCGGGAATTATTCCTTGCTGAATACAAAGATAAAACCACACTGACTCATCGTATTCTTGAACATCTTCTCCATCAGACTTTTTCAGGGGATGCGGATCAATCCCAACCTGAATCTGATATTATTCTAGACCCCGAACCTGAAACTGAGTTCATTCAATCTGTTTTGGGAAAGTATCGCTTTAAAAATATTAATGATGCGTATCAGAATCTTTTGCTTTTAGCTCAAGAATCGGTGCCTTTTCTTTCTACAAGAAGGTGTAGGCATTTTCTTGCTTCGATTGCGCCAGCACTTTTAAAAAGTCTTGCAGAAACTCCCGACCCCGACTTAGCTCTTACTAACCTCGAAAAAGTTACCGCTTCACTAGGCGCTAAAACCATCCTCTGGGAACTTTTTAGCTTCAATCCTCCTTCACTTAAACTCTATGTCGATATCTGCGCTTGGAGCCAGTTCCTTTCCGAAATCTTGATCAATAACCCAGGTATGATCGATGAGCTTCTCGATTCTCTCGTTCTCGATCAACCTCGCAACCTTACCGAACTAAAAAACGAATTAGCCGACCTTTGCAAAAATGCTTTTGACCTCGACCCTATCCTTCATAGCTTCCAAGATAAAGAATTTCTTCGCATTGGTGTACGCGACATTTTAGGCAAAGACCCTATTCGCCTTATGGTCGCTTCCCTTAGCGACCTTGCTGAAACTGTGCTTTCGAATGTTGCTACTCTTGAAATGGATACGATGGTTCAGCGCTTTGGAACCCCAATGCTTTCTACTGGAATTCGCCCTGGAATGCCTTGCGGCTTTGCTATTGTTGCCCTCGGAAAATTAGGCGGCAGAGAACTTAATTACCATAGCGATCTTGACCTTATCATCCTTTTTGAAGGCGAAGGCCAACCCCTTCACCCTTCTAATCAAAACGACATCCACTTTGATAACAATGCTTTCTTTACTGAATTCACCCAGCGACTTATTAAAACCTTAAGTAACCACGGCCCTCTAGGCAGACTTTATGATGTTGATATGCGACTTCGCCCTACGGGCAGGTCGGGAAATCTTGTTATTCAATTCAATGAATTTGATAAGTATTACTCCAATACTGAAAATATTCAGCTTTGGGAAAGGCTTATGCTTTCTCGGGCTCGAATCGTACATGGCGACACTTTTTTCACATCTGAAATTTCTTCCCTTATTAACAAAACCGTTTGCGGATTTGTTTGGCGACCTCAATTCATTGATGAAATAAAGTCTATGCGCAGTAAACTTGAAGCCAGCAGGTCTTCTAAAGATTTAAAACGAGGCTTAGGTGGCATGGTTGATGTCGAGTTCCTTGTCGAACTTTTGCAGATTAAATTTGGAACGGATCATCCTTCTATTCGCCAAGCAAATATCTGGGCTTCGCTTGAAGCGCTTAAATCTTGCAACTTAATTTCTTCACAAGAGTTTTTTGAACTTCATACCGCTTACGATTTTCTATTAAAAGTTCAAAGCAAGCTACGCATCTTTAAAAATATTGCAATCGACTCTATTCCAGAAAAAACAGATGATGTGCAAAAGTTAGCTAAAAGACTTGGCTTTGAACTTGTCGCATTTAACGAAACACTTGCACGACATCAGAAAATCGTTCGTAATCATTACCTGCAAATCCTCGAAGGCTGCAGATAATTAAATAACCATTTCGGTGAAAACCCTTCTTACGGGGCCTGTTGGCTTGGTGTTTGGTTCGACTAGCTCACCAACCGTACCTGCCGAAGCGAACCGCTGAGCCTGCTGAAGCGAGCTTCACCCGCTTTTGCCAAGCAGGTAATCTAAAAACCTGATTCAATTAATGTCATCAGATCATCCTTGAACTGCCACGATAGTTTTTAAGTTTTTAAAACTTCCTGCAATAGACGATATAACTTTTCCGGTTTGATTTCATTGGGCCTTAGTCTGCAATAAACTGTTTCAGTATCTACTACTCTTAATCTTCCAAGGCTTTTACTTGCCAAGGTTGCTGCTTTTTTTGCATTCCGATAAGTAAATACTAAATCAATCGGGCCTGCAATATGTTCGGGAGGTTTTTCGATATGTACCTGACTGATTTGCCATTTTGCTGCAAGTATTCTTACTTCTGCTAACCTTACTAACCATTCCGAAACTAACGGAATTTTCCCAAACCTATCTTTTAATTCTGTTCGAAAATCATTGAGCTTATCGATCTGCCTAATGCGAGCAAGCCTGCGATAGATTTCGATTCGATTTTTTTGCCCAGTGACATATTCACGAGGAAGAAAAGCAGCCCACTCTAAATCGATATTAACTTCAAGAGGGGTTCGTAGGGGTTGATTTTTCATTTCCCTAACGGCGTTTTCTAACAGTTGACAATACATTTCATAACCAACAGAAGCGATATGCCCACTTTGTTGGGTTCCTAAAATGTTACCTGCGCCTCGAATTTCTAAATCTCTTAACGCAATTTTAAAACCCGCTCCGAGTTCCGTAAATTCTTCAATCGCTTTTAAACGCCTTGCAGAATCTGGGCTTAACACCCTATCTGCTGGCAATAGCATATAGGCATAGGCCCGCCGCTGTTGCCTACCTACCCTGCCTCTTAATTGATGTAAATCTGCCAACCCATAAATATCAGCTTCATCAATAAAAATTGTATTGGCATTAGGGATATCTAAGCCACTTTCAATAATCGTAGTTGCGATCAGAACATCAGCTTTTCTGCTTAAAAACTTAAGCATTTGCTCTTCTAATTCAGCTTCTTTCATTTGACCGTGAACGATTGCATAGTTAGCTTCGGGCACAAGTTTTTTTAACTTATCAGCAACTTTAGTAATATCGTGGACCCTGTTATGAACAAAATAAACTTGCCCATCTCGGTTCATTTCTCTTAAAATTCCGTGACGGATTAATTCCGGATCCCATCGAATTATCCGCGTCTCTATTGCGTGGCGATCGACTGGTGGCGTTTCTAAATTGCTTATATCCCTAATGCCTAATAGTGAAAGATGCAGAGTTCTAGGAATTGGCGTGGCGGTCATCGTCAGAATATCTACTTTTTCTCTCAGCCTTTTTAACTTCTCTTTATGCTCTACACCAAATCTTTGTTCTTCATCAATGATCACCAGTCCTAAATCTTTGAACTGAACATCTTGGCTTAAAATGCGATGGGTTCCAATTACAATATCAACACCACCAGCATTTAACCTAGCTATGATATCGCGTTGTTCAGCAGAAGTACGAAACCTGTTCAAGCATTCAACAACAAAAGGGTAACCTGAAATCCGCTGATTAAAAGTACGATGATGTTGTTCGGCAAGAAGAGTAGTAGGCACAAGAACAGCAACTTGTTTGCCATTATCTATCGTTTTAAAAGCAGCACGAATTGCAAGTTCGGTTTTGCCATAGCCAACATCGCCACAGATGAGCCTATCCATAGGCTTGGGCCGTTCGAGGTCTGTTTTAATTTCGGAAAGAGAAGCAAGTTGATCAGGAGTTTCTTGGTAGGGAAAAGCAGCTTCGAATTCTTTTTGCCATTCTGTATCGGGTGGAAACATATTTCCCACTTGCGAATCTCGCGCAGCTTGCATCGATATCATTTCACAAGCAAGATCAATAACCGCAGTCTGCACTTTGGATTTACGGCTGTTCCACCCGGTGCCACCAAATTTTGAAAGCTCGGGTTCTTGCCTACTACCCCCTACATATTTTTGAACAAGATCAATCTTGGAAACGGGCACATAAACTTTTACCTTATCACGAAATTCTAATATCAAATGCTCTTCCAATACCACCTTCATTGATGCTGACTCTAAGTTATTAATATTCTTTTTCTTTTCCAATAGCTCCATTCCAAGGTAGCGTGCGATGCCATGACTCATATGAACCACTAGGTCATCCGTAGCGAGATCCAAAAAACTATCGATGGCACGGGATTCAAGCTTTCGGCTAGAAACTTGTGGCCTTACTACTTCATCCCTTCGGAAAAGTGTTTGCGCTCCTAAAATTAATAAGCTTCTTCCTTGGCCCAGCCCCACAAGCCTAAATCCCTTCCGCACCATTCCAATATCAAATGCAAGCCGACCCTGTTTTGCTGCTTCAGATGATGCAAGCACTTCGTGCAATCGGTGCGCTTCTGCTTCGGTAGCACAAACTAGAATGACATCATCGTGAGATGATGCGGTATCAAGTTCGCTTCGAACCTTAGAAACTTCGCCTGTAAACCTTTCAACAGATTCAGCTTTCATCGAATAAGAAATTTCTGCAGTATGGCGAGGCATCGACGCGATAAACAAACTAGGCTTAGTTGCAAGGATTTTAAAAGTGCCAGCGATCGAAAATAATCCCAGAATCGATCCCATACGATCAAGATAATGTTTGGCTTGCTCTTGTATCTCTTCGGGTTCAATTAGAATTACAATCGTTTCATTTAAATAGTTTAGCAAGTGCCCCTTGGCAAGCGTACCTACTTGTTCAAAAGTCATTCCCATAATTTCAAAAGAAGAAACAACATCTAAACTACGCTGAGTTTCAGGCGCAAAATGCCTAAGTGATTCGATCTCATCTCCGAAAAACTCGACCCTAACGGGTAGATTACTTGATGGGGAAAAGATATCGACGATGCCTCCCCTTTTACAAAACTGCCCAGGCTGTACTACCGCTTCTGTCGGTTCATAGCCATGTTTTACTAACCATTGAATTAATTCCTCGGGGACAATCGCCAAGCCATTCTGCAAATGTTTAGTCGAACTTGCTAGTTGTTCTTTAGAAGGTAAGGGCTGAAGCAGCGCTTGGATTGGAGCAAGAATTACAGAAGGATTAGGGTTTGAACTAAGAGAAAGGGCAAGCTTAAGCCGTGCCCCCGCAGCTTCAGACTTATTGCAATAACTTCCCAAAAAATCATCATCAGCAGGAAAAATCTTAGCATCGATCCCTGTGAATGTATGTATCTCCGATTTAACAAACTCAAGATCCGATGAATGCGCAAGCACCACCAGTAAATTAGCTTTTAGCTTAATTGCACAAGCAGATATCACTAAGGATATAGAAGAACCCCAACAGCCATCAACTGTTGCACATTGGCCTTTATCTAGGGCACTAACAACATTAGCTATCCCTTTTATTTGCAGAAGCTTTTGGACAAGAAAGCGCACTTCACCTATACCGGGGAAAGGTGGCTTAGGGTCAGGGGTTGCGGTCAAATCAGTCATACAGGTATCTAAGAATCAGCCTTGAAATAGCTTCGAGTAAACCTACCGTATTAGTTTAGTAAAAATGACGCATGAATTGCGATTATGCTTAAAATCAGGCATCGGTAAAAGGCCCAGCACCGAGCTTTTTAAGGGATTCCCTGACCCGAACCCCTGCAATTTCTAGGGGATTCTTACCCGTTTTTATACTTAAACCTGCTGCAACTCCCGCGGCTTCTCCCATAGCCATTGCCGTTACTGTTACCCTTGTCGAAGCATGGGCGCCCCGAGTTGCTGAATGACATCTTCCCGCCACCAAAAGATTTTCCACTTTCTGGGGTAAAAGCGAACGGTATGGAATGTCGTAAGGCTCAGGCTGCACTTTCTTCGGGTCAAAATTGTTCGCACTTCCTATCGTGGTTTTATTCGGATGCAGATCTAGGTACCAACAACCCGTTGCAATCGCATCGTCAAATCTTTGGCTTTTCATCAAGTTTTCTTCTGTAAGAATATGCTGGCCTATCAACCTGCGCGATTCTCTCACCCCTATCCAAGGGTATGCTTCCATGAAATACGAATTTTCAAACCCAGGCACATCTCGCTTCCATGCGCGAAACATAGCATGGGCATCGCTACGACCTTGAACCTCTGCACGACTTAAATCCGCCGCGTTAGTCGGATTCGCAGGCACCCTCACGCCATGAACATAAACCTCATCATCCCCATAAAGGAACATAATGCCCGGGCCATAGTAGAAAGGAAGATCACCTTTCATTTGTGCTTTTACTAGCGCCTCTTTGCAGTTCTTACTTAACTCCGGATTCTTTTTTACATGGCCAATTCGGAAGTGCAAAGTTAATGGCTGCACCTCGGTGCTTTGTTCGAATGGCGCGCCCGACCACGCTGCAACATCGCCATCCCCTGTACAATCGATCACAACCTTTGGAATAATTGCACTAAGCCCATCCTTGTTGGCAATATGAACCAGATTGATCCGCCCCGCTTTGCTTTCCACCCCGCACACCAACGAGTTATATAAAATAGAAAGGGATTCTTTTTGCTCACGAAACAAACGATCTAAAAGTAGTTTGAATTCAAAAGAGTTGGGGATGGTTGGATTATGCTTGGTCACAAATTTAGCATCGGGGGAACAAACCCCAGATTTCGAAAGTAGTTCTAATGCGATTCCTCGCACAACAATCCGATTGTCGCGAATATTAGCTATACCATCGAAATAAGGCAAGCCAACGCAAGTGATAATTCCCCCTGCGCATGGGGCTTTTTCTATCAATAATACCTTGGCACCTGCCCGAGATGCTGCAAGCGCTGCTGCGGATCCCGCACACCCCGCACCACATACCAGAACATCCACATTTATAGTTTTTGCAATCTTTACCGGGGGGATTTCTGCTTTTGCCGTCTCCGATCCACTCACATTTACAGTAGCTGCAACTGCGGAAGACTTGATAAAGTTTCTGCGGGTGGAAGACTCGACTGAAGTAGGTTTCATATTATCACCCACTGTTTTTATGGTTGACAAGGTAAAAGTATTCGTGATACAAACTCAGGTTGATGTAAAACTTTTTCAGTTGCAATAACGGAGGCTTTGGAAAATGGCCCTTCTGCAGTATTGGGATTGCGATCAAATAGGGGGAAATAAGCGCCACAAATATCTACTCGCAAACAATGACCTTTAGGAAGTTCTGCAGCAACTGGGCCTAAATCTACAGTAATTTTATATGTCTCGCCAGGTTTCATTTCCTTCAGATTTAATTCTGATTCCCGGAAACTTCCCCGTAATATCCCCACCGCAAGGTTGTACGAAGTGCCATCAGGCAGAACATCGATCAGTTTAACTACCCAATCTGCATCCTTGGTATCGGTGGAAACAAATAATTCAGCTTTAGGGTTTCCTGCAAATCGCAAAGGTTTTTCTAAGGGTTTAGTTGTGTAGACTAAAACATCTATTCGTTCTTCAATAGCTCGCTGATCAACGGGTGCCCAATGGGCAAGATGCAGCGGTCTTTTTTCTGTGATAGGCAAAGCAGGCACCGGATTTGAGGGATCAGCTTTAAAGCTATCTGCTTTTTCAGTTTCTAAGGGTAGAGCCATAGTAAGGGTTCCATCGCCTTTTGAACTGTTGGCATTACC
>JBDNHI010000058.1:0-32383 GCA_041694635.1 Gemmataceae bacterium | reverse complement strand
TTGGGACGATTTGTCCAAGGAAGTCTGAGAGAGTCTTAAGAGGCCCCTCCCGGATTCGAACCGGGGATAGCGGATTTGCAATCCGCGGCCTTACCACTTGGCGAAGGGGCCTTGTTGAACCAATTATCTTAACGGTCTTGGCCTTCTTGGTCAACCTTAAGGTTGAAAACTTCCAAAGCAATTCTAATTCTTTTATTGCGTTCCTTGCAATTTATGTTTAATTATAAATCATTCACCAATATAAGTTTGGAGAGGATTATGGACGCCCGACTAGTCCTTCAAATAGGTAATGGAGCACCAAATACGGTTGTACTTTCTAAAGTGCAACCCGTAACCTTAGGGCGAAACCCCCAAAATCACCTTGTTATCCAAGATGAACATGCCTCGCGGTTTCACGCAGAAGTTTATTTTAAATCAGGTGCCTACCATCTAAAAAACCATAGCCAAAAGAATGGAACTAAAGTCAATGGCGAAAGGATAATGGATACGGTTCAGTTGGTAAGTCCGACCAGAATAAATATTGGCGATTACTTAATAGTTTATGAGCAAATTCCCCAAGGGATTGAAGATAACAACAAAACCTTAGCAGAAGGGTTACAGGTTGAAAGTAAAATAAATGTGTCAACTGAGGAAATTGTAGAGCCTTCCTCTACTAAATTTATGTTGGATGAATTGGCGATTTTATTTTCTTTTGTAAGTGAATCGGTGCTGGAAGATAATCCAAGGGAACTTGTAGGAAAAGCCTTAGCAGTACTTCTAAAGCATAGCGTTGCAGAAAAAGTTGGATTTATCAGCCTTGATCAAGAAGAGTTTATTCCTAAACAAGTGCTTCCTGTAGAAACAAGCCTAGATTTTGAATTAAGTAAAACATTGACAATCGAAGCAATAAGAAGGCAGCAAAATATATGGCTTCTTGAAGAACAAGTGTTGGCTGAGTCGGAAAGCTTGCAGTCCTTGAGGGATGCGGTCTGTTTTTTGTTGCAAGTCAAATCAATAAAAGATGGCGAGGTCCATATCCTCGGCGCTATTCACTTGTATAGTTCCAAAAGGTTGTTTAGCAAAAAAGTAGTAAGATTCGGAAAATACTTAGTTGAATGCTTAGCCAACGGATTGTATATGCTAAGGCAGCGTAGAGCTTTAGAAGCTGATAATTCAAGGCTAAAGATGATCGTAGGGTATGATAAAAATTTAATAGTAGGATCAGGTGCAGCGATAAAGAAAGTTAAACTTGAAATACAAAAGGTGGCTCCCAGAAAATCAACGGTGTTAATTACAGGCGAAAGTGGGGTAGGAAAAGAGTTGGTAGCTTTAGAGCTACATAACAAAAGTTCTAGAAGCCAAGGGCCGATGGTTTCAGTTAATTGCGCAACGATTACGCAAAGCTTGGCGGATGCTGAATTGTTTGGTCACATACAAGGTGCATTCACAGGGGCGAATAAATCGATCCCGGGTTATTTTCAGCGGGCAGATGAAGGAACACTATTTTTAGATGAAATAGCAGAGTTACCATTGGAATGCCAATCAAAATTGCTTCGAGTGTTAGAAACGGGAAAAGTGCGTCCATTACGGGGTGATGAAATTGAAGTGGATGTGCGTGTGATCGTTGCGACGAACCGTAAATTGGAAGAAGAAGTAGCAGCAGGAAGATTTCGAAAAGATTTATTTTATCGGTTGCATGTTTGTTGTATTAGGGTGCCCGCATTACGGGAGCATTTAGAGGATTTGCCCGAGTTGGTAGATTTCTTTTTAGTTCAATTTTCTGGGGAGTATCGTAAGCAGTTTTTGGCAAGTCCCGATGTGATCATTAAGTTGCAAAAATACGCTTGGCCAGGAAATATAAGACAGTTGAAATCGGTGCTTGAGTGTGGTGTGAACCAAGCGTCTTCGGCAACAATACAAGCGCAGGATGTGGAAATCCCAAGCCTCGATAAGGGTCAAATAGAAGAAAGGCCAGAAGAGAACTTGGAAGATTTAGAGTTATGGGCAATAAAAAGAGCGTTAGTAAAAACCAAGGGTAATCAAACGCAAGCAGCAAAACTTTTGGGTATACACCGAGAGACTTTGATGTCAAAAATAAAGAAGTATGAAGTAGAAAAATAACGGGCCACTAAAAAGTGACCCGATGTTAAAAATGGACGAACAAAAGATAAGGAAGATGCAAAGAATTTAGACGGGTTGATTTTCAGAATCAACGGGCTTAATTTCAATAGTTTCTTCCCTGCCGTGTATAGCATCGAAAATTTCTTGACGATGTACCGGAACATCTTTAGGTGCGATAATCCCTAAACGAATTTTGTCACCACGAATTTCCACCACCGTAATGATGATGTCATTATTGATAACAATACTTTCGTTTTTTTTTCGGGACAGGACTAGCATAGATCTGTCCTTCCTTGAGTCCAATGAAATAACTGCACAGGTGTTCTTAGGTTTCTGCAAGAAGCGAGGGAGTGATGCAGAAAAAAACCAGTGTTCAAACACTTGGAGACACCTACAGGCAGAAAGTTCAGGTGCTAAACTATCAATCGCGCTGAAGATTGACAGAATAATGCCGCCTATTTCTCGCTTATATTATGCTAACAGACAAGATAAGAGCGTCAAGGCGGAATAAGTGAAAAAAAGAAGAATTTATTGAAATAGTCATTTTGTGCCTAAATTACCTAGAATTTCGAAGCCGAAAGATTCAGATTTGTTCATTTTAAGGTAATAACTTGCTAAATCAGCAACGGTTTTACTTGGATCAGTGCGAGACATTTGATCGATTCTATCCTGTAATTCGGTGCCAGCTTGTAAACTCATCAGCCGTACCGCTGCAACCCTAACTGCAGGTGAAGAATCGTGGCTAAGTTTTCTAAGCCATAGCCCTTGGTCTAGATCGTTATCATCCATAAGGGAGTCAAGAACTTGAAGGCGTTTGGAAGGCCGTGGATCGGTGATTAATTTGCCTAGTTGGATATGTTCTTTTTTTAACCCGCGTGCAATAAGGGCAGATTCGCAATAAGCCCTTATTTCTGGTTCCGAATCGTGCAAGCAAGGTAATAAAGCATCAACTGAGATGGTATCAATTGCAGGGGCACAAGCCAAAATTGCAACTTTTCGTACTTCAACATTTTTATCTTGCAACGCTGTAATGCAGAGTTCAATCATGCCAGCTTCGGGCGACAAAGCAAGCTGAATGGCTTGGATTTTAACTTTTTCGGGTGCTTCTGCAATTGCTTTAGCGAGGATAGTAGAAAAACGAGCGTGTAAATCTTTGTCGGAATTAATTTTGATCAAGGTAGTGATAAGCGAAATAGCGGGCTCGTAAATAAAAGGGTTATTAATATCTGGTATATGTTCTAAAATTAGCTTCGTTGCTTCTAATAAATCCTTGGTTAGACAACTGTTCTTAAGGTTTGAATCATTTTTTGATGTAAGATCTTGTAATGAACCCATCAGCTTAAGAGTTTCTACCTGAGCCGGTTTTGAAAAGGTTGCAAACCTCCGAGCAATATGATGAAAGCAATGCTTGGAAAATGGCGTGCTTGTGCCCCCCCAAGATAGGATCATTTTTTTGAGTGCAAGGGTGATGTGTGGCGCAGTGGATTCGGTTGCAATTTCTAAGTGATCAATTACGGGGTATTGCGCATTCTCTCCAAGGCGTGCTAGCGCTTCAATATAAGGTTCCTGATTCTCGGGGGCAGCTTTTATAAGTTGATGCGTTAGATACCAACCCATTAGGTAATCTCTTTGCCACCAACCAAGCCCAATAATCGCGGGTAAACAAATAAGGAGTGCAAGGGTAAAAACAAATCGAATAGTTTTAAGCATTTCAATTCCACCTTAAGAACAAATTCAGCCTTAGTAACCTAATCTAGCTTAAAGGTTTAATTTAAGGCAAGCCAAGGTGTCGAGTTGGAAAAGTCGGCAAAATCATTAAAGCTGGTACTTGGGGCGATCGATGAATATAGGGAAGAATAAATGTAAGTGTCAAAATAGATAGAATGGGGGATTGCAAATGCCTGGTAGTCGAACTTATTGTCTCATTGCCTTTCTTTCAATCCTAGGATTAGCTAGTAACTTTTTTGGATTCGCGGGTGAATTAGAACGCGATTACAAGCCAACCGGTACTTGGTCGGGGTCGTTACGAGAACTAAAAGCTTTTCCACCGATTGATCTTATTCAGAAAAATTTAGTTCCAGAAGGTTGGCAGGAAAAAGTCTTTTCGGTGATTTCTGATCCCACCATTAAGGCAACAAGTATGCCTGAAACCTTTAACTGCGATCCAACAACCTATGAATGGCTTTTAGAAAATCCGCACCATGCGGTGACGATGTGGAAAATGCTAGGGGCCAAATGTTCCGGTATTGAAAAGGAAGGCCCACAGGCGTTTTATTCAAAAGAAGTATCCGGCAATAATATTAACTTTTATCAGATTGTTGATCGAGATGGATGTAAAATTTGGTACGCACACGGCGTAGGAAAGCCCACCGCTTTGCTACCTGCAATTCCCATCCAAGCGGTAATCGTGTTGCAGTATCAGGAAAGCGTGATTAACAAAAGTGTGAAGCATCAGATGACGGTGTATGCAAAAACGGATAGTAAAGCTGCGCTTATTATTACGAAAGCTTTGGGGGCTTCGATGATGGGAATGCCAGAAAAAACAGTGGGTCAGATGCAGATGTTCTTTGGGGCACTTGCGTGGTATCTGGAGCGTAATCCTGAAAGGGCAGAAAATCTTTTAAAAGCTACGCTTGTGCGTAAGGATACTCCAAAGCGTTCTAGCTTAAAACCATAAGTCATTAAAGTTACTCTTTTTGCCTTATCTTGGATTGTAATTGCACCCAAACTGCCTGAGGCTTTACCTTAGAATCTCTGCCTAGCGAGAAAAAGAATTCTTTTTTGATCGTAGAGTTTAGCTCAACAAAATTTGTAATAATAAGTTCGGGTTGGGTGTCTCCCCCAGGTTTTCGTTGCGGTAGCCAAAGCCAATCGGCTTGCTTTTTTTCATTAATAATTTGAGGAACTTGAGCTTCTTGTGTCCATAACACTTTGGCTTTTTCTACCCGTAGGTACCATTCTAAGGTTGGATCTATAAGGTCGGGTTCTTGTGTGATAAGCAGCGGGTTCTCTGGTTTAATATTTGCGCAAACAGTTTGAATCAAAGTTCTTGCTTCTTTGTCACCTAAGGTTTTGTAAGGCTTTTGGATATCTTTAACCCCTTGGCTAATTCCCAATAAAGCTAGCATTAAAAGAATGGTGATAAAAGTGGTCGATCGAAATTTAGAAACAATTCTGAATTGTAAAAGGCTGCGTAAACCAATAGCCATCAGTAAACAAATTGCAGGGGCTAGGTGCTGTGCGATTCGCGCACTGCCACCGTAAGGGTAATGGCCCAGAAATGCAGCGATTAGGTTTAATAAAAAAGGTACGAGGAGTAAAAGAAGAATAGAATATTTAGATTTTTTGAGTAATTGATAAATACCAAAAAGGCAAAGCAAAAAAGTGACGGTGCTTGCGCCGTCCTTGCCACCAATTGGGTAAGCAAACATATTTCCTACATGCACATTAAGGAACCAACCTGGGAACTGTAAAAGGTTGGCAGGTGGAAACGCTGTATTCCAATAGGCCTGATGGTTAGCAAGGTTATTTTGGAACTGATTTTGCCCAATGGTAAGGTAGTGAGTAAGAAAGGATGCAAGGATTGAAAGGGCAAATAAAATCCAAGTTAATAAGAGTCGAGTTTTTTTTTGAAGGATGATATTAAAGAAAAGCGCGATGCAAACGCCACCCGCTACAAAAACAGCGGGGAAGGAAATAAAAAGTAAAAGGGGGGTAAGGAAAGTCAAAAGTAAGATCGTTTTTGCTGCTTGATAATCTTGTATTGCTTTTGTGCCTACGAGTAAGAAAATCGTCCCTGCTAATAAATCAAAGGCATAAGGTTTTATTTCGTTAGCGTGTCTAAGTGGGTAGTAAGAAACAGCTAAGATAGCAAAAGCAAGAAGCGCAGTTTTTCTGAAACAAAGAGATCGAGAAGCATAGCCAAAAATGAAAAGCGCAAGAATACTTGCAAAACAAGGTAAAATCCGAAGTGCAATTTCACTGCTGCCGAATAAAATTAATGCTGTCTTTTCTAGCCAAAGAAAACCCAAGGGAGCGATTTGATAATGTCTTAATGGCTTAGTTAATTCGGAGTAGTCGTTGGTGCTGAGATTAATTGCAACGAAAGCTTCGTCGCCCCAAATGGGAAAAGCCAAGCCGAGCCTTAGAAATCTTGTGCCAACTCCAAGGATGATAAAAATGAATAAAAGAGCAAATATTTTTTTTCGAGCCAAAACCCAGCGGGAAGGTTTTTGAACCTTAAGTGTTGTCATAGGGGCGCCCTTTTTTCAGAAAGAGTTCCTATTTGTACCACCATTTGAATAATGGGGGAAGAGGAGTTGATGGGGCAAGATGGGTGCTAGGCCGATTTATTCGGTCTAGTAGGAATGTTCAAGATTTGGCACAATATAATCGAATAGATATTTTTAACTAGCACAAGGAAGTGCGATGGTTCTTGCTTCGAAAATGATTCATCATACTTGGTTAGCTTGGATTCGTTCCTGCATTCGATTTCCAATAGTGAAGTCGTTGCTTGCCCTGTTTGTATTGCTATTAACTGCCCGCCTGTTCTACATCTTTGCAGCGGGGAATTTTCACGAAGTTGTACCCCTTAAATTCTATCGCTGTTCTCAGCTTTCTAGTGCTAAATTAGATTCTATTATCAAAAAAAATAACATTAAAACCGTAGTGAACTTAAGAGGCTGCTGTGATAATTCTCCTTGGTATTTAGATCAAGTTAAAACTATAAACAGTTGTGATATTTCGCAAGAAGACTTAAGTTTTTCTGCTGGCAGGTTGCCTTCAACTAAAACTATTAATCAGTTGGTTGAGGTGATTGACCGCAGCGAAAAACCAATGTTGTTTCATTGCCATAAGGGCATTGATCGGACCGGGATGGCGGTTGTAATGTCGTTGTTATTGCAGACCGATACGAAGTTGGAAACAGCTCTGCTGCAATTGAGTTTGTATTATGGTCATTTAGCAATGGGTAGGACCGCTCATATCGATGAATTTTTTGAGCTTTATGCAGAATATCTAAAGCAGCAAAAAAAAGTTCATTCGAATGATACTTTTCGCAACTGGGTCAAATCTGAATATGTGCCTGCTGATTGTCTTGCAAACTTAACTTTACTAAGTAGTGATAAGACCGTTTATTTAGAACAAAACAAAAGCAAGCTGGTTTTCGTGAAGGCTACAAATATTTCCATCAGGCCTTGGGTTATGAAACCAGGCGTTAATGCGGGAATCAAACTGCAATGGAATTTGCATAAAGATGATGGTTCATTTGTTGCGGGTGGTTTTGCAGGGAATATGCAGAGGCTTATTTTCCCTAGGGAAAATATTGATATTTCTTTGGTCCTTCCATCGATTGCAGAACCTGGCATTTATTTGCTTAGAATAGATATGAATGATCCGCAGCACGCTGCATTTCATCAGGCTGGATCAGAAATTCTTGAAGCAAAGGTTATTGTTCAATGAAAGTTTTGATAAGAGTTTTTGGAACTTTGGTTTTAGTTTATTTAATTCTAACTCGGATTAATTTTGCACAATTGATGGAGTCTTTTTTAACTTTGCGCCCTGCCTATTGGGTGGCTGCTTTTATTTTACTTGCGTGTACTCAGGTTCTAAGCAGCCTTCGCTGGAAAGTACTTGCGAATGCGGTTGGGTTTGGTGGATCTTTTTATCAGTATCTTAAGTATTTTTTTATAGGTATGTTTTTTAATTTGGCTTTACCCACTTCTGTAGGTGGAGATGTGGTGCGAGCTTGGTATTTGGCATACAAGATGAATGATGGTTTGAAAGAGAACCGTAGGAGCAAGGCGGTTTTAACAGTTTTTGCAGATCGGTTAAGTGGTGTTTTGGTTTTGATTGTAATTGCGGTGCTTGCAACCTTATTAAGCCCGGTAGAATTGCCCGTTTGGGTTCGTGCCACCGTGTTTTCGATAGGTGCAGTTGCCTTGGGTTCGTTTGCAATGCTTCCTTTAATTGCTAGGTTTTCCACGCGGGTTCCAAAACTTATGGTTGTTTTTAAAAGTGCAAAGCTTTGTTTTGGAAACTTGCAAGTTTTAGTTTCTACAACGGCTATGTCAGTTTGGGTTCAGGTCTCGAGTGTTTGCATAATGATGCTGATTGGAATTGGGATGGATCTGCATATACCGATTGCATTTTATTTTGTAATGGTACCCCTCGTTACTCTGATCACAATGCTGCCTATAAGCTTGGGTGGAATGGGCCTTAGGGAAGGAGCCACGGTGGTGCTGCTTAGTCCTTTAGCTATCGCTTCAGAATCTGCAGTGGCATTATCAATACTTTGTTTTTCTGTTTATGTTGCAGTTGGAATGATAGGAATCTTTTTTTATCTTGGCCAGCGTGGTCACGATGTTGGTTCGGACTTAAAAGATGTCCAGATGGATGGTGGTACAAATGAAGAAACTACTTTGGAGGAATCGCAAAATGGCACTGCTATCAGTAATAATACCGATAAAAGACGAGCAGGATAATATTCGGAATTTGCACGAAAAAATCACCAAGGCCTTAGAGCCTTATTGCTCTAGGGCAAACGCCTCCGGGGTAGATGCCTTTGAAGTGGTTTATGTTGATGATGGAAGTACCGATTCATCGCCTGTGTTATTGGCGGAAATTGCTAAGACAGATTCCCGCGCTAAAGTTGTGGTGCTAAGAAGAAATTTTGGACAAACTCCTGCTTTGCAAGCGGGCATCGATTTCTCGCAAGGTGATTTTATTGCAACGATGGATGGCGATTTGCAAAATGATCCCGCTGATCTTCCTATGCTTCTTGAAAAAGCTAACGACGGTTTCGATGCGGTGCTAGGGCAGAGGGCCAACCGCCAAGATGGTTTCTGGCTCCGCAAGTTTCCTAGTTTTATTGCCAACTGGATTATTCGAAAAGTTACCGGTTGTTCTATTAAGGATATGGGTTGCACTATTCGGGTGATGACCCGTGAACTTGCAGTTGCTTTGCCTTTATATGGTGAAATGCATCGGTTTATTCCAGTGCTTGCTCAGATGTGTGGTGGTAGGCTTACTCAGGTTCCTGTTATGCACCACCCTCGGGTTGCAGGGAAAACTAAATACAATTTGACCCGAACTTTTAGGGTGATACTCGATTTAATCACGGTTAAGTTTCTTTATTCTTACCTTACTAGGCCTATGCATTTCTTGGGCACCGCTGGTCTAATCTCGATTTCTCTTGGCTTTATCAGTTTAATTGCAACGGTTAGTATGAAATATCTAAGCCAGACAGATATGACAGGCAATCCCTTGTTACTTCTAAGTGTGATGATGATTTTAGTTGGGATACAACTAATTTCGATGGGGTTATTAGGTGAGATAATGACGCGTACTTACTTTGAGAGCCAAGGTAAAGCATCTTATTTAATTCGTCACACTTATAACTTGGAAAAAGGGAATAATCGAAAAGCAGCATAAAACATTGATGGCTAAAAAAAGTATAGAAGTTTGCTTTACCGCTTGGTTTTTAGATTATTAAACCTTAAAATAATATGTGTTCAAAAATAATTACTGCCCAAGGTGCTCAACAATGAAAAAAAGATTTGCTTTTACTTTGATTGAATTATTGGTAGTGATAGCGATCATTGCAATTTTGATTGGATTACTTTTGCCCGCGGTGCAAAAGGTTCGTGAAGCCGCTGCTAGGGCTAGTTGCTCTAATAATTTAAAACAACTCGGCCTTGCTACCCATAACTTTCACGACACTCAAAATTACTTGCCTCCAAGTAGAATTAATGACGGCTATGCAACTTGGGCTGTTTTGCTACTTCCCTTTGTTGAGCAGCAATCGGCCTTCAACCTGTGGAATTTACAAGCCCTTTATGGTGCTAATCCTCTCGCAGCAAGAACCGCAGTTGTTAAATCGTTTCTTTGCCCAGGAAGGCGAAGCGGTAGTGCGACTTCGCTTAGTACTGATGGAGATCAGACTGCTGGGGCTGTTAATGTCCCCGGGGCACTTTCTGATTATGCTTGCAATGGTGGTGATAATAATACTGTCCCTGCTTGGTATGATACTTGGACCGCAAAAGGTGTAATTATTTGGTCCACTTCTAATTCTGCTACTGGTATTCCTGTTGCTCAGTACCGGGGTCAACTGAAAATTCTTGACATTACTGATGGTACTAGCAATACGATGATGTTTGGTGAAAAGCATGTGCCTTTAAATCTTTTGGGCATTGGGCGAAGATCTGTTACAGGTGCTAACGGTGGCGATGGTTCGATTTATAATGGCGATAATGAAGAATCGTTTGTAAGGTGTGCTGGCCCTGGATATGGAATTGTCTCCGACCCTAAGTCTGCGCTTGGGGCTTTTCGATTTGGAAGCACTCATTCTGGCGTTTGTCAATTTGTATTTTGCGATGGTAGAGTAAAAGCACTTAACAATTCTGTTAGTACCACGATGCTTCAGCGATATGCACTAAGAGACGATGGCCAAATTACGGATGATTAATGTTATTTTGCAGGACTAACTTTCAGACTGATATTATTTTCCCCGTTTGGGCTAACAGTGATTGTAAGATCAGAAGTTTCGTAACTTCGGTATTTAATATCAAATTCCCTTTTAGGTTGTTTATTAATAGGCAAGTCGGAATTACCGGGTAGTTCAATTAGTGTGACCTTATGTTTGCCTGCAACGGTTCCCTTTTTACCCATAGTTTCAAGAACAAAAGTTCCATCATTACTAATGCTTGCAGAAGCGTTTGTTTTTTTATTGTTATCGATGGATTCACATTCGATGGTTCCCCGAGTTACGGGTTTTCCATTTTCTAAAATAATGGTTCCTTTTACAGGGTATAAAGGAATTGCATCACCACAACCAAGAATAGTTGTAAAAAGGAAAGCTATTAATAGTAATCTCACTTTTAGTTTCTCTTATTAAATTGTTTACAAACCAATAATTGATCTCTTATTAAATGCTATGAAAACAAAGCGCTTAACACAAATCTTTTTAATATTCAGTAAAAACAAGTGGTTGAATCGTCTTATTCTTAGGTTTGGGTAATGCTGATTATTCGGCTTAATTTATAATGTGAAGGTAAACTTTGGCTGATTTTCAGCAAAAAACCCGTACTAATTTGTTAGTCTTATGGTTCTAAACTTCCCATATAAGTTGAAAAAGGGGTTTCCTATGTCTCCAATGATCCGATTTTTAAAAACCATTACTTTACTAGTAATTCTAGTAGGTGGGGTTTGTCTTGATACTAAAGCTCAGGAAATTAAAAAACAAAAAGATCCCGCAGAGGTCAAAAGCAAAGTTGTATCGGTAACTATTTATTCTGATAGTGCTTTGGTAACAAGAGAAGTAGAAATCCCTGCAGGATTAGGGGCGATGGAAATCGTGGTTCCTTCTATGCCTTCTCAGGTGCAAGCCTCGTCTGTCTATTCCGAAGGAAGCGAAGGTATACGAGTTCTTGCAACTCGGTATCGCAAGAGACCGATTAAAGAAGATAAACGAGAAGAAGTAAGGAAAATTGAAGAAGAAATAAAAAAGAATGAGATGGATTCACAAAAAATACAAGCAATGATTACCGCTAATACCTTGAACGCCACTTTTCTTACTAAGTTGGAAAGCTTTGCAACTGCAAGCACCGTGAATGCTACCGAAAAGGGAAAGTTAGACTCCGATACGGTTTTAGCATTAGCAAATTATTTAAAGCAAGAAAGAGTCGCACGTGCGCAAGAAGGTGTTGAACTAGTACAGAAATCGCAAGAGATACTTAAAGGCACGCAGTTTCTAACCAGAAAATTACAAGAGCTTTCCAGTGGTTCGGTACGCACCGAAACAGATGTTATTATTGTGATTGAAAAAATAAACCAGCAAGCTTCTAAATTACGCTTGAATTATTTGGTTGATACCGCTTCTTGGAGGCCTCAGTATAAAATTCGTTCAGGAAAAACCGTTAAAGATCCAGTCAAAGTGGAATACCTTGCTTCCGTACACCAGCAATCCGGTGAAGATTGGACTGGTGTGGAACTTACGCTTTCAACCGCACAACCGATGCTAAATGCAACTCCACCAGAATTAAAAGGGCTTGCGGTAAGTGTATTGCCTAAGGGTGCTGTTCTCCCCACGGGTAAACCGGGATCTGGGCAAATAGGCCAATCCTTTAATGCATCTAATCCTACGGGGTATATTGCGATTCCTCAATCGCCTATGGGTGGAACTTCCTTAGCGGAAATTCAAGAAGCGACTAGAAATCTGCGTAAGCAAGCTCAAGCCGAATCTAATGGTAAGAATGAAAAAACTAGTAACGAAATTTTTAACTATGTTGGTAACCTTGAACAAGCAACAGAACTCGTTTTCCTTGGCGATGAAAGGCATAAGTTAAATGATGTAGCCCAAAAATCTGACCCCGAAAAAGAAGGCCCAAGTGTTGCCTATAAACTCGATACTAAAATAAGCATCCCCTCTAGAACCGATGAACAAATTCTGGAAGTCGTGCGTATCGAGTTGGCACCAGAATACTTTTACAAAGCTGTTCCTGTTCTTACTTCCCATGTCTACAAACAAGCAAACCTTGTAAATAAAAGCAAGTTTGTTTTGCTTCCAGGTGAAGCTACGATGTATTCAGAAACCGATTTTGTAGGCAGGATGCAGTTGCCTTTAGTCGCTATTGGTGAATCCTTTACCGCAGGTTTTGGTACCGATCCCCAGTTACAGGTTCAGAGGCAGTTAGTCGAAAAGTCTCGAACAATGCAAGGGGGAAATCAGGTTCTTAAATTTGAATACCGCATACTTTTAAGTAGTTTTAAACAGGAAGCGGTTAAGGTGCAACTTTGGGATCGCCTACCTAAGGGTGAAAATGAATCTCTCAATGTTGCTATTATTAAAATTCAGCCCGAACTAAGCACCGACCCTGTTTACCTTAGGCAGGAGAGGGTGAATAACCTTTTGCGCTGGGATATTAATTTGCAGCCAGAAACTAATGGTACTAAAGCAACTGCGATAAGTTATGAATTTAAGGTTGAACTTGATAAGCAAATGTCGATAGGAAGTTTTCAGAGCAAGTAAAAAAGAAATGGTTGGTTAATTCTGATTGGTCAGGAGAACGACTTTACAATTACGGTAGAAGTCAGTTGCTTGGCCAATTTTTTTTACCTTGAGTGATTTATTTTCTGAGATAAGATCCCACTTGTTTTCTGGTAGAAAAACATAAGCGGGGATTGGTTGGTTAAGGAATTGTTCCAATTCTTTAGCAGAATTCAAAATTTGAATCTGCCTTTTGCAATAAAACGCTAGGCTTGGTTGAAACCAATCAAAAGTAGCGATTGAAATTTCGGTGCGTAGGTGATCTTCAGGTAAGAACTGTGCCAATAATTTCGGTGCTTTGATTGACTCAAGGCTGGAGCCGTTCCAAGCCCCTAGGGTTCCAGTGAAACCTATCGATCCTAAACAAAGAATAGCTAAGGTTGCGACCTGGTTTTTCTTGTTAGCCAAAATCATTGCAATAACCCCAGATAAAATTGGAATTATTCCTAGGAATGCCATTTGCTCAAGCCCGGGTATTTTTCTCCCTTTTATCCATTCAATATTAAACTTCGTAGATACTAAAACCATTCCAAGACTGGTGATGATCCCTGTAAGGATGAGGATCCCCATTCCAGTTTTAGGAAGCCAAGAAGGGAAAGATTCTGGGTTGTTTTTCCAGGCAAGCATAGCGTGAGAGGTAAGAATCGCTAATGCAGGGTACAAAGGAAGAATATAGTTAGGAAGCTTGGTACTAGAGAGGGAAAAGAAAATAAGAATGATAGAAATCCAAGTGACAAGAAGGCGTGTAGCACTTCGATTTTCTGGCTCACCCAGTTTAAATAATTGAGTTTTACTATTTAAGAATGCCATACCTAAAAACGCAGACCAAGGCGCTGCACCAACAATTATCACCATCAAATAATAGAACCAAGGACCAGAATGATTTTCCATTGTGTTACTAAAGCGGCCCAGATTATGGGTAAAGAAAAACCCACGGTGCCATTCAAACTTGGTTTCAACTCCAACCCAAATATACCAAGGGGCAGCAACTAGAAGAAATAAGAGAACCGCACCTATCAAATGAATAGATAGCAACTTTCGTACTTGTTTTTCCCAAAGTAAGAAGCAAAAAATTATGAGTAAAGGCATTGCCAAGGCAATAGGCCCCTTAGCAAGCATACCCAGGCCAGTAATAACACCTCCCCAAAGTAACCAAGTTGAGTTGTTGTTTTTATAACCGCAATAAAAAGCAAAAAAGGCCCACGCAACACTGGCATTCAAAAGGGAATCAGGGTTGGCGAAATGTGCGGAACCGGCCCACGCGGGCATTGCAAGTAATACTATTGCAGCAAGGAAACCGCAAGGAGTCCCAAACATAATGGAACCAAGTAAATAGGTAGCAAACATAGAAAACAAACCCCCGATTGCAGAGGGAAACCTTGCAGAAAACTCATTGATGCCAAAGGTTTTGTAAGAAAAAATTTGTAGCCAGTAAAGAAGCGCTGGTTTATCAACACGCAAGTTGTAATTGAAGGTGGGTACAATCCAGTTGTCTGATTCCATCATTTCATAAGCGGCTTCTGCATTGTTCCCTTCATCAATATCCCAAAGGCTAGGGGTACCAAGGTTAGGAATGCAAACCATGAACCATACTGCCAACAGGCAAAGAGTTTGAATTAAAGGTTTTTTAAGCAGATCAATCATAAAGCAAATCCTGCAAAGGCAAGGAATAAAGTTAAGGTCAACTTTCAGAATAAAAGTTAAACGAAATTAAAAAATTAGGCGATAGCAACCTAGGTGAATCGAGGTTGACGGGAATTATCTAAGTGGTTATTGAATCACTCGTTGGGTTGACTGCCAAAAGTTGTTTTTGGGCAATAAAGAATGATGAAAGCCTGCTTATTAACCTGTTTTTTATGCATTGGTCAGGCAGAGCAACCTGCAAGCGATATTGCGAGGTTAAGGGAACTGATAGGGGATAAGAAGCAGCCGCAGATGCAAGCCCAAGCTGCCTATCTTACCTTGCAATTACAAACCCCTCTTGCTACCGAAACGGCCCGTCAGTACCTCCGTGATACCAAAAACCTCGAAGCCTTTACCGCTTTCGCTTCTGCCATAAAATTGCGAGGAGACCCACGCTTTTCAGAAGAACTATTAGAGGCGTTATACAGTGAATCTTTGCTGGTTAGGCAAGCTGCAATCGAGGCGTTAGGTTCTAGTGCCGATGGAAAAACTGCTTTCAAATTAAAAATAATAGCTGAAAATGTTTTGCTTGAAGAGAACCATAGAATTCCTGCAATTGCGGTCCTAGGAAAAACAAACAAAAAAATTAGCACAGAAACTCTCCTCAAAACCCTTCTCGATCCAAAAGAAAATATCCGATTTGCCAGCCGCTTGGCACTCACCGAACTTGTTGGCGAAGACCTTGGGCAAGATACCAACGCTTGGCTCACTTGGTTTCAGGAACGCAAAAACCTCTCTCCAGAAGCTTGGATTGAAGAGCGACTTGCACAAAGGCAAAGTAAGCTTTCTCGCATTGAAGGCGAATTAGAATCTTCCCGTAATCGTAACCGTGCGCTGTATCAACAGCTTTATGCCCGGCTTGGCCCAACTGAAAAAATTCCTTTCTTCCAAACTCTACGCGATCACGAAGACCCCGCGGTTAGGCTTATTCTTATCGCTTGGTTATCTGAAGCCCTTAACGAAGAATCATTTCGTAAACCTGTGGGGGATATGCTCATAAATTTTAGTCGCGACCCTGTTGAAGAAGTACGAAGGCAAGCTGTACTTGGCCTTGGCCGTTATAATGATAAAGCTTGTCTCGATAGATTACTCTTAGTCATAAACTCGGATCAAATTACGGTTCGTGCAGCCGCTGCTAGGTCACTTGCATTACAAGCTAAAGGAAGTGATGGTGCAGCAAAAATGATTTTAGTTCTTCCTGCCTTGCAGAAGGCCCTTTCCGATCCAGCTTTAGAAGTTGTTGTTGAAGCCGCTGAGGATCTTGGTTCTTTAGGGGTTCCTGCAGCAGTCCCGTTATTAGCAGGTTTACTTAAACATAAGGCGCCCGCAGTAAAAAAAACAGCAGCCCAAGCTTTGGAACGAATTGCAGATATTACAGTCCTAGAAGAATTATTAGCTGCAATCGATGACTCTGAAGCGGGCGTTAGGCTTGCAATCCTTGGTGCGATATCTCGCGCGGTGAATCAGTCGAAAGTCATCAAGGAAAATGAAAGAATCAGGTTGCAAATCCGTATGGAAGTTATTCTTCTTGGAGACCCAGATGCGGGAGTTCGCGCCCGAAGTGCAACTTTATTAGGCGATTTAGGCACGGTTAATCATCTTCCCACTTTGTGGAAAGCTGCAATTGCTAAAGGTGACCCACGCATTCAAGAAAAATCTTGGCAAGCGTTTTTAGAAATCCTTGTCAAATGTAATGATTTAAAAGTTATTAACGAGTGGAACAACAACTGCCACAAAGAAGTACCACAAAGAAGAGTAAATTTTCTCGTGGAACTAATAGCTAAGATGCAGCCCAATGCAATGAATTCCAAAATTGAATTAGCCTTTCTTCGAGAGCTGTTAGTAAATTGCGGAATCGAAAATCTGAAATGGCTCCCCGCTTGGAGTGCCTTACGAGAACTGCCCCAAACTTCGGAACCCGAAGAAATAGATAAACGATTAAACTTGTTATACCAAATAGCGGTAATTGCACTTAAAGAACAAGCCGCGCCCGATGTGCTACAAATGGTAGATTTTGCTAGGCCTCTCTTTACAGGTAAGAAAAAGGTTCAAGCAGATTTTGAAGACCTTTCGCAAAAAGCCTCAGCATTAATTAACTTGAAATAATCAAATTAAAAAGATGTAGAAACTTTATGTAAGTTGCAATATTTCTTCAGCTTTTCAAAGTAGTAAGCTTTTCTTTCAGCACTTAAAAATGAACCGTAAATCGAGTTTGCTGCTGCAAGCGCCATTTCTTCCTTGGTAAGATTCAAAGCCTTAAAACAAGCTTCAAAATTAGCACCAATATAACCTCCAAAGTATGCTGGGTCATCTGAATTTATGCTTGCAACAAGACCTTGCTCAAGCATTTTTTTTATCGGATGATCTTTTAAATCTTCAACGACCTTCAAACTAAAATTGGAAAGTGGGCATACCGTAAGGGGCGTTCTTTCTCTTCGTAACCGCCTTACCAACTTTTCATCTTCCATACACCTTATCCCGTGATCTATCCGTTCTACTTGCAAAAGGTCTAATGATTGTTCGATGTAAGAGGGTGGCCCTTCTTCGCCAGCGTGTGCAGTTAGCCGAAAACCCTGCTGCTTAGCCTGTAGAAATACTTTTTGAAATTTTGAAGGTGGATTTCCCAGTTCAGTAGAATCTAAACCAAATCCAGTGATTAGGTTTTTAAACTTTAGGCAATCAGCAAAAGTGTTAAGTGCTGAATCTTCGCTTAAATGCCTTAAGAAGCAAGGGATAAGAAACACGCTAAGCCCCTGTTCTTTTTTAGCCTGATCCACCGCTTTGCATAAACCATTTAGCACGGTTGAAATATTAATGCCTCGTTCAATATGTGCCTGAGGGTCAAAGAAAATTTCTGCATGTAATACACCCTGATCAGTTGCCTTTTGAAAGTAGCTCCATGCTAGGCTGTAAAAATCATCTTCGTCTTTTAGCACTGCCATGCCTTGATAGTAGATATTTAAAAAAGATTGCAGGTTGTTGAATTGGTAAGCTTGCTTGATTTCTTCGATGGAATGAAAAGGAATAGAGAGGCAATGTTTTTTTGCTCGCTCGAGTAGGAATGACGGTTCGAGTGTACCTTCAATATGAAGGTGGAGTTCTGCTTTGGGAAGTCCATTAAGAAAAGTGCGCATAATAAAATCCTACTAAATAGTATAGGTGTGAGGCAAGAGAATGTGAAATGGGGCAAGGAATTAAGTCTTGGCTAAAGGTCAAACTTCCCATTTTACCTTAAATTATGCTGGAATAATCCGAAAAGGTGGAATCTTCGATTTATTTTGAAGCTTTGGATGAAACCCGCCGATGATACCTAAAGGAGAATCCTTGAAAAAGGCAAACCCTACATTATTTGTCTAATGGGCGATTTATCAATCAAGCTAAAATGTGGATTTGAGTCATAACTCGGATAGGAAGAAGGCAGAAAATGAAACGAGAAAAGCTGTTGGCAATGGGTGCCTACCTATTCATGGTATCTGCCATTTTTTCGCAAACGCCCGAAGATGGTGGAAAAGTTCCCTCCCTTTTGTTAAGTCCCTATGGGCAAATTGGTTCAGCAACTCCACCCAAAGTAAAATCCGATATTGCTAAAAAAGAATTAGATCTCCCTGCAATGGAAGTCGATAAAGTGCCCTTGGGTGCGATTCCTCGGGAAGAGCATTCACCTTATTCGCGGTTTTATTTGTCGGGCGAATATATCGGCTGGAAGTTGAACAACACTACAGTTAATCCGATTCTATTTAATGTCCCCGTAGGTATTCTTCAAACCTCGCCCACGACGATTACCTTTAATCAGCAAGGGCAAGTTAGCTCGATTGTAAGTGTATCTAATCAATCTAGCTTACTGCTACAATCGCAAGCCCAATTATCACAAAATAGCATTATAGATTATGGCATACAATCTGGGTATAGGCTTGGCGCAGGCTATGTTTTGGAACAAGATTCCGGTTTAGCAATCGTGGGCAATGTCATCATGCTTCCAAAGGATAGCTACTATCTTTCGAGTGTAACTGGGCTTAATGATTTTCCGATATTGTTGCAAACAGGTTTTAACAATACCTTGAACTTTGTGATTCCGCCTGTTGTGGCAGGGGATTCTGCATCTTTACAAACCGAGACTTTTGCGGTGGTGTTAGCGCGGCAGGTTGATTCTACTGTTTTTGCCAATGCCAGTGCCTTTGTAGGCGGGGCAGAAATCAATGCCCGAGGCCGAGACCTTTATATGGGCGACATGAATTTCAGCGGTGTTTTGGGGTTTAGATATTTTCAACTTAAAGAAGCCTTGGATGTAAATAGTCAGTACACGATTTTTAGGCCCAATGGTGTATCTGACAACCAAACATTTACGGTTAATGGAACACCCCAGACAACGCCGGTGTCTTTGAATTTTCCTGTTCCGATCAATATTAATTCCGCAAGCAATGATCAAATTAAAGTTTACAACCATTTCATCGGGCCCCAGATTGGCTTTAATGCAGATTTTAATTTCGATCGCTGGTCGGTTATGACAGGCGCAAAGTTAGGTATTGGGGTGATGCATCAAGTTGCAAAAATTAATTCTAGCACTACCCAAACGGTTGTCCGAGAAACTTCTAGTCAAAACGGCCAAGGAGCCATTACTAGCACCACCAATACAACTTCGACAACTTCTGCGGGTGGGTTGTTGTTTTCTCCCTTGGATGTAGGTACCTATTCCAGAAATCAATTTGGACTGCTTCCCGAAATCAATGCAAAGCTTGGTTTTAAAGCTACAGAAAAAATAAAGTTGACTGTAGGTTACGACTTTTTATTGTTAGCTAATGTGCTTCGTGCTGCGAATCAGACTCAAATCATCCCGTACACCAATCAATTAAATTTTACTTCAAATGGCAGCACACAAAGTTTATCACAGGCGTTGCAAATCCCAGCATTTCAATACAGCACCAGTAATCTAATTATTAATGGTGTTAACGCAGGCTTGCAGTTGGATTTTTAAACTGCGATATTTATTTAACTACCCGAATGTGATTTTCTAAATTCCTGCCTTCAAGGGCAGGCATTACTGCTTCTTGGGCAAGTTGTTTTAAGTAGTAACTATTGACCGTACCGTGAATGATAATCCGGTCGGCCAGTTCTTCCAAAGTAACATCGCGTAAAGCGGAAAATGGGCAACTTCTTAGCGCATTGCCTGCTGAAGATGCCAAGGCTGAAATAGACATGGGACAAGTTCCTCCGTGAGAGATTTGGTACCCACAACCGTTGGTAATCCTAGTTTAATATCTTAAATTAAGCAAACAAATTCGCAATATCTTTTAATGACAGGGCCTTGCTTTTGCCATAAGATATTTGAAATTGAACTTTTAAGTCGATTTAAGAGGGCCAAATGAAAGTCGCTGAGGTTACCATTTCTCATATGCGAATCCCCCTAAAGCGGCCCATTAGGCATGCTTCTCATCATCGCACCGATACCGATAGCGTTTTGGTTCGTTGCATTTTGGAGGATGGTACTACAGGTTTTGGCGAAGGCTTGCCTCGCGATTATGTCACGGGCGAAACGATTGATTCTTCCATTAATTCTTTAAAAAATTCTCAGATTCTTTCCCAGATGGTTCCCTGCTCCGACTTTTTTCAAGCTATTCAATTAGCTGAAAAACTTTACCTCCCTACTATCCCCTCCGATGATCGAAAGTGTAGTGCTAATGCTGCTCGGTGTGCCCTTGAAATTGCTTTTCTTGATGCCTACGGTAAAAAATTCAAAGAGCCTTTATCTTCTGTCACAAGGTTACTCGCAGGTGATCTTTTTAACCCTGTCAACAAGGTTCGGTATAGCGGTGCCATTACCTCGGCCTCTGGCCTTAAAATGAAATTTAATAGTCTGCTTTATAGCCTTTATGGCTTTACTCAAATGAAGATTAAGGTTGGTATTGCTGGTTATGACGATGCGAAAAGAATTCTTCAAGCGCGCAGATGGCTGGGCAAAAAAATGGACATTCGGGCCGATGCTAACGAAGCTTGGTCGATTGATGATGCTGTAGCTCGCATTCAAGAATTAGAACCCGCAGGCATTACTGCTATGGAACAGCCTGTTCCACACGCACAAGTTTATCTTCTAAAAAAAGTGCGTTCCCAAATTCGTACTCCAATCATGCTCGATGAATCTCTTTGCTCGATGATCGATGCTGAACGCGCTGTCGAACACGAGGCCTGCGATATATTTAACCTCAGGCTTTCTAAATGCGGTGGATTTATTCCTTCGTTAAGGCTGGCTCAATATGCACGCAGGCAAGGGATTAAATATCAGCTCGGCTGCCAAGTCGGCGAGACCGCTATACTTTCCGCTGCGGGCAGACACTTTGCCTCTAGTGTTCGGGATATCCGTTATCTTGAAGGTTCTTACGATAAACATCTCGTGAAGGAAAATCTTTCCAAGCGCGATATAACTTTTGGATGGGGAGGTGTGGCACCTTCTCTTACAGGCTTTGGCCTGGGTATTCAGGTCGATGAAACTTCCCTTGCTCGTGTTACCATCAGGCAGGAGATTCTTCGTGGCTGATCTCCGTTCCGAAATTTTAACTTTCACCACCTCGGATGGCTACCTTCTTACTTATCGTGTTTTCAATGCTGTTGAACACCCTAATTCTGTTGAACATCCCAAGGCTACGGTTGTTTTTATTCATGGGATTCAAAGCCATGGCGGTTGGTACGAATCTTCCTGCAAAAATCTTGCTAGGGATGGTTATCGGATTTTGTTTTTAGATAGGCGTGGCAGCGGGCTCAATCAAGTTACCCGAGGTGATAGTCCTTCCTTTCGAACTTTAATAGACGACCTTAAAGAATTTTTAGTAGAACAGAGAAAAGGTCTGAAAGAAAAAGAGAGGTTGTTTCTTGGAGCTATTTCCTGGGGAGGAAAAATAGCTTTCGGTTTAGACATTCGTCACCCCGGGCTTTTCGATGGATTGATTTTAGTCGCACCTGGGTTCTGCCCTAAAATTCAACCCACTTTTTTAGAGCGACTTCGCATCGCTTTTGGTTGGCTTTTTGTTCCCCGCAAACTTTTCAATATCCCACTGAACGACCCCGATCTTTTTACCACCAACCCAGATGCCCAACTGTTTTTAAAAAACGATCCCCTTGCACTTAGGCAGGCCACTGCAAGATTTCTACTCGATAGTGTAAGGCTTGATTTCTACCTGCGAATATTTAGGAAGAAGATTGAAAAGCCAGTTTTATTACTTATTGCCGGGCAAGATAGAATTATTGATAATTCCAAAACTTGTAACTTTGTCAAAGGTTTTGTTGCTGGAACTTTGGTGATTAAAGACTACCCCAAAGCGCATCATACTCTCGAGTTTGAGCCAGAACCTCAAGAGTATCTTGCAGATATAAAGCAGTGGTTGGCAGATCAAATTTAAAAATAAAACCCCTAAATAATGTAGGAGTTACGCAGTTGGCCGAAACTAGGCCAGCCTAAGCTATTCAATCTGGCTAGCTTTGTCATCTGTGAACAAGCTAAAGGTTAGCGCTGAAGCCTTCATCGACTTCCTGTAGTCATTCCATTGAATGCCACGGCAATGGAAGCAAAAAGGCTCAATCCACCGAGCAATTCATCCCCCTGCACACGGATGCCTACATGCGTTTGCTATATCGCTTACAGATGTCTAATCCTTGGAACGCCAATCTCCTGATTGGCACATTTCCCAGGGAAAATGCGAAATACCCCTGGCTGGGACACTCAAGGCTGGCAACTGCGTATGTCCCACTTATTTCAAATACCAAAATTTAGACTAGATTTTAGCTTTACAATGGCAAAATATGGTAAGATAGGTAAAATACATTTAATTCTTCGAGGTGATTCGTGAAGCATAAAACCAAAAAACCAGATCGAAAAACACTTTTCCTAGAGCCTCTCGAAGACCGGACTGTTCCCGTGGTAGGGGCCTTTGCTGATGCCCCCTTTCACCGATGCTCCCGACTATGATGGCGTGGTTCTTATTAAGGCTAACGGTGGCATTGGCACCGGTAGTCTTTTAATCGGTAGGACTCATATTCTTACCGCAGCTCATGTGGTTACCAATGCGGGGGTAAAGTTATCCGGAACTATCGAATTTGTCACTGCTTCGGGTCCGCCGCAAAGTTTTCCCTATACCGCCAATGATGTTAGTGTTGTTAATGGTTACGACCCTGATGATTTGAGAAATGATGTTGCAGTGATAAAGATAAACGGTGTCGTTCCAGCGACCATTCGAGGATATGATATTTATCGCCTGCATGATGAAATAGGTCAGAACTTTATAATGGTAGGGTTTGGACTTACAGGAAATGGCACCACAGGTGCAATAGCAGATACAGGAGGAAGCAAAAGAATTGGAACCAATACTTTTGAAGCTACCGATACCACTCCCACTACCGAAGGGTTCAAATTCTTTCGCAACTTAGCTACCGATTTTGATAATGGAACTTCTGCGGGTAATGCATTACAAAATACTTTTGATGTGCCATCAAACTTAGGAGTTTTTAGTTCAGGTACATTGGTGGAAACAGACACAGCCAGGGGCGATTCAGGGGGCCCAGCCTTTTTAAGCACCTCATCTGGGTTAGTAATAGCAGGCATTACTAGTGCGGGAATACCACCTGGCAGTAAATTTGCCTCAATCGGTTTTTATGCCCGGGTGTCAGCTTTTAGCAGAGCTATTGACCTATTAGTAGGGACTCCGGTTTCTAATCGGTTGTCGACTACGAATTTTGCAGCAAGCCCTGGGTCATTGGCTACCTCTTTTTCTTCGCCCCATGTAAATATTTATGATTCCACCGCAGTAACAAAACGCGACATACCAGTTTTCATAATCGAAGCCTATGCACCTGCTTTTACAGGCGGCTTAACCATTGCAATGGGCGATGTCAACCGTGATGGCTTTGTAGATATCATCACCGGCCCAGGCCCGGGTGGTGGCCCACATATCAAAGTGTTTTCCGGTGCAGATTATACCGAGCTTGATGGCTATAACTTCTTTGCTTTTGAATCCACCTTCACCGGTGGGGTAACGGTGGCATCAGGCGATATCAACAACGATGGTTACGATGATATTATCGTTGGGGCAGGCCCTGGAGGAGGGCCCCGGGTCACAGTTTTCAGTGGCCGTGACCGCTCCATTCTTCAGGATTTCTTCGCTTTTGAATCAACCTTTACCGGGGGCGTGAATGTAGCTGCAGGGTTGATAAATGCCGGTAACAACTACGATATCATTGTGGGGGCAGGGCAGGTGGGGGCCCTCGGGTTAAGGTTTTTTCTGGGGCTAATCTTTCGGTAATTGCAGATTTCTTTGCATTCGATCCTACTTTCCTTGGCGGAGTTTTTGTTAGTGCAGGCAATGTTGGTGGCGGTGACTGGGATAAGATTATTGTCGGGGCAGGCTCAGGCGGCGGGCCTAATGTTAGGGTGTTTGATGGCAATGCTAATATGCTGCAAAACTTCTTTGCCTATGTTTCAACCTTTACAGGGGGAGTCCGAGTTGCTGCGGGTATTATGTCGCCTACTTCTACTAGTGCAGATATTATAACTGGGGCGGGGGTTGGGGTTGGGGTTAGTGGCAGGCCTAATGTTAAGGCCTTTAATTCGCTTAGCCAACCTATTGACTTCTTTTTTGCCTATCACCAATCTTTTGTAGGTGGTATCTATGTGGCTGGAAGGGCTTCTTAATTAAAATCAGACCTAATTAAATAAATATAGGAGTTCCGCAGTTGGCCAAACAACCAAATTATGGGCAACTGCGTAACTCCTAACATTATTTAGGGGTTTAAGATTCAAGCTATTTTTACTCTAAGTCTTTCCATACCGATATCGTATGGCTGACCCATTTACCATCTTCCATAAATGATGAGCAGACAATGCCTTTGAAAGTTCCCATAACATCGAAAAAAGTTTTAACTTGTTTCTTTACGCCAAAGGCTTCGTCAATTCCAGGGGGCAGTTGCTCTAGGCCATAATCGACCCAAGGGGTAAGAAATGCCATCATCGCAAGGTTGTCGAAAAGGCAAAACCCTGCAAGGTTTTTGTTGACCAAAGCAAGCTTGGCCAACTTAGAAACTAATGGCGTTTTCTTCAATAAGCGTTCTGCGTGATCAAACGATAAGGTAAGCGCTGAAAATTCTTCCCCTAGGCTTGCTGTGGGTTGTAAGCGCTTATCGATTATGTTAAGCATCGGTATTGGATAGTAGAAAGCTTTACCTGATTTTAAGTCCTTAGTTTCGGGTGCAGGAATTTTTATCGCTGCTAAGGTTCCCGTAGGATCAAAGCCCGCTGCTGCTTTTATGATCTCGTTTAACCCCTCGCGGTATCCCTTAATGGCTGCTTCAAACTTCGCTTTATCGCTGATGCCAAGAATGAAAGCTGGCTCAAGAATAGACAATTCTTTTTTAGATTTGGGGAGCATATCGCTCCATTGTTTATTGCCAAGCTTTGCATCTAAAACGATGGCGGCTTGTCCATCCCGCATTGCAGGTATAAGTTCGTTTAGGGTGATTTTTGCAAGCTTAGTAAAAGCTGGTTCAACCTTTTTTAGAAATTCCGTCACTTGAGCTTTTTGGTCTTCGGGAATGACGGGAATAGCAAAGTCGTTGAAGTAGGTGTAAGCGATGCCTGCCCATTTAGCGATAAATTTTATCTGATTATCATCAGTTTTCCCGCGCAGTACCGAAGCGAAAATTGGATTTCCACCAAAGTTTTCCAGTAACCCTAAAGGTTTTGAAGCTTCAAAAGGCAAATTAGTGGTGTAGTCATAACTAACCGATTCAAAACCCCGGTCACTAATAAAGGATAAACCAACCCGAGCCCCAACCTTAGGCATAAATGGGATGGAATCAGCAATGAAAGCATCTACATCTTTTTCGACGCGCTTTAAAAGGTCTTTGGGCAGGTTGGCTCCAACAAGCATTCCTTTGATTTTTTCACTTAATTCTTCTTGTTTTCCTGAACTTATTTCAACCATTTCTTTGCTGATGTATTGAAGGCCAATAAGGTTTTTACCCGAATGCTTAGAAAGCACAGCTAATTCTTTTGACGAGGCAAGGGCTTCTGTTTTTCCTATGCTTGCAAGAAATTTAGTATCTGGCCCCATCGAGAATACCAAATAATCGTCTTTAATTCCGATGGCCGCTGTAAAGGTAAGCTTGGATATTGCTGCTTTAAACTTTTTAAGTTGTTCTTCTTCAAGGCCTTCGATTTCAATTTCGTTGACAGGGAAGATGCTGCCTTTGATTTTTAAAGTTATAAAATCATTGCCTGAAATTTTTTCTTTCTTCACAGCACCTTTTAATTTAGCGTCTGTTGCTTCAAGCAGGGGAATCTTTTCTTCGATCTTCTTAAGTAATTCTAATGCTGTTTTCTTTTCCTTTAATTTGAACGCAATTAAAATCTCGGGTACCGTGATTTCGTCAGGTGATTCTGCAAAGGCTTGCATCATCGCACTAAGCTGTGCTTTTGATATTTCACCTTGGTCGGTATTGCCTTGCAATAATAAAGTGAGAGGCGCCATCTGGCTCGCATTAATAGCGGAAGAAAAAACGCGAATTGCTTTGGGCACATTCGGGCCAGCAACAAAAACAACTTCATGGGAAAAAAGTTCCCCGCCTACCTTTAGCACTTCTGAAATCAAAGATTTATTCTCTTCGATGCCTGCCGGATATTCCTTGATTTTTTCTAAAAGCATCTTGGTTGCGCCAAGCTCTGCAAGTTTTTTAAATGCTTTGCTATTTAAAACAAGATCGAGTTGTTCCTTGTTTTTTAGCATGATGCCAAAGGCGGTAGAAGTTTTGGGAATCCAATCGATTGCGCAGGGGGTTTTAGTTGGGTTTTCTGCTGCTTTAATTTTTGCAGATGGGAATGTGAACACTAATCCGAGAAATGTTGCACTTAAAAATACTGTAACTAATCTGCTAATCATATTTGATACCCTTTATAGATTTCATCCCACACTTAGTTATAATTCATTCATAAGTGGAAGATAGCAAATGCCACAAATTTATACAATGAAAATTAGTGAAAGATCAAAAATCCCCGGTTCCTCGCTTCGACCACCAAGGAAGCATACCGCCACCATCGATGGTAAGGAGACTGCCGGTAATATAGGAAGAATCAGGGTCAGAAAGGAAAACAATGCCCCGGGCGATTTCTTCAGGCTGTGCTAACCGGCCTAGTGGTAAAAAAGTACTGGCTTTGTGTAAAGTGTCTTCGGTGAAGAATTTTCGTTCGCCAGGGGTATCGGTCCACCCCGGATAAATAATGTTCACTCGAATTTTATGCTTAATAAGTTCAATAGCAGCGGTTTTTGCCATCATATCTAGTCCCGCCTTTGCCATGTTGTAAGCCATGCAAGAAGGGTAGGGCACCACTGCATGAGGTGAGCTGACAATTACGACACTGCCCCCTTCGCCTTGGTTAATCATATGGTTGGTGCAGGCTCGTAAGGTATGAAATGCACCCCACATAGAAACATCAATGGTTTTGTGAAACCCCTTCATATCTGCAATATGAAACATCTCTCGGTCGCTATAAACCGCGCTAGAAACCAGAGTATCAACCTTGCCTAAATTTTTCACTACATCTGCAACCATGTTTTCGACCTGAGTTTGGTCCACTAAATCAACCGGATAAAGCAGGCATTTTCTGCCAAGTGCTTCGATTTCTTTCTTGGCGCTTTCAGCAGTTTCAGGCAGGGTCAGATAATTAAGCGCTATATCAGCGCCTTCTTTTGCAAGGGCGATGGCCGCTGCCCTGCCAATTCCTGATGATGCTCCCGTCACTAAGGCTACTTTTCCTGCTAGTTTCATACTTCTTCCCTTTACTATTTGCTAGATTAAACCTTGTCTGTTTTATCTTATAGGCATTGAAACAAACTGGAACCAAAAGCGTGCAAAGCACCTCGGTAAATTATCGCATTCCTGATTGGCGTAAGCCGGAGGCAGCATATGTGCATATTCCCTTTTGTGCCCATCACTGTGGTTATTGTGACTTCGCAATTGCAACAGGTAAAGAAAATCTTCGCGATAAATACCTCGATGCCCTCGAATCCGAAATAAAAAAACTAGGCAAGCCTCATCCAGTTCAATCTTGGTTCCTAGGGGGCGGAACTCCTACCGAGCTTTCCGCTTTACAGTTGCAACGCCTTTGCTCCATCTTAAAAGAATGGTTGCCTTTGCAAGGGGAGTGCGAGTTTTCTATCGAGGCTAATCCAGATTCCACTTCTGTTGAAAAATTACAAGTTCTTGCAAACTTTGGCCTTAGCCGCCTTAGCCTTGGCGTGCAATCTTTTCAGCAACCTGTTTTGCAACTTCTCGATCGAAAGCATAGTAATCCTCAAGTGGATTCGGTCATAAAAGAAGCCAGAAAACTTGGGATTCCTTCAATAAGTATAGATCTTATTTTTGGTTCTGCAGGCCAATCACTTCATTCTTGGAATCAAGACCTTGCCCAAGGTTTGGCCCTTTTACCTGATCATTTTTCAACCTACGGTCTTACCTACGAAAAAGGTACACCCCTTTGGAAAAGAATGAATCAAGGCGAATTTCTTCCCCTTGATGATACTGAAGAACTTGCCCTTTATGAATCCGCTATCGACACCTTAGAAGCGAATGGCTTCGAACATTACGAGATTTCTAGTTTTGCTAAAGTGAACAAACGATGCTGGCACAATCAGGTTTATTGGGAAAATGCTGCCTATTTCGGCTTTGGTATGGGCGCTGCACGCTATGTCGAGGGCAAGCGCGAAGTTAATACCCGTGATCTAGATTCCTATATTCAAAAATCGTTGTCTGGGCAGGAAACAATCTTTCAATCAGAACAATTAAACTCAAATGAAGAAGCCATTGAAACCCTTGGCCTTAATCTGCGCAGAATGCAAGGCGCTAATCGACAGAGGTTTTTATCTCGCACCGGTTTCGAACTAGATCAAATCACTGGCCCTAAAAAAAATTCCCTCATCCAGCAAGGTTTGCTTAAAGACGATGGCGAAAACCTCTCTCTTACCAGAAAAGGCCGCCACCTTGCAGATTGGGTTATCACCAAATTATTTTGAATACTTAACCTTATTTGCATACCAATTAAGGCTCATTTGTATAGAGCCGAGTAAGCACCAAATTTTCTTGAATACTTGAGCTACTTCCTTCACCTCGGTTGTTTGCCAATCGCGAGCGTAAGCGCAGTTTATGATATTTAAGGCCAGGAATAAAAAAGCAGATCGCACTTACCACACCAAAGATAAGTTGGCAATATTTAGGCCATATTGCCATCGGTATTGTCGTTAGATAAAGGGCAATTGCAGTCGGGTAAAACTCGCCACTTAGCATACCTGCTTTAGTGAAAAATACCGTCCCCGCTATGATTGCAAGAATAGGCGATAAAGTTAGTACAGGCATTCCTAATAATATTTCAGTAAAAAAAACACCCACCGTGGAGATTGCTGCAGATGCCCAAATATGGCCTACCTGCCTTTCTACAAATAATACCGGTCCCCCTTGTTTGCGCAATTCCCAAAAAATGGTGCCCCACACAATTAATCCTCCACCCCAAAGCAAGATATACCACCAAGGGCTGGTGATTCCTGTGCGTGCCATATACCAAGTTGCAACACACTGAGAAAAAATCATAACGCTATGCATCATCCAAAGAATGCCCCAGTTTTCAAGCACAATTGCGTGGTGGGTTTCTCTTAACATTCGACTAAAAAAATTAGAAAAACTTCCCAAACTTCCAGATCGAACCGAAGTCGCTTCCCCCCGAACCCAAGCTTCTAAATCAAGTGCAAGCCCCAGCGCACTTACATACCTTAAATCTGCTTGTTTCTGCAAACATTTTAAACAAATCATTTCAAGTTCTGTATCGACTTTAGGGTTTAATAATCTTGGCCTAACCGGGTCTTGCTCTAACACCAATAGCATCGTATCTACAGGCGAAGCCGCCCTAAATGGCGCCCTACCCGTTAGGCATTCATAAAGGATTACCCCTAGGCTATAAACATCGCTTGCGGGGCCTACTACCCCTCGAGTTACACTTACTTGTTCGGGGGACATATAAGAAGGCGTACCAAGAATTGCACCCGGCTGGGTAAGTTGTGTTTCAAGGTTATCATCTTGAAGGTCGAATTTTTTCGCCAAGCCAAAGTCCGTTACCAAAGGTTGATTTTCACCATCTATCATTACATTAGAAGGTTTAAGATCTCGGTGTAATACTCCTCGTTCGTGCGCATGATGAACCGCTTGGGCTACTTTTGCAACAAGGGTTGCAGCATCGCGCTGCTTGATTGGCCCGGTGCTCAAAATCGTTGCCAAGGTCTGGCCTTCAACATAACGCATACTGAAGTAAGGCTGGTTGTTAAAAATACCTGCTTCGTGAACCGGAACTATGTTTGGATGTTGTAAAAGCGCAATGGCTTTAGCCTCGGCTTTAAACCTAGCCATAACCTCGGGGCGTGCTTGCCCACCGCGCAGAACCATTTTAAGTGCCACCATTCTGTTAAGATTCTTCTGCCAAGCTTTATAAACAATGCCCATCCCGCCTCGGCCTAACTCTTGCAATAATTCAAATTCACCAAAAAATCGGGGTGGATTTTCAATTGTTGGTGCAGGATCTTCACTGTTTTTTTCAACCGATGGTGCCTCAACTTTAGCAAAGACATCTGCAAACTGGCTTGCTGCCCAAAGTTCTCTTAACTCTTTTGCAACTTCCGGATGATTTATACAGGTTTCTTCCAGATTTACTTTCCCACTACGAGATTGATTCACAAGGTTATCAAGAAGTGAAGCTAATAATTCGTCACTGTGTTTAGCCTGTGTTAAAGGTGGACTTTCTGCCTTGCCCATATTATATGCCCCCTGGTAGTAACCCGCTCCGAAGTTTGCGTACTGCCCTTAAATATCGCATCGATGCTGCTGCTTCATTCAATCCCAAAAGGGTGGCTACTTCTAGATTCGTCATTTGTTCACCGTGCCTCATCATCACGATTTCTCGGTCATCCGGCTCAAGCTGTGATATCGCCATTTCAAGTCTACTTTTAAGTTCCGCGTGAATAGCCGCAGAGGCGGGTGTTGGCTCATCTGCCAGTAATTGCCCCGCTAGTTCAATGGATGATTGATCATTCAAGCTGGGAATGACCATTGGTTTTTCTCGGTCGAGGCTTCTTCGCTTTGCTACTCGGTGCTTTCGATGTGCATCGATGATATGGTCGAGTGCAATATGCCTAAGCCATAGGTGAAACGGCATAACGGGGTTACGAAGGTAATCGCTTAGCCTACGATTCGCTTCCAGCATAACATCTTGAACAATATCGCTGGCATCTATTCTGGCAGAAAGGGCGGGGTCGAGTCGGTTGCTAATCATCCTTCTGAGGGGTTCACGATGATGCGAAATAAGCCTATCAATTGCATCGGGTTTCCCTGACTTAGCATCATTAAGCAAAGCATCTTGAAGGGGGTTGTTTTCAGCCATTATAATTGTTCCTGAATTACCATATCATTTATTTTAGCAAGATTATCAAGTAATTAAACAACTAACAGGTTTTGAAAGATAAATTGAGAGATTTTTCACTCTAAAATTCCTCCTGCAAACAAGCCAACCGACCCCAAATCGATAATAATGGTGCTGAGCTTTTATTATGCTTTTTTACCTGAAGTTTCTATTTAAAAGGTGCCTGTCCCCTTTTTTAGTTTGGCTTCCTTCACCAGCCCTGAATATGCTATTTCACCAGATGTGTTTATTAAAAAAGTGCCAGTCCCCTTTTTTAGTTCGGCGCTTGAAGCTTGACCCAAAGTGAGAAAAAGAATTGCGAAAAGAAGATTCATAAAACAATCTTTTTTCAAATGTTTAAAAGTGCTTTGCATTATCAATCCCCTTTGCTTTAATAAAAACCTTCGTTAAACCTGCCCTCTATTTTATTAGTCGTTTCTCAATTGAAATACTTGCCAATATTTTGAATTAAATCTTATCCCAGGCTTTGCGAGTTCTGAAACTGATGAGTCAAGAAGTTTTTTAAAGGGGGGTCGGTGGCTCCTGAGGAGCTACCGCTATCCCCTAGACTAAAATAAGTTAGACTAGTATAGGTTAGACTAGAATAGGTTAGACTAATTGGCACGGTGCTCAGGTGCCACCTGAGGAGCCTCCTAAGGGGCTCGTGCGTGGCAATGAGAATGGGGTGAGGAGGCACCTGAGGAAGCTCCTCAGTTGGCTCGTGCGTGGCAATGAGAATGGGGTGAGGAGGCACCTGAGGAAGCTCCTCAGGTGGCTCGTACGTGGCTATGGGCGGTGTGACAATTTTTCTTGGGGGAAGTGGTTTTCTTGTTTGCATTTCTTTGATGCTGGTTGCAAATTCTTTGCCAGCTTTTGTAAAGTACGCTTTGAGATAATTGGGCGCATGATCGATCCAATCGTGGATAAGTAAACGGTGTAAGGGGTCAACATCGATCCAGCCACATTCAATAAGAACAGAAATTAGAAGATCTGCATCGCCATTATAATCCATCGCAGCAGCGATATCTTCGTTAAGGAAGCGGCCAATTGCGCCATCAGGTGCGCTATGAATAGCGAACATCCAA
>JBDNHI010000057.1:0-11075 GCA_041694635.1 Gemmataceae bacterium | reverse complement strand
GCATAAAACCGGAGAATTTTCATTGGTTTCTGAAGGAGTGCGAATGGCGCTTCAATGGAGGCAATCACCAACAGTTGCTAAAGCAGCTTAAATACTGGTATAAACACACTAAACATTAGACGCTAAGTGGTATAGCCCCTAATTTTAATTGCTTAAATCGGTTTATAAAGCTTAGCAGCGGGGTAAGAAAATAAATCAGTAAAACCAGAAAGACCAAATCATTTGTTTTAAAACATAAAAGAAAGCAATTAAAAAGCCCTAGGGGAGAATATCCGCTAGGGCTATCAATCGCTAAATATAAAAAGAAGAGTTTTGAAAACTAGCAAGGTGTAAGAATCTGCAACTGAATAGACTTAACAAAATCTTTAACCTTAGGGGGAAAATTAATCATATGCATAGCGTTTCGATGATCGTTAAGGGCGTTTAAGCTGGCCCATTTTTCAACCACAAGCAAGGTGTTTTCCCGAAGTGGTTGCTGATCGAAAATGCCACTAGCAAGGTCTATAGCAGGGCCATATTCGATGCAACCTTGCTCAGCTAAAACCAAAGGGACAATTTTATTCATTTCAGCAATAAAATTAGCACGGGTTCCGGGATTTAAATCGATAATCGCAATCACATAAATCATTTTCAATCCTTTTAAAAAGGTAACATTAAGAATAAACCTTGGAAGCAAAGTAGATTTTATTAAAGCAGAATAAGAATAGGAGAACAAACAAAAAAATGTGATAAAAAAGTTACCTAAAGTAAGTTTGCAACTTCCCAAGTATGCAAAGAAAATGGACTACTTTTTAAACTTAGGAATATCAATATCGAAAGTTTTATTTCCAGTTAATTCGATGTTAATAGGCGTTTTATTGGGGCCATACTTCCCTTTAAGCTTATCATTACTTGGATAGGGATCTAAAAAAAGAACAGAAACCTTATATTTGCCTATTGGAATAGCATTAATTTTATATGTAAATGATGAACTATCAAAATCAGCAGGAAAAGAAGTAACATTTTTTAAATCAGAGGAATCGGGATAAAAAATTATTTGTATTACAGAAGTCTTTTTTAACTCAACGGTTTCACCCGCAACACTAAATTTACCCTCAACTTTAACAACCTTATTACCACCACATCCTAAAAATAAAATACTTAAAAAGAATAGATAAGAAGAAAACGAAAACTTCATAATGCTCCACCTAAATTAATAATCAAAAACTTGACCATCGTTCCGGCTTTGAAGATAGCCCCAAACATTCTGTTGGATGTTGTTTGTAATAAACTTAACGCTACCATCCGAAAAGCAAGTATTAACGCCACCTGTATGTTTACTACGGGCTTGTGCTTGCCAATTTGGCCAATTGGATGGAGCATTATCAGCAGAACAACCCATTCGCAACGGCCCTAAGCTAGGCGATCCCGCTGCAGTTTTTAATGCGGTACAATCCTCAATGTCATCAGAATACTCAAGAGTATCATTTGGCAAGATACAATCGCCCCGATTATTAGCGCCTGTAACGCTAGCACCAGCTAACCCCATAGCCCAGACACCTCTACGATCAAGAGAATTAATACCGATTCTAACTTCATTAAGTAAAATATTATTGGATGTACCATCGGTAATTTCTAAGAGTTTAGCGCCCCAATTAATTGCCATCGGGCCACCAGTTAAACCATCACCAATGGTGGTGTTTCCAACATTTAAGTTAGAACTTCCGCCAAGGGTGTCAATCATAAGACCCGGGCCACCATTAGCAGCATAATTACCACGGGCCCAATTACCCCCGTTTAAAGAAAAAGGAATCTCACGCCCATCATCAGAAGGGCAAAGTAACAAGTTAATACTACTACTGCGAAGGCCACGCCAAGAAAGATCAGCACCCGCACTAGGAACGAAATTATTAATCCCAGCAGAATATTGATTATACAATGCGGTTTGTTCAATAAAAGGCAAAACAAATACAATCCAATTAGGGCCAAACCCAGGAGTACGATAAGAGCTTAATGTATCGCCAGGCCCAGAACCAGTTGCAGGAACATTCGCAATTCGAACATAAGGCGGTAAAGCATTATTAGTATCAATATATCCGTGGCAAGCTAGGCCTAATTGTTTAAAATTATTAGCACATTTCATACGAGAACTTGCTTCTCGTACCTTTTGAACCGCGGGCAACAACAAACCAATTAAAATTGCAATAATTGCAATCACAACAAGAAGTTCAATCAGAGTAAATGCTTTTTTAGTATTCATATACTTCCTAAATATTAGATTTACTCATACACTGTACAAAGGCAAATAAGAATAATGCAATAGAATAAGTGTCTAATTTTAAGAAATATTAATTACTTAAGTCCCAACTATTGGATTGATTACCAATTATAAGGATGGCAAGCTGAATTGCCGACTTTCCAACAGATTCAGGCTGATTATTTTTCAATTGAAGATCAAATTCCGAAGTAGAAAATGGGGCAGATTCAGTATTAAGCCTTAGTCTTATAGAATAACGAATCTTCAATTTATTATTCAAATCAGGAAAACTATAAACCACTTCAATGGGCGAGTTAGCATCATCACTGGAAGTAAGGATAAAGAATTTATCACCAAAGGTTTTGAAAAAAGTTTCAATCAAGTTATTAGTGATTGCAGTTTTAAAAGCAGAATCGGTAGGGTTTTCTGGATTTAAAGAATTCACCGATATGTTGATAAAGGGCATTTTAAGTTCTTTACCCATAGGCAAAAGAATCGTCTTAAAACCTTGAAAAAGATTTTGGACAGGAACCTCTGTTTTTATTTGCTGATTGGGTTTGTCAGGAATACTAACATCTTGGACTACTATTTGACTTAAACCAACTTCGTTAAATTTTTGTTCGTAGATTGCAGAAAGTTCAGATTGGGCTTTATCACGAAAAATAACATTATTTGAATCAAGCAAGTAAATACGAAGCCAATAAATTTTCTCTGAACTAGGTTTGATCTCGGTAATTGAAGACCAAACTAATTCGTCTTTTTGATCCTTACTAGTTTTAAAAAAGATTAAAAAAAGAAATGACATAGTAGCTATTAAACAAAAAATAAAACCTAAAGAAATAAAGTTGGAATTAGAAACTTTGGTTGGGGTCGGGGAAATAAAATCATCCACCCTAGAAGATAATGACGGAGCCACTTCGAAATCAGGGGAAATCGTTTTAGCTTTAAGAAATAACTCCATTTCTTCTGCTTTTTCATAATTATCAACATCAAACGAATACGAAATATCATTGCTAACAACAGAAAAATCTCGTTTCCAAGATTTGGTATCTTCTTCACTGGTAGTCTCGGTATCTTTAGTGACGATGGTTACACTTTTTGAAATGTCGAAAACAGAAACTGTAAAGTTCGTGCAGTGCCAAATAAAGTTTGAGTCTGCAAAGATAAAACAACCGATATAAGAGCGGCTTGAAAAATAATTTTTATAACGAATGGCAGACCATAAGAAGAATAAAGGTAATATAAAAAAGGCGGTTCTCAACAAAGCTTGAGCAAAAAAATCAGCAAAAGGATCGATATCAAATAAATAAAAAAAGAATAAAATAGTTAAACCAACACTTAAAATAAAATATAGAATTGGTTGCGGGTTAGTTTTTTGTACATACACACCTAAAAGACCTTCACCCTGGTTTTTCTTTACAATTCGAAGATAATTTTTTGATTTCTCATCCATCTCTTCGAATAAAAAGTTCTTAATTTTACTCATATAAAAGTACCCTTATTGAAACTTAATTGCCAATTTGATGGGGCACAAAACGGCTCGTGTTACTTGTGATAATCGATTCATCTTCGCGAATACCAATGCCAGCAGATTCGCCCGCGATGACCCAACTACCAATAATGGGATAAAAATTATCAAATTTCTTTAAGGGGGCTAGTTGCTGAAAGATAAAAGGCCCCTGCCCATAAGGCCCTTCTGATTCACTTACTTGGTTGCCCCCCAGGAACAACTGAATATTAGAGCCTTCTCTGCCAAACACTGGTTTTCTTACTTGATCGGGAACCTCGAGAGATTCAAAACTAGCGGGCAATAAGAAGGGACTATCCGGGTAGCGCTCATAAAGCAAAGGCAAGATAGATTTACAAGAAAGGAGTATTTTCCAAAAAGGCTCGGTCCAACAGGTTTTACCTTTGGGGATATTGCGGGAAAATTCTTCGCGCATCATCCATTCCCAGGGGTAAAGTTTGAAGCAAGTGGGGATAGGCGCCAAAGCAAGATCTACAAAATTATTACGCAGAGAATCCCATCCAATTTTTTGAATATCAAGGTATGAAGTTTGCAACCCTGCCTGCATTGCAGTATCACGCATATATTCAGCGGTTACATAATCTTCAACGACTCCTTGGGTTGCAGAAAAGCAAACAAGACCATTGTGTTTTTCTAAAAGAACTTTCCAAGCTGCGATTAACTTTTCGTGAATGCTATTAAACTGATCGCCATTTTCTTCAACATCTTTAAGCCAATACCATTGAATTACAGCAGTTTCAAGAAGTGCTGTAGGAGTATCAGCGTTGTATTCAAGAAGTTTAGGAGGGTTAAAACCATCGTAAGCAAGGTCGAACCTACCATAAATAGAAAAATGATCTTCATTCCAAGAACGAATCAAATATTCTTCAAACTGTTGGGGGATCAAGAATAATTTAAAAAGCCTTTCATCGATAATGTATTGAACGGTATCTAAACACATCTGGTGGAGGGCATTGGTCGCGAATTCGAGGGTATCGACTTGAAAAGAGGAGAGATGATAAGAGACAGATTCATCCCAATAAATTTGGTTATCTTGGGTATGAAAATGCAAGCCATATTTTTCGACATCGGTTTGCCAATTTTTGCGTGGAGGATGGGTCCTGCGATGCATAACTAACTTCCAGAAGAAGTATGAGATGCAACTGTAGAGCCAAACCCCCCGCGAGAAATACTTCCAGAAGAACGATTCGTTGAGCCATTACTTCCGCCGGATGCATAACCAGAACGCATCATCATAGGAAAGAAAATAGGATGAAAATGACTATGAGGACTTTTATTAGCGGAAGCTTGATTTTCAGAATCGTAAGTATCAACAGCGGGGTCGTTATCCCGATAATAGAAATAACCTGCGGTAAGTAGGGAAGAACTAACAAGCACTAGGGCTAATTCGCCACTCATTCTTGCCATTTTAAACCTCATTTAAAAAAAATTAAGACAACTATAGTTTAACATTGATATGAGAAATCGCAATAGTAAAACCGTCGATTGCGTATTTAAGCATGCATAACAAAGCCGCCATCCACATTTACAGTTTGGCCTGTAATATGAGATGCCCTAATGGAAGACAGAAAAGTGATAGTATCAGCGATAGATTCAAGGGTTTGCCATCGGCCTAATGGAACAAGAGCCTTAATTTTTCGAGCAGACCATTCTTCATAACTAAATTGTTCAGAAGGTGAAGCTTGATCAAACCAAGCTTTCCAAACCGCTTTATTAAGGGGAGTTTGAACCATTCCCGGACAAACGGAATTAACCCGAATTTGATGAGGTGCCAAATCTTTAGCAAGGACTTGAGCAAAGTTGATGTTCGCAGCTTTCGAGGCACTGTAGGGCGGATCAGTCTGCGACCCCATCTGGCCTGCAACCGATGCGACAAAAACCATTGTGCCCTCGTTTCGCAAAATCATAACAGGGGCAACCGTATGAGCTATATTAACCATCCCCATAATATTAGTATTAAGAACACGGGGCCAATCGCTAGGGTCTAAATTTGTAAAAGGAAACCCAAATTTCCCTGACCCTACTGCAGCAGCGTGAACAAGGTGATCAATTTCACCAAAAAGATCAAGGGTTTTATTAAGTGCGGCTTGCACAGATGTTAAAAGGGTAACATCAAGAGAAACACCAATAGCTTTACCTTTAAAATCGTGTTGAATATTTTGGGCAACCTCCGAAACTGATTCAGAGCGATCCCAAATCGCAACCTTTGCACCTTCGATAGCAAAGGCTTTACAAGTTGCTAGCCCGATGCCACTAGCCCCACCAGTAACCACAACAACTTTATCTTGAAGAAACAAATCCATAGTTAAATCCAAAAAGGTAACGGAAGATATTCATGTAGGAACTAATTAACCGGAGTGATTTTAGGAAATACTGCCTTAGCAACGCGAAGGACATTGCCACCGATAATCTTCTGAATATCAGTATCGTTATAACCTCGTTGCACAAGTCCGACAGTAAACAAAGGCCAATTAGTCCAGGCCAAGCTTTCGCGAGCAGCTTCAGTAGTGGTTTGAATTTCCTTTGGCCAAAGGGAAGCAAAGCGAGTACGCGACTTTTTTTTAGGGGGCAACTTCTTGCGCTCGACGCCATCTTGCCTAGAAGAATAAGCAACATCAGTCCCGATAGCAATGTGATCGATGCCAATTTTTTTGACGACATAATCAATATGATCAAGAAACCTAGAGATATCGCAAGCGCCGCCTAAAAATTGTGGAATACAGCAAATACCAGCATAGCCGCCAGAATCTGCAAGAGCTTTTAAAACCTCATCAGGCTTACTACGAATATGCCGATGCAACTGGGTGGCTGTGGTATGACTTGCAACCACCGGCTTGGTGCTAACCTTAGCGGCTTCCAAACTAGTCTGCCAACCAGAATGAGCAATATCAACCAAAACCCCCTGATGGTTCATTTCAGCGATAGCCTGCCTGCCGAAGTCGCTAAGTCCGCCATTAGCAGTTTCAGCACAGCCATCGCCTAGCATATTCCTACGCTGGTAAGTTACATGCATCATTCGAATACCTAATTGGAAAAAAATCCGAATGGATCGAAGTTCTTCTTCAACGGAAATCCAATCTTGAGGTAAAGGCACGCCGTTACCTGTAAGGTAAAGGCAATGATTGCCATTCTTTTTTACATCTTCGATATCACGAGGTGAGATAGCTTTAGACAGGAGGGGCTTTAAAATATCGGTAAGAAAAGTAAAACGGGCTAATCGCTTGATTAATCGCTGAGGATGCTGGCATTCTTCGCCTGCGTTTTGAAAAATACAAGTGACCCCACTAGCACGAAAGCCAACGAACAGTTCTTCCCTTTCGTGTAAATTGGTAACTGCGAGTGTCATTGCCATATCTTCGGTCAAATCTTGCAATTCGTTATCAGAGGCGCCAGCATCTACAGCATTCGCTATAATATTGGTATTGGAATTTGCCCGAGGAGAAAAAGCATAACCATCAAAAACGAGGGATTGACTATGTAGAGATAATCCATGTTCAAGTTGTTTAGGGGAAGGTTTAAGAATATCTAAAGCGAATTGACGAGAACGCTGAATCGACTGATTGTTTTTGATTAAACCATCTAATCTTTCAGCATTAGCAAGATCAGTTTTAATTTCAGAAGTCTGAGAAAACCCTTTTTCTGCAAAAGTTAAAACAGCAGCTCCAAGAAGGGTAGATTGCAAAACTGTTCGTCTTGAATTTTGAAGCTTGGTAGGTTTTGTAAAATTTTCAGACATCGAGTTATTTCCTTTACAAAATGGAATGAAAAAGTAGTTTAATGTAACTAATTTGTTTAATCAATGAACACAATTGATAGAAGTAAGTTTTTTCAAAAGTATTTTATGATATAATGTTAAAATCAAACAAAGGAAATAAATAATGCTCATTACTACGATGATTTTTACTTTAATAACTGGAACTTCATTAAATATGACCGAAGATAAGTCACAAATTTTATTTGATTTTAAAAAACCCGAAACAGCTCGTGCTTGGATCAGCGTTAATGACAATGTGATGGGTGGGGTTTCTGAAGGCAAATTCAAAATAACCGAAAATAAAACTTTGCAATTCTATGGCAACCTATCGCTCGCTAATAACGGAGGTTTTGCTTCGGTTCGATCAACTCCTTCTAAACTACTTATGCAAAAAGGCGATAGTATTATGCTTCGGATTAAAGGAGATGGCAGAGAATACACCCTTAACCTATATACATCAAAGCGCTTGACTGCTTTTGCATACCGTCATAGTTTTGCGACAATAAAAGACGAATGGATTGAAGTTTCTATACCGTTAGAAAAATTTAGTGCAACTTCATTTGGCAGAATCATCTCCAATGCCCCATCAATTAATCCAGAAGAAATTGAATCGATTGGATTATTGCTAGGCGACAAAAAGCAAGGTCCATTTCAAGCAGAATTAGAATGGATTAAAACCAAAACAAAATAGTTAAACAGTAAGCTTAGGGAATCGACCTTACTATTCTAAAGCCACGACCATCCGATGAGTTATCTGGGTTAGCACTATTACGGGCAGGAATTCGATGGGCAGCATTAGAATTATAAAAACACCCTCCACGGAGAGAACGAGATTTCCCTCGAAGAATAGCTCCATTTTGATCTTTTAACACAGCATCATCATTAATCTTGTCAAACCAAGGAAATAATTCGACCCGATTTATTCCCCATTCCATAACATTTCCCATCGTATCAAAAAGCCCATAAGCATTCGGCCTTAAAGACCCAAGTTGAATTTGTTTCTTTTATCCCTTTGTATTTCATAGGTTGGGGCTTACATTTAATTCATTACTTTTTTGTTACAGGGCAAATTCGATGTTTAATTACAAAGCATTGTTTAGCGGTTTTATTTGCTTATTCGCACTTGCACCATTTTTACACAGCCAAGACCTACGCCCTGCCCTGTTACAAACCATCGTAGAAAAAGAAGAACCGGCGTGGGAAATGGCACAGAAAATCTGGCAATTCGCAGAACCTGGCTATCTTGAAAAACAATCCGCTTCTCTCCTTGCTTCTTCCCTAGAAAAGGAAGGGTTTAAAATCGATCGAGGTATTGCTAATATTCCCACCGCTTTTACCGCATCTTTTGGATCGGGAAAACCCGTTATTGCAATCTTGGGCGAATACGATGCACTTCCTGAACTCTCGCAAGAAGCCGTCCCTTTTCGAAAACCTCGCGAAATCGGAAATGGATATGGCCATGCTTGTGGTCATCATCTTTTTGGGGTTGCTTCCGCAAATGCCGCTTTGGCAATTGGTGAACTAATCAAATTAGGAAAAATCAAAGGAACTATTCGATTTTATGGTTGCCCTGCTGAAGAAGGTGGCGCTGCGAAGGCTTTTATGGTTCGAGATGGATTATTTAATGATGTGGATGTGGCATTGCATTGGCACCCGGGAAGTCGCAACTCTGCAGGGGATTCTTCCTGCCTTGCTCGAATTGCAGTGAAATTTCGTTTTCACGGTCAGGCCGCCCACGCTGCTGGTTCCCCAGAAAAAGGTCGCTCTGCTCTTGATGGGCTTTTGCTTGCAATGCACGCTGTTGAACTTTTAAGAGAACATACGCCCGAAGGCACTCGCTTACATCACACCATTACATCAGGTGGTGGCGCTGCTAATGTGGTTCCAGAATTTGCAGAAGGTTTTTTTTATGTGAGGCACCCTAAAGCAGAGGTCGTTGCAAAACTTTGGCCCAGACTTTTAAAATGCGCACAAGGAGCTGCTCTTGCTACTGAAACCAGACTTGAAGTGGTTCCTCTTGGTGGCACTATGCAAATTCTCCCTAATGATACTTTAGCTAATGTTACTCGAAAAAATCTTACCTCTCTTAATGACCTTGAATATTCAAAAGAGGAAACTGCTTTTGCTCTGCGTATACGAGAAACCTTTCCGGATAAAGCTCCGCCACTTGAATCACTTAAGGAAGTTTTAGATCAAGCAGGCAAGGTAACGATGGGTTCTACCGATGTGGGGGATGTTTCTTGGGTTGTTCCCACGACAGGTTTTAATGTTGCAACTTGGGTTCCCGGAACACCAGGGCATTCTTGGCAAGCCGTAGCGTGTGGCGGAACTACGATAGGAAAAAAAGGCATGATGCTTGCATCTAAAGTTCTGGCTGTAACAGCGCTAGACCTATTTCAATCACCCGAGTTGGTAAAAAAAGCTCGGGCAGAGTTGAATAAAAAACTGGAAGGGGCAAAGTTTGAACCGCTACTTGAAAAGAGCCAGAAACCCCCGCTGGATTTCCGCTTGCCAAGTAAAAGAAATGTAACCGAATAAGAAAGCACCTGACCTTGCCCAGCCATCTGAAGCTTGCAAAAGCTAGTGGCGCTATTGGTTATGTTTTTAACACCCAGCCCGTCAATTCTTCCCAGATGGTTCCTATCGCTGCTTCCGTTGTCCAAAACCAATTCCCCTATGGGTTTCGCTACAACCAAGGCAACTTCTGGACTGGTTTTGCTCATGTGATTTCTCTACTTACTACACGAATTACTTTGCTAAAACTGCTAATAAGAATTACACTTTTATTAGATTCTTTTTAAAGCAACACTTTTCTTATTTGAGGTGAATTATGTTGTCACAATTTATTCGAGTATTTTCACTTGCAACTATAATCACATGCGTTTGTTTTTCCTCTTCGTTCGCATTTGACAATCAAAACGGGCAACAAGGCCAGCAAGGCGAGAACCAAAACGGGCAGCAAGGCCAACAAGGCCAAAATCAAAACGGACAGCAAGGCCAGCAAGGCCAAAATCAAAACGGACAGCAAGGTAATAACAAAAACGGCGTAAATATTAATCAAAAGCAAAAGCTTAACGGGCCGGTTTTAAATCTATTACGAAAGCAAAACCGCAAGAATTAGTTTTCTTGGTTACCAACTTAATCAATCACCTTGTGAAAATCCTAATGTTTCACAAGTTGCACCATCACCTCAGGCAATGCAAAGTTTGGGGATATTAGCATTTTCATTTCAGATCGCGGTATTCAAGCCTTTTCTTTTGGAAAACTCAAACTCAAGTAGTTCGACCCAAGCTATAGCATTCGATCAGTTAGGGCTAATTCCTTCGATAGCATTTTTTGCATCCGCCTTGTACACAATGCCGTTCATGCAGCGATGGCAGACTATACCGCTTTTGTCGTCTGCCGCTGCTTCCACGCCGTCATTCCCGCGAAGGCGGGAAGGCGAATTCACACTTGAAGTGCAACGGTTGAAGATGTTTACAAAATACCTCAGCAGGCGTTCTAAAGCCAAGACATTTCCTTGGAGTTGTATTGAGTTTGCTAGCGAGTGCTTGGAG
>JBDNHI010000056.1:0-39701 GCA_041694635.1 Gemmataceae bacterium | reverse complement strand
GGACCACTTTTAGGAGCGGCAATGTTTTTTGAAGGGCCTCGACCCCTTCATCGGTTACGAATGTCCCGCTAATGTTGAGTTCCTGCAGAGCCTTGAAGCCAGCCAATTCCTTGAGGGCGGAGTCCGAAATTTGGGTGCCTTCGAGGTTCAGTTTCCTCAACCGCAGCAGGTCTCGTAGTTCCTTGATGCCCTTGTCGCTGACCTGAGTATCCCAGAGATTGAGCTCTTCGAGTACCTTGAGTTCCCGAAGTTCCTTGAGCCCTTCGTCCGTCACCTTTGTTCCCCAGAGGTTTAGTATGCGCAAGTTTTGAAGGTCGCGCAGTTCTTTCAACCCGGTATCGCCAATTTGAGTGAACGAAAGCCCCAGCTCTCGGAGGCTCCTAAGGTCGCACAGTTCTTTCAACCCGGTATCGCTTATGTTGGTGCCTGCAAGATAAAGCCGTTCGAGAGTTTTTAGCGAACGAAGATGTTTCAAGCCTTGATCGCCAACCTCGGTTCGGCTAAGATTCAATTGCTGAAGCTTGGTTAATTCTTGCAAGGATTCGAATCCGGCATCGGTCACCTTAGTTTTCCCAAGGTTTAGGGATTTAAGGGATTTCAATCGGCTTAGGTTCTTCAGCCCGGCGTTCGACATATGGCGCGGCGGATCGAGTTCTTGCAAATCGGGAAAGGCGGCCAATTCTTTGAGACCCTCGTCACTTATGTAGGCCTCTGACATCGAAAATCGTTTGAGTTTTTTCAACGCCGTCAGTTCCTTCAAGACTTCTTCGGTGAGCTTTCCGCCCACCCGCAACTCTTCGATATTGGTAAGCCGGCGTAAATCTTTAAGGGCTGTGCTGCTCATTTGCTCGCGAACCGTGAACTCCAAAGAGGTCAGATTCGTAAGTGCAGCGAGCTTGCGGATCCCTTGATCTGTCAGAAAAGTACCGCCGAGCTGCAGTACGCGCAAATTCTTGAGGGACTGCAACTCTTTAAATCCGGTGCCATTAATTTTTGTCGCTCTAAGGTTCAGAGTTTGGAGTTGCGGAAAGCCTTTCAAATGCGTAAGACTCGCATCATCTATCTCGGTGTTGCCAAGATCTAATTCAGTCAGGTTGATGAGCGGGCTTAATTCCTTCAAACAAGCGCCGGTGATCGTGGTATTGGTCAAGTCCAGGATCTGGAGATTCTTAAGGGAACTCAACTCTTTCAGGCCGTCACCGGTAATTTTGGCGTTTGTTAATCGCAGCGTTTGTAGGCTCTTGAGTTCCCGCAAGCACTTCAAGTCGGCGTCCCGGATAAGGGGAACCACGCCCTTAATGATGGCATCGTAGAGGTTGCCCACGCCTAACTCGACGCCAACGATAGGCTTCCCGCGGATTTTCTCGTCGCGTACAACGAATCCTGCGAGGCCCCTGATCAATGCTTCCGCCTTGCTGTCGTCTACCTCCGTGGACAGAGTTTGCGATGCAGCAGAGTTTAGTAGACACAAAACAACAGTAATCGTCTGTATTGTGATTGACATGTTTGAATCACTCCAAGTGTGAACGAGAGTCGTTACCAGAACTTCGATAAAAAGAAAAGCTGACCTGCTAAAGTGGGACCCAGTTCATTCCGGTCTTAATTCCTTGGCGGTCAAAGGTCGGTATATTAGCTTGCAAAATGCCGCCCACCATTCGGAAATCGATCCGTATCTTTATGCTTGTATGACGGTAGAAGGGTATTCCTAAGAAGGACGCCCAATAGTTAACCGTGATATAGAAAGGCCCAACATCGTCGAATTCGGTTGTGATGTTACCCGGGTTTGGGGCAGCCCATTCGTTGGCTTTAAACCGGATATCTCGAAAGCGCTTCAACGTCACCGCATTCTCCACGCTCAATACATCAAGAGGAACTTGAACCGCTAGGAACAGGGTGTTGATTTGGCAGAAAATCGCTGCGGCAAACCTCGATCCGTTCGGAAACCCGGCAAAGGCGACCACGACGGGAACCTCGACCCCAACGGGCTCGAGAATCCTGACGCCCAAGGGGGGCGCATTGGGTTCCTTGGCCTTTTCCGTCATGTAGGTCGTCCAGGCGGTGTCCTCACGGCTCTGCCATGCGGTCAACGCCGAAGTCATTTGCATGTCGAACTTTGTCTGTGCCGTGAACTCGATGAACACTAGGTCGGATTCGAAGTGCGCCACAGCGCCGGTATACTTAAGCCAGGCGGATCCTTCGGCATTCACCAAGACATTATCGGCATCCGCTTTGGCCGCCCCGTAGGTCATCCACGCGGTTGCTTCGGCGGTAGTCCAAGCCTGATCGATGGCGCCAAGGCGGCTGAGATAGGCGGTCACTGCGGCACCATCCGCCGCAATCAAAGCTACCTCCGCAGCGGCTTGCGCCGTTTGCTTGTTCGCAGCGGCGTTGGCATAGGCGCCGTTCCGCTCGTTTGATGCCGGGGCGAACGCAGCATCAAAATTCGCCTGGGCCTGCGCCAAAGCCGCTTGGGCTTCGGGATTCTCCGGATTGGCAGCGTAGTACGCCTGGGCCGAGTTAAGTGCCGTCTGATACGGAGCCACGGCCCCATCGTAGGCGGCATCCGCAGCGGCCAAGGCATTCAGGTGCGTTTGATCGATCACCGCCATGGTTGCGTTATAGGTGGTGTAGACGCTATCAACCACTGCGTTATAAGTCGTGTACGCCTGATCGCTTGATGACTGGTAAGTGGCCGTGGCCGTCTGAACCGCACTTTGGTAGTTGGTTTCCGCAAGGGAAGCACTCGCAGAATAGCCCTGCTTCGCTTGCGAGATAGCGATATCGTAATCGGCATATGCCTGCAGGGCGCTTGATTGTGCGGCAACGCGTGCGCCATCAATGCTCGTCTGGCGCGTGGCTGCTTCCGTAAGAACTTTATTGAAATAAAGCTGATTCGCCAGCGAAACATCGGCCTGATAGAACACATACGGATCGACCCCGATGTTGATGCGAACCGATGCGACCGAGGTATACGACCCGTCGGTAATCATGTATTCGAAAAGCTCGGCGCCGACTGCATTGACGAACGGCGTATATGTCACCGTGTTGTCGGGATTCACCACCGCGTTGCCGTACAAGGGGTTCGGCAGGATGATGATGCTAATGGCGCTGAGATCAGGGATCGTGTCGTTGGCCAAGACCGCGAAGGTGATCGATGTGTTTTTGTCGATCGTAAACGGGCCGTCAGCGACCGCTATAAAAGTGGACGCAGACAGCAGATTGCGAGTTTCGAGTTGTTCGACCCTAGGCTGACACAAAGTTGAACGGCGCTTCTTATGGTTGATTGATTGCGATGTCCAGAGACGCATGAACGCGGCGAATGTGCGGAACAGGGTCATGGGGAACCTCCTGTTATGGGAACAAAGTGGTAAAAGCGAGATTACCAAACCAGAGATAGATCAGCAACAAGAATTCTTAAACTATTTTCGGAGGTCAGAAACCGGCGAGGGGCGAGGTTCCTGCCGTGCCAGATTCGTTGGTTGCCCAGCGCTCCGCCGTACCGTCCCTAGAAATGATCCGGAACACCTTCACTATGCCGTAAGTCTCGAGATAGACTGCCGTGCCGATTGCCGCATTCGCCCAACGGCCGGTTGCGATTCCTGGCAGAGGTTGCCCCTCCGAAATCCTCCTTGAAACGGCATTCTGCCAGATGATTTGAACCCACTTGCTTATTTTGCCAAGGACAAACTCAAGTTTGCAAAAGTCCAAGTTAATAAAGCAAGCTAGATAACTTCGAGCGAAACTTATTCGCCAAGGGTGTGCCTACACCTATCAGATGAAATATACTTACCATAGCTTCCCTTACAGGCCCCTTGGCTAATTTCATATCTTTTTCGCCCGCTTCAATCATTAAGTTTAATGCCTCTTCGTAATTCTCGGAATAAGCGAGGTGGCAACCAAGTTCATAATAACCCATCGCCTGACTTGGATTTTTTTCTACTTGAATGCGAACTTCTGCAATACTTGCTAGCGGCTTAACTAGTTGATAAATTTTAAAACGAGCTTGAATGCTCTCGACTTCTTTGCCAATTTCTCCATCCGAACCAAGAGGTTCCAACAGGCCAGGGACTTCGGCATCTGCATCTCCTTTTTCCACAAGGATTCTCGCAAGGGCTAACCTCGCCCTTTCGTGCTTAGGGTTGTTTTTGACGAGTTCCCTTAAGGATTCTTCTGCTTTCAAAGAATCGGTTTTTTTAAGCTCTAGTAATTGCGTGAGCGTTTTGTCGACTTCCGTGGGCAGTAATGTTTGCAGGAACTCATTGATTTGTATTTCTGATAATAATCCTTGAAATCGATTTACTATCAAACCATTTTTCAACGCAAAGACTGCTGGAATTCCTTCAACTTGAAAGGATCCCGCAAGGTTCGGAGATTCATCCGTATTTACTTTTGCCAACAGCACCTTACCTTCTAATCCATTGATCGCTGCTTCAAGCAAGGGCATTAGCGATTTACAGGGTTGGCACCAAGGAGCCCAAAAGTCTATGACAACAGGAACTTCCTTTGACTTTTCAACCACTTTTTGGGTAAAGCTTTTTTCATCGACCGCAAATATCCATTCGGAATCAATCATTTATTTCACTATCATAGTAAATTTGGTATGGGTTTGGAATCAGCTACTGTTAGGGTTTGACCGTTCGCTAGTTTTATCTGATGCTCAGGATTTATACCTAGTGCCTTATATATTGTCGCTGCAAACATTGCAGGATTTACAGGATGATCTTTAGGTTCACCTCCCATTGAATCGGAAGAACCAACTACAGCCCCGCCGGGCAATCCTGCCCCCGCAAGCAATCCGCTATATACGCCACTATGATGATCACGGCCCCCACGCATATTTAGCATAGGACTTCGACCAAACTCACCAACTGCAACTACTAAGGTTGAATCGAATAAGCCCTTCGATTGAAGGTCATCAATCAGTGCGGAATAAGCAGCATCAAACATAGGGCATATTTTATTACGGTAATCATTTAAATCACTTGCCAAGGCCCCAGCATCAGCGTGGCAATCCCAGGTAACTTCGTTAAATACGGTTTCAAACATATTTACTGTAACAAACTTTACGCCCGATTCCACCAGAGACAAAGCAGCCTGACAAGATTGGCCAAACCTTGTATTTCCATAGCGAGAATCGAAATTAAGGTTTGATAAAATGGCACGAGTTTTAGAAGGATTAAACTCTTTACTTGTTGCATTAATTTCAACTATATTTCGGATATCGCCTAAATGCGACTTTACCACAAGGGGTTCATAATGAGCCCCTAAAAAGCCTGCCCCCTGCCCTTGATACATATTGACGCCTGTATTGCCTATCAATGAAGGCAAAACTACAAAATTTGATCCTACTAGGTTGGTACAAGGGTTCAAAGTAGAACAGACCGAACCAAAGTTGGGAAACTCCATCGCTTCACTAGATAGCCTACCAGTCTGCATCAATTGCATACCTGTTTCGTGAATGGGGGCTTCGTTATGGAATAAAGATCGGATCAAAGTAAACTTGTCTGCCCTTGAGGCAATTAAGGGCAAAGTCTCTGCAAAAAAAGTGCCAGGCACCTTGGAAGCGATCGGTTTAAATGGACCACGAATGGCGGAAGAAGCTTCCGGCTTGGGATCGAAAGTATCGATCTGACTTGGACCACCTGTTAAGAAAAGGAAAATACAATTTTTAATCGAAGTGTTACTAAGGGTTTGTGCTGCTTGGAGAGCAGGTAAAAAAGCAAGTGCGCCAGTAGACGATGCCGCAGTTTGCTTAATAAATTGCCTTCGATTGAAGCCGATACTTTCTTGAAGCATGAAATACCCCTTTATAAATCAACTTGCAAAGGATTTATCCTTCTATGGTAATTCAATCATAAGAAAACGCAATGAAAAAGCTATTTCTCAGTAAGTCGCCAAACTCCATCCCAATCTTCAGAGGGCGGGTTTACAAGAAAATGTTGACACCTTGATAAATGCAAACTTGCAGATTTATTTTTGTTATCAAGTTCAAGAACCTCTGCGAATGCAGAAACAGCTTTGCTAAACTTCCAAGCGTGATAAAATTCTCTTGCTTTGTTATAGTGTTCGATGATTTGTTCCTGATTTTCACTAAGTGGATCAGAGCGAAAACCAAGCAGTTCATAAATACTCACAGGCTGATTTTTTCCCTTAACTTGAATACGGTCTAACTCCATAGTCCACAGTCGCTCGCCACAAGCCTTAAAAGTATTTTCACTAATAATAATATCTGTTCCATAAGTCTTGCTGGTTCCTTCTAACCTTGAACCAAGGTTTACACCATCGCCTATTGAAGTAAACTCCATCCGCTTAGTAGATCCAATATTGCCTGAAATAGCAAAGTCAGTATTGATGCCGATACCTATTTTAATATTTACGAGGTCAAGTTCATTCTGGGTTTTAGGCTTGATTTTTTCCATACGCAAACGGTTAAATTCCTTGAACCTTTGTCTCATATTAATTTTCTAAAATTTCGACATTTTACCCACCCCTATTATCTTAACGCCAAATCCCTGAAAAGCATTTATACTATTTTAAATTTGTGATAATACATATTGTCACCAGAATAAAACCAGTTAAACTGATTTATTATTTTCTATTCTTAATTAAAGGATTTTTATGGCTGAGAATAATACAGGGGAATGGAAGTACAAAGTCGTAGGTACTTCCCCCATTGAAGGTCGACGCGATATGCTGATCCTTCAGCGTGCCCTAAATACGGAAGGCAAGAATGGTTGGGAACTTATGGGATTTATTCCTAACCCTAATGCAAATGCACCTTGTTTTTATGTATTAAAGAAAAGTAAAGACAGTCCCTTGGCATCACTTCCCTAACCTTAAATTGTTACTATTTACCAAAACTAAGAGTGGATCAAGCACTAATTCGTTTGTACAATTTTAATTCAAAGAATAAATTCCAAAGTGTCAATTATGTCGTTTTAAAGGAGTTGCAATGAGTGAACCGATGTGGCATGTAGTGCTTCAAGGAAAAGCTCAGGGGCCCTTCCCCGAAAACGCGGTGCAGACCATGATAAAAGAAGGGAAGGTTTCCCATGATGCAATGGTTTGGAACCCGACAATTTCAATCTGGACCAATTGGAAAGAAGTACCAGCGTTTGCACAACTTATTTCACAAATTCCGCAATAAAATCAACCGCCTCAACCTCCAAACTCTGCGCCAGCAGTTCCCCTCATTGAGCCTTTAATAAAACAAGCGAAATCACTTCTTACGCCGCAGGTCAAGGATTACCTTTCATTTAAGCAGATGATAACACCTCGGTTAGTAAATTTTGTATTTTGGGTGAGTGCGATTCTTTGCCTATTATCGGGTTTAGGATTGATGCTACTTTCATTATTCAGCTTAAAAATCGAAGGGATTGCGATTGGTTTTTTCTTGATGTTAATTGGACCAATAATAATCAGAGTTTATTGCGAACTCTTAATTGTTTTCTTTCGTATGAATGAAACTCTAATTGAAATTTCTCACGCACTTGCTGAAAAAAAATGATGATAGAAAGTTAAACTTTAGGGGCATCAACAATTTTATGGCCCGCAAGGCCCATCGACTTTTTAAGGTTTTCTAACGATTCTGCATTCACTGAAATCGCACAAGGGCCAAGCCTTGAATGAATCCATTGCGCAGTTTCGGGCCATTGCGTAATTCCATCTGCCATCTGCTCGTTTTCAAGATGTATAACCAGCATAGGTTCGAGCTGTGCTGGAATAGAATCCATAGTTTTAGGACCCAAAATTAAATGCACTGCAGGGGTCAGAGAACGACCCATTCTTTGTTGAAACCAATCCTCAAGGGTTGTTTCTGTAAAACCTGCCTGTTCAGCATTTTTTAATGTTTCGGGGGTCAGTTGATAAACCCTACGCTGTTGCGAAGAAGCTTCTTCTACAAAATTAGCAAACCTAGGTAATTCCGTTTCAAGCAATAAATCTGACCGACTTACATCCACAACTAAAGTGATCCCATCACTTTCGACTTGAACGCATTTTTCAGGCATCAATCCATAATCTCGGGTCGCTGTGAGGCGAAATTGGCTAAAATCAATGCCATCTTCACTGTTAGCAACTGCAAAACGATCAGAAATTTTTAGCGCAGGCAGACCCCGTGAAAGCGCATTATCTAAGTCCTGCCCCGATGGGAATTCCAACAAGGTTGCTGCAGAATAGATTGTAATTCTCTCGTGCTTATTTGACCAAGTTTTTAAAGCATCTAAAACAGCTTGGGGCGTAGAACGCGTTCCGTGCCTTTCCAACAACGAACATATATCTTCATATCTTAGCTGAGATTCGAGCGCGAAATAAACCGAATCCGGCTCCAGTAATAACTGACACGCAGGCCCAATGCCTTTCCAAGTTGCAATTTTAGTTAAATCCCTTATGAGTATCGGGGACAACCCCTGACGATAAGCAAGCACTTCTAAATTAGGTTGAACAAGTAAGGTTTTAGGGAAACCAGATTCAAAATCATTTTCTTTTTGTAAACCAAGAATTGCACGGCCTAAAGGACTTAAACGCACCAAGTATCGGCCTGTTGTAGTTTTTGTAGCTTGAATAAATCGTATCTGATAGGCAACACCTAAAAGAAATTTCTCTAACCATCCACGCAACTTCGATGGCCTTATCGATTCTCGATCCGGCCAATAAGGATGGTGGGTTAGAATCCAATTTTCAAGCAAGGCAGGGTCAACCCATTGTCCTGCAGGAATCTTACCGAGTGCAAGGACAGCAAGAAGGCAAGCGGTATTAAAAGGGTTGCTCCGCTCTTCGGGATTATCAGCCAAGCCGGAACAAGGGTTCCAAGCTTCAATGGAAGGCAAAACCGACCAAATTTCAGCCAAGGTCGCCTGAAGCCCACTATCCCAAGAATCGGGGAAGTCACCTGGATGCAACTCGTTCTCTTTAGAAACTAGTAGACCTAATTTTAAAGATATTTCAGTTATTAAAACACCTAAATCAGGGACTTTTAATAATTGATCTGCAGGGTCGCCAGAAATCATAACATTGCCACGAAGGTACTCAAGATCTTTTTTAAAGTACCCACCCTGCTGGTTTTTTCGTAAAGGATCTTTATGCGTCTGCTGCATCAGAACAGCCATTCTTAGAGGGAATTCAATACCATCGGCTTGCAATATCGGTGCGGTAGCATCTGGTAATAATATCTCATCGCCTTCTGCAGTTTCGTAGATTTCGGGTAAGGGTAAAGGCAACCCAGTCGACCGTTCAACAACAGAAGGTGGAATAAAAACAGCAAGGCCTTCAGGGCCGGGAAACCCTAGCCATTGTTCAAAAGATTTGATGTAAGGCTTCTTGCAAGCTTTAGGAAGAGAATCGGTTTCAAATAAATTCACCACATCCGGAAGCAGGAATCCAATTTTCAACAATTCAAAAACCGTAGCTAATCCATCTGCTTGCCCCAAAGACATACTGATTTCGACTAACTGCCCAAGCTTCCAGCGAACCTGCCTAGATTGTGCCAACGCAGCAAGAAGATTTCGAGAGGAATCGTCAATTTCTTTAATTCTGCGATTGATAAGCACGGTGTTGTCATAGGTTTCAACACAGCGTTCGATAAGTTCTTCGATGGGCCATTCGTTGCGAGGGCGAAGAAGCATTTGAGCGACCTCGCGCAATAATTTTTCATCATACCTACCAAGGGTAAGTCTAATAATTTCTTGCCAAGATTTTTGAGAAGATTCGATCATATTTAGCGCTGTAATACTTGAGGAGTGTGACCCATACGCTGCAGTTCCGCAACAACGCTTTCTAGCCTGCCTGTTCGAACAAGAAGAACCTTATCAGTCAGCCTGCCGCATACTTCGGATGCGAGTTTTTTTCGTGCCAGAATTTCTTCTGCAAGTAACGCATCTTCAGTAAGAATCAGACAAACTCTGCGGTGTAATTTTACAGGAATTCTAGCAAGGATATTTTTATTAGTTGCAATCAACATTTTTTCCAGCATTACCTTTCTTAGGCTTTAGAACCATCGTTTGCGATCAAGGTTGCACCATCCACCACACTGTAACTGTAACCCTGCTCGGTAAGAAACATCTGGCGATGATGGGCAAAGTCTTGTTCTCTTGTATCTCTAGAAACCAAAGTATAAAAATGAGCGATTTCACCATTGGGCTTAGGCCTGAGAATCCGACCAAGCCTTTGAGCTTCTTCTTGCCTAGACCCAAAAGTACCAGAAACTTGGATAAGGACATTGGCATCGGGCAGATCGAGGGCAAAGTTTCCAACTTTAGAGAGGATCAGCTTTTTAATTTCGCCTTTTCTAAATTTCCCATACAGTTCTTCTCGCTCCGCACTACAGGTTTGACCTGTAATTAAAGGTATATCGAAACGATTTCTAAGTTGACGAAGCTGATTTAAATACTGACCGATAATCAACAAGCGACTATCCGGATATTGTTTTAAAATAGCAGATACCATTTCTTCCTTGGCAATATTTTCGCTTGCCAACCTGTACTTATTACGCCATTCAGCAACTGCATATTCCATCCGGTCGGTATCAGGAAGGCCGACGCGGACTTCGGTGCAAGAAGCCTCTGCGATCCAACCTTTGGTTTCGAGTTCACGCCAAGGCACATCGTATTTTTTAGGGCCGATAAGGCTAAAGACATCCGATTCTCTGCCATCTTCTCGAACTAAGGTAGCAGTAAGCCCAAGCCTTCTTCTAGCCTGAATCTGAGCAGTAACCCTAAAAACTGGGGCAGGCAACAAATGCACTTCATCATAAATAATGAGCCCCCAATCCTGACCATCAAACACTTTAAAGTGTGGGAAGTCATCGTTCTTTTCAGATCGATAGGTAATAATCTGATAAGTTGCAATTGTGACGGGGGCAATTTGTTTGGAATCGCCCGTGTACTCAGCAATCAAGTTTTCTGGTATGTCGGTTTTATCAGCAATTTCTCGATGCCATTGCTTTACCGCGGTGATGCCTGTCGTAAGAACAAGAGTGTTCTTTTTCAGAACACTCATAGCAACGATACCAACGATAGTTTTTCCAGCACCGCAAGGAAGAACGATAACACCACTGCCGCCACGAACATCGCCACCAGCGTGAAAAACATCACAAGCTTCTTGCTGGTAATCACGAACGGTAAAAGGCAGTCCCGACTTACAAATTTTTCTTAATTCAATACTTAGATTTGCGCCTTCGGTATAGCCAGCAAGGTCTTCAGCAGGATAACCAACAGAAATAAGTGCCTGTTTTAAAACGCCTCGAAAAATGGGTTCTATAAGATAGCTTTTTTTATCAATCCGGTTCTTAAGATATTCCTTTAATTTAGGCTGACGGGATAATTCTTCTAATAGAAGCGCATCCTCACAAACCATCAAAAGCATAGGTGTGCTAGTCTTGGGATCAATTTCCTCGGATCGCCTGATGGTGACCCTGCCATAACGGCTAACCAATTCGTAAATATCGGCCCCGATATTGGTAGGCAGAGGAAACTTCGAAAAGGTTTTTAAAACCTCGACCATACTATCTGCAGACATCCCAGCAGCAGCAGCATTCCACAAAGATAAGGGAGTAAGCCTGTAGGTATGAATATGCTCGGGGCTTTTTTCAAGCTCCGCAAAGGGCGCAAGCGCTTCTCTTGCTTGTGCATACTTAGGGTTATCTACTTCTAACAAAACCGAGCGATCGCCTTGGACAATTAAAGGATTTAAAGGATCGTAACTCATATTTTATTGCCAATCATCCTGATGCCATATTATTAAAACTAAAATCAGTACCATCTTGTAGTTTAGAGGTATTGGGGTACAAGGTGCAAGCCAAACTATTAAAACTTTTAATTTAAGTTAAAAGTCTTCATCAAATCTGCTTAAATTAAACCAAATCACACTAAACAAATAACGAAAAGAAAGCGAAGCTTTATGGTTCGAGGGTGGTTTCGAAAATCAAAAGTTCCTTATTACTCCATTTTTTAAGTTTCTGTTGTTCTTTCCAAAAAGGTCTGTAAATCATTTGAATTTTCAAACTTCTAAGCTCTTTAGGAAATTTCCAAATGTATTCATAGCTCATCTCAGGTTCAAGCCGTGTATCAATCACATCTTCCTCAGCGAGCCAAAATGGTTGCAATAGTCTTTTTCTCTTATCAAGTAACGGCCTTCCAAACACTACCCCGCCCTTACCAGCGAGATCCGCATCAGCCCAAATTGGAATTAAATTCCCGTCAACGGGAAGAAGTTCCTTTTCCCCATCGGTGCCACTCAGTTCCAAAATCAAATGACGATCGATATAACCGGTAGGAATTTTATGACCAACATTAGTTGCTTTAACTCGCACTCTAACCATCGTATCTTTTTCAGACTGGATTATTTCCTCTTGATGAAAAATAGAACTTTGCAACATCAACTTTAGGCCCCCAGGCATTAAGTTGTGCGATGCCAATTCCATTGGATTGCGTTTGATTCCCCCTTTCTCAGGTGCTATGTTTTCCATCTTTCCATCTGGCTTCATATGGCAGGATTGACATTGCAACCCTTGTGCAGCGGCAGGGCTTTTCTGCCATTCAGAAAATGTAGTGTAAGCGCGGATTCCAAACATTGTTCCTTCGTGGCAGGAAGCACAATAAATACTTTGTTGATACACTGGGGCATAAGAATTATCGTTTCGCTTAGCATTTTTCATAGGGCCGAAAAAGACCTGCCCTTTTTCTGGACGGTACAGTTCAAGTAAATCTCTACCGTGCGCAAATCCCACTTCTTTTTCCTTTATTCCACCGACCTTATGACAAAAATCACAGTGCACCCCTAGCCTATCAACACCTACAACTTCTTTTATATTTTCTAACCCTGCTTGCCCCGCACCCACACCGGGGGCGTGACAGGCAACACAAACAGTTTTACCCTCAGGCAAATCACGCGAGAGACTCCAACCCTGGACTGGTTTGCCATCGTTTTTCTTTTCCCCAAACATTTCAAGAAACCGATAACCCACACTACTTTGCGAATGAGCACTATGCCTCCACTCGTTCACAATTGCAGGGTGGCAAGTGTTGCAACTTTGATCGCCTTCCAATGGATGCACCCACAAATACTTGTTTGAATCAACGGGATCAACTTTAGTAAGAAAGATCTGGTTGTTATTATTCCCAAGACAGTTGTGGGCAATGAGGTGCCCAACTGCTGCAACTGAAACCCCCGCCCCAATTAAACTACGAGGGATAGAAGCTAGGCCATTTTTATTGGTAACAAATTCGAGTGAGCTATTTTCAAAAGTGATAATTGCAGATTGAATTACCCCATCTTCGTTCAAAATCTTAAGTTCTATGCTTTTTATTTTTCTAAAGTAAAACAAAGAGCATAAGCATCCAATCAGGACAAGATAAGCCAGGATTGAAATAATCTTCTTGGGCATAAAAGCACTTTACCAAGTATTTAGATCTTTAATAGTGAACCAAGTGCTTGTGCGGAATTTAGTGCCGCCTTTCGAACCGAACTCTTCCAATCTAAATCATCGGGGCTTGTAGGAAATGTAATTCCCCTTGAACTGTTGACGATTGCCCCCAAACCATCGGGACGAAAAGACGGCCTCACCTCATCCAATCCACCACCTTGAGCCCCAAAGCCAGGAACAAGAAACCAAATTTGAGGGAATTCCGCTCTCAATGCAGCAGCTTCTTGGGGAAAAGTTGCGCCTACAACTGCCCCTGCATCGCCTAATCCGCAAGCTCCAAGATGACCTTCATTCCATGTTGCCAAGGCTTTGGCAACATGATGATAGAGGGGTTTACCCGAGGATTCTAAATCTTGAAAAAGCTTTGCCCCAGGGTTGCTGGTTCGCACTAGAAGAAATATTCCCCCATTTACTTTCCTTGCAGCATTCAAAAAAGGTTCCACCGCATCAAATCCTAAATAAGGATTTATCGTCATTGAATCTGCGGGCCAACTTGCATAATCCTTAGTGCCTACCCGCCCCCCAAACGCTGCCTCTGCATAAGCAGTAGCAGTGCTGGCAATATCGCCTCGTTTGTTATCAAGGATGGTAATAAGCCCAAGTGACCGGGCAAGTTGCAAGATTTTGCGTAGCGCTTCCATCCCCTTGGGACCACAATTTTCAAAAAAGGCACTTTGCGGTTTTACTACTGCAACTATCGGTGCGACAATTTCTAGCACTTCCGAACAAAATTCAAAGTAAGCATCTGCAACCGCTTCGGGAGTCCCATCTGCAAATTTCTTACGAATCGACTGAGGTAAGCTTTCCCATCGGGGGTCAAGGCCAACACACAAAGGGGTTTTCTTTAATTTGATATTCTCTGCAAGCTTATCTGAAAAATTCATCATTTATTCCTCGCAAGTGGACCGGGTCTTTTATCCGAACCAAAGTACCAATCCAAGGTGTTTTTTATGGCGTCACGAAGCGAAGTCGTTGGACGCCATCCAAGGTCGTTTATTGCATTTGAAATATCAAATCTGTTGCTTCTGGTGACAAGGCCAACGGTGTAGCGTGTGAGGTGGGGAGGCCTTTTAAGAAAAATAACCTTAGCAAGAATCTCGGAAAAAAACCCTGCCCAGTAAGCCATTCGTACCGAAAAGATTCTACTCACTCTGGGGTAACCTAAAGAGTCAGCAAGGAGTGCCAAGAATTCTTTCTGAGTCAGGTCACCTGGGTTGCTGATGTTATAAATCTTGCCTGCAGATTTAAGGCTTTGGCCTGCCAAAATAACACATTCTGCAACATCGTTTGCATATAGAACATTAAGCATGTTTGAACCATCACCCGCTTGAGCAATTCTTTTAAGATGAAAAGCTGCAAGAACTCTAGGTAAGGTGGTTCGATCTCTGGGGCCAAAAAACCAAGTCGGTCTTAGGATAGTTGTTTCGCCTTTATAACTTTGCCAAATCTCTTCGGTTTTTAACTTGGCACGAATGTAATTATCAGCACGCCATAAATGCTGCCCGGTTGGGGCGGTCTCATCGATAGGGAAACTGCTCTCCTTAGGGTTACCATAAACAGTAATGGAACTAATATGGACAACTTTTTGAACTTTTACTTGGGTACAAGTTTGGGCTAGTGATTGAACTGGGGCAATTATATTGTCAATAAATTGCTGCCAAGGACCCCATTCCCCAACCTTTGCAGCACAGTTATATAAAGTGTTGCAATTGGAAAGGGAATTTTCAAGAAATAGCGGGTCTAAAAGGCTACCGCGTAGAATTTCAACGCCCAGACTTTCAAGGAATTTAGTATCGCTTTGGGGTCGAACCAGGGCACGAACTTTTCTGCCCTGTTTGACCAAACCTTCAACGACACAACTTCCCAACAACCCGGAAGAGCCAGTTACAACATCCAAAAGGCACCTCAGTTAAAATTTGCCAATTAATCCACCTTTAACAATTGTAAGGGTTTGTATAGTTCTGAGTACTAGGATAAAAATTCCACCCCTTCACTAATAACTAAGACAAGGTAACTATTATTCCACTTGGGAAAAGTCCTATCTTTTGGTTAATTGTTATCAGGTCATTTAATTTTGACTCTTCAATTGTTTACAAAGGTTAATTTATGAAGCGAGATTTAAAAGGTAAGCGCATTCTTATAACTGGGGCTTCTAAGGGCATGGGCAAAGAACTTGCAAAGCTTTGTGCAAAGGCAGGTGCCAGACTTGCCCTCGTTGCTCGATCTAAAAATGAACTCGAAAGCCTTAGTGCCGAATTAAACGCCCAAGGTGCCGACACACGCGCTTTTCCCCTTGACATAACTTGCGACCTCGAAAGAGATAATCTTTTCAGGCAGATTAAAGATCACTTTCACGAGCTAGATATTTTAGTTAATAATGCTGGAACTGGTTCTTGGAACCACTTCGTTGATGGAAGTGAGCAAATAGTTCGAAAACTAATGGAAGTCAACTTTTTTGCGCCTGCCGAATTAATCAGGCAAGCCATCCCCCTCTTGGAATTGGGAAACCAACCAGCCATCGTTAATATAGCTTCAATGACTGGAAGAAGGGCAATGCCAAGTTGGACCGAATACTCTGCAAGCAAGCACGCTTTGGTCGGCCTTACCGAAGCATTAAGAGGGGAACTAGCAAGGTTCGAAATCGATGTTTTATTAGTTTTACCGGGGCTAACGGTCACCCCATTTTGGGATAACTTGGCTTTAAAAACTGGTAAAGCTGACCTCGGAATTGAAAAAGGTATGACTCCAGAAGTTGCAGCACTAGGAATTTTTAATGCTATTGTTTCTAATAAAACAGAAACTGTTCTAGGGTGGGATGCAAAGTGGATGCTACGCCTCAATAAATTTTTCCCTAGATTGGTCAATTGGTTACTTGCACGACGAGTTAAACAACTTTATGCAGCCCAGTAAAAATTAACCTCAAAACATGAATCCTCTATAAAAAGGATTATTCAGCTAAAATTTTTAGGAGAGAACTTATATGTGTGGCATTGCAGGCGTTATAGATTTAGCAGGTAAAAGAACCATCTCACCTAACATTATCAGGGCAATGGCACAGGCTATTATTCACCGCGGACCAGATGAAGACGGCTTTTTAGAACTTCCTGGGATTGCCTTTGCAAACCGTAGGCTTAGCATTGTTGGCCTTTTCGATGGCAAGCAACCGATTTTTAATGAAGACCATTCCATCGCAACCGTGTTTAATGGCGAATTTTTTGACTATCCTCAAATCAAAGCCAAACTCGAATCCAAGGGACATAAGTTTTCAACCCATTGCGATACCGAACTTATTCCACACCTTTATGAGGATTACCAAGAAGGTATGCTTGACCACCTTCAAGGTCAATTTGGAATTGCGGTTTGGGATAGCAAACAAAGAAGAGTTATTCTTGCCCGAGATCAGTTCGGCATTTGCCCACTTTACTACGCTAAAGTGCAATATGATGGTTCAGAATGGCTGCTTTTTGCATCTGAAATTAAAGCAATTTTAGCTTCTCGGATGATTAAAGCGGAACCCGATAGACTAGGGATCAATCACCTTTTTACATTTTTTGGCGTTCCGGGACCTCAAAGTTGCTTCAAAGGTATTTCTGCTTTGGAACCGGGGCATTTCCTCGATATCAGGTTAGGCAGTGATTCTCATTCTGCCCGTATTCAAGACCGAGCTTACTGGACTATGAATTTCCCCCAACGAGGACAAGAAATATCAGGGCTTTCTTTTAAATCCCTTGTTGATGAATTCGATCGTGAGATGATGGCTGCAGTCGAAAAAAGGCTCCGTGCCGATGTCCCCGTCGTTTCCTATTTAAGCGGGGGCGTTGACTCTAGTTTGGTTGTCGCAATGGCTTCGAAAATTCGTGGTACACCCATTCCCTCTTTTACTATTCGCATCAAAGCTCCAAAACTTGATGAGACCCCCGAAGCAAACATAGTGGCAAAGCACATAGGAACAACACCCATCATCATCGATGTTGGGGCCGAAGAAGTGCTTAATACCTACCCAGAGCTAATTCGTGCAGCTGAAGCACCCGTAGTCGATACCTCTTGCTCGGCACTTTTGCTCCTAGCTAGGGAAGTTCACAAGCACGGCTACAAGGTCGCCCTCACCGGAGAAGGATCAGACGAATGGCTGGCAGGGTACCCTTGGCATAAGGTCAATCGAATTGCAAGCTACTTGGATTGCATACCCGGAATCAAAGTCAGCAACCTGATGCGAAGGTTTTTCCTTTGGGCCACCAAAGCGCCACGCTTTAACCAAGCAATGCAAAACAGGGCCATCACCGCCATGAGCGGGCATAACGGTTGGCTCGATATTTACAGCCTTTTTAGTATGTCCAAGTTCAGGTTATTTTCTCCAGAAATGATCGAGTTAACTAAAGATGTTTCCCCTTACGAAGACTTAAACCTTCCTTCTGAAAAAATGAAGAGTTGGCATCCGCTCAACCGCGAATTGTATGTAAGTGGCCGGGCCCATTTATCAGGGTTACTTTTAAACGCTAAGGGTGACCGAGTTGCAATGAATTCTTCGGTAGAAACGCGTTATCCGTTTCTAGATGTGAATGTATTTAACTTTTTGGCAAAAGTTCACCCTAAGTTTAAATTTCGTGGTTTGACAGATAAGTACATATTGCGCCACTTGTCAGACCGATACCTCCCCTCTTCCATAGCTTGGCGTAAGAAGGCGATGTTTAGAGCACCCTTTGATAGCTTCCACCTTGATTCAGTTCCGCCTTTTGTAGACCACCTGTTAAGCGAAGAATCGCTTAAAAAAACGGGGTATTTTGATGCCAAGCAAGTGATTCGCTGGCGCAAAGACTTCAAAAAACTTCCCTCGTGGGGGCTCTCTAGAGTCTCTATTGAGATGGGGCTTGTTGGAGTTCTTGCAACCCAAATGTGGCACCAAACCTTTATTGATAATTCGCTTGCGGATATGCCAAGTTGGGAACTTCCCCCCTTATCTTAAAAAGTTTTTACTCAATAGTGTTCTTTTGTACACTATTAGAACAATTTGACTTAAATCACTATCCCATAAGGCATTGTGCTTCCCTAATCGCTACATTTTAAAGCACGACCTTAACCTTATTGATCCCTTTCAACCTTTTAGGCTTTCAACCTGCGACCCTTACCGTTAACCTTGTGTTAATGTCCTATGCTCTTTCAATACTCTGGTACGACAGGCAAAGATACCTGCCGGGAATTTTAGCTGTTGCCTTTAGCGCCTTGCTAATCGCATTGCAGTGTGGGCTTTTACTTGGCCTTTTTTCGATTACTTCAATTCCTGTAGACCATACCTCGGCAGATATTTGGCTTGGTGCACCTGAAGTGTTAAGCGTTGACCTTGGCAGACCCATTCGCGAGGCTAGTCTGGCCCGAGTCGCAAGCCAACCCGAAATCGAACGCTGCGAGATTTACCTTCAAGGATTTTCTTACTGGTCAAAGCCCGATGGGGGCACTGAATTATGTATGGTGATTGGTAGTCGACTCGACGAAAATTCTCTGGGTAAGGTTGATGAACTTTCCAAAGATCTTTATTTGCAGTTAAGCGAACCCGGAACCATTGTCATTGATGAATCTGACCTTGGGCGACTAGGAGTCAAAGGGGTCGGAGACCACGCTGAGGTTGCAGGCAACCGAGTAAGAATTGTGGGTTTAACTAAAGGTTTAAGAAGCTTAGCAGGCCCTTATGTATTTTGTTCTATCAACACAGCAAGGCCATTATTAAGAATATTTTCCGATCAGATAACCTATGTATTAGGTAAGTGTCATAACCCTAAAGATGCAGCGACCGTGGTAAACCGATTAAGAGAAAGCCAAAATTTTTCTGCGTTCACAAGCCCAGAATTTTCCTTGCGTTCACGAATGCATTGGCTCACTAAAACTAAAGCTGGTATAGCTTTAGGTTATGCTGCTGCCTTGGGATTATTGGTAGGCGCTGTTGTAACTAGCCAAACTTTATATGCTGCCACCGCTGCTTCCTTACGAGAATTTGCGGTTCTTCGGGCTATGGGAATACCAAGGTGGCGTATGCAATTGATGGTGATGCAACAGTCAGCATTTGTCGGGCTATTTGGTATAGGCCTTGCCTTACCGGGGGTGCACGGTCTGGCTGCCGTTGCTGATTATTATGGTGGGCGGGTTGAGTTACCTATTTGGCTTCAAGCCTCTGCCGCAATTGTAACTTTATCTATGGCTTTGTTTTCAGGGTTGTTTGCCTTAAGGTCACTACGAAGTGTGGAACCTGCGGCTTTACTTAGGTAATTAAAATAAGGTCTTGGGATGGCGATATCTCCAAATATTAAAGGCGGAATAAAACTTCATTCTGGAGGTGTTTCTCACTCTATTGCCGGTGAGCTTCTTCGTAAATCTTTTGGTGTAGGTGAAATGCTTACCACCGCAGTAAACGATGTTTCAATTCAAATCAATCAAGGTGAAATTGCCCTGATGATGGGGCCTTCTGGAAGTGGTAAAACTACCTTACTAGCACTTTTGTCTGGTTTATTAAGGCCAGATTCGGGCAAAGTTGTTGCATTAGGGCAAGATTTATGGTCTCTTAATGATTCTGAAAGAGAACGCTTTAGGTTGCGCCATTGCAGCTTTATCTTTCAAGGCTATAACCTCTTCGCTTCATTGACAGCTAGGCAACAACTTGAAATCGTTGCCCAATGGGGAGATGGGCTAAGTTCGCGCGAAGCCAAGAAAAAGTCAGACGCAATTTTAGGGATGCTAGGGCTTGCAAAAAAAGCACACTTAAGGCCGGGTGAACTTTCAGGGGGCGAAAAACAGCGCGTTGCTATTGGCAGGGCTCTCATTAAAAACCCAGATTTTTGCTTTGCGGATGAGCCTACTAGTGCCTTAGACTGGGCGCATGGCGAACAAGTGATCGATATTCTTAGAACTGCCGCACACGAACGAGGTTGCACTGTTCTTATTGTCGCTCACGATGCTAGAGTAATCCCTTATGCGGATAAGATTTTTTATCTTGAAGATGGAAAAATGATTGATGATGGTGAAAAAGGTATTCAAAAGACCTATGGTAAAACGCATTGAAAAGATTGCTCTTTTACAAATAGCAATCTTGGCTGGTTTTGTTTTTATTACTTAAAGGATGGGGAATCCTTAATGGAAAAGTTATTTCAACCTGCGCCTTCTATTTCTTGGGTCCTCCTAAGTAGGAAGCTATTTGCAATATTGTTTGTTTCAAGCCTAATTGCAGGTGCTTTCATTTTCTGGGGCTATTACCAACCTCAAGAAAACGAGGTGTTCGATCCCACTTTTGGGCTCCAATTAACCGTTGCTGCTCAACAACCAAAATCCGTTTCTAAAACAAAAATCAGTGAAGACGCAGAGAGAAGAGCTGTTTGTATCGCCTATGTTGATGTCGATGGGGGGGTCACGCCGCTATACCCCATTCAACCGGGTAAGGTAAAAACGATTCCGGTTCGTGAAAACCAAGAAGTGGAAGTGGGTGATACCCTCATTCGGATGGATGATACCCTGCAAAAGGCACAACTCGAAGAAGCAAAAGCAGATGTTCAGGCAGGCCAATCCCAACTGCAACAAGCTAAGATTCTATTTAAGCAACACGAACTTACTATCAACGGTCAAAAAGCGGTAATCGAGGCAAAAAAAAGTGAGCGGGCCGCTGCCTCTGCTAAACGAGATCAAGCCGAAAGACTTGCTAACAATAAGCTTGCCAGCACTGATGATGTCAACGCAGCTCAAGCTATGGTTAAAGCCATCGATGCGGCGATTGAGGGTGAATCCGTTAAGCTAAAGGGAATTGAAATTAGTGACCCACAAATCGCAGTTAACCTTGCGACTAACGATCTTAGTGCCAGAAGTGCTAGGCTTCAAAAAGCGGAGTACGCCCTTTCTGAATGCTCGCTTAAAGCTCCATTCAAAGGCACCATTCTTCGAATAAACACCAGCGTAGGTGAAACGCTTGGTTCGAACCCAAAGTACCCTGCTATTATGTTTTGTCCAACTGCAAAAAGAATTGTACGAGCAGAAGTTGAACAAGAATTCGCAGGAAAAATTGGCCTAAATCAGCTTGCTGTTATTCAAGATGATTGCAGTTCCTCCGACATAACCTGGAAAGGCAAAGTTGTTCGCATCTCCGATTGGTTCACTCATCGAAGGTCTATCCTTCTTGAACCGTTGCAGTTTAATGATGTCCGAACTTTGGAATGCATTATCGAACTTGACCCTAACCAACCATTGCTAAGGATAGGGCAGAGGGTAAGAGTTCAGCTCATTCCTTCTGAAAATGCAAACCCATCAAGCGTACAGTCGAAATAATCATGGTCTAAAAAATCGTGTATTTTTAATCGGTCATGGAGGACCAAGAATGACATGGTTATTGATAGCAACAGGGTTTACCGGCGCACTTTCCTTCTTGTTTTTAATCAAAAAACTGAGCCATCTTTTTACCACTCCCCAAGCGGTTTTTGTGCATTTCTCCCCTGCTGGGGGTTGCTGTGATGCTATTCTTAAAGAGATTCATCACGCCCGCCACGAGATTTTAATCCAGGCTTATTCTTTTACCTCAAAACCAATTTCTCAGGCACTTATCGAAGCAAAAAAACGACGCGTTAAAATCGATATCGTTCTTGATAGCAGCAACGAAAGAGAACAATACACCGAATTACACTTCCTTATCGAAAATGGTATTAATCCCCTTATCGATAGTCATCACCCCATTGCCCACAACAAAATCATGATTATTGATGCAAAAGTAATCGTAACGGGAAGCTTTAACTTTACCCAGCAGGCAGAAAATAATAATGCTGAAAATCTACTGATTTTAAAGGGCCACCCCGAACTTGTCGAAATGTATAAAAAAAACTTCCACAAGCACAAGGATCACTCACGCCCAGCCGAACTTACAACCCCTAACAGCATAAATGCGGGCAAACACGATATGTTTGGCCACCACGAAAACGCAAATAAAGCTAAGGCCGCCTAAAAATCACTAAATTGATTACATCTATTACTGCACCTAACTTTTATTACCATCAAAATCTTGATGCTCTTTTCTTTTATTTCCTACGCCCACTAGCATATAATAAATGCTGGTATGTTAATTTTATAAATTTAAACGGTCTAAACCTATGAGTGTAATTCCTACTGCTAAAAGAGAACTCAACGATACTTACCTCAAAGAGCAATTACAGGTACTTAGGCAAGCCGACAATTGGACCAACCTCTATTACATTGCTGCCACCTATTTTTTTCTTGGGGCTGTAATCTCCTCTACTATTGCTTTTTATTACTATAGCGAAAGTTGGGGGCTTCCCTTCTGGTTTAATATCCCCATTACTATTCTTGCCATTATTCTTATCGGCGCAGGACAGCATCAATTAACTGGGCTAGGCCACGAAGGTTCGCATCATACTCTTTTCAAAACCAAAAAATGGAATGAGTTCGCATCAGATTTGTTTTGTATGTTTCCGGTTTATAGTACCACCCATTTTTATCGCTTACAGCATATGGCTCACCACCAGTATGTAAACGATCCAGAACGCGACCCGGATGTCTCGCAACTTGTTAGTAGCGGGCATTGGCTTGGTTTTCCAGCATCCCCAAAAAAGTTCTACAATTTTATCCTCCAACAACTATGGCTTCCCAATGTGTTTAAATTTATGTTAATCAGGGCTGTTTATAATTCTACGGGTACTGATTCAAATCCTTATGTTAAGAAAAGCTCGAGCAAAAATAAAATTGCTATCAAGATAAGCATCACCTATGTCTTTTCTCTAATCCCAGCGCTTATTGCCCTTGCCTGGTTAGGAAACCCTATAATCGTTGCATCAGCAGCGCTTATAAATTTCTTGGTGTTTTCTGCTATCCTTAGTTTATTGCCTCTAGATTGTTACCAACAGGCTAAAGTTCACCCAGTATTTTCTCCAAAAACCACCACCGTTTTACGGCTTGGCTATGTCACCGTGGTTTTTACCTCTCTTGCACTTCTTCATTTAACAGTTGACCCTTGGGCCCCTGTTTACTATTTCTGCCTTTGGCTTATTCCTATCTTTACTTCTTTTTCCTTCTTTATGATTCTGAGGCAAGTGGTGCAACACGGAAATGGCGATCGAGGTAAAATCACTAACACACGAACTTTTTTTGTCAACAAATTAATCAACTTCTGCGTCTTCCCTATGGGACAAGATTACCACCTTCCTCACCACTTATATTCAACGGTTCCACACTATCGTCTTAAAAAGCTTCATACACTTCTTATGGAATATCCCGAGTACAAAAAAGAAGCTGTAAATGTACACGGCTATTTCAGGTCACCAGAAAATCCTAAAGTTCACCCTACCGTTGTGGATGTCCTAGGTGATGAATACTCAAGCAAGGAATTTAAGGGAATCCATATCGACTACTCCGTTCTTGATAACAATGAAGTAGAAGAGAAACAAGAAATTATTAATGCAGGAGAGAAGGAAAAGAAGAAAGCAGAAGAATCAGCTCACCAGCATTCAGCTTCGTAATAATGGTTCAAATTCGGTGCCTTTTACCATCGTTTTCAAAATAGGCGTAGTCATAAAAGTAGTGATGAGTGCCATCATAACAAGCATACAGAAAACGCTGTCGGGAATAATGCCAAAATCTTTTCCCATATTAATGACAATCAATTCCATCAAAGCCCTGGTATTCATTAAAAACCCGATGCAGGAAGATTCCTTAAGAGAAAAGCCACTAGCATAAGCTGCCAAGCCACACCCTGCAACCTTTCCAAAAATTGAAGCACAAATAATTGCGCCAGCGATAAGCCAAAGTTGAAATGAATCAAGAGTTCCAATATTAGTCCTTAACCCTGTATAAGCAAAAAAAATGGGAAGAAAGAAAGCAGTTACAAAATCTTTAAGTTTCAGTTGCACCGCATTCCTAAACTCAATTTGATCACATAGTATCGCACCAAAAATAAAGGCACCAAAAATACCAAAAATACCAATCAAATTAGTCGTAATCGCACAGGAAAATAATAATGCTAAAGTAACTGCCAACCCTGTGACCGAAATTTGATCATTAACAATAAATCGATTAAGTAATTTGATAGCTAGCGGTCGCAAAACTAAAATCATAAATAAACCAAACGCTACCGTATAAAATATCATTAAAATAGTGCTTGAAATTTTAAATCCAGATGTCACAAACGCAACTACGCCTGCAAGTAATATCCAACCCGAAACATCGTCAAATGCTGCAGCGGTAATCGTCACAACTGCAAGCTTCGTATGAGAAACTTTCCATTCAACCATCATTCTGCCAAGAATGGGCAATGCGGTAATCGACATTGCGGTACCAAGAAAAAAGGCGAAACTCCAAAAGTTTCCAGAAGAATTGGCCAATGGACAAACTAAGTCAAACACAAAAAAAGACAAACCTAAACCAAGTCCAAATGGGAGCAAAATGCCAGCAAGAGAAATAAAAATAGTAGAAGTTCCCATAGATAAGAGTTGAGAAAATTCAAATTCCATTCCTACTAAAAATAAGAGAAGCAATAAACCAATCTGACTAATTCCCACAAAAACCCAGTGCAGCGTGCCTTCAGGAAAGCCATCAAGAACAGGACGAAAAATCGCTTGAAAAACATCAGGAGCAAGCCAACCAAAGAAACTCGGACCAAGTAAAAGCCCTGCTGCAATCTCCCCTACTACCTCTGGTTGACCGATTTTCCGGAACATCAACCCTACCAACCTTGCTGCTAAAATTATAATCAGCAATTGCCAAAGTAAAGGTAATAAAAGATGTTCAACTTGAGCAGTAGCAACTAACGAAAGCATTAAAAATCCATCCTTTTTAAATCCAAAAACTATCTAATTCTTCGTGAGGAATCCTTGCAAGCCTAAGCAAGCTAACAAATTGCTTAATTTGAGTTTCATCAAGATGGCCTAATTGCTTAGCACTACAATCTAAAACCTCATGATCAAGTTTTTGAAGCAACTTTAAGCCTTGAGGTGTGATACCAACTTTTACAACCCTGCGATTATCTTCAGGCCGTTCGCGGGAGATAAATTGTCGTTCTTCGAGTCGATCAAGAAGTCTGGTGATATCAGGTGCCCGAGAAACAAGTCGCTTTGCCAGCATTAAGGTATGTAATTTTTGTGGGTGTTCGCCACGAAGCAATCGCAAGGCGTTATATTGCTGAGCGGTCAAATCAAATTTAGAAAAAACAGAATCTTCGATAAGCCTAAGTCGGTCATAAGTGCGCCAAAGGTTTAAATAAGCTTCTTGCTGAATCGAATCAAAGCGAGAGGCTTTAGGGGCAGCATTGAGATTAAGGTTTTTGGAAAGCATAGGCCAAGGACCTAAGGAAACAACAAAAGAACATATATTTGTTCTAACAATTATTGTTTGCGAAGGAAAGAAGAATCGAGGGTAAATCCGTGACAAACTTACTCCTAGGCAGCACTGGGTCGTATCCTGCAGCCCTTGCTTTCTTCAATAATTCTACATCCACATGCGAGCCATAGCCTAAAATGGGAACCGCCATCCCACTTTTTTCTCTTATGCCTGAAATTAGCAATTCAAGGCTGTTGGGGATTATTCCTAAGTCAATCAAAACTCCAACAAATTGCAATTTAGTTGCAGCATCTAAAAGCTTTTCAACGGTTTTAAATGTTTTAGTATCCAATCCTGCAGCACTTGCCTCGCCAGATATCCTGCTGCCAAAAATCAGATCATCACACAACACCAACACAACTTTTTTGTTTTCTTCCATTAAACAATTTCCCCTAACTGTTGGTACATATATAGGGTTGCCCACATTTTTGCATCAATCGGAAGGTCAGGCTTATCGCATAACTTACAAACTTCTGCAAAATCAAGAAACAAAACTTCGATATCTTCGGAAGGTTCTGGCTTTGCACCTTGGTTGAACTTGACATCAACATAAGCCATAACAATTGCTTCGTCGGTCAAACCCATAGAAGAATAAAGGGGCATAGTAACCTTGCGTATTTTAGAAACTTCAAAACCTGTTTCTTCGATCATTTCACGCTTTATTGTGGTTTCAACGGTCTCGCCTTGGTCAATAAGCCCTGCTGGAAATCCATAGGTATAACAACCAACTGGAACACGAAATTCTTTTATAACAATAAGCTTATTAGGTTTACCTTTTTGCTTTAGAACTGGAACGATAATAACAGCTTCGGGATTGGTATTAGGAATGGCAGGTTGATTTTTACGAGATGCAAAAATCCATTGGCCATCGTGATTATTATGCGAATACTTTGCAACATATAAGTTAAGCCATTTTTGCTTTGTAAGCTTACGAATTTTATTAACCTTCATTTTAAATGGCCTTATGTTAATTTTATATAGCTTCTGGACCACGCTCGCCGGTTCGAATTCTAATGCAATCCTCGAGGGGTAGGATGAAGATTTTTCCATCACCAATTCTACCCTCTGGGCCAGTCCTTCCGGCTTCCATAATCGCATTAACAGTTGGTTCAACAAAATCTTCATTAACTGCAATCTGCAACTGCACCTTGCGCAACAATTGCACCGTTAATTCGTGGCCCCGATAAACTTCGGTATGACCTTTTTGCCTACCAAAACCTTGTACATCCACAATAGTAAGACGGAAAACTTCAACTTTATTTAAGGCTTCCTTAACAGCTTCCAACCTTGATGGCTGAATGATTGCAAGAATAAGCTTCATAATAAATCCAAGGTTAGAGTTAAAAGTTCATTAATAAACACTACTTTTTAACGCAGGGGACCAAGGTACCATCACCCGATAGATACTTATCTTCGACAGCATAATTTTCAAATTGTATGGTATAAAAGGATTCGAACCATTTTCTAATTCCCGGTACAAAACCATGATCATAACTAGGTGAAACATAAAGAGTATTACCAGGAACCTGAAGCCTGATCTCCCCCTTATCGACAACAACCTTGCCTGATTTAATTACAAAGAAAGGGAGTTCAAACATTGCAAGGATATTGGGGCTTTCGTTATAAATAGTAACATCAGCATCAGCACCAATACCAAGGTGGCCCTTGTTTATTAAACCAAGGGTTCGAGCTGGGCCTGCCCGGGTAATGATAGCGATTTCTTCGAGTGTATATTCTCTGGGAATATCTTTTAAAGAAGTACGCTCCAGAACTCTGGGGTGAATTCGCTGGAGAATTTCATTTCGATAATTTCGATCCATCAGCAATTGAATAATCTCTGGGTAGGCAAGAAAAGAACCGCCATTCGGATGATCGGTACTCATAGAAATTTGCCAAGGGTCTTTAACCAAAAGGTACCATTCGAGGCCGATGGCCCATTGTAAAGCGTGGACAAAACTTTTTTCTTTATAAGTTATGGGAACGATTCCACATCCTGCTTCCATTTCCGTATCAGCATTCGTCCATTTTCTTCCAGTGACCTTATGTAGGTAATATCCAAGAGGGCCATCGCCAGTCAAGGAGGTAGTTTCGCCGAATAAAACTTGTCCTACATCCACAGTAATTTCAGGATGAGAATTTACGAAGTTTGCTAATTCAATGGTCTTGGAACAAAACTTAGATTGGTCATCGGGTTCACCACCGTAGCTATGAAACTGTATGTGAGTTAGGTGAGCATTTCTACCTTCAAGGGCATCCATAGTAGCCATAGTCGTGTGCCAATTACCCGGTAGACCAAGGTTATTGCAATGAATATGAACAGGGTGAGGAAGGCCAATATCCATTGCAGTCTGAGTAAGGCCCTGAATAATTTGCCTAGGAGTGCAATTAAAGTGACCAATATCTTCATCAATTTCGTGAATATTAGCACCACCACTTTTCCAAACTTCAACTCCACCTGGATTAACAAGTTTAATCGCATAACCTTTGGCAGAATCAAGCAACCAAGAGGCAAAGTGTTTTAACTTTTCTGGTTCTTTTGCAGCTATTTGTTGCAAAGCATAATGGTTATTACCCATTAATAAAAAGAACCCTTTATCAAGGATGGGTGTATCTTGAAATTCTTCGTGAGCGTGACGAGCCCCGAGTGGTGGAACTGCGGCATCAAAAGCAGTGGTATAGCCCATTCCAGCATAAAGGTAACCAGTTGCGAAAGTGCTAGGAACACTGCCAACGGTACCAGAACGGGTAAGTGGGGTTTTAAGGATGTGGCGGGCATTGCGCTTATCTTCTGGGCGCATTTTTCTGGCAAGGTTTACCTTCGGGCCAGCAATATGGCAATGCATATCGACGCCGCCCGCCATAATAATTCTTCCAGTAGCATCAATAACTTTTTCAATAACCGAGTCGGGGTCTACGGGCGGTGCAATGATTTTCCCGTTCTCCATCCAAATATCTCGGACGATGCCATTGATCCCATTAGTAGGATCGTAAATTTTCCCGCCTATGATTCTAGTAATCGCCATCTCAATTTACCCTCGGAATTTAACCTTGAAAGATTAGTTAGAAGCTTCTAACTTTTGTTTCTGCATCTGAAGGATTTTCTTTTCCAATGCCCGAAGAATCTTTTCATCACTTGGAAATGGTGATTCAAACGCAGGCCTTAGGGGAATGGGGACATCATCCATCCGGTAAACTGTACCGGGCACATTTATCCCATAAGTCGCGGTGGTAAAAGCAACAGTAGCAGCACGGGTGGTGGAAGTTTCTTTGGTATCTAATGCAATAAAAGGAATTGTAGCAAGGTGCTCTCGAGCGGCTTGCGAGAAATTTCCCATCGGGTCAGAAGCAATGATCATAGCAGCATCGGCTTCTTTTCGTGCAAGTGTATCAGTGGTGGTAAATTCCCCTGGATTAAAACGAGGATACCCCCTGCCTAGGTTTACCCCAAAGGGATAGCCAGTTTGCCAGCTAACCACATTATCAGCACCCGTGACATTCCCGTGCCCACGCATAGGATTTGCATAAAACCTAGTAAATTCGTTTAGATCACGGGCCAATGCAAGAGCAGCTTCAACATTGAGATGTTTACCCCGAGTCATAGAAAGCCCCATACCAAAGAAGAGCACGCCGAATTTACATGACTTCATTTTTTCAACAAGAGGTAAAAGTTGCTCAAGAGAAACCCCAGTATCTGCAAGATCAGATTCTGCAATTGGAATTCCTTTAACAAGGGCCCTTAGTATCCAAAGGACTTCAAAATCTTTACGAGGCTTAATCTGCAAGAAAATATCTGCTGCGGGCGCACTTTTTGTCCGCCTTACATCAACCAAAACCACCGTCCTATCTTTCCTTCCATTGGGAATAAACAAACCCTTAGGCATAGTCGAATAACGACCCCAATGGCGTGGGTGAGATTCAGCAGGGTTTGATCCCCAAAAAATAACTAAATCTGCACGGTTCTTTACTTCACCCAAAGAACAAGTGATTTCTCCAACACCTTGAAATGCCATCCCCGAGGGACCGTGGCAAACCGAAGTTGTAGTATCGATAGAAGCTCCGACCCAATCTGCAATAGCAACTGCAACCCGCTGAGCTTCACAAGTTGTATCTGATAAGCCATAAACAATGGGAAACTTAGCTTCTAAAAGAATGCGGGCCGCTTCTTCTACCGCCTCTTCTACCGTGGCTTCTTTACCACGAATTCTAGCTACAGGACCTTCTCCAGCACTATGATTCAAAAACCAAGCCTTACCTAACACACAAGCATTCTTGGCTTTGGTAATATGATTATTTTCAACAGTCAATTCAATATCATCGCAAACGCAACCACAATAAGTGCAAGTTGCATTCGAAACCACTTTCAGTTCATTTTGCATTGCTAAAACACCTTTTAGGTCTTTATTAGGTTTCTAAAGAACCGACCTTGGATAGATAAACATCGGTTCCCTTACTATTAGGCATTCCCGTTCCGTGTGTATCGGAACCCATCAACCTGCTAGACCAATCACCATAAGCGATAAACAATAAGCCAGAAGGTAATTCTTTTTCTTTGGCAGCAATACAAGGAATCTTGATAGACCCAAAATCAGAACGGACACAAACCAGGTCTCCCGAAACTAAACCTAGCCTTATCATATCTTCTGGGGGTACTTGAACCGTGCCTATTTCCTCGAGGTAATCCTTGCTGAACTTACTTTCGTTCATAGAGGTACCTTGCCTGCTACTTCTGCCTGCAATTAGAATGAACAATTCTTCGTGTTTATTTTCCATAGAGGCATTATAGAGTATTATTGATGAAAGGAATAAGGAGTGTAGCAACAAATAAAATTAGTTTTTGAAATTAGAATCAAGGGACAAATGTGAACCCTAACATAGCCGTTTACTTTTCAAGCAAAACACTAAGGTGAGCTTTAATACCCTCGCTAAGGCCATCTAAACTATACCCGCCTTCAAGGCAAGAAACGATTTTCCCCGAACAATGTGTTTTAGCTAAAGCTTTTAAAGACCTAGTCATAATTGCAAAATCTTCTGGCTCCAATCCCAAGTCTCCAACTGGATCTCTGCGGTCAGCATCAAAACCAGCGCTTAAAACAACTAACTCTGGCTTAAATTCGAATGCTTTTTCGATCCCTTTAAGCCAAGCGGAGATGTAATCTTTCCTTGAAATTCCATAAGGAAGGGGGACATTTAAATTTGTGCCTAAAGCTTTGGCAGTTCCGGTTTCGGTAGCAGCGCCGGTGCCCGGGTAGAAGCCATTTCCATACCGATGAATACTTAAGAAAAAAACGGCAGGGTCATCATAAAAAATATCTTGAGTCCCATTTCCGTGATGGACATCCCAATCAAGTATTAAAACCCTATTTAACTTATGAACGGTGATCGATCTTCTTGCAGCCAAAGCCACATTATTGAACAAACAAAAGCCCATACTTTTTTGCGCATTTGCGTGGTGCCCTGGCGGTCGAATCAAACACAAAGCGTTAGAGTGTTTACCCTTAACAACTTCATCAACCGCCTTAATACAAGCGCCCGAAGCGAATAAAGAAATATGAAAAGAATCAGGGCAAATGATGGTATCTGGATCAGCGTTACCCCCACCAGTCGCTGCAATTTGCTTTATTTTCTCGACCTGCTTGGGGTGATGAAGTTGCCGTAGTTCTTTTTCTGAAATGGTTTCCCAATCTGCTGTTTTACATCGAGCTGCAAGCCCCGTCTTTTCTAGCATCGCATCAATTGCTAACAACCTTTCACCTCGCTCGGGATGCTTTCCCGTTTTATGCTTTAGAAATTCAGCAGAGCGAAGTAAAAGTGTCATATAAAGTTACTTTTAGTTTTTTTTCTCATCCGCTGCATCAGGAGCTTTGGGTTTTTCCTCAGGGGCGGGTTTAGGCATAGGCGTGGCAAATCCTGGAATTGGTCCGGGAAATTCTAATAGCCTTTTTCCTGTGGTAACGGGACCAGGCTTCAACGCACCAACTAAGCTTGAAAAAAATAAGGCAAGTTGCGGTTCCCCTGCAGGTTGCAAACAAGACCTTTCCAGAACCGTAACTTCTTCAAGCGACATTAAAATACCATTTCGCTGGATATGCTTAGTTAAGGCCTCAACCGCTGCAATTCTGACAAGAGGAATGCGCTTGCCATCCATTACAATAGCGGCAAGTTCTGGTTGAATTCGACCTAGTTTTAAATTGCTAAGGGCTTCGATCAAAAAGACCATACCTTGGTCGCCTAACCGGCCAGGGGTAAGTGCCGATAGAAGTGCTGGGGTTGCGGGACGAACATCATAACCAGGTAGTTCACCCTTAGAGATTCTAGAAAGCCAAAAAACAGCGGTTTCAGCAAATTCTTTGCGTTCTTCTTCGGTGAGAGGTGGAGCCACCATATCAACAACAGCCAACTGGATATCGCGAGCAATTGCTTTGCTATCGGAAAAATGTCCGGTGGGAACAACCCGAATGTTATCCTGTTTTTTGAAATGTTTTTTTAGGGCTTCGACTCTTTTACTGCCTTCTAAATGATATTCATCACCTACAGCAAGAAGGATTTTTCTTAAGTCTTTTTCATCAATAATAGTTTTTTGAAGGCCTACATATTTGTAATTAAGATTTTTGAGTTCCTGCAAGTGAAGGTCGGTAAGAAGGGAAAGAGCATCGCCTAATTCTTTTTCATATCTTTCGATTTCAAGAGGATCATTTTTTTTACGAACTTCTTTGTATTCTTTTTCAAATCGCTCGTTTGTTTTCTTAACATTTTGATTGTGCGTATATTCAATATCTTCAAGGTCTTTTTTGTAAGGGGCAAGAATGATTTCAATTTGATCAAGCCGTTTTCTTGTCTTGCTATACTTTTCAGTTAAGTCTTTAGCAAAACTTCCTTCTGGAACCGCAGCAAGGAAAATAGGCACCCTTGCAGCATAAGATTCAGCCTGAATACTTGCTAAGAGATAATGAATACCCGGGTCGGGCAAAGTAGATTCAATAAAAATAGCATCAATATCTGCTGCTTTTTCAAGCCTTCGAATGGTTTCATTTCCATTTGCTGCAAGAATTGGATCCACCCCTGCATCACGCATCACACCAACAACTAGGTGCCTCCAATCCGAATTTCCTACCGCTACGATAACCCTAGGTTTATTTAAAACAACAGACTCAGAGCGCAGTGCCCGTGCTAAAACTTCTATAACTTCTGCACTTGCTTTACAAATCTGAGAGTTCGGTATTTTAAGAATTGCAATTGCAGCTGCCATCTCTACCCTTCGATCCCCATAATTTAATGCAACCACAAGGGGTGCAACTTTATTGCCTCTGGGCATAACAGCCTTAATTTCTGCCATATCACCTAAGGCCCGAACAATAGCAAGCACAACAGCGGTTTGCTTTTCAACTAGGGCACGATCAAGCACAGCAAGAAGCAAATCAGCTTGAATTGTATTTAACAAAACATGCAAGGCAGGGTTTGATCTTATAAGGGGAAGTCGAATATCTGCTTTTTCTGAATGCCCGTGAATGGTATTAATAAGTTGCAGAATCTGAGCATTTTTATCGGTTGGGTCTAAGAGCAATGCAAAGGAACTATAGCGAGCACAGTAATAAGCATTGGCTTTTTTCACATCAACAACAGGTAACTCGGGCCAACCCTGAACCACTTTCATCCCATCCCAACGCCAAATTTGAACTCGAACTGGATCAGGGAAATGAACCTTACCTTTGTAATAACTCTCAGCGATTACAAGAAGCTCTTTCTTTGCTTCGGGAAGTGCGCCAAGCTCAAATTTAGTTAGAGAAGCTATAGCCTGTTTTGCTTTTTTTCTTAACCCTTCTGGCCTTCTGGGATCACTTGAAACAAACCATAATTCAGGGGCTGCTTGAATGGCCCCCCGAGCGACTAAAACATCGATCAAATCGACCTGAACCGAAATAGGCACACCTTCAAGGGAAGCGATAATAGGTGCTTCAACTTCAGAGCCAAGCCTTTTTAGTGCATCAAGAACATAAGATTTTTCGATGTTATTTTGCTTACCTAAGTCTGCGAGCAAAAGAGGAATAGTGGATGCCCCACTGCGGTAAAGTTCCTTAAGAGCAAAGGCTCGTTCTTCGGGATTGCCCTGCAACTGCTCGACAAATTTGGCAATTCTTTGGGGGTCCTGTAATTTTTTAAGAGAAGCCTGCCCCGCAAGGCGAATCAAGTCATCAGCATCTTTAATAGCTTGGTCATTTAAGATTTTATCTTTAGTCCAGTTTTTAACTAAACGAAGCCTGAAAATTGTATTTAGCGTAACCTTATCAACTAAGCCAGCAAGGTCTTCATCTGGGTATTTTTTTTCGATAAGATCGTGAAGGTAACGAGCAGCAAAATCATACTTGCCTACTTCGATTTCGAAAGAAATTGCTTCCCAGTAATCGTAAATATTTTGCGGTTGTTTGAAGAACTGTCGAAACCCATCCCTGCGCGAATCTGCTTGTTTTGGCGCCTCATCCTGAGCGGAAACCGTTATGGTTCCCACCCCGAAATAAGCAGTCAATAAAACAAAAAAAAGACCGGCTATGCTTTTTCTCATAACTCCCTTTTCCTTCCCATCCATTAATATTTAACTTCGACTTCTAAGAAAACGAAGCCATTGCATCCAGTTCAGGCCCAACCAAATCTGCATAAGTTTCCCTACGCCTTATCAATCTACTTTCACTTCCATCCACCAATACTTCTGCAGCCCTTACCCGACTGTTGTAATTTGAACTCATCGACATTCCGTAAGCACCCGCACTAAAAGTTGCAAGTAACTCGCCCCGTTTCATTGGCGGTAAAGACCTTCCCTTGGCAAGAAAATCTCCTGATTCGCAAACGGGACCCACGACATCAACCTTCAAACCCCCAGGCACATCCAGTTCAAAATCTTCAGGCAGAGTAGGAAATTCAGCACTAGGTTGGGCAGGCCAAATTCGATGAAACGCATCATACAGCGTAGGTCTAATCAAATCATTCATCGCAGCATCTTGAATAACAAAATGCTTGCCCCCAGATTCCTTGATGTAAATCACTCTGCTTAAAAGTAGCCCAGCATTTCCTACGATGAATCTTCCAGGCTCGAGTATCAATTTACAATTCGCTTCTTTTACCGCAGGAATTATTACTTCTGCAAAAGCCTTCGCAGGTTGAGCCTCTTGTTTACGATAATGAATACCAAAGCCACCCCCCATATTCAACACGCTAATCGGGTGCCCTTGCTCTCGAAGTTTAGCAATCAAATGCAACGCCTTGGCAACGCCTAACCGGTAGGGTTCCACCGAAAGAATAGGCGACCCCAAATGCATATGTAACCCAATTACTTTTACCGATTTATTGCTAAGAATACCTTGCGCAACATCCAGAACGGTTTCTATATCCAACCCAAACTTAACACCTTTAACACTGGTATCCGTCTTGGCGTGAGTTTTTGGCGGAAGGTCGGGGTTCACCCGCAAAGCAACATTGGCAACCTTGCCTAAAGATTTAGCAACCTCGCCAATTGCGTGTAATTCTGCTTCACTTTCAATATTAAAAAGGGCGACATTATTCTCAAGGGCTGTGCGAAATTCCGCATCAGTCTTCCCCACACCTGCAAATACAATTTTCTCCCCTTTACCACCAGCAAGAAGTGCTCGGTGCAATTCTCCTCCGCTGGTAACATCAAAACCAGAACCATGTTCCGCCATCAATTTACAAAGGGAAAGGTTTCCATTAGTTTTGACGGAATAGCAGATTAAAGGGTTTACATCGCTAAAAGCTTCTTGAATTTGGTGTAAGTGATGCAGAAGCGTAGCTTTACTGTAGATGTAAAGAGGTGTCCCATATTGCTCTGCAAGTTTAGCAACAGGGATATTTTCACAATGAAGGTTACGATTACGAAAAGCGAAATGATCCATACGAAATTTTACCTGTTAATAAAAGCCTCGGAAGTAATCTCAGCCACATAAGCTGCAGAATCAACAAACAAAGCCCATTTTATCAGGCTAAGCGTTGAGACCAAAGTTTAATTTGCAAAGCCACCTGTTCCGGGGCAGTGGATCCAAAAGACCGGAAAGATTGCAGCGCTTGAGTTACTCCTAATATGTTGTATACACCGCTAGAAAGGCCAGTGCGGACTTCTTCGTAAACTTCTTTGGGTAAATCTACAAGCTTGCACCGTTTCTGCTCACACAGACGCACCAGTTTGCCAACTGCTTCATGTGCTGACCGCATCGGAACACCCTGCTGTATCAAAAATTCCATTAATGTGGTAGCGTCAAGAAATCCAAATTCAAGCCGAGACTGAATGCTTTCGAGTCGAAACTTGGTACCGTGGACTAGCGGAGCTGCCAATTCTAAAGATGCATAAACTGTATCGAATGCATCGAATAATGCGACTTTATCTTCTTGTAGGTCGCGGTTGTAAGCCAAGGGCAAACCTTTCACCAACACCATCAAATGAGTTAGGCTAGCAATAACCCTTGCGGTTTTACCCCGCATCAACTCCAGCACATCTGGATTTTTCTTATGAGGCATAATACTTGAACCTGTGCAAAACGAATCGGGCAGGTCTATAAAATTGAATTCCGTCGTGGACCAGAGTATCCACTCTTCTGCCCAGCCCCCTAGGTGTAATCCGATCTGAACCAAACACCCAAGAAACTCAATCAGAAAATCCCGGTCAGAAGATACATCTAAACTGTTGGCAGCAACACTATCAAAGCCTAGCAGTTGAGCGACTCGGTCTCGATTAATCGGCAAAGAAGTACCCGCAAGCGCTGCAGCACCCAAAGGCAAAACATTCACCCTTTTCCGACAATCGACCAAGCGATCGAAATCCCTTTGCAACTTCTCGACATACGCAAGAAAGTAATGTGCTGCCAACACGGGTTGGGCCCGTTGTAAGTGCGTATATCCCGGTAGAATTACATCTTTATTTGCGATGGCAGATTCAAGAAGCGTACTCTGCAATATTCGTATTTTAGTTTGCAATTCTAAAATAGCTTCGCGAACCCAAAGCTTCACATCGGTTATAACTTGATCGTTCCGACTTCTTGCAGTATGAAGTTTCCTGCCCACATCACCTAGTTTTTTTATCAGCGCATTTTCTATATGCGTGTGAATATCTTCCATGCTGATTGAATAAACAAAATCGTTAGCTTCTATTTGAGCCTTAATTTCATCTAACGCAAGATGAATGCTTTTAGATTCATCTTCCGAGATTAAGCCAACTTCGGAAAGCATGGTTGAATGAGCCTTGCTTGCAACGATATCATGGCTATACAACCTGCGGTCATAACTAATGGATTCGGTATAAGCTTCAACCCGTTTATCGGTATCTGCATTAAACCTACCACCCCAAGTTTTTCCACTCATAAAATTATTCCTGAAACTTTAAAGAAAGCGGGAGCCTCCTCAAGGCAAGGAAACTCCCGAATTATTTTACTATTCTTAAGCCCAACAGCGAAAACTTAAATGCCTAATTCTTTAAGTTGTTTTACATCGACGGGAGCCGGTGCGCCTGTCATCAAATCGCGAGCCTTCTGGTTTTTCGGGAAAGCCATAACATCGCGGATGTTGGTAGTACCTGTAAGAATCATAGCAAAGCGATCAAGGCCTAAAGCGATCCCGCCATGGGGAGGTGCCCCAAACCTTAAAGCGTCTAAGAGGAAACCAAAGCGATTCTTTGCCTGTTCAAGGCTCATACCCAAAGCAGTAAATAAACGAGATTGAACTTCGGGGTCGTGAATTCGAATACTACCCCCACCACACTCATAACCGTTAATTACAAGATCATAAGCCTGAGCAAGGACAGAGCCCGGGTCCGATTCTAGTTTATGTAAATCTTCGATCCGAGGGGAAGTAAAGGGATGATGATTAGCGACAAAGCGATTTTCAGCCTTATCGTGAATGAATGCAGGAAAATCGACAATCCAACAAATTTTAAACGACCCTTTAAGGTTATCTTGCAAGCCAAGTTGCTGAGCGACATAAAGTCGAAGCGCACCAAGGGAATTGCAAACGATATCTTCTTTATCAGCAACCATAAGAATCAAGTCGCCATCAACGACATTAAGACGGGAACGAAGTTCGGCTTGGACATCTTGGGGGAAGAATTTTTCGATAGAAGAAACAAATTTCCCAGCCTCAGCTTTAAGCCAAGCGACGCCCTTGCCGCCTGCTTGTATAGCAAACTCGGAAACTTTACCCCCTGGCTTAAGGTCGGTGTTAGAAAACTTGGCAGCACCGCCCTTGGCACAAATGGCGCGAAGTTTCCCCCCCTGCTCTATCGCTTCTTTAAAAACCCTAAATTCCGTACGGGGTGCAAGGTCGGTGAGTTCAACTATTTCCATTTCAAAGCGCAAGTCTGGCTTATCGCTACCATACTTTAGCATCGCATCGGAATATGGAATTTTGATAAAAGGAGTTTCGATCTTTACGCCGATACATTTTTCAAAAACATCGGTAACTAAACCTTCGATAACTTTAAGAACATCATCTTGAAGAACAAAAGACATTTCGAGGTCTAACTGCGTAAATTCTGGCTGACGATCCGCACGCAGGTCTTCATCGCGCAAGCAACGAGCGATCTGGAAATATTTGTCGTAACCCGCAACCATCAATAATTGCTTGTAAATTTGAGGGGACTGAGGCAATGCATACCAAGATCCAGGCCAAACCCTACTGGGCACAAGATAATCGCGAGCACCTTCAGGCGTACTTCTACCTAGCAAAGGCGTTTCCAACTCTAGGAATTCAAGGTTGTCGAGGTGATCCCGAATCACCTTATTCATACGATGCCTCAGACCAAGAGTGTTTTGCAAACTGGGCCTACGCAGATCGAGGTAGCGGTATTGGAGACGAATATCTTCGCCTGCAATTTCTTCACCTGGGAATTCAGTAACTTCAAAAGGTGGAGTTGGGCATTGATTAAGAATTCGAAGTTCAGATGCATTAACTTCGACCTGACCTGTAGCGTGATCTTTATTTTCTTTGCCTAGAAGCCGTTTGCGGACCTTCCCTTTGACAGCGACGACAAATTCTCGCCCAAGGTTTTCTGCAACCTTGAACATTTCAACAGTATTGGCATCAGATTCAAAAACGACCTGAGTAATGCCATACCTGTCGCGGAGGTCGATAAAAATCTGATCTTTATAACCGCGGTAAGCATTAACCCAGCCGTTAAGAATAACCACGGAGTTTTCATTGGAAGGACGGATTTCGCCACAATGGTGAGTTCTACGCCAAGTATGATTCAAACTAATATTGCTCACAGAAACACCCTTTCACAAAAACAAAAGCATCAATAGGTAATTGTAATAAAAAAACAGTGAATAGGATTAGAAAAGGTATGAAACAACAGTGAAAAGCAGATAAAAAGTAACAGTATTAATGATCTGGCTTAATAATCAAGCATTATAAGCAAAGGGAACTGGGTTGAAAGCGGTTATGAAAAATCGAGACCTGACCCGAATGTGATGAAGTTAAGCCAGAAAGCTTTATGAATCCAAGGGTAGCTTTGCAGCGTAATTGGGGTTTCGGAAAACCTTGGCCGCCCATCAGACCGGTCTACGATGGCGATAACCCCTACGCCGACTTCGATGGCAGCGGCGCATTGACGAATCAGTACCTGTACGGCCCCGGGATCGATCAGCTCATCGCTCGCATCGACGCCATCAGAGCCGGAAGCGTAAGCGACGGGCTCGATTGGTACCTGACCGACATCCTCGGCTCCGTCCGCCAACTTGTGCAATCGGATGGCACGGTCATCGGTGTGCCCTTTTGCGGTTATTTTCCACGGATTTTTGCTAGCATCAACGCTACATGCCGAACATCGTCCGGTGAGCCAACCTCTTGATATTCGCGCAGAAGTCCTTCCAAGAGTGGAATGGCGGCGCGAGCGTTTGGGCCTATGTCGCCTAGGGCGTTGATCGCACTCCAGTGAATCAGG
>JBDNHI010000055.1:0-33754 GCA_041694635.1 Gemmataceae bacterium | reverse complement strand
GCCAATAAAAAACCCGATGGTATTCTTTTGCTTCGGGCTTATCATGAAAGTGGCCGTGTTAATGTTGTGATTTCTGATGATGGGAAAGGTATCGACCTTAATCGAATTAAAGCGAAGGCCCTTGAAAAACAATTGCTTTCCTCGGATCAACTAGCGCAAATGGGTGATAACTCGTTGTTGCAGTTGATATTCCTACCCGGATTTTCGACCGCTGAAAAAGTCACCAGCGTTTCGGGCAGAGGCGTTGGAATGGATGTTGTAAAAAATAACATCGAAAAAATTGGTGGTATGATTGATATTCAAAGCGAAGTGAATAAAGGTACCACCATTCATTTGCGTATTCCTCTTACCCTTGCAATTATTAAGGCACTTACCATTAACGCCGCTGGCCAAAGCTTCGCTATTCCCCAAACCCATATCACTGAATTGCTTAGGTTAAAAGATGATAGTAAAGTTGGTGGCATTAAGTATGTGCATGAAACCCCCGTATATCGATTTCGTGGCAAACTTATTCCTTTGATTAACCTATCGGAACTTTTACAAACCAAAGGCCAATCCAAAACTCAATCGCAACCTAATCACATAGTGATTTTACAGGCTGAAGATAAGCAGTTTGGCCTACTAGTGGATTCGATAAAGGATACTAGTGAGATTGTGGTAAAACCCCTGCCTTCGAGGCTGAAAGGCGTGGGTTGTTTTGCCGGGGTGACCATTATGGGCGATGGGTTGGTGCAACTCATCCTGGATGTTTCTGGTGTAGCTAGGTTGGGAAAAGCCCTTCCTAAAATTCGCGATCTTGGTATTCAAGATCTTTCAAAACAAGATGAAATACAAGTTGATAAACAATCAGTAGGCGAAGGCCTCCTTTTGGTAAGATCAGGGGGCGAAAGCCAAATTGCTATTCCTTTGGAACAAGTAGTAAGGCTTGAAGAATTCAAGGAGTCTCAGCTTGAGAAAACAAGCGATATGTTCTTGGTTCAATATCGCGAAGGCATATTGCCTATTTACAATTTAGGAAAAATCTTGGGCATTAAGAGTAGCGTTGATAGCCAAAATAAGACCACCAAAATTCAAGTTGTCGTACATAACTTTCAAGGTAAATATGTCGGGCTGGCAGTAGAGAAAATTCTCGATACGGTTTATGAATCGATAAAAATCCTTGGCGATAGTACCGGGCGTGGAATTAAAAAGACCGGAATCGTTAGCGGGAAAATTACTGAGTTTGTCGACTTAAATGCGCTTTTAGCCTTCACTATAAAAAAACCGGAGGTCTTGTCTTGAGCAAGGAACTTTCCTACGCCACTTTTGCAATCGCTGGCAAATTGTTCGGCATACTTATTCAAGATGTCCAAGAAATTCTGCGACCGCTGGTTGTTACCAAGGTTCCATTGGTTTCGTTGGCTTTCAACGGCCTGATCAACCTTCGTGGGAATATTGTACTTGCAATAAATATGCGTCAATTGTTGGGATTGCCCCATTTAGAAACTTCTAACTGCATGAATATCGTGCTTAAACTGCAAGATGAGTTTTACAGCCTACAAGTTGATTCCGTTGCAGATGTGGTGGTGGTGCAACAGTCTGATTTTGAAATTCCTCCTGAAACACTACCAGATGAAACAAGGCGTTTTATCAGTGGAACTTATAAGCTTGAGAATAGCTTGCTACATATTTTTGATATTGGGCAAATTCTTGAAGGTAAGTCTTTAACTCTAAAAGAAAAACAAAGTGAGATTTTAGTATGAGTATTCTGCAAAGGCTTCTTCTTATTTCTGCAAGTTTTTTACTTCCTATTTCTGTGTTGCTTTATTTCACAGTTGAAGGAATTCAAGACCGCATTAAATTTGCGGAACTTGAAATTAATGGCAATACCTTGCAAAGGCCCCTCGAGAAAATATTGCGCTCTCTGCTGGTTCATAAAAATGCTGCACTTACCGTTCTTGGAGGTGATGCTACTGCCTTAATCACTGCTACCAAGGAAGAAGCGAGTTTGGATTCTGCGATTCGAAATCTTGAAACTCTAGAAAAATCTTTAGGTACTATTTTGCAATTCACCCAAGATGGGCTTGCCAAGCGAAAAAGAGAAGAAGCAAAGATTGATAATTTTGCAAGGAAATGGGATCAATGTAGGAAATTTTGGCAGACTATGACCCCCGATGCTTGCAAATCTGAACACGATAATCTTATTAAGATTGCTCGAGTAATGATTACACATTTAGGTGATACTTCTAATCTTATTCTTGATCCAGATCTTGATTCTTATTATTTAGTAGATGTAAGTTTGGTGGCTTTGCCTAGTGCCCAAGAACGGATCTCAAACTTAATTTTTATTTATACCTTGATTGTCAAAAATGGCGAAAACAATCAGGATGAAAAGTTGTCTCTAGCGGTTCAAAACGCTCTTTTCCAGCAAACTGATTTGGATAGAATTCTCGCAAGTATTGATACCGCCTTGAATGAAGATAATAATTTCTATGGCAAGTCAGAATCTCTACAGAAAAATATTAATTTGCCCTTAGAGAGATTTAAAAAATCAGCAGGTAACTTTGGTAAACTTCTTTCATCCCTTAAGCCTGAACAACTTAATAAATTTGATCCAAAAATTTTGGAGGCAGGCAATGAGGCCCTTGAAGATTCTTTCAGTTTCTGGGATATTTGTTCTGCTGAACTTCAAGTTTTATTAGAATTAAGAATTAATAAATTCCAGAAAGATAGACTCTTTTCCTTAGCACTTTCTGCCTTGGCGCTTATTCTTTCATTCATTCTTGTTTGGTATATTGGGCGTGGTTTAAATAATTCGTTTATTCAAATATCAGGCAACTCTAAAAAATTAATTGTTTCATCGAACAATCAAAAAACAGTAAGTAAAAGTATGGTTGCCAATGCAACGGAAACTTCTGCCCAAGCGAATGCCATCGCAAGTGCTGCAGAGGAGGTTAGCGTAAATATTCAATCTGTTGCAAGCGCAGCAGAAGAAATTGGTGCAACAATTAGGGAAATCGCTAGGCAGTCTCAGCAAGCTGCTCAGGTTGCAAATGATGCGGTTAGCATTGCTGAAACAGGGAACAAAGCTGTTTTAAGGCTAGGCGAAAATAGTAACATCATTGGAAATGTGATCAAAGTAATTACTTCAATAGCAGAGCAGACAAATCTACTGGCATTAAACGCCAGCATTGAAGCTGCTCGAGCAGGGGAGTTTGGAAAGGGTTTTGCTGTGGTAGCAAGTGAAGTAAAAGAGCTTGCAAAGGAAACAGCAAAGGCAACCGAGGATATTCGAACAAAAATTGAAGGGATTCAGTCAGATACTCGTGAGGCGGTAAATTCCAACGAGAAGACCCGCAATATCATAAGCAAAATTCACGAAATACAAAGTACGATTGCAGGAGCGGTGGAAGAGCAAGCAGCAACCACGCGCGAGATCACCAGAAATGCATCGGATGCAGCTATGGGTAGTTCAGCAATCGCCAAGAATATTTCGGGGCTTGCAGAAGCCGCCCGAAGTACCTCTAAGGGTGCAACGGAATTGGAATCAGCGGCACTGGGTTTAGATAGCATGGCATCTGAGTTAGAAAAGATCGTAAAAACTTTTCAGATAAAATCGTAGGAATTTTACAGGAAATAAATACAAGTTTACATTTGAACCAAGAAAACAACGAAATTTAAAGTGAGATTTTACTATGAGTATTCTACAAAGGCTTCTTCTTATTTCTGCAAGTTTTTTACTTCCTATTTCTGTACTACTGTATTTTACAATCGATGGCATACAGGATCGAATTGATTTTGCAGTGCTTGAAAAACAAGGGAATAACTTTCAGAGGCCCCTCGAGAAAATATTGCGATCTCTGCTGGTTCATAAAAAGGCTGCACTTACAGTTCTTGGAGGTGATGCTACAGCCTTAACTACTGCTACCAAAGAAGAAGCGAGCTTGGATTCTGCCCTACGCATCTTGGAAGGTATGGATAAAGAATTCGGGCCGATTTTGCAATTCACTCAGGATGGGCTTTCTAAGAGAAAAAGAGATGATGCAAAGGTTGATAACTTATCAAAAAAATGGGATCAGCTACGAAAATCTTGGCAGACATTATCGGTCGATGTTTGCAAGGTTGAGCATGATAACCTCATTAAAATTTTACGCACAATGATCACGCATTTAGGCGATACTTCTAATCTTATTCTCGACCCAGACCTTGATTCCTTTTATCTGATGGATGCAAGTTTGGTGGCTTTACCTAGTGTTCAGGAAAGGATTTCAACTTTGCTCTCTCTTTATAGCGAAGCCGTTAAAAATAGTGGGAAGAATGACGATGATAAAGTTGCAATTGCTTCTCAGTTGACTCTCTTTTCGCAGAGTGATATCGATAGGATTTTTTCGAGTATTGAAACAGCACTAAATGAAGATAATAACTTTTATGGGAAGTCGGAATCGTTACATAAAAACTTGCCTGCCCCTACCGATAAGTTCAGGAAAAGCTCAGATAACTTTTTAAAATTGCTTTCAAACCTCAAACCGGCGCAACTAAGTAAAGCTGATCCAAAAATCTTAGAGGCTGGTAATGAATGTCTTGAAGATTCTTTTAACCTCTGGGAAACCTGCTCTATTGAACTTGAAGAATTACTAAATAAAAGAATTACCAAATTTAAGTACGATAGGTTTTATTCGGTTTTGCTTTCTGCACTTGCGCTTGCAATGTCATTTATTCTTGTTTGGTATATTGGTAAGGGGATCACCGTGCCTATTCGCACAAGCAGTATTAGGCTTGATAAACTTGCCTCGGGTGATCTTGCCTCGGTGGTTGAAATTCAAGGGCAGGGGGAATTGGGATTAATGTCACAATCGCTTTCTAAAGCTGTTTTAGGTATGAATAATGCCATTGTTCAAATTGCAAGTAATTCCCAAAAATTGATTTCTTCTTCCTCTAATCAAAAGCAGGTCAGCCGAAGTATGGTTGCCAACGCAACCGAAACTTCTGCACAAGCGAATGCAATTGCAACTGCTGCAGAGGAAGTCAGCGTAAATATTCAATCGGTTGCAAGCGCAGCAGAAGAAATGGGCCAAACCATCAGGGAAATTGCCAAGCAGGCTCAGCAAGCTGCTCAGGTTGCAAATGAAGCGGTTAGCATTGCAGAAATTGGGAACAAAGCTGTTTTAAGGCTAGGCGAAAATAGTAACATTATTGGAAATGTGATCAAAGTAATTACTTCAATAGCAGAGCAGACAAATCTATTGGCATTAAATGCCAGCATTGAAGCTGCCCGAGCAGGAGAATTTGGAAAGGGTTTTGCAGTGGTAGCAAGTGAAGTAAAAGAGCTTGCGAAGGAAACAGCAAAGGCAACCGAGGATATTCGAACAAAAATTGAAGGGATTCAGTCAGATACTCGTGAAGCGGTAAATTCCAACGAGAAGACCCGTAATATCATCAGTAAAATTCACGAAATTCAAAATACGATTGCAGGAGCGGTGGAAGAGCAAGCAGCAACCACGCGCGAGATCACCAGAAATGTTGCGGATGCAGCTATGGGCAGTACCGAAATTGCCAAGAATATTACAGGGCTTGCGGAAGCTGCCCGAAGCACTTCCAAGGGTGCAACGGAGTTGGAAAAAGCTGCAATGGGTTTAGATTCGATGGCTTCAGAGCTGGAGAAGCTAGTAAAATCATTTCAAACCAAGGCTTAGCAGTCTTTCATAAATTAAGATATAAAAAGCTTTGAAGGATTTTTTGGTAAAGTCTTTAATTAGGTGTATGATACCTATCGCTATCAATTAAATATTGGAAATTATCTTTTTGTTTTATTCTTGGAATAATTTATGCCTTTAATTCGTGTGCTCGTTGTTGATGATTCTTCAGTAGTACGCAGAACATTAAAAACAGTAATTTTATCTGATCCTGATTTTAATCTGGTAGGTGCCGGTTGTGATGGAAAAGAAGGAATCGAGCTGGCATTAAAATTAAAGCCAGATTTGGTTATTCTTGATGTGGATATGCCAAAAATGAATGGGCTCGAGGTTCTTGCAGAACTTAAAAAAAATAACCCCGAATTACCGATCATTATGTTTAGTTCCTTGTTGCAAAAAGGAAGCCTTATTACCCTAGATGCAATCTCTCTCGGGGCAGATGATTATTACTGTAAACCTTCTACTGGATCACCAGAAGAAACCATTGAACTGTTGAAAAAAGACCTGCTGCCCCGGATGAAAGCGGCTTTTAAAAAGAACCAATCTAGCAGTGGGGTTTATAATTTGCCCCAAGCTGCAAAAAAAGTTCACCATCAAAAATCCGTTACCCCTAAGATATTGGCAATCGGAGTTTCTGCGGGCGGGCCCGAGGCACTTAAAGTCTTGCTGATGGCATTACCCTCGCCTCTACCGGTTCCCGCTATCATTACCCAACATATGCCATCAGGTTTTACCAAAAGCTTGGCGGATCATTTAAACAGCCAGACCCGACACGCTGTTACCGAAGCTATAGACGGGGATACCCTTGTTAATGGGAAGTTTTTGCTTGCCCCTGGGAATTATCATATGGTGATTGAACCCAGCCTAGCAGGAAATAAAGTGCGATTAAATCAGGATGCACAAGAGAATTATTGCAGGCCAGCAGTTGACCCGATGTTAAGGTCGGTTGCGAAAGTTTATGGGCCGGCAACCCTTACGATTATTTTGACTGGCATGGGTCAGGATGGCTTAGAGGGATGCAAGGTCATTCACAAGGCCGGTGGAAAAATTCTAGTCCAAGATCAGGCTACCAGCGTTGTTTGGGGTATGCCTGGCAGCGTCTTTAAAGAGGGATTAGCAGAAGAGGCGCTTTCGATTCATGAACTTCCTTTAGCAATTATGGCTCGATTGAACCAAAAACAATCTCTTTAAAATTCGATTATCTGGATCATTCAATGCAATTTGACAGCGCAAGTATTACCCAAGAAAACTATCGTATTTTTGTTGATTTTCTCAAAATCAAGCTTGGCCATGATCTGGGCGAGGGCAAAGAATATTTGGTTGAAAACAGACTTAATCCGGTTTGCGAAGCCCAGAATATTACAAATGTAAATGAGCTTGCAAAAGAGATAAAAATAAATCCTTATTCCATCCTAGGGAATTTGGTTATAGAGAATATGACCATCCAAGAAACGAGTTTTTTTAGAGGCCCCAGAGTCTTTGAAAATTTAAAGAAAAATATCATTCCTAAATTGATTAAAGAAAATGTTTACTCCTATACTATTAAAATATGGTCTGCTTGTTGTTCTACAGGCCAAGAGCCCTACTCAATTTTGATGCTGCTTAAAGAAGAGTTTCCTGAATTGGAAAATTGGAATATTTTACTGCTTGCGACCGATGTTTCTGAAAATGCGCTTATCAAGGCACGAACAGGGATCTACTCTAGATTTGAGACTATTCGAGGGCTTTCCACTAGTCTCAAAGAAAAATATTTTCTTGAAACTTCAGACAATCAGTATCAGATTCGCACTGACTTACGCCAAAAAATAAAGTTTCAGCAGGTCAATTTGTTGGAAGGATTTTATCCTCTTGGCGGGCCATTCGATATTATTCTGCTTCGTAATGCTCTCATTTATTTTGCTCCTGAAGTTTGCACAGGTATATTTCAAAAGCTTCGAGGTGTTATTAAAAATACCGGTTCTCTTATCTTGGGTGAATCTGAATCCATCCTTGGAAAAACCACGATGTTCAACCTTCCTATTGAAGGTACTGATTACTTTACACCCGCCCCTCTTCCATAATTCTTAAAGTATTAAAAATGGAAATACCCACTGGATTTTGGAAGCCTTCCAAAGAACAAATTGCCCAATCTGTCAATAAGCAAATTTATGATGTTATAGCACCTGGAATTAAATTGTTGTTTTGTGGTATAAATCCTGGTTTATATACTGCTGCAATTAAAAAACATTTTGGCAGACCCGGAAACAGGTTCTGGCCCGCACTTTTTGCAGGTGGCATTACACCCCGGCTTTATTCCCCTTTTGAACAGCACCTTCTTTTGCTTGATAACATCGGTATAACGAATTTGGTGAACCGTGCCACTGCGCGGGCTGACGAAGTCGAGGAAAAGGAACTTCAAAAAGGTGCGGAGGTACTTTCACAGAAAATTGCAAAGTATAAGCCAGAAGCTGTTGCAATTCTTGGCATCACCACTTATCGAACTGCATTTAAGAAACCCAAAGCTAAATTAGGAATTCAAGAGGATGTTATTTCAGGTGCCAAAATTTGGGTGCTGCCTAATCCAAGTGGATTGAATGCACATTTTCAAATTAAAGAACTTGGATTGTTATTTGCTCAATTAAATTCTGGTGTTTTTGATCTATAGATGCCAAAATAGTTTTAAGGAGTATTTGATGAACGATAGCAAAATTATTAAAGAGTTAATTGCATTAAACCAAAAGCTTTTGGATAGTATCGCCAACGCTGACTGGAAAACCTACAAGTCCCTTTGCGATCCTAAAATTACCGCAATTGAACCAGAAGCCCCGGGCCAAGTCGTCGAAGGACTCGAGTTCCATAAATATTATTTCGACCTTGGTGGGCCCAAAACCAAAGTTCTTACTACCATCTGTCATCCTGTAATTCATCAGAATGGTAATATGGCGGTGATCGCTTATGTTAGGCTTGTGCAAAAGCTTAATGCATCTGGGTCACCCATAACCGTAGCTTCCTCAGAAACACGCGTTTGGGAATGCATTGAAGGGAATTGGCTGCACATTCATTTTCACCGATCGCCATTAGCTTAAGGAATTTTGGTAAATATATGTTCAAATTCCATATTACGAACGCTCAACAGGATTTTACTTTCGAGTTATTTGATGGGAAAGTTTTTGCGGGAAGGGCTCCCACTGGGGCGGGTAAAACTCTTTTCATTAAAGACCCTTCCGTTTCTAGAACCCAGTTTTCTTTTGAAGCTGGTAATGGTACTATGTTTTTGTTGACTAACATTAGTTCAGTAAATAATATAAATTTTGATGATGGGGGTACCTTAACCCCGGGGGCTTCTGCTGAATTTATTTCCCCTAATCATTTTACTTTCGGCTCAACTAAAGTTTCTGTTCTTCATCAAGGTCAAGATTCTTCTAGTTCTAATCCTGAGAGTGACAAACCTACCATTTCTTCAAGTCCTTTAAGTCAGCAAGAAAAAGCCACTTTACTTTCCGAACCTACGATTAAATTAGAACTTCCTACCAATGTTCGGCTTATTGATTTATCTGAAAAAAGCTTTACTTCAGATACACCGATTCCTTCTTCCTTAATTAATCGCATTATTAAAGTTCTAGAAAATATTAATAAGTTGCAAAATAAATCTATTGTTGGTGATTCTTATAATAATCAAATCGCTGAACAATTAGTCCACATAGCAGAACTTGATATTGGTATGGTTCTTTTACTCAAGAACGACAAATGGATTATTTCTGGTTGTCATACCACTAATTCTAATATATCTGCAAAATTCAGTAGCACGCTTGTTCGTAATGTTTTGGAACACAAAAAGACTTTCTTTCAAGATTTATCCAGCTTAGAAGAAAAAGGTCAATCTTTACTAAACCTCGAAGCTGCAGTGGTTTCTCCGATAGAAGATCTGCAGGGCAATATTGTGGGCGCCTTATATGGGGCACGCAGTAAAAATATAATTGCAAAAAATGGTATTAGTAACCTCGAAGCTCAGTTGGTACAAATGCTTGCAACCACAGTTAGTGGTGGTATTGCTAAGGAGCAGGCAGTAAGGTCGAAGACACAATTAGAACAATTTTTTTCTTCTGAATTAGTAAGAGAACTAGATAGAAATCCAAATTTACTTGCAGGCCATGAACAAGAAATTACTGTAATGTTTTCTGATTTGCGTGGTTTTACATCCCTCTCGAATAAACTTAAACCTGCTGATATTTGTTTGTTACTGCAAGATATTATGGAAAACCTTAGCGAACAAATTCAAATCACAGGTGGAGTTATTGTTGATTACGCTGGGGATGGCATTCTTGCTATGTGGAACGCCCCATTAGAACAACCTGACCACGCAGAACGAGCTTGTAAAACTGCCTGGGCAATGCTCGAAGTTTTTCCTATAGTTTGTAAAAAATGGGCTCACTTACTTGGCGATTTCCCTCTCGGTCTTGGTATTGGAGTCAATACGGGAAACGCTCTTGTTGGTAATACGGGAAGTAAAAGAAAGTTTAAATATGGCCCGATGGGGCTAACCGTAAATCTTGCAAGTCGATTAGAAGCCTCGACGAAACTTCTTGGCTTGCCCTTGGTTATAAGTGGATCTTCCAAAGCTAAACTTCCTGCAAATTATCCCACACGAAGATTGGGGCAGGCAATGTTCCCAGGCGTTTCTTATCCAGTAGAAATTTTTGAATGCAAAGATTCATCAGCAAGCAACGAATGGCAAGAAAATAGGATTCTTTATGAAACAGCCCTACAGCATTTTGAAGCTAAAGCTTATGGGCATGCAATAAAAACTTTAACCCCTTTGTTTGAAAAGCATGGTCTGGGAAAACTAATTGACAACCCCTCACTGAAACTAATTCGAAAATCCTTGGAAGGCTTGGAATCAACCGCAGGAGAGTTTTCGTCCATTCTTTGGACGATGACCAAGTAATTTGGGTTCTCTATTTTCCCCAAATTCAAACCTAGACCGCCCATCTTTATACAATTCAATTAGTTTTTGATATCACTCAGCTATTAAGGCCGTTTAACCGATAAATCTTATGTATCTTTTGCTGTAGATTATGCCTCATCAAGGTTTTTATGCCGAAGGCCTTTAAGATAATTCGAAGTCTCTTGCTTTGCATGTTTATTCTCGCAGGGTCGGGTTGCCTTTACAATGTTCATGAATTGATGGATCATTCGATTTGCGAGCGTTCTAAAGATGTGATTGATTTAGAACCATTGACTCATTTCGAAAAAAAAACGGATGCTCCTAAACCGAGTGCAGAAATTAAGTCTGACAAACCAAAATCAGTTGATAATAAAATTGATGCGAGCTTAGAATTTGCAAGATACCAAACAGATTCGACTTCATCAAAAAATCGATTGCAAGTTTCACCAGACCTTCCAGGTGCGCAAGAACCCCCTGTAAGGTTGCCTAAGTTTACCAAAGAAAATATGGCACAGCGTGAAGCAATATTAGCTAAAATGTATCCCCCACTTCCTGTGATGACCGCCGACCCTGTACTCGGGTTTAATGCAGATGGTAAACCTTACACGCTATCCGAGCTTCAAAAAATTGCATTGACCTCAAGTCCAAAAATCAAGCAAGCGGTAGCATTAGTAGCGGCAGCGCGTGGTAGTGCCCTTCAAGCGGGGCTTTATCCAAACCCAGATTTTGGCTACGAAGGTGATACGATGCTAACCAATGGTACAGCAGGGTACCAAGGTGGCTACATCCAGCAAACTATTGTAACAGCAAGTAAATTACCCACAGCAAGGCAAGCAGCTTTAATGGAAGTCCGCATAACGGAACTTTCATTAAGAAAAGCAGAGACCGATTTATCAAGGGAAGTTCGCAATGGTTATTTTGCAGTTTTAGTAGCGGAACAAAACATAAGGGTATCAAAAGCCTTAGCCAGCCTTTCTGCAGAGGTTTACGAAACACTAATCGATCAGGTTAAAAAAGGCGGATTTGCAGCACCTTATGAGCCGTTTCAACTTCGAGTTTTAGCCTTGCAAGCTTTTGGCCAGTTAGTCCAAGCGAAGAACCGCCGTACTAGTGCTTGGAAACAACTTACCGCCTCGATGGGAGTTCCAGGATTACCTAGCTCTCAACTTGCAGGTGATATAAATATTCCTATTCCTGTTTATCGTTACGAAGAATGTGTAAAGCGAGTAACCTTATTGCATACCAGTGTAGGAAGTGCGGAATTTGATTTATTAAAAGCACAAGCATTATTAAAATTAGCACAGATCACGCCAATACCAGATGTGACAGTTCGAGTAATGTTGCAAAAAGATTTTACTGCGCCACCAAATGCTGCAAGTCCTTCGGTTCAAGTAGGAATGCCAATTCCTGTGTGGAATCGAAATCAAGGTAATATATTGCAAGCAGAAAGCCAAATGGTTTCAGCATCAGAAGCGAAGCATAAGGCAAGAAATCAGTTGACCTCGGATCTAGCAGAAGCATTTGAAAGATATGAAAATAATAGAGTGTTACTAAGTTACTACCGAGATCAAATTCTACCTGATCAAATTCGCACCTATCGTGGTTTGTTTGAAAGATTTCACCTAGAAGTAAAAATTGCAGATGCGGAAAATTTGACATTTGCAGATGTTGTGAATGCACAGAATATTTTATCTGCAAGTGTGGTTCAGTATCTACAAATTTTAGGTAATATGTGGATTTCAGTTGTAGACATCGCTAATTTACTTCAAACCGATGATTTATTTCAAATAGCCGGTGAAAAAGTTCCCACCGAGTGGATTAATAGTTCGCAAGCCCTAGAAGAGTTGATCAAACTGCCTTGCAACCATCCCTGTTCACCGCTAAGTGACCCGAAGTATAAAGGGGTAGATGGTAAATGGGTTCCTGCAACCCTACCTGAAAATCTAAAAGGAATGCCACCTATGGAAGAAAAAAATAATGACTCTTCCAAAAATAAAATTCTACCTCAACCGAAAGTTCTTCATCCTTTAAAATAATGATTGAAACAATGAATGGTATGTTTTGCAGCGGAAGAGGAATCAGGGAAGGGCAAAGCTTCCGCAGAAATATAGCCTTCATATCTAATTTCTTTCAGAGCAGATGCAATGGGTTCGAAATCGGTATGGCCTAATCCAGCAGGCTTACGATTGGAATCAGCAAGATGTACATGGCCAACCAATGGGCCACAAGTTCTTAAAGAATCTGCAAGGTTTACTTCCTCAATATTCATATGAAACAAATCACACAACAACCGAAGGGAATTACTCGTATCTGATTTTCTAACCAGACTGATACCTTCATCAATGGTTCGTACTAAATTAGATTCATACCTGTTAAGGGGTTCGAAGAGTAAAACCGTTCCTAGAATTTTTGCTTTTTCAGAAAGGAAAGCTAAAGAATCTTGAAGAAAAGTGAGAGCAGTTTGCAAGTCGACTCCATCACCAAATCTTCCCTGAAGAGAACCGATAATAGCAGGTGCGTTAAGGGGTGCCCCCGCTTCCATCATAGAAAGAATAAAGTTGCGTGCTTTAAGCCTAACAGCAGGGTCCGGAGAAGTAAGCGTTAATTTATGCAAGACCCATCCACCGCCCGTTCCCAAAGCGGAGATAGCAAGCCCATAATCGTAAGCAATCTTAGCAGCTTCAGATTTAAGTAAAATATCAGGTGAAGGAGCAAAAACCTCTACTGCAGAAAACCCTAATTCCTTAGCTTCTTTGCACGCAACCTTTATATCTTCCCAATAAATAAACGGTCCACCCCGGGCTTCATTTACCAAACTTATAGTTACGCTTGACTTCATCACTTGATTAATCCTTTAAAACATTAAAAGTTGAGGTTCGAATTTTTAAGTATTTTTAGTACTATGTTGGAAAGAGATTAACCGATGAACAGGAAGAAACCTATGTTTAATTTAAAGCTTATGCCATTGACCTTATTAATAGCACTGTTGCTAATAAATACCCCAATCTTTGCGCAAAGCGACGCTAAAGAAATTATTACAAGGGCTATGGATGCACACGGTGGTAAAGAAGCGCTAAACAAGGCGCAGCAATACAAACGCACCAGCACGGGAACTATTTTCTTCGGTCAAACTCAAACCTTTACCGATGAATTACTTGTTGCTTTTCCTAATCGTATTAAGCTTTCGATTAAACTTGAATCCAAAGAAAATATTCTAATGGGACTAGAAGGCGATATGGGGTGGAGCATTGCCAGTGGTGTACCGGTAGACCTTTCTAAGGAAAAAGTTAACGAACTTAAAGAAGAATCATTTTTTCTTCAAACCACTAACCTAACAAAATTATTAGAACCTACAACCAAGCTTACAATTTTAGAAGAATCGAAAGTAGCAGGTAAAGTAATGTTAGGGGTCAAGGCAACGCTTGCAGGTGGGCCCGAAGTATCGCTCTACTTTGATAAGGAAACCTATATGCTTGCAAAAGCAGAAAGGAAGAGCAAACAAGCAGGGGCAGATATATTGAAAAGTGTGGTTTATATGGAGTATCAATCTTTTGGCGCAGTTAAATTCGCCTCGAAGGAAACACATTTACTAGGTGGCAATAAATTCGTTGAAAATAAGAACATCGCCTACACTGTTCTCGAAAAAGTAGAAGCCTCGATGTTCCAAAAACCTGGAAAGTAACCTACTTATTAGGGTTAAGAATCAAAGGGTTGGCTATCGGGGAATTATCTTTAAGGCCACTTCCGGGCCTAACTACACCACCTAGGCCAATTGATTCTGGGTGCCTAGCAATTTTATCTGTGAAAATTTCAACATCCTTTAAAATGCGTTCGAGTTTTGGCGTCAACCGTGAAACAGATTGAATTGCTGTATCAAGACTGTTGTAAATCCCCGGGTCGGTAAGAAACCGTTTGAATGTGCCATCTGCCTGACCAATAACTCGGACTAATTCTCGAACATCGGTGAAGATCAATGCCCCCTTTTCAAGAGTTTCATCAAGATTTCTAGCAAGAGACTCGCTTCTATTAGCAAAAGGTTTAAGAAGTTTAGACACATCATTGACAACATCTTCAACCACCGAAAACTCATCATTAATTTTTTTAACTAAATCCTTGAATTCTTTCATCATACTATCAGCAGTCTTAACCACCTGATCAATATCTTCAGTTCCTTTACGAACATTTTTAAGAATAGAATTAACCTGCTTTTGATTTTCATCACTTAAAATATTACCCAATCTATTAAGATCTTCTGCTGCAAGGTCGATGACTTTTATGATTTTTTCCTGATTGTTTTGAATAAGAAGATCGACTCTTTCCCCAACGCGGTTGTATTGCCTTGCAACAGCATTGTACTCATCGATCATTTTTTTAACATCGGGAATTACCTCCTGAACTTTTTTAGCAGTGTTGGTAAATTCTGTAAGAGCTTCTTCGACTTTAGGTGCAAGTTTTTCAAGTTTTTTAATCGACTTGCTCATTTCATTAAGTGTTTCTTGGGTGTTAGGAACAATATCAGAGGCTTTGTTCAAAAGGCTTGCAACATTGGCGCCTCTGATGCCTTCGATCACAGTCCCGGCAGGAACTTCATCGCGGTCGGGATCTTTAATATCTTCGCCCTTAGGAATTAAATCGATGCTACTATCATTGCCTAATAAGCCGGTGACCAAGGTAGGTTGTTCATATTTACGAATTTTATAAGAACGCTCGATGGTGAGGTTCACAATAACTTGTCCAGTTTTATCATCGAGAAAAATGCTAGCAACTTGTCCAATGCGGACGCCGGACCGCCGGACCGGGGCGCCCTGAGAAATACCAGGTGCATCTTGAAAACTAATACTGTAAGCATTAACAGATTTAAAAAGTCCAGGGATGCTGCCAAACATAATGACTAAGGTGCCAAGTAGAAGGAAGCCCCCAAGAACGAGAATCCCAATTTGAACCTTCATAGTTTGAGTGCTCATAATTTTCCTTCCAAATTACCTTGAAAGTCAGAAGTCAATGGTTGTTCGCCGGCTTGTCCGCGGATAAACTGCTGAACCCTATCATTTTGAGAATTAAATAATTGGTCTTTAGAGCCATCAAAAAGCATCTGAGATTCAGAAACTTTTAAGCGTGCAAGTGGAGAAAGCATAATGACACGGTCTGCAACTTTTTCAACCGTGCGCATCTCATGAGTGACAATAATGCTGGTAACAGGGTTATTTCTTCTAGTTTGAAGGATCAATTCGTTGATAACATCGGTCATAATGGGGTCAAGCCCAGTGGTGGGTTCATCATAAAGCATAAGTTCTGGGTTAAGGATAAGAGCGCGGGCCAGGCCGACCCTTTTTTTCATGCCTCCGGAAAGTTCAGCAGGCTTTTTACTTAAAACACTTTCTTTAAGTCCAACTTCACTAATGCGTAACCGCACCAGCTTTTCAACTTCTTTTTCATCACAACGGGAATGAGCTCGAAGGCCAAAAGCAACATTATCAAAAATATTAAGGCTGTCAAAAAGTGCAGCACCTTGAAAAAGAAAACCAAAACGTAAGCGCTGCTCATTGGTATTACCGTCATTAAGGCCGACCCAATCCTTGCCATCAAAAATCACTTCTCCCGAAGAGGGGGATAATAAAGAAATCATAAGTTTAAGCAAGACAGTTTTGCCACAGCCGCTTTCCCCGATGATCGCCAAGGTTTCCCCCTTGGGAACATCAAAAGTAATATTTTTTAAAACATCCACGCCATTAAATGCCATACTGACATTGTGTAAGGAAAGAAAATTCGGAAGAGAAGTTAAAGCAGTCATCAGCAAAAAGTTCCTTACTTAGGCCCAAAGGTCTTTATGAAGTTATCGGGCCAAATTACCTGATGCAGATTGTTAAAAAATAAGGCTAGGAAAAAATCTAAAACTAAGATCGACATAAAAGACCAAACAAAGGCAGAAGTTGCAGCTTTTCCCACACCCTCAGCCCCAGCTCGACTATTCATACCACGGTGACAAGAAATCAGAGAAATAGCCGCACCAAAGAAAATAGGTTTGATTAAACCTACGGAAAGATCCCAAATTTGAATATGTCCCCGCGAGTTCTGCCAATAGTGGTAAGGATCTATTTTAAATATTTCGGTACAAACCATACTGCCGCCAAACACGCCCATAAAGTTTGCAAGGATAGTAAGAATAGGTATCAGTAAAACACAAGCCAGAACTCTAGGAAGGACAAGATAATGAAGAGGATTTACCCCTAAACAAATTAACGCATCAATTTGCTCAGTCACGCGCATCGTGGCTAATTCTGCAGCCATCGAGCCACCAATTCTTCCTGCCAACATAGTGGCCGCAAGCACCGGGCCAAGTTCCTTTACCACCGAAACATTAATGATTTGGCCCAACTGGGTCGCAAGGCCAAGAGATTGAAATTGAGAATAAACCTGAATTGCCATCACCATTCCGATAAACATTCCAGTAACCGCAACTACAGGAACACTCTGCACACCCACACGGTAACAAAGTGGAATCATAGTTCCAATGGTGGGCTTACGAACTACAGTGGCGAGAGATTGGATGCAAAAGTTCGAGAAGTCGCCTAAAGCATCAAAAGCCTTAAGCACCTTATTAAGTGAAGATTTCAATTCTTGATAAGCAGCTTCAGACGACATCCTGCCTCCAGTAACCCAGCAATCCTTGCCGAAAAACTTGCGTATCTAAAGAATCGGCAAAGGAGGTGTGCCAAATTACCCCGCAAAGGAAGTAAACAAGCCAAGGATTTTAAAGCCCGTTCCAATTGTAGGGGTTATAGCAATCATTATGAAGTTTAAGGAATAGGGTTGGAATTATTGGTATTGTTCTGGATCCAAATTTTGCGAAGTGGGTCCCAAACCATTGAATTAAAATGCCGGCTTGAATTAAAAAAAGCAGAGAAAGAATGCTGCGGATTGTTAAAATTATTAAATTTAGAACGAAGCAAAAACAATTCTTGCCGACCTGCCATAAAAATAAAAAACGCAAGTAAAATGAGACTGTAGTTAGAACTAAAAAAACCAAAAAAGACTAGGCAAACAGCACCTAAATTCCCAATGAAAACTGCAATTCGGGTAGCTCTCGAAAAACCAATTGATAGGTTTAGTAAAGCCCTAAAAACCCTGCCACCATCCATAGGAAAAATAGGTAATAAATTAAATACCAAAAGTCCAACATTTGACGCCATAAGCATTCTGAAATAAAAAATAAAAGTAGAAGTGAACGAATTAAGGTTGATAAGAATATCATCATCGTAAGGGAAAGTAACAAGGTTAAACCAAAAAGGGAGAAGTAAAAGTGCGATAATAAAATTTACTGCAGGTCCCGCCAAGGAAATGACTAATTCTTCAAAAGGATCTTCACTCATTTTTTCAAGCCTAGCTATTCCACCGATCGGATAGATAGTGATGTCGCGGGTGTTAATATTGAAGGACCTGGCAGCAAAGGCATGGCCAAACTCGTGCAAGACAATTGAGGCAAAAACCCCGAAAAGTAAGGTTAAGTTAAAGATTAATTCAACGAAAGAAACTTGCCCTAAATTTGAACCAATGACTAATAGGGGCATTAGCCAAAAGGTTGCGTGAATGTAAAGGCTTATACCAGATAGTGATCCAACTTTTAAGGTTCTAAACATACCTCTATTATTATCAATCTCTGCTATAACAAAGCGAAAAATAATATGATTTTTTGTAAAAATTATAATTTTTATCGAACTTTTTTGCCCCCTGAGACTAATAATTAATTAGAAATAGCAAGGATGTTTTCTTGCACTACACCGAATCCCTGCCGAGTGTATTCTTCGGTTCTTATTTCAACTTTAGTAAACATCCTGCTTTAGTCGTTGTTCTAGGAGACGGTACCCAAAGTGGGATATCCGTCCGTATTTCTTCCTCTTACTTAAGGAGGCCTAGTTATGAAACACCAACCTGGAAAAAAAGGTAAGAAGAGGTTGCTCCAAACTTGGTCTTTTGACCAAGTCACAAAAGCGCTTCCTTATCTAATTGATGTTACTCGGTCGCTTCGAGAAAGTTACCTTGCAAAGCAATTTGAAAAACGCCGTCTAAATAAAATCAGCCAAGTCTTAACCGGCTTAGGCTTAACCAGCCAAGGCCGAACTTATTTAATTCAAATTCAGCAAACTCAATTCGATTTAGACCTTGCTAGTTCAAAGTATGAATCTGATGCGCAAGAACTCGAAAGTATGGGTATCTTTGTGGTTTCACCATCGAATGGCTGTGTTGCGATTCCTTTCCTCCAGGAAGAACAACTTGCTTGGTATGTGTTGGAACTATATCACGAAGAAACCATTTGTGGTTGGCGCTATCAGTCTGACCCAATAGAAACGCGCAGGCCACTTTTGACAAAACAAAAAGGGATTGTGTAACAAAAAACTAGCCTCATAATGGGTGTTAACACTTACTGAGGCTAATTATAAAAATCAATTTAGTTTTTCTAATATAAAAGGTCGCTTAAGAATATTCCAGCAATGGAAAAATAAATCACGATGCCGGTTACATCAACAAAGGTCGCAACAAACGGACTGGAAGCAATGCCGGGGTCAATGCCAAAGCGATCAAAAACCAAAGGTAACATAGATCCCACAATAGTACCCCAAAGGCAAATTCCTGCAACCGAACAGCCGATTACGCAAGCTAAGCGCCAGCGATCAACTGCTGGAGCAAGTAACGAGCATCCTTTGGGGAAGTCATAAACTAGGTGTTCCCCTTCAAGAAGAGGTTGTTTAAGTATTTGACCTTCGGGTAATCTAATTTTTTCAGATTTATCGCTATAAATGATTTGCTCGGTCTTAGAAACTAATTCATAAAAACCATCCTGATTAAGAACTAAAGGTGAACTAGGATCGACTTTGATTTTAAAAGTTTCGTGTCTAGGGTGTGTACTGCCACGAATTTGTTCGGGTGTAAGTGAAGCTCGGATAAATCCAATGCACCCCAGCGTTAATCCAAGGGCAAGACCCATTAACAATTCGTGCCTGAAAATGCGTTTCCAGTTCAGTCTGCTGACTTCATTAAGTGCCATCGCCCGAGTAATCAGGGTAGCGGCTTGGGAACCGGAATTTCCACCTGTGGAAATACAAAGTGGTACGAATAAGCTTAAAACAACGACCTGAGAGATAGCATCTTCAAAATAAGATAATGCAGTGAAAGTAAACAACTCAGCTAAAAACAAGCAAGATAACCAGACAGATCTTTTTTTCCAAACTAAAGTAAAACTTGCATCTAAATAACTGTCCTTCATAGGTTCCATCCCGCCCATACGATGTACATCTTCAGTTGCAGCCGAAACCACCGCATCCATCACATCATCGTGGGTTACAATGCCCACTAATTTTTCATCCTTGTCGACAACAGGCATAGCAAGAAGATCGTAGCGTGCCATCGCTTGGGCAACGCGATCTTTAGGCTCGTTGATTTTTACAGTAACAACTTGGGTTTCCATTACATCTGCAAGAATATCTTTTCTTGGTGAGAGTATAAGGGTTCGTAAAGAAACCACGCCCAGCAACCTACGATTTTCATCGACCAGATAAACATAATAAATAGTTTCTCTGTCGGGTGCCTGAAGCCTTAATCTTTCTAAAGCATCTTCCACAGTAATGTTGGCAGGAAGCCAAGCATAATCAGTGGTCATAATTGCGCCCGCAGTATCTTCAGGGTAATTGACAAGAGCAGCAATATCACGACGCTCTGCATCATCAATCAAGCGTAAAATCGCCTCAGTAACGGCTGGATCAAGGTTCCTAAGTAAAGTAGCTCGGTCATCGTGTGACATACGCTCGATGAGGCTTGCCATATGCTGCCTGCCAACCCCTTTGACTAATCGGACCTGTTCAGCGGTGGGAAGGTAGGAAAAGATTTCAGCTTGTTTATCAAAAGGGCTTTCTCGGAGGAACTGCCAAGTGTCTTCAACTTTAAAATTTCCATCAAGAGCTTCAGCAACAGTAGCGGGGTGCAAAGCCTCGGAAAATTCCTTCATTGCTTCTGGATCGTTATTTCGGATGCAATCTTCGATCTCTGGAGTAAAAAGGGGATGAGCCATATTGAAACCTCTGAATAATTATAAAATAGGAAGCCTTTTTAGGCTGGAATCGAAATAAGAATATTATCAATTAACCTGGTTCTTCCTAACCGAACCGCAACCGCACAAAGAATCAGGCCCTTGATATCGTACAAGGTTTCAAGAGAGTTTGCGTTAACAACCTCAGCGTAATCTATGGAACTATCGGAGATTGCAGCAAGCCTTTGAAGAAGTTCATCGCGATATTTATCGGTCTGCTGATACTTTTTATTAATCATATCATCGCGTAAAATACAAAGGGCTTTATAAATTTCAGGGGCCCTCAATCGCTCTTCTGTTGTCAGATAGCGGTTGCGTGAACTCAGCGCCAATCCATCCTCTTCTCTCAAGGTTGGGCAAACAATGACTTCAAGCGGTAGATTTAAATCAAGAACCATTTTTTTAATTACCAAGGCTTGCTGAGCATCTTTTTGCCCGAAAAATGCAAAATCAGGCAAAACTTGATTAAACAACTTTAGCACCACAGTGGTAACGCCTTTAAAATGCCCAGGCCTATTGAGCCCACAAAGAGTATTGCTTACCCCGCTTACTTCTACCAAACTTGCAAATCCGTTGGGGTACATCTCTTCTACCGAAGGATTAAAAACGAGATCAACACCAGCATTTTTGCAAAGTTCTAAATCAGCTTCAATCGGCCTAGGATAGAGGTGAAAATCTTCATTAGGTCCAAATTGTAAGGGGTTAACAAAAACAGAGAGAACAACAAAGGTTTCTTTTTCTTTGGCCGCCTTGACTAGACTCATATGCCCTTTATGCAGCGCCCCCATAGTAGGAACAAAAGCGATTTTCTTGCCGTTCCTTTTTGCCCTAGTAACCAATTCACGCAATGCAACAACCGTTTCAACCGTTTGCATTTCAGCCATTAGATTTCTCCAGCACCATTCTTAAATAAGATTTGAGTTGGACATTCTCCAACCCATATTTTTGGGCTATTTTTTTTACCAAGTGTGATGCAGTTACTAAATCTTCTTCCTTTGCAACTATTTCCACTTCAGCATAACAACCCAAAGTTTCAACTTCATCTAAACAAAGTTTTATAATAAACCCTTCGCAACTAATATCAAATGTTCGCCTTTTTTTACAAACCTTGGCAACAAACTTATAGCTTAACGCCAGAAATAAACTTAGGTGATCTTGAAAACCTTGTTCCCCCTCGGGAATGGGGATTTCAATTTCTTTTCTAACCTTTACTTCCGCATTCAATTTTGGGCCTTTATAGGTAAGGTAGTTAGCATTTCCAATTCTTCGAATTCGAAATGCTTCTCCAGTTTTGGCAAAATCTCGGTCTGGGGCATTTAAATAGTGATCAACTTCGTGCTCCTCTATTTCTAATTCAACTTTTCTTGATGATAATAACTGCTCTATTTCTTTAAATGAATTCAGTTCAAATTTCTGTTCTATTTCTAACATTATCATTCTCCTTATGTTTTAAGCTCTTACTATAATGTCTTTGTACAATAAAAGAGTGATCTTATGCAACCAAGCACTACCAAGGATTTATATAAATGTCAAAACTTCATAAGGTTTGTAAATTAGAGGAACTTCCAAATGGGTCTGTTAAAAGTATAGAAATAGAAGAAAAAGTTGTTGGAGTTTATCACCACGAAGGAAAGTTATTCGCAATTGATGATTTTTGCCCTCATATGGGCGCCTCCCTTTGTGGCGGAATGGTGGAAAATGAAACCGTTACTTGCCCTTGGCACGCGTGGCGCTTTAGACTTAATGATGGCGCTTGGGCTGATAACCCCAGAATAAAAATTGCAAGCTATAATGTGAAAGTTGTCGTAGATGAAGTTTTTGTTGAAACTCCTGCAAACAACTTGCCTAAATCTTAAGCCGTTATTTGACTAATGATAATTGCCTTTGATCGATTTTCCAAAGCTTGATGGTGCGATCCCATCCTGCCGTTGCAAGGCTGTTAAAGTTTTCTAAAAAAACTGCTTGAGAAGTAAGAAATCGATGTCCCACTAAAGTTGCTAATTCCTTACCTAAAGAAATATCCCAAATATGGGTTTTACAATCTTTTCCCGTGGAAGCGACAAGTTTAGTTGTAGGATCAAAGGAGACCCGCAGAACTTCTCGGGAATGAGCCTTGAATGTTTTTAGAAGTTTTGCAGTAACAGAATCAAAAAAGCTAATGGTGCCATCTGAAAAACCAAGTACGAGAAGTTTGCCATCGTGCGAGAATTCGAGGCAGCGTGGTTCAACCAAGGGGCTACAAGAAATCACCTGCCTTAATACAGGCCTTAACTCAATACCAGATTCATTTTTTTCAATAGTCCAAAATCTAGCGGCCTTATCTTTACCTAGGGTAACTAATAAATTTGATTTGGGAGAAAAGGCAAGAGCCTGAACCCCCGAACCGTGGGCGACAAAAGTTCCCAATTGAGAACCATCAAAGGTGCTCCAAAGTTTGACTTCACCCCCTTCGGGAGAAGTGCCAAAAATTGTTGCAAGAATCGAACCATCTGGGGAAAAAGATAAGCTGGAGGATTCTTGCCTATGTCGCGGTAGGCGAAACTTTGCTGTTTTTGTGATAAGATCCCAAATAGTAATCCAGCGATCTTGCCCGCTTGTTGCCAAAATTTTCTGAGAACGGGAATAGGCAAGTGCAAAAACAGGTGAAGTATGTGCTTGAAACTCACCTTCTGGCAGTTGAGAAATTGGATCCCAGAATCGAACCTTGCCATCAGCTCCGCCTGAAATTATTAGCTTCAATTCAGGAGCATAAACTATACAACGAACTGGGCCTGTTCCATCTACTAAGCTAATCAAAGGTGTAAGCAGAGGTGAGGCAGATTTTTTGAGAATTAAAGGGTTTCCTTTTTCGTTCACACTGGTTTGAGTAAAATACCCCTTTTGCAAATCGATAGAAGACCTTTCACCAAGCCGCGCTACTTTTAGTAACCCTGTTTCCGTTTCAAATCGAGTTACCTCTTCTACACTATCGCAACGAAAGCGAGAGTGGTCGGTGATAACTTCAGCATGTGGAGTTGCAAGAAACATTGGAACACTGGAAATATCTGCGGTTAATGAACCCTGTTCGACATAGAGTTTGCGGCCTTTAAAAGCTTGGTTGGCAGTTTTCTGAAAGACTAACCGGGTGTTGTTTCCTAGTTCAACTCGGGTTTCATCAGGAAAAAGAACCGATGCGTAGCCATCTTCTCCTAAGGTGCTAAGAGTGTTTCCCGGAAAAAGGTATAACCCTTGGCTTGCAGTTTTTTCCTGCTTGCCATTATTTATTCTTACATCTCCAAAGGTTTCTTCGATTCGAGGTAAAGGCGTCCCCGCCTCTACCGGAACAAAAATCGCTGCAAAAATCGCAACCCCTACTAACGCTACTAATCCCACCCAACGGTTTACCGACCATCCTAAAAAACCACTAGGCAACTTTAACCTTACTGGTTCACTTAAAGGTTGAGATTTTGTCCATTCATAAAGACCAACTTCGATTTGAGCGCACTCTATCACTAACGCCGCAAGTTCTAATTCTTGACATATCCGCTTTTCAAATAAAACAACTTCCTCAGCAGATAATAAGTCTGCAAGATAATTTATTGCCAATTCATAATCTTGATTTGTTTTCAAGTTTCCCACTCCAGATTTAACCTGCGCTGTACACAATCCTTTAGTACTAGCTTCATCCTTTTAATCTTGGCGTAAATAGAATGCACTGTGCTTTTTGTTTTCTCTGCAATTGCTTCTGCAGAAATTCCGTTATATCGATCAAGTAACAATTGCTTGCCCTTCAAAGGTAAAGAATCTAAACAGGTAATAAGAGCTTGGGATCGCACCTCGGTGCTGGCCTGTGATTCGACAAAATCGACCGCATCTGCTAGAGCTTGAATGACACTGGGATCTAAAGGTTGTTCGCGTTTGTTCTTTCTGCGATGAGAAAGCACACGCCTTCGAGCAATTTCCCTAGCCCAAGGGAAAAAACCATCTTCGCTTTTTAACTGGTCTGCTGATTCCACTACCACAAGTGCCACAATCTGCAAGATATCTTCGGTATCGGGGTGGTTACGCACCGATGCAAAAATGAAACCATAGAGGGCGGCCCTATGCTTCATAAGTAAGCAAGCAAGTTCTGCAGCAGATACAATACCCATTTTAAACTTTCAATTAGGAATCTTCTCTATAAACTAAGGTCTATCAAAGGCCAAGCTAGTCAAATTTTTAATGATTATAATTACAATCTAGATAAATAATCGTTTTCTTTTTCTTCTTTTAAGATGCTAGAATCAATGATTGGTTTGCTACAACCTATGTCAATTACTTAAAAATAAGGAAAAATTAATGCTATTTCCACGCCTCCCCGTTGCAATAATTCTCTTTCTCTTTGCAAATTTAATACATCTAGGGGAATGCATAGCTCAACCCGAAGCCAAACCATTAAAGCCTTCTCAAGAATGGAAGGGTAGCAACGAAGAGGAAGGGTTGGCAAAAAATGCCCCCGAATTCATCTCCTCCTCTATCGAGATGGAAAAAATTTGGAAGTTGTGGAACCTAGGAACGAAGGTACCAAAAATTGATTTCACTAAAGAAATCTTGATGGTTGCAACAACTCGAGGCAGCCAGTTGCGCCTATCTGCCAGCTTAGACAATAAAGGAAATGTACAAAACCTTGGCATTGCTACTCGTGATTTGCGCCCCGGCTTTCGCTATATGATTATCGCAATTTCAAAAGAGGGAGTAAAAACAATCAATGGTAAACCGCTTGCAGAGGCTCCTAAGTAAGAATTATTCATTCCGATTATTTACCTTGAATTGTAAACAGGCTTTTCATGTTGACCTTATTAAGTAATCCAATGTTTTATCGGGGCCACTTAACCCGAAGGGAAGTGCTAAAAGCAGGGGTACTAGGTGCAACCGGCATAGGCTTGCCTGAATTGTTAGCAACCGAGGCACTCAGCCGAGGCAGCAAAGCACGCCGTTGTATTTTCATTTTGCTAAATGGTGGCCAGTCGCAATTAGATACCTTTGATATGAAACCCAATGCGGCAGTGGGCATCCGTGGCCCTTATAAGCCAATTGCAACGACTGCACCAGGAGTTTTAATTTCTGAAAAGCTTCCGCTTTTATCGCGCCAAATGCATCAAGTTGCTGTCATTCGTTCGATGCACCATACGCTGAGCGCCCATAATAGTAGTGCAGCGTATGCGCTAAGTGGCCATTCACCTGGTTCTGATGCGAATATTTCACCCACTGCAAATGACCATCCAACTTATGGATCTGTTGTTGCAAGACTTTCGCCCCCCAGTCTTCTTCCCCCTTTTGTATTAACCCCAACTTATCTATTCGATATGGGTTTTCCTACTCCCAGTGCGGGTGGAGGTTGGCTGGGTCGATCCTTTGATCCATTTCCGATCGTGCGTAATCAAATGATGTCCGCATCCCCAGCTTGGAAAGGGGAATTGCCTGTTCCTATAGGGACTGCACTCCCACCCGAGATAACATCGGAAAGACTAAAAGATCGGGAATCGCTAATTCGCTTGCAAGAATCGCTGGGTCATAAAATTGAAAGCCCCCAGATGGATGTACATCGTCGTAAGGCCCTAGAACTTATCCTTGCACCCGAAGCAAGAAGGGCATTTGATTTATCCTTTGAACCAGATAAGGTTCGTGACCGATATGGAAGATTCGAAATGGGTCAAGTTTTTCTTCTTGCCCGTAGACTAGTCGAAGCGGGGGTACGATTCGTAACTGCTAACGCTGTTTCAAATCCCACCGATACTAAACTTTCTGCGTTTCAAATCTGGGATACTCACTTCGATCACTTCCGCCTTTATGATAGCCATTTAATGCCCGAATTTGATCAAGCACTTTCAGCCTTGCTTTTAGATTTATCTGACCGTGGCATCTTAGATGAAACCTTAGTATTGGTGGCGGGGGAGTTTGGCCGTACCCCTAAAATTAATGCTGCAGCAGGTGGTGGACGAGATCATTGGTCTGGTGCCTATAGCGTTTTGATGGCAGGTGGTGGAATTAGGGGCGGCCAAAGCTATGGCACCACTGATGCGATTGCAGGCTCGGTTAGGGATTTTCCCGTTCTCCCCGATGACCTTGCAGCAACCTTGTTTCACGCTCTGGGAATTCCTTTTGATTTGATGCTTAAGGATTCGAGGCAAAGGCCCCATCGAATCACCGATGGGCAACCCATCAGGGCGTTATTTAGTTAATCTTTTCTTAATGCTTATGCGAATAACCGTGCCCACTGTTAGGGCTATGTGCTTGGCTGATGGTTTGCGTTATTCGGGCCATTTTCCATCGATAATTGGTTTCCCTTGCAACTTCTTTGGGTCGATAACTAGATGCCTAACCCGTTGCCTTTTCCAAGTATAGGTGAGGTGAACTAAGCCGTCCTTGGTTTGAATAATAGCGGGGTAAGAGAATTCCCCTTTTTCATTTTCAAGAATTAAAGCAGCATTCCAAGATTTTCCATCTTTTGAAATTGCAAGGTTAAGAGGGCTACGGCTAAACATTGTGTGATTGTAAACTAAAAGATGTGAGCCATCCCCTAGGGTAATAGCGTCGGTGCCTGAATTTGGGTTAGGTAAGCCGGTGTAGGCAAGGGCACTCCAAGATTTGCCTAAATCGGTTGACCAAGTTTCGAAGATTTTGCCCCCCTTGGTTCTGCCCAGCGCTTGCAAAGTATCTTTGCTGTGAATCAGAATACTTGGCTGAATTGCATTGATGATAAGTTCGGGCTTATCTGGACTTGGATAAATTTTAGACCAAGTCTTGCCCAAATCTGCGGAATGTTCGAAATGAATTTTCCAGTTGCTAAGAAGTTTATTGTCTTCGGTGCTGGTAGGGGAAAGTATAGAACCATCTGGAAGTTGAACTGGTTTATTTTTAATGGGCCCTAATATGCCTTCTGGAAGCTTACTTGGTTTACTCCATGACTTTCCTGAATCGTTGCTGGTAAGAAGCATTCCCCACCAAGAAGTAGGACTCGGCCCTACTTTATAAAAGAGCATAAGTGGGGCGTTCACCGGTTGGAATAAAACAGGGTTCCAGCAAGGATGGCGTTTTCCATCTGGTTGAATGCCATTGGCAACTTCAACGGGTGGTGTCCATTTGCCAGAATCTAGGCGGGAAACCCAGATGCCTACATCGGGGGCTTTCTCTCTCGTTCCCCCAAACCAGGCTGTAACTAAACCTTTTTCGGTTTCCGCTAGAGTGGTGGCGTGACACTGAGGAAATGGTGCATCTTGGTAAACAAACTCTCTTAATAATTCTGCGGAATTACTTTGCATTGGAAACGCAACTGTAAGGAAAATTAAAAGGTGCATTTTTTGCCTTTACATAAGTACAAACATTTGATTTCTAATTAGAATGTAACTAAATTTAAGTGCGGTGCAACAAGTTTGCGCCGAGTATTAAATCTTTAAAATTTTGGTGAGCTTGTTTGTTGACGACTTTGTACAAAAGTGTTATTATTTAATCATTATAGCTTTGAATTGTACTTTGTGATCTAATTAGTTAATCCTTTTAATACCTTCTTTATTGAGGTCTTTATGCTTATTAAAATAAAATCAACAATAAGAATTTCTAAAACTTTCGGATTTACTTTAATCGAATTACTTGTGGTGATCGCAATTATAGCTATCTTAATTGGCTTATTGCTTCCCGCCGTTCAGAAGGTACGCGAAGCAGCAGCCCGGTTGAAATGTTCTAATAACCTCAAGCAAATCGCTCTAGCTACTCATAATTACCTTTCTGCGATGGGTACCTTTCCTTCGGGTGGTAAAGGTTACCAGTGGTGTTCTAATACAGCTAACGGCGGAGATGCGAAGATATTTAACGGCAACGGTTTATTGCTGTTGTTGCCTTACCTTGAGCAGGAAAATCTTTACAAGAAGTTTAATGTGAACGAAGCGGTCGCCATTATCACTTCAACCATTGCAGGTAATACGGGAAACACCTCGGGCACTGTGGTAGGAAACCCTGTAACCAATGGAAACGCTGCACTTGCTTCGACGGTTATTCCTGGGTTTATTTGCCCAAGTGATTCTTCAGCGGCCCCAACCGATCGCTTAAGTGGGGGGTATTACGGGCCAGGGGGAACTTTCAAAGGGGCTGCAACTTGTTACGATTTTGTTGGCAGCGATTCTGATTATGGAACTTGTAATAATTGGAAATCTTCCAGCAGTGCGCTTCGAAGAATGTATGGCGAAAATAGCACCACCAGGCCTACCGATGTGACTGATGGCTTAAGTAATACCTTTGCCCTTGGCGAAACCACAATGTGGCATGTAAATGGGGCGGCTTTTGCTTGGGCTTATCGAGGGCATGTTATGACCGGGGTAGACCCAGGCACTTCTAACCCAGGGATCAACCTTTGGCACCTTCCTAGTGTCGACCCTACTTGGCAAAGTCCTCCCTACACCCCTGTTGCTGGCCGTATTCGCACTTGGTGGGCTGCCGCAGGCAGTTTGCATTCGGGGGGTAGTCACTTTGCCTTCGGCGATGGTTCTATCCGATTTATGAATGAAAATACCAGCGCACTTACTTTAGAACAACTCAGCACCATCGCTGGCGGTGAAGTTGTTTCTCTTCCTTAATTTTAGAGTTACTATGCGCATTCCATTTTTAGTTTTTCCTTTTTTATCCCTTTTTTTAGGTTGCGCTGATAACGCTCCTATTGTTGTTAAAGTGGGGGGCACCGTAATTTTAGATGGCGTTCCTTTAGCTCATAAAAATATTATGTTCTTCCCAGAAGGTTCTACCCCTGGCGCGGGCGCTGGTGGCAATACCAATGCTGCGGGCATTTATAATGTCTTAGCTGTTAGGCCCGGGGCTACTCGCGATGTCACTGGCGTTCCACCAGGTTTTTACAAAGTCGTTATTACCGAGCCCCTTATTCCGGTGGATACACCAACCCCGCCCCCTAGCACCGACCCTGCCCCTGCCATTGGTTTTGAAATACCAAAACCCCTTAAGAAAAAGATTACCATCCCAACAGTATATACTCGCCAAGAAACTACACCTCTTAAAGTCGAGGTTCCCCCAATGGGTGGTACAATTGACTTGGAATTAAAATCTACAAATCCATAGATATTTATTTTTAAGCCGAAACTTAAGTGGTTATCTTTACATTAAGTTTGAAACAGTTCTTTGATGCATTGGCAGGCGCTATAATCATTATAATCCTAAGAGAGCGCCCATTTTGCAGGGATATCCTATTCTGATTTGCTGGCACTTGTTTGTAAAATAGAAGATAATAATTTTTTGTTCCATTAGTCGTTTAATTTTTGAGGTTGTAATGTTTTCAATTCGTATTTTAGCAATCGGACTTTTTATTTCTTGCGCCGCGATTTCTCAAGCTGAAGAAGCACGGCTTCTTCGCTTTCCTGCTATTCATAGTGACCAAGTTGTTTTCACTTTTGCTGGCGACCTCTACACCGTTTCTTCTAAAGGCGGGGTTGCTCGTAGGCTTACAACTCATTCAGGTTTTGAAATGTTTCCTAAATTTTCCCCCGATGGTAAATCCATCGCATTTACCGCTCAGTACGATGGGAATACCGAGATTTATAAAATCCCCTCTATGGGTGGCGAACCTAAGCGACTTACCTTCACTACAACCCTTGGTAGAGATGAAATCTCTGACCGCATGGGCCCTAATAACATCACCCTTGGTTGGACTCCCGATGGCAAAGATATTCTCTTTCGCTCTCGTATGGTTACCTTCAACGATTTTATCGGCCAACTTTATACCGTAAGCGCAAATGGTGGCATGGCCAAGGAACTTCCGTTGCCACGCGGCGGGTTTGCTTCCTATTCCCCCGATGGTTCTAAAATTGTTTACAACCGAATCTTCCGCGAGTTTCGCACTTGGAAGCGTTACCGGGGCGGAATGTGTGATGATCTTTGGACTTATGATTTTAAAACTAAAAAGACTGAACAACTTGTAGATACCCTTGACCAAGAAATCGAACCTATGTGGTTTAAGGATCGGATCTATTTCCTTTCCGATCGTGAGCCTTCAAAACGAATGAACCTTTATGTTCTTAACCTTGCCACCAAGGCGATTAAGCAAGTCACAACTTTTGCAGATTTTGATGTCAAGTTCCCCTCTTTAGGGGATAAGGCGATTGCTTTCGAACAGGGCGGTTATGTTTGGAAGTTAGATCTTGAAACTGATAAGTATGAAAAGATTAAGATCGAGCTAAATGAAGATTTTGCAACTTCCCGCACTGGATTAGTTTCGGTTGCAGAAAAAGTTGCTTCCGGAACCCCTTCACCCGATGGTAAGCGAGTTTGCCTTAGCGCAAGGGGCGATCTATTCACTGTTCCAGCAGGACCAGGAATCACTCGTAATTACACAAATTCGACTGGTGCCCACGACCGAGATCCCCATTGGTCGCCCGATGGAAAAAACATTGCCTTTATTTCTGATAAAAGTGGCGAAGATGAAATTATGCTTGTTTCTTCTGATGCTAAAAGCGCGCCTACAGCTCTGACTTCTAATGGCGATGTTTATAAATATGCTCTTACTTGGTCGCCCGATTCTAAGAAGATTTTATGGACCGATCGTAAGTTTAGACTCCGCTACATTGATATTGCAAGCAAGCAAATTGTTGAAGTGGTGCAATCTAAACATTGGGAAATTAATGACGCTGTTTGGGCCCCCGATAGCAAATGGATTTCTTGGTCGGAAACTAGCTCGACCGGGATGGATAATGTTCGCATCTACAATCTCGAAAAGAAACTAGCTACCGATATTACCGATGGTTGGCACGAATCTAATTCCCCTGCTTTCTCAGGCGATGGGAAGTTTCTCTTCTATGTTTCTAACCGAGATTTAAATCCTATTTACAGTGCTACTGAATGGAATCACGCTTACCGTGATATGGCTCGTATTTATGCGGTTGCTCTTGCCAAGGATACACCTTCACCTTTTAGGCCCAAGACCGATGAGCCTGAAAATAATAAACCCGTTGCAGATGCTAAGGAAAAAGAAAAGGATTTAAAAATCGATCTCTTGGGTTTTGCAGACCGTACTTTTCAAATTCCCACGCCTGCTGGTAACTATCGCAACCTTCAATCTGTAGGATCTGCGGTTTGGTACATCAGATCTTCAAGTAAGGAATCAAGATCGGTATTTGCAACTTATGATCTTGCAAGCCGGGCTGAAACTAACTTAGGTTCGGTTTCTTCGTTTGATATTACGGCAGATGCTAAAAAAATGCTGGTTAGTCTCGATGGAAAATTTGCAGTTATCGATCTGCCTAAATCTGCTGTTGCACCTTCTTCATTTCTTGATCTTTCTGGCTTAGAAGTGCAACTCGATCGTCAGGCCGAATGGAAGCAAATTTATAACGAATGCTGGCGCCAGATGAGGGACTTCTTTTACGATCCTAATTTACACGGGGTGGATTGGCCTGCTTTAAAAATTCGCTACGAATCACTTCTTCCTTATGTTCGTCATCGGGCCGACCTTTCCTATATCATTGGTGAATTGATTGGCGAACTTAACGCCGGCCACGCTTATGTCGGGGGTGGTGAATTACCATCCGTCCGCAAAATCCCGCTAGGACAATTAGGTGCCACTCTCGAAAAACACGAACCTTCCGGCTATGCGAAAATCACCCGCATCCTTCAAGGTTCATCTTGGGAGCCCGGCCTTAATTCTCCTCTTGGTGCACCTGATGTGAATGCTAAGGTTGGCGATTTTATCATCTCCATCGATAACAAACCTGTTAACGAAATGCTTTCGCCTTACCAAGCTCTTATTAATAAGGTTGGGAAACCTGTTATCCTAAAAATTAATTCTAAGCCCGAAGTTATTGGCGCACGCGATGTTGTTATTGTTCCTATCGACAATGAAGCCCAACTTTATTACCGCGATTGGATTGAAAAAAATCGCAAGCGAGTTGACGAAGCCACCCAAGGCAAGGTTGGATACATTCATGTCCCGGATATGATGCAAGCTGGCCTTAATGAATTCGCTCGTCAGTTTTATCCTCAATTAAAAAAAAGTGCATTGATCATTGATATGCGAGGCAATGGCGGGGGCAATGTTTCACCTATGCTTATCGAAAGGCTGCGTAGGGAAATTGCCATGGTTGGCATTGCACGGGGTACCCCTCCTTCCACTGACCCGAAGGGGATGGTTTATGGACCTATGGTTTGTCTCTTAAACGAATTCTCTGCTTCTGATGGCGATCTATTCCCTTACCGTTTCCGTCAACATAAACTAGGAAAACTTATTGGCAAGCGGAGTTGGGGTGGTGTTGTTGGAATCCGTGGTACCCTTCCTTTACTTGATGGGGGTACTCTTAATAAACCTGAATTTAGCAGGTACGATATTGATGGCAAGGAATGGATCATTGAAGGCAAGGGAGTTACCCCCGACATTGTAGTGGATAATGATCCTGCCATTGAATACTCAGGGAAGGATCAGCAACTAGAGCGAGGTATTGAAGAAATTCTGAATGAACTTAAAACTAAGGAAAAGAAACTTCCACCGCCACCACCTTTTCCTAAAAGATAAGATTTAGAAGAGGAAACACGCCTAGCGACTGCTGATTTCTTCTTAAATCCCGCATTATAACAGAGAGCTAATAATCTCAGCGACATCTTGATTGATAACAGTGGCGCTGGGATTGCTTTTCTCTTTTACAATTATCTTTTATTCACACACATACAAGAATTCCCCAAATGCAGTTGTTGGGTTTTGTTCACTGGATGGGGGTTGGTTGTGTCGTTTAAAAAGCATTAAGCTGAAAAATACTTACTCATATTCGCATAGCAAGTTTTTGCAGCAGAAAGTGGATTATACCCGGGCTTTTCCGATACCATCGAACTAACTTCGCAATTCACATCACCTTGGTAATTCTTTTCCCTTAAGATTTTAAAAATCCCAGAGTAATCAATCGCATTACCAGCCCCTGCCAGATCAAATACAGTCTTGCCCGCGTTTTGCACCGCATCCTTAATTGCTAAATGCGCTACAAATGGAAGCGAATCATCTAATAATTTAAGAATGTCTAAGTTGCGAAACGCAAGATGGCTTGGATCATAAACCATTTTCAAATATGCAGGGTTTTT
>JBDNHI010000054.1:0-7960 GCA_041694635.1 Gemmataceae bacterium | reverse complement strand
TTCCGATACACCTAAAGGTATCGATTACGATTTATGGCTTGGCGCTGCTCCCAAACGACCTTTCAACCAACGCAGGTTCCACGGCTCTTGGCGCTGGTTCTTTGATTATGGCTGTGGCGACCTTGGTAACGATGGCGTACACCGACTCGATTACGCCAGATATGCATTAGGTACTACCGGGTACCCTCTTTCCATCAGCACCGCAGGCGGGAAATTCTTTTTCAATGATGTTCAAGAATGGCCTGACACTATGCAAGTCACCTACGAATACCCGGGACAGATTCTCGTTTATGAAATGCGCATTTGGTCTAGGCCCAAACTTCACGATCTTACTGAAGGCGCTGCTATTTATGGCGAAGGTGGCTGGGTTCTTATCTCGAACACCGACTGGAAAGCTTTCGATAAAGATAACAAACTTGTTAAACAAGGTACTAGCCCAGCGCCACTTCCGCTTCATATTCGCAACTTCCTTGATTGTGTAAGGTCGCGGAAGCGAGAAAATTTGAATCAGGAGATTGAGCAAGGGCATCAAAGTAGTGTGCTTTGCCACGCTGGGAACATTGCTTGGCGCACCGGTAAGAAATTAAGGTTCGATCCGAAGACCGAAACCTTTGATGATGCAGAAGCTAACAAGTATGTAGGAAGGGAAGCCCGCAAAGGGTTTGAACTTCCCAAGATTTAACTTACTTTTCTGATTTAGTAAAGGAAGCCGCAGCTTTCATAATCCGAAAAGAATCAGCTTCACTGATAAGAAAAACATCAGCAATAAGGGAATTAGTTAAAAGATTTTATTCAGTCAGTTTGGCCTAAACAGATAAACAATATAAATTTAGGTAAATAAAGCATATTCATTCATAACCCAAAAATTCCCACAGCAACACACTTTTTTAGATACGGATTAATAAAAAAATTAATATTTTTTAGCATACATCAGCAAGTTATACCGTTAGTATTAATAGAGATATTATTTTTAGATAGGATTAAAATTTAAAATGAAAAACAAAATCTTGATTTTAGTACTATTACTACTAATAGTTTTAGGTTCTAGCAGTTTAATCTTTTTTGATAATTTCAAAACCATTATCAAAAAAATTACTAATGGTGCCAATGAACAAGGAAGAACTTTAGAAGGAACAAAGGATAATAAACCCGAAATTGAAGAAGAATTTAAAGAATCGTTAACAAAGGGGAAATGGAACGATTCTGCAATTACTGCATTTTTAAGAACTAACTTAACTTTTTTAGAAATTGTAAAAGAAGAAAATGAAGCGAAATACTATAGGACTCTTAAACAATTATCGAATCTCCCAAGCGAAATAAATTTTGCTGAAACAATGAATGTATTAGAAAAACATCCAGAATTATCTGGCGTTTATAAATCATTAACTGCAATCAACATTAAAAAATTAAATAAGATCGTTGGTCAGGCAGGTCAGCAAGAAAAAAAATATAATCTTCTATGTTCTAATTTGATGCTCAATGCTAACCCTGATGATTTAACCTTAATAATAGAAATTTTTGATGAATTTTACGAGCAAATTTATGATTTAACGGAACAAGGTGTGCTTAACCCCGAATCATTTTTCGTGTCATCCCCAGGAGAAGGTCAAGAAATATATAAAAAATGGCTAAAAGACTTAGCTTTAAATTATTCCAATATGACTGAAAGGGGTAAGGTTGGAATTATGACTTTTGTAACACTTCAATCTAAATATTTACAAAAAAGATTAAAGAGCGATAAAAACTTTAGAAACAAATTTGATTCTTCGTGGAAGCAATTAAACTTAAATTCGGAAAATAATTTTGAAGATATTACCTCGGAACCAAAATTTTGGGACTTAATTATGCACCCGAGCGGAAAAGGTGAAAGTTTAATCCGGAAATTTGGCCCAAATGCAGTTGACCTACTATTTGGTTGTTCTTATGTAGGTTCCCCCTCTCCTTATCCCCCAGAGTTACACGAAACCATTATTGAAATACTTGAAAATGAAAAAAAAGATGCAATTGAGTTAATCCTTAGACCAGAAATAAGAGGAAAACTAGACTTTCAAGAATTTTTAAAATCTTATCAAAATAAAAAAATAGAATTAAAACTTTTAATAGAAGCTTTGTCAGATTTGAATTCAAAGGAAGGATTAGCCTTTAATACAAGATTAGAGTTGTTTAATAAACTTTCAAAAAATCCCACTGCACTTAACGATGAAATTAAACCTCAACCATCAGGTCCTATTACTTGGATACCATTGTATTCGCTTTATGAGTTGGGCCATAAGTTGTCTCAAGGTAGAGACCCCGATGCAATGGACTGGATTTTTGCGTGTATTGATTTAGTAACAATTATTACGCCAGTGAAAGGCGGTAGCGCGATAAAAACAACTTTAAATCCTAAAAATATTATAAAAAAAACAGCGATAGAAAACACAAAAAATACTTTATTAAAAATGGGAGGGGCAACTACAAAACTAATCGAAAAAAATCTTGAAACTAGTTTGGTTGATTATGCAGCCAATGCATCGCGCCAGATTATTCAGGCAGAAGTCAAAAAAGCTTCTTCAACGGCAGTTTTCGATCTGACTAAATTAATAACAAGCACTTATAAATTTACAGGATTAGGAAGGAACACCTTTAACAATATTACCGGGCTAGATGCTCGTTTATTTATGCGAAAAGATGCAAAAGTTGTTTTTACTTTTGAGTCCCTTAGCAAAAGCAGCCTTGGGCTTAAAGCAAGACTGTTTTTGAATGAAACAGCAATAAATGCAACTTCAGAAAAAATTCTAACGAACCCAGAAGTTCAATATGCGACCAAGGAATTATTTAAAACTTTGAAAAAAATCCCGAATGAAGTTGAAGCTTGGAGAATGCATAGCAGCGCTTGGTTTTTAATCCAATAAGTTTCCCATTAAAATAAGAAGTAAGGCACAATTTAATGAAAAAAACACCCTATTTTCTAGCAATTTTGATCTTAACAATCAATTGCAGTTTAATCTTTGGTAATGCCAATTCATTCAAACTCATTGATGATGTGGTTAAAGGTGCTGCAAAAATTGATAAAAATATTCCGTTAAACAATATTGATAATTTGATCGTCTGTTTAAAGAAAGATCCCAAGCTGGCTCAAAAAGCTGAAAAAACACTTGCTACGATCCTCGACGGATCGAAAAGTTTATCGAAGGAGCAAAAAATGTTAAACTTATTAAAACATTATAAAATCCCAATAGATGATACTACTTTAGCGACAATTAAAGGTTTAGAAAAATCAAATTCAGAAGCAATCATTTTACTGGCTAAAGGCGCAGATGATTTAGCAAAAACATTTCCAGATATTGCTTTTCGGTCCCAATTAATAAAAAATGGTGGCGCTGAAACTATTGCCAGCATTGGTATTTATGGTGATAAAGCTGCTAAATATGCTTTAAAACTGGATGAAGCAATCAGTAGTGGCAGGGTGATTTTACAAAAAGATGCAAAAGCAATTACGGTTGCAAATTTTGGGAAAGTTTTAACTGAAAAAGGTGATGCTGCCTGGAATTTTTGGGAAAAAGCGATTGTGCCACATTGGGGAAAATGGCTGGCAGCAGGTGGAATAGGTCTATATTTAACAGACCCAGATTATTTTCACGATGCTGCTGGAAACATAACGGAGGCCGGATTTAGGCAAATAACCCTTTTATGTGGCGATATAGTTGCTGCTGCTATAAGAGGGGCTTTAAAAGGTGGTGGTGATGGAGTTTCACATATTGCAGACAGTTTTCTCAAATCGTTCTACGAAAATTTTTATTCAACAATATGCGCATTAGGAATTTTTATTTTTATTGCAGCATTGTTTTTTAAAAAACTAAGAAATTATTTTTTAAGCCCCTTTCGGTGGCTTAATTCTTAACTTCAATAGAAAATGTATATTGTTTTTGAAAGGACAGAGTTATGAAAGGTAAAGGATTAGAGGCAACTTATAAATTCGCTCTTTTTGGTTTAAGAGGCGCTGGAAAAACTTGTCTTATTGTTTCGTTAGCTGCCCCAAGATTAGCACATCCAAAAAAATATAGTATCCACTGGGTTCACGAAAATACAAGTAGCGAATCAGAAATATTTATGAATGAATCTGTAAAAAACTTATTAAATGGAACACCAATAAAGAAAACTGAAATTGGTACTGGTATCCGACATTTTATTTTCGATTTTAGCACAGAAAGAGATGGAAGAACCCGCATTTTATTATCAGATTATGCAGGTGAATTATTAAACGAAGCTGAAAACGAAACCATTGCCTTTGAGTTAAGAAAAGCAATGAAAGAATACGATGGAATACTAATTTTATCGGAATACCCTCGTGAAAATCAAAAGAATGAAAATTTTGCCCTACCTTTTAATGCTTTGAGAAATGCCTTTAGTAAAATTACAATGGAAGACTCATCGATTAATCAGCGAAGAGTTCCAATTGCCTTATTAGTAAATAAATGGGACAGAAGCGGGCCTATCAGTTTTGATGATCCTGCATCTGAACAAAAAGAACTAGAAGACTTTTTAGCACAAAATCCTAGTCCACCTCACAAAGCTTTATTTAATACCATAAGCAACTCGGTTGGAAGTGATAATATTTGTATCCGTCCAGTTAGTGCCTTTGGTGAATCTAAAAGTACACAAAATGCGGATGAGGATTTTCGAGAAATTATAGTTTTAGAAAACGGCCAAGTTCATTCCTTTGGAATTGAAGAAACGATGGAATGGTTAGTCAATCGTGCTAACGAATTAGAATTTGAAAAATTAAAGAATAGAGTTGTTTTTGAGTTTGGGTTTAACCGGTTACAGGCACTGAATAAGTTAAAGAAAAGAATCAGTAGCGAAGTTACCTATTACTCAGACCTATTAAATTCAATCAAGAACCAAAGAAACTATTTTTTAAAAAATGTTGGAATCCTATGCATTATTATACTTTTTCTTATTCCATCTGTAGAATTTTTGAATGATTTTTCAAGTAAAAGAAGTTTATCTCCCTCACCAGACTCACAACTTACAGAAGAACAGTTACAAGTTAAAGCAAATTGGCTTTCTGATTATGTCAGTGCTTCGCCAATCCGACATTTATTTAGTAGATATTCAATCCTTCCAAAAAGCACAGCTCAACTTGAAATTATAAAAATAAACAAGGAAAGATTAGATAGGTTATTTAAAACAGCAAAAAATACAGGAAATAAAGAGGATTGGCGAATAATCATTGTTAAATTCCCTGGAAGTGATGAAGCGAACATAGCTCAAATAGAATTGGTAAAAATTGATACAATCGAAAAAATAAATTCTCTTAAGAGGGAAATCGAAAAACTAAAAATTGCTATTAAAAATTTAGATCCTAAAGGAAGTGATTTTGATGGTAAATTTACAAACCTATTAAATAAAGTATATGATCTGTCAATTAGTTTTATGAAAGATACGGTTGATGAAGAAATCATAAAAAATAAAACCTTCATTGAATTAGAAATAGCTAATTTGGAATTAGATCTTAAAAAAATCTCTAAAGAAAATTTAGTTGGCGTGAAAGAAACAGAAATATTAATGACCTTAAGAAAATTCGTTAACCTTTTAGAAAGTACATCACTACCAAATGCAATAACTTTTTACTCAGAAAATAAAAATCTGCTTAAACTTGAGGAAGTAAAAAAACAGATAAAAAAGATTGGAATTCCAAATTTAGAAAATAAAGTAATGAAAGAAATCAAGAATAAAAATTTTGAGAATGCCTTAAAAGAAATTGAACTGATAAATAATAATGTAGTTTTAGCAAAAGAAATTTTTGATAAAGATGATATTTCAATAATAAATGAATTAGAAAAAAGTGTTCACAGATCAGAAGAATCATATCGATATGAAGAATTTTATTCTTGTGCAAAAGACTATAAAATAGGCAATGATACTGATTTTATCAAAAGCAAAATTTTAGCTTATAAAAATTGCAAAATTAAACGAAAAGATCCGGAAGAAGTCGTTTCTAAATTTGAAAAAGTACTAGTGGATTATGAAAAACCATTTATTCCTTCATTTGAAATTAAAGAAATTGGATGGGGAGATAATTTTTACGTGAATTTTACCTACTCGCTTAAAGGAAAATTAGTGATTAAAATTAATGGTACTGAAGTTTTAAATTCAAATAATCTTGAAACGAAACCAGGAGATAAAACTTCAAAACAAATCAAATTTAAAAGTACAGTACCTCTCCAACTTAACGATACTATTACTTTTTCAGCAGAAGTCACAGGAATTTGGTCAAGGGGAGGAATATCTGGAATACCCTTAAAGGGTGGAAGTTTTACAAAAAAAATCGTGTTGAAAGAATTTTTTGATCGTACCGGGTACAAAATTGATGCAACGGGAGGTTCCGACGGAAATACTTCATTTACAGTCTATTCAAATCACCCAATAGTAATGCCTGATTTAATATCAATACTTGACCTCAAATAAAAGAAAGATAATAAATTATGAGTTACATTGCTATTGAGACTGCTAGTTTAGGAACGGGTGAATACTTGTTTTTAATTACGGAACATTCTAGTTTAGATTCAGGAAAAATTATAAAAATTTTTAAAAGTACCCAAGGACAATTGATGGGTAAAGATTTTTTAATTTTCAAAAGAGAAAAATCTTTTAAAGAAAGTAATGGTTCAAGAATTGGGATTGAAACTATTCTTTTAAAAGGATTAGATGTATCTATGATAAAAAGTTTACCCAGAGATTGTTCAAATACAAATTTGGAGCAAAATGATCGCTATAAAGAAATGAAAGTTACAGCATTTGATCAACTTGATAATTGGTTAAATTCACCTGAAAAGATTAAACTTATTAAGGGTAAATCTTTACAAAAGATTTACCCTTATTCACCAAAAGATTTGTTGGAGCCAAATGAAGTACTTGAATATAAACCTAAAAATTCTTTTTGGCTAAAGACTTTAACAGGCGGGTTAGTGGTATTAGCTTTGGTTTGGGGTTTTTATTCTTTCTGTCTTCCAGGAGAAGAAAAGGACCAAGATCCTAAAAATCCTAAGGCAACACCTGAAGGTAAAGCCTTAGATAAAAAGATAGAGTCCCTTATAGATTACATTGGAGTAGAAGATGCCGTTTCTAAAAATGATTTAAAAATCTTAATCTTAAATAAACTTGGTGAAAAACATAAAATACTAAGCGGTGGTAAACTTGATACTGTTACAAATAATAAAAATAAAATTACGGAACTAGAGACCCTGTTAAAGGAAAAAAATTATGTTGAATTGCTAATAAATTTTCCTTTTGATGGATCATTCCCTGATCGAGCCAAAACTTTTTCAGATTTTTGCAAAAAAAATGGCATTGCAGGAGTTGACTTTAAAAAAAACACAACGAAGATTATTGCTTTTAGAAAAAATCTTTCGGAAAGTTATTATGATTTCAAAAAAATTCCAACTGACCTACAAACTATTGTGGGTCTTTCCAAAATTATAGATGACCGATTAAATGATAAAGATAAAAAAATCTATGAAGATATTATTGAATTAATTAAATCCACTAACGAAAAGGATATACTTAAATCCGAGCCCGGAACCCATCATCCGATTTTATCTGAAAAGGAAATAATATATTTTAATAAGTTGAAAAAGATTGTTCTAGACGGAAATTTTGAAAAATTTAATAAATATATTGGAAATAATAGCGAGACCCTAATGAATTCAGATAAAGACCAAAGTTTATTAAAATTTTTAAAATGTTTGAATGAACTTATTAAAAATTATAAATAACCTTTCCCTGCTTGACGAAAATAATAATTCTAAAAGTGTAAGGTCGCGGAAGCGAGAAAATTTAAATCAGGAGATTGAGCAAGGGCATCAGAGTAGTGTGCTTTGCCACGCTGGGAACATTGCTTGGCGCACCGGTAAGAAATTAAGGTTCGACCCGAAGACCGAGACCTTTGACGATGCAGAAGCGAACAAGTATGTAG
>JBDNHI010000053.1:0-12736 GCA_041694635.1 Gemmataceae bacterium | reverse complement strand
GCCCCGCAAGTATGCAATGGGAATGTGCTTGACCAAACGGTTTGGGAATTTCATTTTGAAACAGGGAAACCCGAGCTTAATGCAATGGGTAAAGATCACTTACGAAGGTTGGCCCGCAGAAGGCCTGCCCCACAGGAAGTTATTTTCTTGCAGACCGCTCAGAACTTGGATGAAAATATTCCTATTACGGAACTCAATAAGAAAAGAACTGAATCAATCATAGCCTTTATGAATAAGGTAACCGAGGGAAGAGATCATCCTGAATTTCAGGTTGTGGTACACGACCCTGCAGAGGTTTCGGGATCAGGGATTGAGGCTGCCCGCATTATAACTGGCAAACTTTCAGGGGTTTCGGGTGTCTTTACCGGTGGTCAATCTGGGTCTTCTTCTGGGTCTTCTAACTCTGGATCGAATTCAGGTTCTGGTTCATCCGGTGGTTCATCAGGAAACTCTTCAGGTTCTGGTAACACCGGAGGGTACTAGGGGCGTATAATGAAAGGGAAACCTTTCTGGAGACGCTATGACTTTTTTTACCATCGAATACTGGTGGAGCGTTGTCTTTTCCGATCAGGCAAACTTCACCCAGTTACTTTTACTTATGTTTGTTCTGGGAACTTGGCTTTTATTGCGTAAATGATTTTTAAGGAGTGCTGGTGAAATCTCAAACGGGACAAAGTGTCTATACCCCAACTGCACCTCATTCACCCGACAACCTTAAAGAAACAGGCCTAACTTTGGGCCTGTTATCTGACATGGTATTAAGAATTCTCTATACCCGCGGTGGAATGTTGGGTCTAGATATTTCCAAAATACTTTGCCTACCTTTTAAAATTGTTGACGAAGCGCTTGGGTTTCTCAAAAATGAAAAGTGTTTAGATATTGCAGGTGGAGACCTCATCGGGCGCATTAGTTACAAATTCAACCTTACTGACTTAGGTAGGCGTAGAGCCCAAGAGACTTTAAAAGCTTGTGGCTATGTTGGGCCTGCGCCTGTTAGCCTTGAAGATTATGTGGATCAAACCTACAGGCAAGCTGTGACTAATCTACCAGTCGACCCTGCAGCATTACGAGAATCTTTTAGTCACCTTATAATTACCGATGAATTATTTAATGCGGTAGGGCCTGCGATTTTAAGTGGGAAGTCGATTTTTATTTACGGCCCACCAGGCACCGGGAAAACTTCGATCGCGCAAGCCATTGGCAATTTTATGAATCGCAAAGGGGGCGATATTTTCGTCCCCTACGCTTTTCAGTATGAAGGCAATATCGTTACGATTTTCGATCCTGCGGTTCATATCCGAAATGAAGTTCAACAAGAGGCACCCAAAGATGAGGCTGATGCTGCTATTCGCAGACTTCTCAATACCAGTAATCACGATGCAAGGTGGGTTCGAATCCGTAGGCCAGTTATTATTACCGGGGGTGAACTCAGCCTCGAAATGCTTGACCCCCGTTACAGCCCTGAAGCCAATTATTATCAGGGACCTTTGCATGTAAAAGCCAACGGCGGCCTCTTCCTCATCGATGACTTTGGTAGACAGCTTTGCAGCCCCAAGGAGTTACTTAACCGCTGGATTGTTCCTTTGGAAAGCAGGGTAGATTATTTGAACTTGGCAAATGGGCAAAAGTTTATGGTTCCTTTTGAACAATTAACCATCTTCTCTACCAACCTTGATCCAAGGCAATTGGTGGATGAAGCCTTCCTTAGGCGTATGCGTCACAAGGTTGAGATTAGCGCACCGAAGCGGGATATTTACGAGAAGATTTTTGAGTCTTATTGCAAGAAATTAGGGATGCAGAATTGCCCCGAAGCTGTGGACTACCTATTTGAACGCTACTACACAAAAGGACGCTCTATTCGTGCTAGTGATTGTAGGGATTTGCTGGAGACGGTGGCTTCAATATGCCGATTTCGAAGTAGCCCTGTTCAATTGACTCGGGAACTGATCGCAGAAGCAGCAGCAAGTTTCATTGGTGAATTTACCTAATTTCTTTTGCTTATGCTTTTTCCCAGATTCATAGATTTTCCCAGACTTACCGGGGCACCGGAGTTAGCAAATGAAACAATATTTTCTTCTTCTTCCTATTCTTAGTTCTTCTCTTGTTGGCTGTACTCTTACAGGCACTGATACCGCCTTAAGAGACCGAAATATTCCTGCGATCGAAACAGCCTCCGTTAAAAAATCCAACAATGAAAATGATGTGGTACGACCTCCAAAGGCTGCGACTTGCATTGCGTTTGGCGACTTCAGAGCTGCCGAAGCTACTAACAAAGATCGTTCCCCCATCCAAAGACAACAGCTTTCCGAAGATGCTCGTAAAGCTTACCAACAGGCGCTTTCTATTGAGCCAGATAATATGCAAGCTTTAGTTGGCTTGGCTCGTCTCTATACGAATCTTGAAGATTATCAGCACGCAAGAGAAACTTACGAGTTAGCTGCAAAAAAACATCCCAAGCAAGCAGGCATTTGGTTTGAACTAGGGATGATGCACGCCAGAAAAAAAGAATGGGACTTGGCGATCAGTCACCTTGGCAAAGCCGTACAGTTAGAACCAGAAAATCGCCAATTCATTAATACCTATGGGTTTGCTCTTTGTAGAGTTGGGAAGTTTGATGAAAGCTTTAAGGTTTTTATTAAAATTAATGAACCTGCCAAAGCACATTATCAGGTTGCCCGAATGATGAACCATGTCGGAAAAAATGATGAAGCCCGCGAGCATTTGATCAAAGCGCTGGCTAATCAACCTGATTACCCAGATGCTTTGTCCTTACTTTCCACCCTGAATCAATAGTCACTTTTAAAACATCTTTCAAAATTAACTTGGAAATCTAGTCCTTGTTTGAGTTACAATCTCTCCTTGGGAAACCTCACGGAGAAACTTAATGTTTAATTTGATTACTTTAGTTCTTGGCGTCACTTTGTTTACTACCCCTCCTAAGAACATCATCCTAGTGATGCCTGATGATCAGGGTTATGGAGATCTTTCCTGCCACGGAAATCCTATTCTTAAAACTCCGAACATTGATAAGCTTTATTCTCAAAGCGTAAGGTTCACCGATTTTCATGTTAGCCCAACTTGTGCACCAACCCGGTCGGCCCTGATGACAGGCAGGCACGAATTTAAAAACGGGGTGACTCATACGATTTTTGAAAGGGAACGACTTACTCAAAAGGCGATAACACTTCCTCAAGTTTTAAAAACAGCTAACTACAGCACGGGCATATTTGGAAAATGGCACCTAGGCGATGAGCCAGCGTATTGGCCCAACAAACGCGGTTTCGATGAGTTTTTTATTCACGGTGCAGGAGGCATTGGACAAACCTATATAGGAAGTTGTGGCGATGTCCCCAACAATAAATATTTTGACCCTATCATCTTGCATAACGGTACTTTCGAAAAAACCACTGGCTATTGCACCGATGTCTTTTTCAATCAAGCCATCTCTTGGATGACTGCAATGCACAAAGCTGATAAACCTTTTTTTACTTACATCACACCCAATGCCCCCCACGGTCCCCTTATCTGCCCACCAGAGTATGAAAAAAAGTACACGGGCAAGGTACCGCCAGAGGCTGCCAAGTTCTTTGGTATGATTGAAAACATTGACGATAATATGGGAAAACTAATGGCTTTTCTCGAACAGTCAGGTATTGCAAAAGATACCCTTCTAATTTTTATGACTGATAATGGAGGTACTGCGGGGGTAAAGGTTTTTAATGCTGGAATGCACGGGTCTAAAAATACTCCCTATATGGGGGGCACGCGGGTACCTGCTTTTTGGCGCTGGCCCAATGGGTTCGAAGGGGGCAAGGATGTTTCTTCTCTTACTGCCCACCTTGATATTTTTCCCACTTTGCTTCAAATTGCAAATATCCCTATGCCTAAAGAAGCAATGGCCCAAGTTGAGGGACGAAGTTTTTTACCTTTGCTTAAAGACCCTAAAGCTCCTTGGGACGATCGCATTTTATTCACTCACATTGGTAGATGGGAAAAAGGCAAAGCCCTTGAATCAAAATATGCCTATGTCTCTGCTAGAAACACCCGCTACAGCCTTGTGAATAATGTTAACAAAGGCGAAAAGTGGGAACTTTATGATATCTCGACTGATCCAAGTGAAGCTAAAAATATTGCAGATGCCAACCCTGAGGTTGTAAAAAAACTAAAAAGTTCGATTGACCAATGGTGGGAAAGCGTTGTGCCACTCTTAGTCAATGAAGATGTAACTGGGCCTAAGATAAATCCTTTCAAAGAACTTTACTGGAAGCAATTCGGAGGCGGTCCAGATGAAGGGATGCTAAAGAAGATAGATTCAAAACAGAATAAGAAGAAGTAGGGTTTAGAAAAAGGTACTGAACAATTCTGTTAGTTTTTTTTTGGAGTGCAAAATGAAGGAGAACTCCCTACCTTCACACTGTTGTTGAAACTTAAATTCTTCTGCCAACCGCTTGGCAATTTTAAGAGCATTAAGGTAATCAGGCTTAATCAAAAGCCTTGCCTGTTCCAAATTATTTCGCAGTTGTTCATAGCGCAATTTGCGTTCCAAATGAGTTATTGAAATTTGATTAAGAAGTTTCTTTCTTTGATCTAGTAAGGAATGCCAAAGGGGGGAATATTGTGATGGGTTGTGCCTTTGTGGGTTCCACCAAAGATCTCGAGCGAATAATTTTGCGCCTTTAACCTCAGCTTCTGAAATGAGATTATCAATAAGTTGAAGCTGGGCGGTTGCCGAGATCACGAGAAACTTGGGTATTTGAATGTTGAAAAAGGATTGGATCATCTCGTTGGTAACTTCGTCGTATTTAGCGCCCCCAATACCGTGAATAAAAGCATCCGAAAGAATAAGCCTAGCAAAGAGTGTGGTAGAAAGAGCGCGGGGCCGGATTCTAAAACCTTGCGACCCAAGTTTTCGTAATTCCTCAAGTTGATGGCTTATACCGAGGTTAAGTCGAATGCCATCGGGGCCTGGGGTTCCAAGACGGATTTCGCCATTAGGTTCAAGTTTTGCGCCTAACCTTTGACGCCGAGTTGAGCCAGGAAGTAAAATCCAGAAAGGGGTTTCCGCCCATCCTTTTGCAATAGCCAGATCAGGAAATGGATGGTTCTTGCTTTTAATTCCATAGGTGGCTCGGTATTTTGCAACAGCTTGGTTAAATACCATTGCAAAGCTTTCAGCATTATTAAAAAGATGCAAAGCAAAGGTTGCAAATGATTCGGTTTCACAAAGTAAGCTTACAGGCAGTTCAAGGTTGAAGCAGCCAAGTTGTTGTTCAAATTTCCTTCTAGCCCAAGCAAATGCAAAGCCTGGTTTACACCCGTTTTCTAACGCCCTTAAAACTTCGGGCCAATATTCATTGACCAGTGGGGTATGTTTCCATTTTGCTGTTTGCGCTTTAACCTCTTCACCAAACTTCTTAAATACTTCCAAGTCATTTACAGACCAATCTTCATAGGGAATCCCAGAACTTTTATGATCAAAATGCAACGAATGAAGTGCTGTTTGTCGCCTCTCTTTTTCAAAAGACGGCATAGCGATGGATTCGTGCTTGACCACATCGTTATCGATAATCAAGTTTAAAGGAGTCATACCGTTGGAATTAGCAATCGAGTTAAGGGCGAAATTCTTAATCCAAACCCCGGGGTGAAATAACTCGGGTTGGTGACCCGCCACCAGCAAACTACGCTGGTTATCTACCTTCATACCTTGGTGGTTTTGTGCCAAAAATGAAATTGCAAGAGAGTAAGTTTCGTGCTTAGCAAGGCTACGCAAATCTTGAATGCTTTTATTAGCAATCAAAGTATTGGCATTACTAAAGCTAAGCCTATTATTCTCAATTAAAGAAGCAAAAAGGGTGGGGTCTGGATATTGAAGAATTCCGCGATCTTCGGATGGTGCGCGAAGTTCGTGCAGAGATTTCAACGGCTTAAATCCATTAGAATGGGGTCAAAGCTAAAAGAACTTGGTGCATTGATCCCGTGCCATTTAAGTTTGTCTTCGCTTTGAACCAGTACTTGGCGGTAATAGGCCAGCCTTTTTGCCGAATCATCAAAAACAGTACCAAAGGATCGATTCGGATCTAGGTAAAGTCTCGGTACTGCAACCTCACTTATCTTGAAGTTGTAGTAAGCTGCTTGAACCCAAAGGTCCAATGGCATACCCCAACTTGTTTCGCTAATTTCAAGTTTCGCCAAGGAAGCACAGTTATAGGCTTTGAATCCACAGAATGCATCGGTAAGTTGTAAGCCATAACGCAAGTAAAGTTCTTGTGTGATCAGGGAGTTGATACGCTTACGATCTTCTGGGGCACTGTTATCTTGTCGAAAATCACGCAGGTATCTACTGCCCGAAACAATATCAGCATTATCAATAGCTTCAAGAAGAACAGGAATGCGCGAGGGTTCGTGTTGGCCATCGCAATCCATTGTTATGAGAGTATCAGCGTTATGTGAAATTGAATATTGGAAGGCAGAGATAAGTGCAGCGCCATAACCTTGGTTTTTTTGATGCGTGATCCGCTCGAGATTAGCTTCTTGGTCGAGTGCTTTGGATGTGCCATCGGTTGAACCATCATCGATGACTAAAATTCGATTAGCATACTTACGAACTTCATCAAGGACTTTGTGAACATATCGCTCTTCATTAAAAACGGGGATAGCTACCAGCACGCTCATATAGTTTCTCCGAGACTAACCAAAAGATTACAAACCAACAGTATAAAGTTATTTTATGATAGCAGAGAGAAGGAAGTCAAAAGGGTAGTTAGAATAAGTTTAACCAATTTGGGATTGGAGGCGTTATACTTTGAAAAGTATGAAAGGTTAAACAAAAGCAAATCAGTAAAATTTAGTATAACTTTTAAGTGTTAGTCTTAGAAATAAGGTAAATATGCAAGAAGGCCAGATGGGTAACCTTAAAAAGGTTTGGCCTTGGTTAGACCCCTTTAGGCCGGTGGGGAAGTATCGCCCGCTGATTTATTTCTTGCTCTTTTTATTTGTAGTTTGTTTTCAAGGTCCAAGATTTCTTGCCTCGCTACCGGGCAACCTCGTTTCGGGCGGAGATTTCTTTCAAGATTGGGCCTCAGCAAACGATTGGTTGGCAGGCAGAAGTTTATACGCAGATCTTTCTGACTCTCTTAATCACCTCCTGAATATTCAGGTCAGTAAAAATGAGGTTCCCGGCATCGTTATGGATATTCAGGTCAATGCCCATCCTCCATTTTCTCTTTTTATGGTCATTCCTTTTGCTTTGCTTGGCTATGAAAGTTCTGTCCTGGCTTGGAATCTCTTTAGTTTGTTATTGTTTTTATTCTCGATAATTTTGGTGTGGCGCACTTTAGAACTCCCTTGGCATTGGTGGAGTATTTTTTCCGCTACGCTTCTTTTTCTGCAGTGTGGTCCCATTCAAAGTCAGATCATCCAAGGTCAATGGAATTTTATTCTCCTCTTCCTTATTGTTTGTTCTTGGCTTGCCCACCGAGAAAATAAACCCTGGCTTGCAGGTATTCCCCTTGGGTTGGCTGCTGCTATTAAACTTACTCCACTATTCTTAATTCTCATCTTTGTTATTCAGCGTAAATGGAAAAGTCTATTTGCAACAGTAATCACCTTTGCAATTTGCAATCTTATTGCTGTAATTGTTTTTGGTATGCACGAGTTCCAAGATTACATTTTTAGGGTGTTGCCACTTGTCAAAGAATTTGAAGGTTCGGTGGTGAATGCTTCTTGGAATGGTTTTATTAGGAAGTTGTTCTTTCCTGAACATAATGAATTCTATCCTCCATTCCCCCTTCTACCCGCAATTGGAAAAACTTTGGTCTTAATCCTTCAGCTTGTTTTCACCACTTTTTTTATCGTAATGGGGTGGAGGACTATGCCCGAAAAAACAGACCGCTATTTTTTCCTTGGCATTATCGTAATGCTTTTAATTTCCCCCATTACTTGGGATCATTATCTGATTTTAGCTTTACCCGCCCTTGCACTTTCTTGGAAAGATCTTAGGCACCACCCTATACTTAATCTTTTTTTTATCCTTACCTTAATTCTCTTTTGCATTTATATGGGAGACTTACAGTATGGAATCAAAAATCTAGCAGACTTCCAAATTATTCCACAAACTATCTACTGCCTTACCGTTTTGAGCATACCCACTTATGCCCTCTTACTTTTATTTGCTTTAGTCCTATACCCTATTTTTCGAAAACCTCAACTGCCTCTCAATTAAATTTGATTTTCTTGCTTTCATCCTTTGCTGGTTGAACCGCAACCACCTCTTGGTATATCATCAACGCAATGAATTTTTCTTAAAAAGGACAAAGCGATGAACTCAATTTTTATTTTCTTATCCGTGGTTACTGGCGGAGTTGCTTTAGAAGTACCCTCAGGTGCCTCAACTACTGTTATTTATAAGAACGCATTGATTCATACCGCAGCAGGGGATCCCATTCTTAACGGTGTATTGATAGTTAAGGATGGGAAAATAATTGCGGTTTCCACTACAGATAAAATGCCCGATATCAAAGGTGAAATCATTGATTTAACAGGTAAGGTAATTATTCCTGGACTTGTGGATTCACATTCGCATCTTGGCCTTTTTGCACGGCCTCAGGTTCCTGCTAACTCGGATGGTAACGAAGGTAGTGGCCCACTTCAAGCTGCCCTTCGTGCAATGGATTCCATTTTTCCTAACGATCCCGGGTTTCGCATGGCTCTTGCAGGTGGAGTTACCACCGCCAACATTATGCCTGGTAGTGGAAATGTCATCGGGGGGCAGACCCTTTATGTCAAACTAGTAGGCCAGACGGTAGAGCAAATGCGCATCCAAGGCATACCCGTTTTAGGTGGTTTGAAGATGGCAAATGGAGAAAACCCAAAGAGATTTAATTTTGATCGGTCTAAATCTGCCCCTGCAACCAGAATGAAAATTCACGCAATGCAGCGTGAGCAATTTATGAAGGCAAAAGAATACCAACGCAAGTGGGCAGACTACCGCAAGAAAAAAGAAACGGACCCCAAGGCAGAACAACCTGATGTCGATCTTTCTCTCGAACCCCTTGTAGAAGTTTTGGAACGCAAACGCACGGTTCATTTTCATTGCCATCGTGCTGATGATATTTACTCTGCACTTAAGTTATCAATCGAGTTTGATTTTGAAATTATTCTTCAACACGCAACCGAAGCTTACCGAATTGTAGATGAACTATCCAAGAATAACGCTTGGGTTTCATTAACCTTGGTCGATAGCCCCGGGGGCAAGGCTGAAGTTGCAGGATTACTTGAGGAAAACGCTGCATTTATTGCTAAGGCGGGGGTTACTGTTGCAATCAATACGGATGACCCCGTAACTGAATCGCGATTTTTTCTTCGCACGGGGGCGATTGCTTTGCGCGGCGGTATGTCTGAAAACGAAGCTCTTAAAGCGCTAACCGCCAACCCTGCGAAGATGATGCATTTAGAAAAGCGCGTTGGGTCTCTTGAGGTAGGTAAAGATGCAGATTTTGTTATTCTTTCGGGGGCTCCCTTTAGCACTTATACTCAAGTTTTAGAAACCTTTATTGAAGGAAAAAAAGTCTTTAACCGAAGTCTACAAGAAGACTGGGCTTATCAGGCAGGGGGATTTGCTCTTTCATCCAAAGATAAAAACATAACAAAGATTTCTGAAATTTTTGCCCCTAGCCCCGTTTCTAAAATACCTCAAATACCAAACCTTAAACCACCCACTACTGAAACTCCCGATAGGTTTGCTATCTATGCTGGTAAAATACATACCGCTGTGGGAAAGCCTATTACCGATGGAGTTATACTAATTGAAAAAGGTCGTATTGCGGCTGTAGGGAAGTTTACTGAAATAAAAATTCCCGTAGGTACGCCAGGCATTTCTGTTGCAGAAGTTTCACCGGGCTTGATCGATGCACATTCTAGCGTTGGTCTTTCAGGCGCACTTAATATCCAAGCGGATCAGGATCAAGATGAAACCACGGATCCTAATCAGGCAGATCTTCGGGTGATCGATGGTTTTAACCCAAACGAGGCGCTGCTTGAATTTTTACGCAGACAAGGGGTGACTGTATTGCATGTAGTTCCCGGTGCTTCAAATGTTATAGCAGGGCAGACTGGAATTTTTCGCGCTTGGGGCAACACCGTTGATGCTATGACTATTAAATTTCCTGCTGCTCTTATGATTAACTTAGGCGAAACTCCTAAGAAAACTTATCCCAATAAAGCACCCACCACACGCATGGCAACCGCTGCCCTTCTTCGCAACGAATTCAGTAAAGGTAAAGAACAAGCTCGCAAACGCGCTAAAGAAACCGATGGAGTAAAAACTGAACCCAAACCTAAACTCGATGCTTTTGCAGATGCTGTAACAGGCAAGTTGCCTGTCATTTTCGCTGCTCACCGTGCTGATGATATTCAAACCGCACTTCGAATCACTTCCGAATTCAACCTCAAAGCTCGACTTGATGAAGCTACCGAAGCCTACCTGATGACCGATGAAATCAAGAAATCTGGTATCTCGGTGGTGTTGCATCCAACCATGCAGCGAGTAGCTCGGATGGAAACTTTTAACACTTTCGTAGGTAGTGCTCGTACTCTTTCTGCTTTGAATATACCTGTGGCGATAGGTTCTGGCTTTGAAGACTATGTTCCCAAAACCAGAACCGTTCGCTATGAAGCAGCAATGGCAATGGCAAACGGCTTTCCTTATGACAAGGCACTTGCAAGCATTACCATAGATGCTGCTAAAATTCTGGGCATTGAAAAAGAATATGGCTCAATTGAAACAGGCAAAGTTGCGGACCTTGTCCTTTACGATGGCGACCCTTTTGAGCATGCGACTCATGTTCGCTTCACCATTATTGGCGGGCGTATTGTTTATAGCCAAGATGATTATTTAAAGACGCCTTTTGCCCGAAGAGCCCTTCCGATACTTGGTTCTGGCATTGGTGGTGGTGGGTGCTGCGTCGGTTGGTAAAAAGGTTTTAAGCAACGATTTCTTTTACGACTTTCCCAAAGACATCGGTTAGGCGGAAGTGCCTACCTTGAAACTTGAATGTTAGCTTGGTGTGATCAATTCCCAGTTGGTTTAAAACGGTAGCCTGAAAATCATGAACATGAACGGGATTCGTTGCAACATTCATTGCAAGGTCATCGGATGCGCCATAGGTTATACCTGGTTTAATTCCCCCACCTGCCATCCAGATGGTGAAAGCATAGGGGTGATGATCCCTGCCCCATAGTGCCCTGTTAGCTAGGTCGCCTTGGATGAAAGGCGTTCTGCCAAACTCACCGCCCCAGATCACCAAAGTGTCTTCGAGTAATCCGCGTTGTTTGAGGTCGCGAACAAGTGCTGCAGATGCCTGATCGGTATCTCTGCATTGGTTGTAAAGCTCGGTGGTGATGCTACGATGTTGATCCCACCCTGCGTGCATCAACTGAACGAACCTCGTGCCACGCTCAACAAGTCTACGGGCCATCAGGCAGTTGTATGCGAAGGTACCCGGTTCTTTAACTTGTGGGCCGTACATCGCAAGTGTTTTAGCGGATTCGTTAGAGAAATCGGTAAGTTCGGGGACACTGGTTTGCATCCGAAAAGCCATTTCGTACTGAGCGATACGGGTAGCAATTTCGGGGTCGCCAAATTCTTTAAGTTTGAGAGTATTTAATTTTGCGATGTCATCAAGTTGAGCCCTGCGCAAACTTTTTCCTAATCCTTGGGGGTTAGAAAGATACAGCACGGGGTCGCCTCCCGAATTAAACTTTACTCCTTGATGCCTAGAGGGAAGAAAGCCCGAACCCCAATAGAAGTCATAAAAGATTTGCCCGCAAGTGGTATTTTTACTGATGGAAGTCATAACGACAAAGGCAGGAAGGTTTTCGGATTCACTTCCCAGGCCATAGGAAAGCCAAGCGCCAAGAGTTGGCCTGCCTGGATTTTGCGCCCCGCTGAGAAAGAATGAAATCGCAGGGGCGTGGTTCACTGCCTCGGTATGCATACTTTTAATAAAGCAAAGTTCATCAGCAATGGACGCAGTATGAGGCAGAAAATCGCTGACCCATGCACCACTTTTACCATGTTGCTTGAAGGGTTCCACCGGTGCCAGCATGACCTTACCTTTAGGATTACCAGTCATCGTGGAAAAGCGTTTGCCTTCGAAGAAAGAATCGGGGACAGGTTTACCGTGCATCTCGATCAGCTTTGGCTTGTAATCGAAAAGCTCGACATGGGTGGGTGCGCCGTTCTGAAACAGGTAGATGATGTTTTTAGCTTTAGGTTTGAAATGAGGCATGTCGGGCAGGCCGAGGTTTTGGCCTGTGGGGGCCTTGGCGAGTCCCTCGCGGGTCAATAACCCCGAAAGGGCAGCGGTCCCAAGTCCCAAGGCTTGTTTTCCAAAGAATTCCCTGCGGTTGACGAGCAATGATTGTTCAATCCTTGGGTCCATTATTATTCCTTGTTCAAAGCCTCATCGAGATTGAAAATGGAAAGTGCAAGAATGCTGAAAGCAGCAAGTCTTTTAGTATCGAGGTTTTTGTTTATGGGAAATGATCCTACTGCAATCAGTTTTTTAGCATCATCGTTTTCCATTTCAAATGCTTGAAGATACCGATTGAGGGCATTGCTAAGTAGCGTAGTTTCTTCCCGGCTTGGTTTTCTAACCAGAATGGCTTTGAAAATATTTATAATGATTGCCTGATCCTTTTCAGGCAGATCCTTTTCAGGCAGATCCTTTTCAGGCAG
>JBDNHI010000052.1:0-21002 GCA_041694635.1 Gemmataceae bacterium | reverse complement strand
TTCGCAGACATTTAAGCCTGGGGTCGCTGTGCTGATGGGTTTAAATGGGCCTCGGATTTCTAGCGGCGCTTCTGGTTTTGGGTCCCAAGTTTCGTGCTGCGGGGGCCCTCCGGTTACATACAGAAATATGCACGCTTTTGCTTTTCTTTCTTTCGAAAAATGAAAGTTCGAACCGTTTGCAGAATTGAGACCCATTCCCAAGAGGCCTAGGCCACCTAAACTAATCCAATCACGGCGGTTCATTCCGTCACAAAGTCGGGTTGTTTTTTCACTCGGAAAGAAAATCATTTTTTCTCCATCTGGTAGGTTTGTTAAATCTACTATGATTTCTTCTAGTAAGCAAGGAATAACGGTGCATTGAGTAAAAGCGACTGGGATTTAATTTTATTTGAGGTGAAATATTGATGAATGAACTTGTTATTGGCACTAAGAACCGGTCGAAACTTAAAGAGATCAAAGAGATTTTTGCTGATCTGCCTTTAAATTGCCTTGATCTATCAAATTTTCCTAATTGCGTAGAAGTTGAAGAGGATGGTTCTTCGTTTGAAGAAAACGCGCGAAAAAAAGCCTCCGGCTATGCTTTGCAGACAGGAAAATGGGTTTTAGCTGAGGATAGTGGTTTAGTTGTACCGGTTCTTCATGGTGAACCGGGGATTCATTCGGCAAGGTATGCAGGCGGTCACGGCAACGATAACGCTAATAATTGCAAGCTATTGGAGGCTTTAAAAAACTTTCCTGTTGAGAAACGAGATGCTTTTTATGTTTGTTCAGCTGCTTTGGCCAATCCAAGGGGCGAGGTGGTTGGTTCCGCAGAAGGAAAGTGTTTTGGCACAATTATTGCCGATTATTTAGGGCAGGGCGGTTTTGGCTATGATCCTTTGTTCCTCGTTCTGGAATATCATCAGACTTTTGGCCAATTAACTTCCCTTGTTAAGCATTCTATAAGCCATCGATGCAGGGCTTTATCTCTGATCCGCCCTTCGATTTGGCGAAATTTGATTAAAACTTAAGACCCTTATTTGCTTGTTTTTACTGAAGATATTGTTTATTTTGGCTTATAGTGTTTGACCCCTGTTTGATTTTCCAATAAACTACCCTCTTCGATGAATTATTGGTTATTATAAGGCATCGTTGTTCGATCCTAATAAGATATTTTGTAAGCTTAAGGTATTTTTATCATTTGCTGATACAATATCTAAGCGTATTGTTTAAAGAAGGCGTGACTCTAAACATCTGTATAAAGTGGGAGAGTGTTGCGTGGCGATTGTCCAAGTAAAAGATCTTATCGAAGCGGGCGTTCATTTTGGTCATAGGGCCAGTCGTTGGAATCCTAAGATGAGGCCGTATATTTACGGTAAACGAAATCTTATCCACATTATTGATTTACGCGAAACAGTTCGTGGTCTTCTTCGGGCCTTCCGATTTCTTACCAAGCTTTCTGCTTCTGGTAGCCAAATTCTTTTTGTTGGTACTAAGCGACAAGCGAAAGATACCATTGAAACTGAAGCACGCCGATGTGGTATGCCATTTGTTTCCGAGCGTTGGTTGGGCGGTACTTTAACGAACATCCGTACGATTCGCGACCGTTTAAAAAGATTAGCTGAACTTGAAGCTATGTGGCTTCCCTCTTATGAAAATCCTTCAAAGGTTGATTTGCCTGCGTATATTAAAACAATGCTTAACCCATCGGGTAAGTTAGATATTCATAATGCGCCAGAATCTAGCATTATTCGAAGTTACAGTAAAAAAATGGTTTCTAATTTAAGTCGTGAACTTTCCAAGATTCAAAGAAATCTTTCGGGTGTTCGCGAAATGAGTAGGCTTCCTGATGCGTTGGTTTTGGTTGACCCTCGCAGAGAAAACATTGCAGTTAAAGAAGCAAAGCGTATGGGTATTGCTACCATAGCTTTAATTGATACCGATAGTGATCCAGATGATGTCGACCTTCCAATTCCAGCAAATGATGATAGCATTCGTTCGGTAGAATTAGTACTTGCAAAGCTTGCAGATGCAATTATTGAAGGCAAAGCAGCGCTTGCAACCGAACAATCATCATCCTTAAGGCCACGCCCTGCTCCAAGTGGTACCTCAGGTACCGTTCGGGCCCCTGCGGTTGTTGATTAATCTCTTTTATAGTTTTAATTCGTTCAAGTTAAGGTTAACTTTAGGTGGATTTAGTATGAGTGCAATTTCTGCTGCTACAGTCAAATCACTTCGTGATCGAACCAATGCCCCAATGATGGACTGCAAAGTCGCATTAACCGAGGCTAACGGTGATATTGAAACAGCCGTTGCTATTTTGCGCAAGAAAAATGCGTCGATAATGGCAAAGAAGGGCGACCGAGAAACAGCCGAAGGTCGGGTTGCATTTCATATTGATGCAGCTAAAAAAATTGCTTGCCTTATTGAGGTTCGCTGTGAAAGCGGCCCGGTTACTAATAGCGAGCATTTTGTAAGCCTTGCTAATGATTTAGCCTCACAGGTTGTTGTTTCGAACCCTGCTTGTGTTACTTCTTTGGTTGCCCAAGATTTTCATAAGGAACCTGCCCGTAAAGTTACGGATCGTATTTCAGATGTGGTTGGCTTGATTCGTGAGAATATGAAGCCTGCACGATTTACCAGGCTAGAAGGTGGCCTTTTTGGTACCTATATTCATCACGACGGCACAGTTGGTGTTTTGATTCAGGTTGAAGGTGCTACAATTAATGATGTTGCTTTGCGAGATGTTTGTATGCATATTGCAGCGAAAAATCCAGTTGCGGGAACCCGCGAAGAAATCAGTCAAGATGTAGTTGACCGCGAAATGGAAATCGCTCGGACCCAAGCTGCCGCCACTGGGAAACCCGCCAATATCATTGAAAAAATTGCTGAAGGCAAAGTAAAAACTTGGTTTGCCGATAATGTCTTGCTCGAGCAGCCCTTTGTTAAAGAAGAAAAGAAAACCGTTGGGGAAATTCTTTCTGCTGCTGGTTTAAAATTTGTTCGTTTTGTGCGTTATAGGGTTGGGGAATTGAGCTAATTAATCTTTCTTTTAAAGTTTACTTACCACTTAAAACTCTTTCTCTTCCCTGTGAAATGGAATTGAGATGAGTCTTATTTTTTCTTATCAAGCTAATCCTAAAGTTACTTTTCTAGGGGCTGCTGGAACCGTTACCGGTTCTATGCACCTACTTCAGTGGAAGGATTTTAACTTCCTTCTCGATTGCGGATTAGAACGCGATAAAAAACCTGCTCTTAAAGATGATGAATTCCCCTTCGACCCCGAAGTTATCGATGCGGTTATTCTTAGTCATAACCATTCTGATCATTGTGGAAAATTGCCTGCCCTTGCTAGAAAAGGCTTTCGTGGCCAAGTTTACTGCACCCCTGCTAATAAAGATTTACTGGGCGTGGTTCTTAAAGATTCTGTCAATATTCAAGAAAAAGAAGCCAAGCTTAAGAACAAACGCGGTGCCCCTAGTTCTAATGATGCTTTTTCTATTCTCGACCGATGTATCCCCATTGAATATGGGAAGACATCTGAAATTCGTAACGGCGTAAATATTTCCTTTCACGATTCTGGCCATCTCCTTGGCTCTGCCATTACTCAGATTTCTTTGGGTAGTGGGGATAATGTCATCCGCATTACTTACACCGGAGATCTTGGTAGATTTGGTATGCCCTTTCATGCTAGCCCGTCGCCTGTGCCTGCTGCAGACCTTCTGATTTGTGAAAGCACCTATGGTGGGAAACTGCACGACAACCAAGAACAAATGTCTACAAAGCTTGGCAACATTATTCGCGAAACCGTTAAAAGGGGTGGCAAGATTCTCATTCCCGCTTTCAGCCTTGGTAGAACGCAAATGCTTCTCTACTACCTTGAAACTTGGATGGAGCAAAACAAGATCCCACGGACTCCTATTTATCTTGATAGCCCACTGGCTGTCGAAATAGGTCGCATTTACAAAAAACATTCCAAACGCCTTCCTGTTAAATGGAACTCAGAATCCAGTAATGTGATTATTCTCGATTCTTGGGAAGAGGCACAAGCTGCTAGTTTTGATCCCGAGCCCGCCATTATCGTTGCTTCCGGTGGTATGTGTGAAGGTGGGAAAATTCTTTCTCATTTAAAAAATCACCTTGATGACCCTCGTTGCAGTATTGTTTTGGTTAGCTTTCAAGCCGAGTCGACTTTGGGAGCTAGGCTTCTTGAAAAGAAACCTTCTGTTTATTTTCACGGAAAAACTTGGAACAAGTGGGCTGAAATTCACGAAATCAAAGGCTTTTCTGGCCACGCTGACCAAGGCGATTTCAATAAACTTCTTGGACCAATTATTAAGGACACCAAGTTCGTTCGGCTGGTACACGGCGAACCCGAATCCGCCAAAGCTATGTCCAATGCACTTTCTAAGTTAGGGTTCAATGATGTTAAGCCAGTGCGAAGAGGAGAATCTGTAACCTTGGTTTGATATGCATTTTTTGGGTGAACCCGATGCTTAGGCGCATTTATCTTATCAGGCACGGTGATGTTGATTATTTTACCCCCGAAGGTAAGCCCGTTTCTTTTCTAGAGGCGACTTTAAATAGTTATGGAATTGAGCAAGCCTCTGCCTTGACTGAACTTCTTGAACCAATAAGTTTTCAAAAGCATATTCATTCTGGCCTGCTACGAACTAAACAAACATTAAAGATAGTATTAGGTAATAAATCAGTGAATTGCATCGAGTGTACCGGTTTTCAAGAAATTAAACCTGCTGCAATTCTTAGCCACCCTGATACAGGTTTCGAAGAATGGAAGTCCTTTTTTTTGAATGCACTTGGGCCAGGGCTTTCTTTTAATTCTCGATTTATGAATGGGGAAACTTTCTTAGATTTCACCACCCGAGTTAACCATGCCCTTGATAATTTATTGTTGGATGAATCTTGGAACAATGCCTTGGTGGTTGCTCATAGCGTTGTAAATCGCTGGATACTTTGCAGATTTCTTGGAATGGGACTAGATGGTATTGCTTCCTTGGAACAAGATTATGGTTGTATGAATATCATCGATCTTTACCCCAATGGTTTGAAGTTAGTTCGCCTTATGAATTACACGCCGGTTGACCGGGCCAAAGTTAACCTTCGTAAGCACACCTTGCAAATGCTTTTAGATCAAGCTATCAAAGCAAAAAAAACAGAAAAATTGAAAGAGTGAAAAGGTTGTTTTCAAGCTGACATTTTGGGAAGATTTGGTTTATAATTAGCTATTACTTGAATTTGAATTTGGAAATCACCTTATGTTTTATCTTTTTGTTTGGGTTATTTTGCTGCAAATAAGTTTGCTAATTACCCCATTAGCTGCCCAAGAAACTTTAGCATTTTGGCATTTTGGCTCGGAAGAAACGACTCGTTTAGAATCGGTTGGTGGTGTGCACCGCGATATCGTAGGGCCAAGGCCCCCGATGTTCCCCGATTTTGATCCATCCAATACCGCTGTGAAATTTGATGGTAAAGGGTCTCGGTTCGTTCTTAAAGACCCTGGCAACAATAGTTCCTTTGATTTTACTAATAAAGATAGTATAACTCTTGAATCTTGGGTTAATTTACCCCAAATCAACAAGAATGAAAATCTTTACATCATTGGAAAAGGTCGAACTTATTCCCCGGGCTTTCCTAAAGAAAACCAAAACTGGGCTTTAAGGGTCCGTGAACTCGATGGCTCCACCCGTGTTAGTTTTCTCTTCTTCAGTCAGCCTACAAAAAATGATAAAGGTGATTGGCATCGCTGGACCTCAAAAACAGGTTTTAAAGCTGGCTCAGGCTGGCACCACCTTGCTGTGACTTATACCTTTGGTAAACCCGATTCAATTTCTGGATGGCTGGATGGCAAAAAGATTTCAGGCGCTTGGGATATGGGTGGCCCTACCTCGAATCCCCCCGTTAATGACAACGACGATATCTGGATTGGTTCTTCGATGGGTGGTTCTATAAGCAATAGTTTTCGGGGGTCACTTGACGATGTTGCAATTCATCGTGGTGTTGTTGCAGATGCGATTTTGGAGAAAAGATTCAGACGAGTAGGCCCTGAACAATCTGTAGTTAAGGTTGATACTTTTATTGCGCCTGAACAAGTAGGGAAAAATAGCGTCGCTATTCAACTTTACGAGGGATGGGATTCGATCGATTCTTGGCCCAGTTCTAAACAGGATTTTTTAAAACCCGTTATTTCCTATGATCTTCCTTTCTTTGCTTTTCATCGTATTCCTCTCAGGTATGACCAATGGGGCATTCGCACAAACTGGCAAGAAACCGTGGTTTTACGCGCCTCTTCTGAAGTTATTGTTCCTGCAGGTTCACACGAAATTCTTGTTCGCTCTAAAGGGGCTGCTCGTCTTTGGATTGATGGCAAATTACTTTGTAAAACCCCTAATCATAATAAAGAAACAGGGGGCCACGAAGCGGTCAAGCCTGTTCCACCTTTACCTGCGGCGGGGGCAAGGCAAGTTGGTTATGGTGATCACGAGGTGTTGGTGAAATTTGCAGCAACTTCGGGCAAGCATCAATTTGTTTATGAATCCTTGGTGGGGGGTAAAAAGTTTCGCCACGATACCGGGGAAGCTTCTGTTGCTATTAGGCTTCAAGGTGAAACTCAGTTTAAAATAGTGCAACCTAACTTGATTAATAATCCTGGTGCTGAACTTGGCAATGATTTCTTTCTTATCGATTCGGATTGGCACAACCGTACTTTGAAATTGGAACTCGATCTTGTTTCGATTGATGACTTTACAAGAAGAGAACTTGCTTCCAATCAAAATCAGTATTGGGCTAAACGATTAGAAAATTCCAAAGCTTGGGCTAGGAATAATCCTGCACCTTCGCCCCCAAAGGCTACAAATTTAAAACTGGTTAATAATGAAATTGATCTTTTTCTTGCTGCAAAAGTAGACCAACAACTTAAACAATCACAAGATGAAGTAGGATCAGAATTTCATTCTAAAATCCTACCCATTCTTAGCCAGAATTGTTTTAGATGCCATTTCGAGAAGTCAAAAGGTGGAGTAAAATTACATTCTTTAGAGGAAGCTGTTAAATCTGGTGATTCGGGCAAACCCAGCATTGTCAAAGGGGCCCCAGAAAAATCTTTCTTAATCCAAAAGGTTAGGGGCATTGCTACCGAAAGAATGCCACCCAATGGAAAAGGACTTTCCGAACAGGAAATTGCTTCCTTAGAAAAATGGATAAAAGCAGGTGCAGAATATCCTTCCAACTCTGTTGCTGCAAAAAATCTTGTCTTTGCTCCGGTTCTTGATGATGCTTCTTTTCTACGCAGAGTTTTTCTCGATACCGTTGGGGTTCCTCCAACGCCCTCTGAAATTCGTGATTTTCTTGCAGATAAAAATCCATTAAAACGAAATGTAACCATTGATAAACTTTTAGCTGATTCGAGATTTGCAGATCATTGGGTAAGTTATTGGCAAGATGTTCTTGCTGAAAATCCGAACATCTTAAAACCAACTTTAAATAATAGTGGACCATTCCGTTTCTTCATTTATGAAGCTCTTCGTGATAACAAACCTATGGATCGTTTTGTTACCGAACTTATCTTAATGAAAGGAAATATTTACCTAGGAGGCAGTGCCGGGTTTGCACTCGCTGCGGATAACGATGTTCCTATGGCTGCAAAAGCTCATGTCCTAGGCACCGCCTTTCTTGGGGTCGAAATGCAGTGTGCTAGGTGCCACGATTCTCCTTTCCATTCAACCACTCAGAAAGATCTTTTTCAAATTTCAGCAATGCTGGATCGAAAAGTTTTGGTCCTTCCAAAAAGTAGTACCGTGCCGGCTGGTTTTTTTGAAAAGAAAGAGCGTGAATCCTTAATTAAGGCAACCTTGAAACCTAATCAGAAAATCGATCCCGAATGGCCTTTTTTAAATATTGCCAAGCCTGATATTGCCCAAGATTGGCTACTCCAAATTGGCGACCATCGCGAGAAACTTGCCGCCATTATTACTCTTCCTCAAAACCAACGCTTCGCTAAAGTTTTGGTCAATCGTTATTGGAAGAGGTTGATGGGTACTGGGATTGTTGAACCTGCTTTTGATTGGGAAAATCGCATTGCAAGCCACCCCGAACTTCTTCAATGGCTTGCTAATGAGTTTGTATCTTCCGGATTTCAGGCAAAATCTGTCATTAAGCTTATTCTGAATTCTCAGGCTTACCAGCGAGAAGCGAAAGGTAATAACTTCCTTGCCTCTGCGGACAAACGGTTTTTTATCGCACCTGACCACAGAAGAATGACCGCTGAACAAGTTGTCGATTCTCTTTTTGCTGCCTCCGGAACACTTATGAAAGTTGAAGAAATTACCTTCGATTCCGATAGCAGGCAACCTGCTGACCGAATGCTTAACCTTGGTGTGCCTAAGCGAGCTTGGCAATACACTTCTCTTTCTAACGAACGCGACCGACCCAGCCTTGCTCTGCCTAGGGTTCAAGCCGTCATTGATGTGCTAGAAGCTTTTGGTTGGCAAGGTGCTAGGCAGAATCTAATTACTGATCGCGAGACTTCTCCTCACCTGTTACAACCTGCTATTCTCGCCAATGGCACTCTTTCGTCTTGGATTAGCAGGCTTTCTAACGATAGTTTTTTAGCCAACTTGGCAATCAATGCTAAAACCCCTGAAGAACTGGGCGATGAGATTTATTTACGATTTCTTTCCAGACTTCCTTCCCCCGAGGAAAAATCTAAACTTTTGGAAATGATCGAACCTGGATTTGTCTCCCGGATTAAAACCACTGTTCCTAAAAGTAGCTTTTCTAATAACAGGTTACCCCGTATTTCTTGGACTAATCATCTTGTTGAAGAAGCTACTAATGTAAAATTAGAAATGGAAAAACGCGCTCGAATGGGAGACCCTCCTTCTGATAGGCTTGATCCTTATTGGCGAGAGAGGTTTGAAGATATTATTTGGGCGCTGTTTAATCTACCTGAATTTGTTTATATACCTTAATAGTTTTAAGTTTGGAACTTATAATGATACCACTTCCTGATCGCAGAAAATTTATTGCATCTAGTTCAATGCTTACTTTGGGCGGATTGGCCCTTTCCTCTGATACAAGCCCTCTTCCAATTCTTGGTAAAGCTGAACATTGTATTTTTATTTGGCTAGGTGGCGGTATGAGCCAGATCGATTCTCTCGATCCCAAGCGCCTTGGTGATCCCAAATTAAAAATCCCCGGTTCTTATTACAAGCCTATTGATACCTCGGTTAAGGGCGTTCAGGTCTCTGAGCATTTTTCTAAAATTGCTCCTCTTTTAGATCGAATGACTATTATTCGTTCGATTCACCACGATGTCATTGATGAACATGCTGCCGCGGTTAATCGTATGCATACGGGTAGAACTGTTAGTGGAACGGTTATTTATCCTTCGATTGGATCTACCGTTGCCCGTGCTATAGGTGTTACGACCGAGGAAGCCCCAGCTTATGTTTTAATTGGATACCCTAATATAACTAGGGGCCCAGGTTTTCTTGGATCAAAATATAACTACCTTTACCTTACCGATACGGTAAGTGGCCCTGCGGGTCTATCTCGCCCAGAATTGATTACTGCAACTAGGCAAAAGGGCAGGGAAGCATTGCTTACCGAGCTTCGTAAAGTAAACAAGATTGCAAATAAAGATAAATCCATTGAGGATTATGAATCTGCATTGGAGCAAAGTTTAAAGCTGAGTGGTCCCGGGTTTACAAAGGTCTTTAACCTTGCAGAAGAAAGTGGAAGTCTTCGTGATTCTTATGGAGGTGAATTTGGCCAACGCTGTTTACTTGCCCGCCGTTTGGTCGAACGAGGTGTTAGGTTTGTTGAAGTTTCGCATAATCTGAATTTTTCAAATGGCACGGGTTGGGATGTGCATAATCAAGGTATAGAAAAACAGCACATTCTAATTCAAGAACTTGACCAGGCGATGGCAGCGTTGGTGCGTGATCTTGATGCAAAAAAGATGCTTGAAAAAACCTTGATTGTGATTAGCACAGAATTTGGCAGACCGCCTGAATTTGACGGGGGTGGTGGCAGGGGGCATCAGTCCAAAACTTTTAGCGTTCTTCTTGCGGGGGCTGGGTTAAAGCATCGGGGCGCTTATGGGGAAACTGATGAGCTTTCGAAAAAGCCTTTGCTTGATCTCGTGAGTGTTCCAGATTTTTTCGCAACCATCTATGCTTCCTTAGGAATTGATTACGCCAAAAACTTTTACGATGGCGATCGACCTGTGCCCCTTACCGATTCTGGTATTCCCCTCAAAGTGCTTTTTTAAAAAGTGAAAGTGTGAAAGTAAATGGTTAATAAAAAAAGGCAGATGACTAGCATCTGCCTTTTTTGTTTAAGGTAAAATTATGGCATTTCAAGGTGTTTATCTTCTACCATATGTCGAAGTTTGCGCATCGACCTAGCGTGAATTTGCCTAGCTCTTTCTTTCGTGATGCCAAATTGTTGCCCTATCTCTTCTAGAGAAGACGACTTTAGCCGCTCATCTAATCCTGCACGCATTTTTATGATCTCTCGTTCTCGCGGATCAAGGTACTCTAGTAATCGATTGATACTATGGTTGGCCCTTTCCTTTTGAGCAATCATTTCTTTTTCATCGGTTCGTTTGTCAATGGTCAAACTGAAAACTTCTTCGTTGCCGGTGACAAACCTTTCGCGGTGATGAATTTCAGTTGGTATGCTGCGGGCAAAATTCTTCATAATCGCCCAACTTGCATAGGTGCTGAACTTGAAGCCTCTGCCGTAATCAAACTTATCTACCGCCCGAATCAGCGACATATTTCCATCTGAAATCAAATCAAAGAAATTTTCAACCCGACCCGAATGACGCTTCGAAATGTTTACCACAAGCCTCATATTAGCATTGATAAGCTCATCTTTTACCAACTTCGATAGTTGGATTGAGTTTTCAATTTCATCGAGAATTTGGACTTTAATTTTGGAGTAGTCAGGTTCGGGCGGTGTAGAGCCTTCCTTGATGATGCTTTTTAATAGCTTATTAGCTTTGTACTTTAGAAAGTTAAGCTTACGGAAAAGGTGTTGTTCCTGTTCCTTGTTTAGTAAGGGAACTTCATAAAGGCTCGCTAATTCTTTAGGTGCATCTTTAGGAATTTTCATCCCTTTTCGTTTAGCTTCATATTCCTCTGCACCTGGCATTGGTGCAAGGATAGAGGCTTCCATATTTGCATCTAAAAAACTTGGGTTAGCGATAAAATCTATGCTTTGTTCGAGCAGTTTTTGTGCCCTTACTTCGTGTATCACCCGGTACATCGAAGTCCTGTTTCGTTGAAAGCGTTGGGCTATAATATCCACGGATTCACCTCTCTTGTAAGAATTAAAAATACTCTGCCTCGACGCAGGAGACAAAGGGTTGGTAAGGTCTGGAAACACCGCGTTCGCTGGATTGACACGATCATAATTTTTTATCGTATACCTTACCGTTTCCTGCGAACGATTCATTTTCTTGGCAATTCTAAAACTGATCTCGGTCAGGTTGGCTCTAGTCAAGCGAGCCATTCTATTTGCATCTTTGATAATCTTTTCTTTATCTTGGGATGAAAGTTGGGAAAACCCGCTTCCTTTTTCAATCCGTTCTTGGTTTTTCAAAACAAACCGCTCAATTTCACTTCTTGTGTAACCTAGTTTTCTTTTTCCATCTCGCACAATCTTCAAGCCAATTAAACCTAGTTTCTTCCAACGCCTTACCGTCTTGGTCGAAACATTCCAAAGCTTACTTACTTCTTCAACTGTATAAACTGCTTCAACAATGGGCTGACTACTGGCAAGCAGTTGAATCAGCAGGGGAAGATCGTGCTTTAGTTCCTGTCCCGTTATCATCAGATGAGGAAACGAATCGGGCCGATAACCAGTTATCCTAAAGCAGATCAACTGGTAGGGGTATTTTTTAGCTTCATCTACTTCTTGAAGAAACTTTTCCGCATTTTTTTGCTGTAGAGCTTTTCTGCTCACAGGCGTATAGCGCGTAAGTTGGTCTTCGAGAAGCATTAGGGCAGGGTGCTTGAAAATCACTTTAAGAATCCTTCCTTAAAACGAGTTAGCTTCTTTTGCGATGATTTCTCACCTCTTCGGAAATCCATCTCTTCTTGGTAGCTATATGTACTACGAGGCAAGAGGTGAAAAGGTTTGAATAATTTTTTCATATTGCCAACTTTATATTCGGTTTGACTGCTTACTTATTTCGAAGCGGTGAAAAAAATTAAAAACTTTATGCGCTTTATGCTATTAACTTCGTTGATTAGCTTTCTTGCGCAGAATTAACAATCAAACATAGGTTAAATAAAAGGGTTTGGTGTAAAAAGTAAAAGTTTTCTTAAAATTCTGCCTAGGTAAGTGTATAAAGTAGTGAACAAAAGGTGGAAAAGTGGGGTTGGGAATCAACGAAACCCACTTATTTCCCTCAAGTCTTTAACAAAAAAGTTCCCCATTCTTTTTTTAAGATAAACTATATTGTTTCTTGTTTTTCTTACCTTAAGTGTGGGTTTCTTATGATTAATAGACGCAACTTGTTTCAAAGTATAGGCTTAGGGCTTTTTGCTTCCCCTTTGATGGCTTCTGCCTATCAAACTCATAACCTAAGTGAAACTTTTTCTCCAGGTAACCGTTTTAGAATCACTTCTCGTACCGAACTTTCTGGCACTATGCAGCTAATTTCTTCCCCAAACTCTACTAAACAGCTTCTCATTAAAGGCTCGAGCCAAATTGAATTTGATGAAACCATCCTTGCTTTAGATTCTTCTTTCAAAGTTCAAAAATCAATTCGTGATTATCGCAAAGCCGAACTTAATCGCAACCTTGATGGTGATGCCCAGCAATCAACTCTAAGGCCCGAACTTCGCAAAATTGTTATCCTAAGAAAGGATTCTAAGAAAATTCCTTTCTCGAAAGAAGGACTGTTAACTTGGGATGAACTAGACTTGATTCGAACCGATGTTTTTCCTTGTGCCCTTCTTGGCTTGTTGCCTAGCCGATCTGTTTCCTTAAATGAAAACTGGATTGCAGCTAAAGATTCTATACAAGAACTTACCGACCTCGATGTGCTTCAATCCACCGAGGTTTCGTGTAAGTTAGATTCTGTCAACCTAGTTAATAATAGGCGGACTGCAAGAATCAGTTTTCTAGGAAAAGTGGCAGGGCTTAATGAGGATGGTCCTAATCAACAATTTTTAGATGGTTATCTTTTCTTTGATTGTGAATTGCGCCATCTATCATTTCTTTACCTTAAAGGTACCAGCATTTTAAAGAACAAAGAAGGCAAAGAAGTGGGCAAGATGGAAGGCCGTTATACCCTTACCAGTGAAGTTCTGCCTGCGGTTTCCCTTGATAATAAAGTTGTTGGGCAATACGAACCCGAGTCAGCGGATTTAAAGTTACTGCTTGAAAATAACCGAACCTTGTTCGCTTTTTCTTACCCCCGAGAATGGAAAGTTGCCTCGCAATCTTTGATGCAAGCAACCCTTGATTATTCGAATCAAGCGGGGTTACTCATTACCCGTGATAATACTAGGCGTTATGCTTTTTCAAATACTTACTTAAAAGAAACCTCTGAGTTTCTGCAAAAGCAACAAGCGAAAATTGAAAGTCATCAACCCATTCAAAATGTATTTGGGGTCATCGGGTTGGAATCATTTTCTTGGGATGTTCAAATTGCAGGGCAACGGGTTCATCTGCTTTATTTTGTTTACAAGAAAGGCGATGCTGTTTTTACACTTGCTTGTAGAATTCCCTTAGATAACAAAGTTATGCTCCGTAACGATATCGTTAGCATTGCTTCTTCCCTAAGGATAGTTCAGAAAAATGGATGAGATAGCAAAAGAAAATAATAATCAATTCGAGCAAGATTTTCGTTTCCCTAGTGGGAAGTGGACTGGGTTTTTTATTCAAAAGAACCCACCACTAGGAAAACAATGGATGGATCTTCTTTGTACTTTTAATGGCGGAATCCTTTCTGCAACAGGAAATGATGTTGTGGGTTCGTTTGTTTTTAATGGCGCCTACGACCTAATTACTGGTGTTTGCAAATGGAATAAAATTTATGTTGGCAACAAACTCCCAGTTTATTACGAGGGCTATAACGAAGGCAAAGGTATCTGGGGCACTTGGCTTCTTGAAATGAAAGAAAATCAAACTACCCTTAAGGGCGGTTTTCATATCTGGCCCGAAGGAATGGCGGTAACCGATGATGATCGATTATCAGCAGAGTTAGAAGTTCCGATAAAAAAAGAAAAGTTAAAGCCGATGTTGGTACCATCAGCTAAAACTATTTTCCCGGGATATTAACCAGGATGGGACCGCTTGCATAGCTTCGTTTAACCGTGAAATTCAGTGAAACATTGGCAAGCACGCAAATAGGAACTTCTTCAAACGCCTTGGCATCGGGTGCAACCTTGAGAAGGATTTTTCCTTTGGTTTCTTTTTCTGATAACGCAGTTTTGGCTCCGGTATCAAGCACCGTTACTCCGGAAGGCAAAGGGTTCCCAAAAAGGGTGCCCAAATGCTGATGCCTAACATCGAGGCTAACGCGTCCTTTATAATTTTCCGCCCGGACAATTTCGACATCAAGGGCAATAGTTTTTCCCGGTTCTAAAATGATTTTTTCAGGGGTTACTTTGACGCTAATAATATCGCGGTCTGGGGTAATAGCAATGATCTGAGTTTCTACGGGCCAAGTACTTCTACCCCCGCCAGGCATCTTTAATTCAGTCATCGGGGTAACTCTTTTTACAATTTCGTTTTCTTTGCCATCTTTGTCTTTATGCTTTCCCCGGGCGATGATATTTACAAGAGATGCTGCGGGCTTTGCATCTTTTGCACAAGAAAAAAGCAGCAACCCATCGTTTTGAGTTTCGGGTAGTGTCAGAGCTGTCATACTAATGCCTAAGGGCAGATTTTCAGCGGTAAAGGTTATCGGGCCTGAAAAACCCAAAGTTCTTTTTACCCTGACATACCAAGCGCCTGCCATGCCGGGGGCAATACCCGCTTTATCATCATCGCAGGTGATGGAAAAATCGGGCAATTCGGTATTCACATTCAGAACATAGTTAAAGCCTAACCCACCGCGGTTCAGTAAATCGCGTACGAGGATTTTGTATAGGCCATCTGCACTTGCGGTGAAGGAAAGTTGCGAATCCTTTGTTTGATTCGAAACATCATCGTTGGTTAAAATAACTTTACCTTTTTCATCGGTGATGCTAATGAAGCTGTCTAATTCTGAACCTAATCTTCGGGCCCGAATTTCTAAAATAATAGCTTCTCCTTTTTTAAGCCTTATAGGGTAGGTATCTGTTTCGCCTACTTTAGAAATCCGAGCGTTGATAGTGCAGGGGAATTGCATTTCAAGATTTGTTGCAGATTCTTCAGCTATCCTTAAATCGGAAATATAAATCGGGAAGGCGTTGCTTAACCCTAAGCTAGTTTTTATCTGAGTGTTTAGGGTGGTATTGCTGGGAAGGGGAAAAGAAGAAAGCCCTTCCAGAGAAACTAAAGAATTGGGCAGGTTAGCCCCGCCAACTTTGACTTGAAAAAGCCCCTTGGGCGAATGTGCTAACGGAAAGCACCAATTGACTTGAGGGCCGGCTGAAACAATAAGGTTATAAGGCATAATAAGGCTGGCTCCAAAATCAACATCGCGTACCACAACGGTAAAATCCCCAGTTGAATTGAATTGGTAACTTAAATTAGGGTCTGCGAAATGAAAGTCATCATTTGCTGCAAGTTCTCTGCCCGTGGAATCGTGGATGCTAATCATCGGGTCGATCGGAGTAAATTGGCTGTGCCTTTTGTAAAAGAGACGGTGCGAGATAACAGAAAAAGAAATAGTTTGCCCGGCCTTTGCGGAAAACTTGTAAGCATCAACTTGTTCCTTGGCACCTAAAATTCCGGAGACAACACAATTAAGCGGAATAACTTGTGCGGTAGCAAAATCTGCATGTAGAAGATTTTTTTCTTCAATGATGGGAAGGTCGGCTATAAAAATTTGACCAACCGTGGAAGCGCCAGAATTAGCAGCTACCCGGAATTCTCTTATGCCAGGCGAAGCATCTTTATCAACGGTAACTTTAATTTTCAGTTCATTATCTTTAGAAGCTCCAGAAATCCCCTCGGCTTTGATTCCTTTACCCGCAAAGAGAACTGCAATAGGATTTACTGGGCTGCTGGTTTCGCAAAAGACCGAAATAACGCTGGTTTTCCCTCGCTCTAATGCTGATGGAAAAGTATGGGTGATCTGTGGAAAGGATGTCTGTGCCTGAGAATCTTTTATGCAAAAGTTTGTATAAAAGGTAAGGACTAATGAAAAACTTATTAGTGATTGAAAAGAAATTCTCGGGTGTTGATAAGCGACCACAATAAATCCTCCAGCCCTTCTTTGGGGGTTTGAGCCAAGGCTAACTCTGCCAAGGCTTCTTTCTTTTCGCCGTCACGGGGCATTCGAGAAAGTGTTGCAAGGAACAATTCTTCAACTGCTTTATCTAAAGGTATCTTTTTAGCAATGAGATTTACAATTCTGCTATTTTTTTCTGAAAGCTTACGGTTAAGCAGATTTCCACTCATTAAAAGAAGAGCTTGCATCATATTGGCATTTTCACTTCTTTCGCATTCGCAGGTAGCAACCCTCCTAGGCCGGCCAAAAATGTCCATAAAGCTAGAAGCGAATTTACTATCGGGTAAAGAAATAGCACGGTATCCAAGTGGTACATCGGTGAATTTTTCTTGAGTACCACAAGCGAAATCCACCGCATCGAGAAGTTGTTCTGCAGTCATACGCTTGGCTCTAAAGTGGGTGGAGTAAACATTTTCGCCATCGGCATTGGAAGCAGGGTTGCTTTCACCTGCCAATTGATAAACTTGGGAATTCATCATGGTTCTAAGCAGATGTTTAATATCGTAATTGTTTTTTATTAAATCTGCAGCGAGTGCGTCCAGCAATTCTGGGTTAGAAGCAGGGTTGGTAATTCTAATATCGTCGATGGGGTGGATAAGGCCTCTGCCAAAGAAATAGCCCCAATAGCGGTTCACATAATTGCGTGCTAAAGCAGGGTTGTTTTTGTCTTTAAGCCAATCGACTAAGCCATTGCGCCTATCAACAGGGTCTTCGATAGCAACGCCGCCGAAAGGTTTTGGCGGAAGAACTTTGCCCGTTCTGGGGTGCGAAGCTTCACCCGAGGTATTGAGGTAGATGGTGGTGTCGCTACCTTGGAGCCCAAATTCGGTGCTATTTTTTTTAGAAACTCTGGCGAAAAATGCTGCCATACTGTAGTAGTCGGATTGTGAAATATTTTCGAAAGGATGGTGATGGCATTTCGCACATTGCATTCGTACGCCCATAAAAACCTGACAGGCGTTTTCGGTCCATTCATCTCGAGTGCCTATAACAAAAAAGTTGGCAGGTCCATTTGCATAGGGGCTTCCTACCGCGGTTAAAAGTGAAGCAGCGAAATTATCCATGCGCAAGTTATCGCGAAAGACCGACCTAAGCCAATTATGCTGCGACCACATCCCTTTTTTTTGTAATACATCTCTGCTGTTTCTTAAAAGGTCGCCCCATTTATAAGCCCAGCAATCCACATACTCGGGCCGACTCAACACCACCTCAACCGCCTTCTTTCTCTTCTCTGGATTTTTATCTGCAACAAAGGCCTTTATATCTTCAGGGGTAGGCAAGGTTGAAAGAGTGTTTAGGTGTATTCTTCTGAAGAATTCTTCATCAGAACAAAGTGAGGTTGGCGAAAGGCCCGTCTTCTTCCACTTCTGAACCCATAAAGTATCGATCAGATTATTGATGGGAAATTTATCAAGCCCTTGAGATTCTCCAAAGGGAAGAATAATACGAAAAACCCCAACCGCTCCTAAATAACGAACCATAATTACCGTTTCCCCCGGCCCCATTGCCACAACATTCCCCATCGCATCAACAGTAGCAACCGAAGGGTTCATACTATCAAACGAAGCTTTAGAATTAACATCCTCGCTAGATTGATCTAAATAGAGGGCCTTAACCAAGATTTTTATTATCTGGCCTGGCTTTGCGATTGTTTCCACGGGTTGCACTTCAAGAGATTTAAAAAGCCGTTCCTTGGTATCTGGTCCTTGCATTCCCTGAAAAATCCATTTGAGTAAAGTTTCATATTGATAAGATCCTAAGTGCAACCTTCTGCCACCTTCGTGAGGTGCTTGTAAACTAGGTTTTTTTAAAAGCAGACTTTCTTCGGGTGCGAGTAGACTGACGCGTCTACCAATACTCCCGCGTACTATTTCGCGAAAATCAGAAGTTTCGTCAAAGCCACGCAAAGAGAGTTTGAGCCCACCTTGGCCATACTGGGCACCGTGACAAGCCCCTTGGTTGCAACCCGCTCGGGTGAGAATTGGTTGTACATCATTGACGAAGGAAACTTTTTTTTGTTCTTCAGCAAAAGAAAAGGTGGAAAAGAAAACAAGGGCAATCATACCAACTATTTGGCTTCTCATAAAAGATATCTCACCCCGGTTAAATTTAAAAATTCAGAATCAAGCAATTAATTCGTTGACAACTTTACCATTCAGATTAATCCGGAATGGCCTGCCATCTGGTGCAACATAATGTTTATCAAGGGGAATGCCAAGCAGGGTGTAAAGCGTAGCAGCAATGTCTTCGACTTGAATAGGGGGTGTTGCAGGTTGTTCAGCATTTGCATCGCTTTTGCCAATGACGGTGCCAATTTTCATACCGCCTCCGCCCATACAGAAAACGGTAGAACCCGCCCAATGATCGCGCCCAGCAGCAGAGTTGATTTTAGGAGTTCTGCCGAAATCTCCGAGCCAGATTACCATAGTGGTTTCTAGCATACCTCTGGTTTTTAAGTCTTCAAGAAGGGCCGACCAGCTTTGGTCTATCGTGGGAAGGTTGCGCTCTTTTAAGGTTTTGAAGTTGGATGCGTGGGTATCCCAACCGCCCATAGTTACATTGACGAAACGAACACCAGATTCAACTAACCTACGAGCAAGAAGGCAAGACTGGCCGAATTTAGTATTGCCGTATCGTTCGCGAATGGGTGTAGGTTCTTGGCCCAGATCAAAAGCGCGTTTAGCAGCAGGGGAAGTAACCATCGAGAAGGCTTTTTGATAAAAAGTGTTCATAGCCCCAACATCATTGCCATTGGTTTCAACCTTTTTCTGCCAGTTGTCGAGTTTCTGTAGCATTCGTTCGCGGCGTTGGAAACGAGAAGTAGTGATGCCCCCGGGAAGCGATACGCCATCAATGCTGAAGGTAGGTTTGCTGGGGTCTTCTTCGATGATGAAAGGGTTATGTTCGCTGCCAGCGTAGCCCGGAAGTCCGCCGCCGAACCGTTGGTCGATGGAGTTACCAAGTTGCACATAAGGTGGCATGCCATTGCGATACCCAAGTTCGCGGGCCATAACAGCACCATAAGTAGGATGAACGATACTGGGGTTGAAGCGCCAGCCTGTGAGCATATAAGCATCTGCAACGCCGTGCGACCCGTTGTAAGAATATCCCGAACGAATAATGGAATACTTATCAAGGTTTTTAGCCATCAGAGGAAGGTGTTCAGAAATTTGGACACCGGGAATTGATGTGGGAATTACACTAAATTCGCCTCGGATATCAGAAGGTGCATTTGGCTTTGGATCGAAAGTATCAATATGGCTAGGCCCGCCTTGCATCCACATAAAAATAACGCTCAGATTATCAACAGCTTCTTTTTTCTTTGCAGCAGCGGCATTTGCTTGAAGCAAGGTCGGAAGTGTAAGCCCAGCAAGTCCAAGGCTTCCAACTCGAATAAATTCTCGTCTATTAGTGCCTTCGCAATTTTTGGAAGGTCCGAAGCCAATTTCAAACATAGTTCACCCGGGGTTAGTTTTTCAATTCAGCTAGGCAGGTATTCGGGCAGGATAACTACTCAATCGTAAAGGTTGAAGAAGTATAAATCAAGCAATATCTAATAAGGATTAACGTAGTTACCGATAATTTGGCTGTTTGGGTGTTTTTCATCTTTTCTGATTGTTTTGTTATTTTCAAATTCCACAAGAATTGGGGCACTTTTATTCCGATTTTGTTCAGTGGAGATTCTTCTATTTTTCGTCATTCTTGCGAAGGCACAAAGCCAAAGAAATATTTGGTGAAAATAGTCAGCTAAGAATGGCCCCCCGCATTAATGGACTCCGCATTCGCGAGGGTGACAAGGCGCCACTTTTTCCCCGACTTAAAAGGTCACCGATTGTGTTAGCTATTTTAAATCGGGTTTACGCTTTGTCCAGTAAAGTGGCCGCCTATGTTGGTGGGCGATTGCAACGACCCAAATCCTCTCATCCAGTTCCACATAAACGATGCTGATAGGAAATTGATGCAATGGGCAATAACGCACATCAACATCTTCCTCAACTGCAAAAGCCAAGGGATTTTCACAAATGCGTTCCAGAGCAGATTCGAATTCTTGAAGTAAAACACCAACCTAGGCCTGCCTGATGCTCTTCATAATAATTCAATCCCGCTCGTAATTCCGCTTCCGCCTCTATATGAAAGGTAACTGGTTTCACGGGTAGCGCAATCGAAGGTTGGCAAGAACTTCTTCCGCAGGCCTTCCAACTTTATTTTCATCAAGGGCATTCCTATGATGAATTTCCATCAACCTGCGTTTGATTTCAAGACGCCAGGCTTCCTTGATGCCTTTGTCGAATGGATCGAGAGAATCTAGCAAGAATTGCACCAATTCAGCACGCTCTGGAGCAGATAGTGCGATGGTTTGTGATTTTAATTGCTCGAATATTTTGTTCATTTGAAACCCCTGATATTACATATTTAAAAGCATAGCATAAATTGCTTGTTTTCGAATGAGCAAAAGTAAAGAAACACAATTCCACTAAATGCTGCGAGATGGGAATTGATGCATTATTATTTTAGTAGGTTGGCTTATAGTTTCTAAATAAGTGCCTTATAAAAAAGACTCATAGCACTGTCGCACTATGAGCCTTAAATTAAATCGACCAAT
>JBDNHI010000051.1:0-44683 GCA_041694635.1 Gemmataceae bacterium | reverse complement strand
GGGTTCCTTTGTAGGTTTTACTTCAGTTCGGGCTGCAGCATAATGCGCCAGTAAAGCTTGATGACATTCTTTCCCTTAAGAAATGGTAGTGTTCCAGCATCGGAATGTCAATCACGGGCCTAGGATTTCAGATAACCGGCAGGGGCGATCACAATCGGGGCCTCTGGGGGCACGCTACCCGATGCCAACAATCATATAAGCCTGGCCCGAGCAAGTGTTGGAGGCGGGTTTTGCAGAACTTGGCTTAGGTCGGCCAGGCGTAGCACTGGGTACCGGTGAAATCAAACCCGAATAGCATCTCAACCAGCAGGTTCGGGATCGTAGTTCAAAACCGTATAACACTTTTCGTGTGGCTACAATAACCTTAGGCAAAGCGTTTAAAAGTCCGTTTGTTGGTGTTACTTAAAAGCGGCGGTTTTTAGATCACGGCGCTGGATTGGCCTCTGGCTCGTGTTGGGCCAGGCGGTGACGATTATCGTACTGGGGGATCTGTTTGATCTTTACAGGCTGCACGCAATCCGTAGACAAGGCGGCACGCAAACCGTAGGCTAATATCACAATGGAGGTGGTAATTTATGAATGATACGACTCAACCTATGGTGCGCTTTTCTATGGCCGGGATTGAGGCACTTTTTGCGCTGCCCTTTGCTGACCTGATGTTCCAGGCGCAGACCGTGCATCGGGCAAATTTCGACCCCAATAAAGTGCAGCTGTCGACGCTGCTTTCAATTAAGACCGGCGGTTGCCCTGAAGATTGTGGCTATTGCCCTCAAGCCGCACGGTATAACACGGGTGTTGAGAATCAGGGCTTGTTGAATCTGGACGATGTTCTGGTTGCTGCCAAAGCAGCCAAGGCTGCCGGTGCATCGCGCTTTTGTATGGGTGCTGCATGGCGCGGACCTAAGCAGCGCGACCTCGATCCGGTGCTCGACATGGTGCGCGGAGTCAAAGCGCTGGGGTTGGAAACATGCGCCACTCTGGGCATGCTGAAAGATGGTCAGGCTGAACAACTCAAAGATGCCGGCCTCGATTTCTACAACCACAATCTCGACACTGCGCCTGAGTTTTACGGCGATGTTATCACCACGCGTCAGTATCAGGATCGCCTCGACACGCTTGGGCGGGTGCGTCAGGCCGACCTGCATGTGTGCTGTGGCGGAATCGTCGGTATGGGCGAGTCGCTCAGCCAGCGCGCTGGTTTGATCGCGCAGCTGGCTGCGCTCGATCCTCAACCTGAGTCGGTGCCGATCAATCTGCTGGTGCAGGTCGAAGGCACCCCGCTCGCCAACACCGAAGCGCTCGACCCGCTGGAGTTCGTGCGTACCATTGCAGTGGCGCGGATATGCATGCCGAAGAGCTTCGTTCGCCTGTCAGCAGGCCGTCAGCAAATGAGCGATGCGGTGCAGGCACTATGCTTTCTCGCCGGCGCCAACTCGATTTTCTACGGTGAAAAATTGCTCACCACTGGCAACCCGGAGTGGACGCGCGACCAACGTCTGTTCGACACTCTGGGCATTACAGCCCTGTAAATTACGCAGTGTTATGAGTCTGGGGGCGCTGAAAGCCGATCATGTGGACACTCCTTTTTATTCAACTCTAAAAACTTTAACTCGAACGCGGTTGCCAAGGTTATGTTCGATAGGTGTTCGCCCACCATAAAAATGTGGAGCAGTTCGTAAAGGGAAGGAATCACCTGTTACCATTTCTTCAATTAAGGAAAGCTTAATTTCTGTAAGTTTTTTTAATTCGTTTAAGATTTCTTCATTATCTTGAGCAGAAATAATATCGCCTTTTATTGGCAGTGTTTGGTTCAGAATAAGTTGTTTAAGCCCCACTTGATCAGCGTAGTAGTTTAGGCCCCACCAAGTGAGGTGCCAATGGGTATTGTTTGGTTGCAGGTTCCAATCTTTTTGTGCTAAAGATTTTGCAGCATTTTGATTAGCTTTGGCATCTAAAAAATCCGAGGTAAAGAATATTGTTCCAAGAGTAACACCAGCGCAAGTTAGTAATCGAATTAGAATGCGAGAGGAATCTGGTTTCGTAGTTTGAGATAAGAGTCGACCAATTAAAAAGGTGATTACCAAGGTGATACCCAGAACCCTGCGTGCTGCGGGAAAAGGTGAAAGAACGAAGTAACCTCCCAGTTCTAAGATTAACCAAATAACTAAAAACCAATTTAATTGTCGATCTGAAGAAAGAGAATGTGCAATAGTTTTAGAGTTCATTTTAAACAGTTGGGTAAGAACTAGGGCAAGAGTTCCCCAGACTAAAATTGCCATCAGGCCATAAACTAAGTTTGAAAGATTAAGAAAAACTTTGCCTGTTTCGGGGTTAGAAAAAGAAATCCATTGAGGTGGAATGACTGCAAGAGATAAAAATCCCATAAAGATTGCAAAGGTGATTGCCATAATTAACTTAGATGAAAATTTGCATGCAAAAAGTCCTACCGTTGCAACAATTGGGATCAAACCTCCAACTTGAGTAAGTAATGGTAAGATCAAATGGAAGCATCGTTCGATGAATTTTCCTTTTCTTTGGCCTAGATGAATGATGAAGTGGGATTGTCCTTGAGAAAAGAAGATGAAAAGTTCCCACGAGACAAAAACTGCCAAGGCCATAAAGGTCATTAACATTGCGTGGAAATTTCTGCCTTTAATCACATACAAACAAAATATTGCAGCCAAGAAGATTAGCCCCGTGTATTTCGTTTCAATTGCTAATCCCGCAGTTATCCCTGCAAATGTCGTCATTGAAAAAGAAGAGTTTTCGATTGCGTTAAATGCCAGAACTAATGCTGAAAGTCCCAAGGCAAGAACAGGAATTTCGAGCATACAATTAAAACTGGGAAGTAATGCGGGAGATAAAACGGTAAGCCAAAGAAGTTCTTTTTCATAACCGGGTGTGAAGCGAGAAAAAAGTTTTGCAAGTGCGCCCACTAATAATAAGCCAAAGGGTAATAACCAAAGTTTAAAAAGAATCGGGTTATTACCTAGCAGTTTAATTCCCGTGCCTAGGTAGTAGGTTAGTACAGGGGGAACAAGCAGTTGATTAGCAGAATTACTGTAAGGTGAGCCGAAATTAAATTTGTAGGGGTCTAGAGGGTGGTTAAGAAATTCATTTGCGTAAATGATGTAAACATTATCATCGATATGAACAGGTTTTAAGGCATTCAAACCAGTAAGCAAAGAAGCTAGCATAAGAATATGAAAAAAAGTGATTGGTTGAGAAATTGTAATTTTTTCTGAAATAAGGGATGACATCGTTACTCCGAAAATAAGCATAAAATTATGTTGGAAGTATTTAGATTAGATTTTAGAAATAAGAAAGCAAAAAAGGTTGATTAAGTCGTTGATATATTTTTTGAGCAAAGGGTTGTTATTAAAATAATAGAAACGAATAAGTTAAGGAAAAGAATAAAAAAGTGCATAACAATCCCCCCATAAAACCTTTAATAGAAACCTCTTGGTTAAGGCTGTCAAGTTACTATGGTAGTTTGTTACAGGGGTTAGGGTAAATAGCAATGAATAAGGAAATAAAGGATGATTATTTAGCCGAGAGATCGAAATTAATCTCGTTCTTGGCATTATTTTTAACATCTGCGCCAAGGGTGGTTTTGGTGTTGTACTTTGCTGGAATGAATTCTTCGATGGCAGGTTCGCCCATAGGCCCTTTTTTGCCTGGTACTAGCCGAGTTGCCGTGATTTCTACTTTATATTTACCTTCATTGGCTTTAATTTTGTAAGTCCCTTCTTTAATGTTCGAACCTTGAGGTGGTGTGCTGGAATTTTCAGCACGGAAGGTGATATCACCTTTTTCGACGGGAACACCATCTAAAGAAATTTTACCGGTAACATCAAAAACTTTTGTGCCAGAATCGCAGCCAATAACCAGTAGAAAGCAACCAATAATTAGGAAAGTTCGCATAGGAATTCTCTTGATGAAAAGGATTAGTACGAGTTAGAAACTTCGCCCATAGTTCGGGTGCCCAGTTGGGCATAGATAAGTGGGTCGATATTATTTTGGATAAAACGAACCGAGCCATCAGCTAGGCTAAAATTAGCCCCGCCAGTATGGGTACTACGGGCAGAAACATTTTGGCCGCCAGACCCGGTGGCGACATTCGAAGTAGGCGATTTTGTTGTTGAAATCCCTTGGTAGTTGTTTTTATCTGATACCGTTGTGTTTGGGGGGTTCAAGGTACTAAACCAGTTGTTGCCTTCCCAAGAATTTGAATATCTACCACGCAAGTCATTAACATTTGTATCAGGTGTTACAAGGATTTCCGCAAGCATAAGGGTATTGGAAGTACCATCGGTAATGTCAGTAATTCTAGTTTCGGATTTGACATAAAAAATGCCATTAAGAGTTTTGCCTGTGCCATAAGATGTAGATCCAGAGCAAACGACATAGTTGGTATGCATACCTTGCTTTTCGAATATACCAGCGGTGGTGGTATTTCCGTCAATGGTATCGGTTTTCGGGCTAGAAGGGTCGGAAGGGCACATAACGGTGGGAAGCACCATAGTCTTGTTTGCTGCTAATAGAGCCCAACCATTTACAGAGTTACTTTTTTCGAAATTAGAAAAAAGCGCTTGTTGTTCAATAAAGGGAAGGGTTGGATGAAGCCAGCAACCGCGGATATACGGCCCATCATTTGAATAGAAATCGTTGTATTGCCCGACCGGGAATTTTGAATTAGTACCGTGAAAACCGTGCATACCTAAGCCAAGTTGTTTGAGGTTATTAGTGCATTTTGCCCGTGCAGCAGCTTCTCTAACCTTCTGTACGGCAGGCAAAAGTAGGCCTATAAGAATTGCAATAATCGCAATGACCACTAGCAATTCAATCAGTGTGAACGCCATAGGGTTGATTGATTTTTTCGTAGACATAGTAGGTGGTTCCGATTAAGAAAATGAATAATTATAAATTCAATCTTAATATATAAACATATTAAAGGTCAATAAAAAAGTTTAAGCAATCTACTTTAAGCGGAAATGCTACGAATCTAATAGTCTCATTAATAAATTTAAACTGCAAGGGTTAGTTAGCATAATGGTGATTGATGAGATCGATTTTTTGTTTTGTACTTTTTTAATTTATGATTTAATGCATAATCTTGTATTGATAGTTGTATTTGTTTTGTCTAATTCCTTTTTTGATCTTAGCTAGAGATTTATGATGAAAAATTTTGTTAGCTTCTTTTTGGTTTTCATTTTCTTGTTTGCAACGAATAACTCTTTTGCACAAGATTCTACTAAGCCTAATGTTGTTCTCATCTTTATCGATGATATGGGATATGGCGACATCGAACCCTTTGGCAGCACTAAGGTTCGTACCCCAAACCTCAATGTTTTTGCTAAAGAAGGGCGTAAGTTTCATTCATTTTATGCCACCCCTGTTTGTTCGATGTCGCGTGCAGCATTAATGACAGGTTGCTACAACCAAAGGATATCGATTCCGGGTGTATTGTTTCCTCAGGCAAAAATAGGTCTTAATTCTAAGGAAACCACGGTTGCTGAAGTTTTAAAAACACAAGGTTACGCAACTGCAATCATAGGGAAATGGCACCTAGGGCACTTGCCCGAATTCCTTCCAACTAAGCACGGGTTTGATCATTATTTTGGCATTCCCTATAGCAATGACATGGGTGCCAACAGAAATGGTAACCCACCTCTTCCACTAATCCGTGGCGAAAAAACGATCGAGACTGAACCTGATCAATCTCTTCTTACTAAACGATACACCGAAGATGCTATCGATTTTATAAAGCAAAATAAAAGTAAACCTTTCTTCGTTTACTTGCCACATACGATGATACATGGGCCGATGGCTGCTTCTCCCGCCTTCAAAGGGAAAAGTAATTCTGGCCTTCTGGGGGATGTGATTGAAGAAATTGATTGGTCGGTTGGGCAGGTAATGAAAACCATTAAGGAATTGGGATTGGATGAAAAGACGCTTGTGATATTTACATCAGATAACGGGCCAGCAACTGGGTCAGCGGGGCCTTTTCGGGGCAAGAAGGGAAGTAATTTTGAAGGCGGAGTTCGAGAACCTTGCATTATGCGCTGGCCGGGGAAAATTCCTGCAGGCACGGAATGTAATCAGATAGCAGGTAATATTGATGTGCTACCAACCCTTGCAGCTATTTCTGGTGCTAAGCTTGATCCTAAACAAATCATTGATGGTAAAGATATTTCCACATTAATGTTTGATGATAAAGCTGGGCCCGTTAGAGATGTGCATCTTTACTGTACTGCAAATCTTGGCAATCCAGTTCAGGCTATTCGGATGGGCGAGTGGAAATTATTTCTTCCAGCCTCGGATGATGGTGGCGCTGCAAAGAAGAAGAAAGAGAAAGGAAACGCAGCAGAAGCGAACATGCTTTTTAATCTCGAAAAAGATCGAGGGGAAACCACGGATGTGTTTGATAAGAATCCAGAAATAGTTGAAAAACTTCGTAAGGAAGCCCGCACCCGAATCAGCGAAATACTTGCCAATCGCAGGCCCGCAGGGGGAAGTACAGGTTCGAAGTAAAGAAAAAGAAGGAGCATAAGTGCTCCTTCTTTTCCTTTTAAGTAAAGCTAGTTCTATTTATCAGATCTAAAGGGGGCGGCTGGAATCCCGACGCCGTTAAATAAAGTTGCAATTGGATTGTCTGCCCAAGCGAATCGCACCATTAAAGGAGCCTTTACTTCTGGGCTGGAAACGATGACCGTATCACCATCAATACGAGCTTTTGCAAACATCCATTTCTTATCTGCCCCTGCAATAGCAAAGCCTTTCAGCTCGGGGGTGGAAGATTTAAGCCCCCCATTCGTGTTGGTAAAGCGAATGATAATTTCATTGCCTTTAACCTCATGGGAGGCAAAAAAAGGACCTGATGAAGCGACCTTTTCTTGATGATAAGCACTCGCCAAGGCCCACATCGCTAATCTCTTGCCTACATTCTGTTTGTCTTTGGGATGAATATCATTCGCATCGCCTATATCGGTGGTGATTGCCATTCCCGTGTTGGGTAGTTTCAAGGTGTTGGCCATTTCCTCCCTTACTGTAACCCAGCCAGATTCTTCAACTGGCAGGGTTTGAAGTTTGTGGAAGTTTGGAAGTTGGACCCAGGCGAAATAAAAATCACCCTGTCCCCATCGGGCTCGCCAGTCATTAATCAGTGCTGCAAGTTGCAAGCCATAAATATCAGCATTGCCTTTGCCAGCATTACTTTCACCCTGATACCAGATTGCACCTTTGATTGCATAAGGAATGAGGGGGCTTATTTTGCCATTGAAAAGATTTCCTGGGTAGTGGTTGTTTAGCCTTGGAGTGTTTGGTTTCTGGGGTGCTCTTGGGATGATCTTGCCGGTGTCCTTGGCTTTCTTGGCAGCAACCTTATGTTTTTCAATATCGATCTTGTACTGTTCTTCAGCTTTGGTTGGGTTAAAGTCGGCATCAGATTTTTGCCAACGATCAAACAGAGGCTTAAGTTCTTTGAAATTTTTCTGGGCATCGATGCTGGTCCAAGATTCAACAGGAGTTCCTCCGACGGAAGAGTTAATCAAGCCCACGGGAATTTTAAGAACTTGGTGGAGTTCTCTGCCAAAGAAATAGGCAGTACCTGAAAATGTACCAACGGTTTCAGGGGTACAGACTTCCCATTTGCCCGCTCCAACAAACTGGGGTTGAGTTGCGACCCCTGAAGATTCTTTGAACATACGAAGTTGGGGAAAGTTGGCGGCAGGTTGTTCTTTTTCGTAATCGAGGCAGCGATTGACAGTCATTGCCATATTGGATTGGCCCGAGGCAAGCCAAACTTCACCGATCAAAACATCGGTGATTTTGATTAAATTTTTGCCTTTGATTTCGAGGGTATGAGGCCCGCCCGCAGAAAGCTTATCAAGTTGAACTTTCCATTTGCCATCAGCGCTGGCCTTGGTTGATTGCGATTGATTACCAATTTTTACGGTAACTTCTTCGTTAGGGTCGGCCCAACCCCATACAGGAGTTTGAACATCTTTTTGAATGACAGCATGGTCAGAAAAAATTGCAGGTAGTTTGACATCACAAAAACCGAAAGGTGATAGAGTAAGTAAAAAAGCTGTAGAGATTCCAAACTTTAATTTCTGAAGCATAATAAATATTCCTTTTTGAAATAGTCAAAGTTAAACAGTTTTAGCTTTGGTGTGGTTCGTCTGCCAAGTTTGAGGCGTCCAATCACCAGTTTCCCAGCCGTCTTTGGTGAAATACTCACGCACCAGACATTGGTTAGATTGCACCTCAAAGTAGAAAAATGCTTGCTCTTTGCTAGCGAAATGCGCCCCGTTATCTACATTGAAAACAGGTAACCCTTTAGGCGACCGCTTGGGTGTTCCATCCCAACGGTAGACATTGCGTGCGTGCGTGTGACCATAAAGAATAGCAGCAATGTTATAATTTGCGACCGCATCATAAAACCCTTTGACATCTTCTGGGTCCCATTCCATACCTTGCGCTTTTTTATCTTCAACAGGTAAGGGTTGGGAATAGCGTTGCATATCCACATGGTGGGTGATGACAACTGGCCTGCCTGAATCGCCTACTGTTTCTTTTAAATCTTTAATAAGAAAATCGAGGCTATTAAGAGGGTTATAGCGTCGTTGTCTGGCGATGGTTGCGATTTGTCCAACGACGATACCAAGGTTGATAAAATGAATTTTGCCCCAATCCCAAGAATAATGAACCCCATTGGGGGAGATGTTGTTAACGCTGGGTCGTTTTTTATTTCGTTCGATTATTTTTTTGACCGCCATGCCATCGCCCCGAGGGCTATCGTGGTTGCCGTGAACTTCATAAACAGGCATTTTGAGTTTGCCATCGTTGCCTGTTAAGCCAAACGAGGCATTGAAGTTGTTCCATTCGGTGATTTGCATTTTCTCGGAGAGTGGTCCATTTTTATCGCCCGTATCAATGACATCGCCTGCGTGAATAAGGCCTTTTGGAATAAGAACTTTTCCCCCACCCGCACTTGAAGGTATCGTAGTTCCCGCAAGGCGATTAAAGGTATCTACGATTTTGGAAGTGACTAGCAAAGATTTGTTATCAAGCTTTGCTGGGTTTTCCTTATCTGCAAGAAAGTGGGTGTCTCCAACTAAGAAAAATCCGATGGTTTCATCATTAGTATTATTGGCAAGGGCCGGATTAAAATGTGAAAAAGGAATTGCAGCAACACTGCTTGTGATGAAATTTCTTCTATTAACTTGGTAAAGCATAGTTGTACCCCATTAAGGTTTATTTGTTTGGTTGAGTGATGTTAAAGCGATCAAGTTCGCTACCATCTTGATTTAACACCCGGATTGCAAGCTTGGTTCGAGAAATATCCATAGAAACGAAAGAATAAAAATCAGCGACCATTTTGGCAGTGAAATCAGCGTAGTTGTCCTCGAAGTCTTCTTTGAGAGAAATGGCGGTTTTATCAAGGCCGGGTTGGTAAAGAGTTGCGCCCCCGCCACCTGCAACAATATGAATAACACCTTTAGGATTGGTATTTTTATCGCCATCGAATGATTTATCAATGGTAAAAGTTCCATCCACTCTACCTTTAGAGTTTCGTTTTCCTTCAGGTTTAAAAAGCAAGGGATAACTGCGCTGATAGTTATGAACATGTCCTGCAAAAACGATATGAACGCCACAGGCTTCAAACATTGGGTTCCAAGAACGCGATTGTTGCTCGCTGTAATGTTGTCGTGAACTGTGAAATGCTGGAACATGATAGCAGACAAATTTCCATGTTTGCTTAGTTTTTGTGAGGTCGGCTTCAGCCCATTTAAGAAGTTCGGGGGAATCCATATTAGAGGATTTGTTATTGTTGAGGATTAAAAAATGAGCAGAGCCATAATCAAAAGAATAAGCATCAAGAGAAGAATAGCTGTGCTTGTTAAGGACTTTAAATTTAGCCGATGCTGCGGAATCAGAACCTAAAGGAGTGGTCCAAGCCCCTTCGCCCGGGCCTTGTGTGGGCGGATAGAAGAAATAAAAAGCAGCAAGTGCATCTGGGGTAGTTGGAAAGCGCGCACCAATATCGTGGTTGCCCAGAAGTGGATAAAAAGGGATAGATGCCATAAGGGGTGCGCCTTTTGTAGGTCCAGCTTCTTCGACATCGTTATAGGTGTTCCAGAAGTAATTCATGTATTGAAGAACTCTGCCGGTGGGATAAACAATATCACCTAGAGCAATAAGTGCTTCTGGTTTTTCTTGTTGAATCTGCCAAGCGATGGATTTTTGAGCTTTTCCCCCATTTGCCAAATCTCCGACTAAAACTAGGCGTGCAGGTTTATCGGGTGAAGGTCTAGTGCGGAAGGTATTTTCTCTAATAATTTTATTATCAAGGGTAACGCAGTATTGAATTTCGGAGTTAAGGGGAAGGTTGTCAAGAGTTGCGTGGTACCTGAAATAGCGTTGTTCTTTTTCAAGAATGGGTGGAATTTTATTGGTAACCACTTCTTTTTTATCGTCATTAGTAGATTTAACTTCTGCAATTGCTTTAGGCTTTTCTGGAAGAATTTTAGACTTGATTATATCAATACTTGGTTTTATTTTAGCAAAATCTAATGAAACGCGAATGGGTTTTGCTTTGCGAAAAGGTTCGCCCTTGATGCCAAATTCGACAATAAAGTCACCTTCTTTTTGATCGGTCAACCAAGCGATTACCTTAACATCTTCGCCATCAAGGTTATTGCCTGCCCCTGGCTGCACATAAGGCTTAACGAGTATTTGTTGTGCAAGGAGGATTGAAAAATCAAAACAAGGAATTGCAAGAACAAAGGCTGTAATCAATAAGTTAGAAAAGCGCATAAAATCTCATTAATAAGTTTGTAATAATTAAATGGTGGGTAAATCTACATACTTAGATTATAGTACCTTTGACATAAAAGTAAGCTAATTTGCCTGTTTTAGTTTAAAAAGTAGATTAGTTTTAAAGCAAAGAAATCGAACTAAAAATTAATTTGTGGAGGTTATGCTATGAAGATTACAAGTGAAAATAGCACAGAGATTTCTTCGAGAAGAAACTTTTTTGCTGCAACTTCTTGGGGAGTTGCTGCAACTTTATTCATTAAAAATGCAGCCAACTATGCCTTTGCTGATTCGATTCAAAACCCCGAATCTAGAAAAAAAATCCTTATGCAATGCCTCGGCGGTGCTTGGCCTGAAGGCGTCTCTCTCGATGCTAAGGTTGAAAAAAGTGAACAAAAAAATGGGTACCAACTTATTCGGGTCAATTATCTTGTAGAGCCCACCGAAAGAATTGCAGCTTGGCTTCTAATACCCGATAAGATAAACGAAAAAAATAAAGCTCCTGCTATCTGCCTTTGGCACCAACACGCTGGCCAATATGATGTTGGCAAGGATGAGCCTGCCGGGGTGAGTTCACCAAATTTCGGGAAAATGCATATGACGGGGGTTGCACTTGCAAAAGAAGGATATATCGTACTTTGCCCAGATGCAGCGGGCTTTGGCGAACGAAACAACCGTACTATTCTTAATAGTAATAAAATTCTTAAAGGGAGAGATTTAGAGCATTTCCTCTTTGCTAAATATGTCACCGAAGGAAAATGCCTTGCTTGGAAAAATATCCTCGATATGAAACGCGCGGTCGATTTTATTTCTTCTCGACCCGAAGTTCTTTCCGATCGCATCGGGTGTTATGGCCATTCGATGGGTTCAACCCACACTTGGCAGATTGGCCCTTGGGAGCCTCGGATCAAAGCTCTTGTTGGTAATTGCTGTATGCCTACTTATGCTGCGATGGAGAGGACCAACCTTATCCACTGTTTTCCTAATTATGTTCCTGGTTGGAAAATGCATGGCGATATTCCAGATATTGTCAGCCTAATTGCCCCTAAGCCTTTGCATTTAAACTTTGGTGAAACCGATTCTGGTAGCCCCATTGAAGAAGTTAAATCAGCAATGCCTATTATCAAGAAAGCATATGAATCGATGAATGCAGGGAATAATTTTACTTGGTTTATTGAAGAAAAAACAGGGCATATTCTTAGCGATGAAATGTGGAAACGAACTAAAGCCCATTTTGCAAAACATCTTCAAGTTTAAAATAGCCCAAAGGATAATTATATGTTTGGGACTCTGAATTTAGTCACACTTATGTTAGCCCAACTTATTTTAGCTCAGCAAGAAGGGTGGGTCAAACTTAGCCCTTTACCAGACAAAGAAGGCTTTGCTTCACCTTTTGCAGGGTTGATTTCTAACAAACTATTCATTGCGGGGGGTGCCAACTTTCCTGATAATAAACCTTGGGAAGGCGGTGTGAAAGTTTGGTACGACTCGATTTTTATCCTTGATGATTTTAATGCTAAATGGAAATTTATTGGAAAATTACCCCGACAAATTGCTTATGGTGTCGCGGTTTCGCTTAATGAAGGTGTCCTTTGTATTGGCGGGTCCGATTCTAAAACTCATTATTCCAATTGTTTTCTTGTTTCTCTGATAAACGATGAGTTAAAGTTTAAAACTTTCCCTTCCCTTCCCAAGGCTTGTGCAAATATGTGTGGGATGAAAATAGGCAACATTATTTATATTGCAGGGGGTACAAGTTCTCCATCTTCTATGAAAGCCCTGAATAATTTTTGGGCTTTAAATCTTGAAGATTCTAACCCTAAGTGGAAGGTGTTGGAACCTTGGCCTGGAAAAGAGCGTATGCTTTCAGTTTGTGCAAGTGATGGCAAAAACTTTTACCTTTTTAGTGGCGCTTCCATTCATCTTGGAACCGATGGTAAAATCGCCCGTGAATATTTATCAGATGCTTTTTCTTATAATCTAAAACAAGGTTGGAAAAAACTTCCTACTATGCCTAGGCCTTCTGTTGCTGCTGTTTCACCTGCTTTTTTTAAACAGGGCCAAATTCTTATACCCGGCGGCGACGATGAGAAACTTATCAACTTTGAACCTAAATTTAATCACCCAGGTTTCCCTAAATCTTTCTTAGCTTTTAATACTCAAACCAATGATTGGGAAAAAGATTTCCCTTTTCATCTCTCTCGAGCAACAACTCCTTCTATTATTTGGAAAAACCGCTGGGTCATTCCAAGCGGGGAAGTTAGCCCGGGTATCCGTTCCCCAGAAATCTGGGCGAAAGAAATTCAATGACTTCAACTAATGCTATGAAACTCGCTTGGATTATTGTTGCATTGCTTTGGCCTGTTGCATTGCTTAATTATTTAGATAGGCAGATGATTTCTGCAATGAAAACATCGCTAATGGCAGACATCCCTAGCATTGAAACCGATGCCAACTGGGGTTATATGCTGGGGCAGTTTAAGTGGGTTTATGCTATTCTCAGTCCCCTTGGAGGATATATTGCAGATCGTTATAGTAGAAAGTTTACCATTTGTGCTAGCCTTTTTGCTTGGTCGACCATTACTTGGCTTACGGGTAGGGTTGATTCCTATGAAGAATTGCTCTGGGCTCGAACTTTTATGGGGATTAGCGAAGCTTTCTATATCCCCGCTGCCCTGGCACTGATTGCTGATTATCATTCCACACTGACTCGATCTCGTGCGGTGGGGTTTCATCAAATTGCTATTTATTGCGGCGTCATCTTAGGGGGGTTTAGCGGCTACATTGCAGATGCTCCTAACCTTACTTGGCGCTTCGCTTTTGATATCACAGGTATGATTGGCATTGCTTATGCGCTACCTTTGATGTTTTTTCTCAAGGATGCATCGAGTGGTACTGTAAATCAAAATATGCAAGAAAAACTTTCCATAATAAAAGCGGGGCTGGCCTTGATTACTAATTTTTCGTTTATCCTACTTGTACTATATTTCACCCTGCCAGCACTTGCAGGTTGGGTTGTCCGAGATTGGATGCCTTCTATTCTTCAGAAAGCTTTTAATATGAGTCAGGGAGTTGCAGGGGTTTCCGCAACCTTATACTGGCAACTTGCTGCTATCTTTTCTGCGTTAATCGGAGGTGTGCTGGCAGATCGCTGGATGGTTAAAAATCCTCGGGGCAGAATTTATGTAAGTGCTATAGGAATGGCAATGATTATACCTGCTTTATTTGGTGTTGGTAATTCTGCAGGTTATAATTCTTATGGACTTGCAGTTGCTTCGCTTATTTTATTTGGCTTGGGATGGGGCTTTTTTGATTGTAACAATATGCCCATCCTTTCTCAGATTGTTAAGCCTAATCTTCGGGCTACAGGTTATGGCGTGATGAATCTTGTAAGTATAAGTTCGGGTGGGTTTGCTGATTGGGGCTTTGGAATTCTTCAGGATAAAAAAGTACCACTTAACTTGATTTTTAGCTTGTTTGCAAGCCTTGCTTTCTTTTCTGTATTACTTGTGCTTTTAATTAAACCAAAAGATGATAAAGAACACCTTTAAAAATTTAACTTCAAGATTTATAAAATAAATACTAATTAAGTTGTTGTTTTCAGATTCTTATCGAATGGAAAAGCTAACTGATACTTTAAATTTTCATCTTTACTACCATCTAATATATCTAAGCCATATTTAATTTCGCTTATAGGAGTATAATTATATGTGCCAAATATTCTATCCCACACAGAAAATATATTGCCGAAGTTACTATCTGTTTGAGGTCTTTCAAAATGATGATGCACTTTATGCATATTTGGTGACACAATTACCCAGCTTAAAACTTTATCAATTGATTTAGGTAAGCGAATGTTCGCGTGATTGAATTGTGATATTAATGCACTTAAGTTTTGATACAAAACCACCAACCATATTGGCGCCCCACAAATGACAACCCCTAACAAAGTGAATGCTGCTCGAAAAATACTTTCACCAGGGTGATGCCTATTCGCTGTCGTAATGTCTACATGAGTATCTGCGTGGTGAACCATATGGAACCTCCACATCCAGCGGGTTTTATGTTCTACAAAATGAACTAAATAAGCGCTGATTAAGTCGAGCAATAGTAAACCTGTGATTAAGAAGATCCAAAGTGGCATTTCTATTAGTTGCATTAACCCAAAATGATTTTTTACGCTCCAATCACTTACCTTTACAATCAGTAGGGCAAATGCAAAATTTACCATAACACTGGTGAAGATAAAAAAGATATTGGTGTAAGCGTGTTTCCATTTGTTGTTGTTAAAAGAAAATAAAGGGATAATCCCTTCGACAATCCATAAAAAAGTAATGCCGCTTGCTAAGATTAGCACGCGGTGAAAATGTGGGATATGTTCAAAATAGTTTACGATAACTTCTAGCATTTATTTCATTATATTAAGTTTTAGCATTCAATTAAGTAAGTTAAATAAAGGTTTTACTTTGAGTCTAAAAAAACAAATATTATTCTTACAATTTTATTTTAGTTGTTTCGTAAGATTATTTCAACTGGGATAGTACACTTACCAAAGGTGTAGGAATGTCAAAATTTTTTTAAAAGGATAATGATGAACCGATTATTAAATGGTTTGGTTGCTGCAACTCATACCCCTTTTCAAAAAGATGGTTCTTTAAATTTAAATGCCATAGAAAAAATCGCTTATCACCTTCTTGCAAATCAAATTGAAGTCGCTTTCATTGGTGGCAGCACAGGGGAAAGCCATTCACTTAATCTTGATGAAAGGTTAGCACTTGCTACTCGGTGGTTCGAAGTAACTAAAGGCAGTAAGTTGAAAGTTGTTGTGCATGTTGGTTCTAATTGTTTGGAAGATTCAAAGAAATTAGCAAGCCAGGCACACGCATTAAAAGCGGTTGCGATTTCTGCACTTACTCCTTCTTATTTTAAACCTAAAAATGTTGATGTGCTAATTGATTGCTGTGCAAGTATTGCAAATGCTGCCCCTGTAACTCCATTCTATTATTACGACATCCCCGTGATGACAGGCGTTAATTTATCGATGCCCGAATTTTTAGAGAAGGCAGGAAACCGAATCTCTAATCTTCAAGGCCTTAAGTTTACCAATGTTGACTTTATGTCTTTTCAACTTTGTCAACAGGTTGATAATTCCAAATTTGAGATTCTCTGGGGAGTGGACGAAATGCTATTACCTGCCTTATCTGTGGGGGCAAAGGGTGCGGTGGGAAGTACCTATAATTTTGCTGCACCTATTTATCACCGTATTATTAACGCCTTTAATAATTCTGATTTTGAAACGGCTCGAAAAGAGCAACTTCAATCGATTAGGCTTGTTAATATTCTTGTTAAGCGTGGCTATATGGCAAGTGCTAAAGCAATGATGGAAATGCTAGGAGTTGAAGTTGGGCCTCCTAGGCTTCCCAACAGTTTGCTTAAAAATGAAGAAATTATCTCATTAAAAGAAGAACTTATAAAAGCTGGTTACCTTAGTTAATTAGGGCATATCGGGAGTGTAGCCTAAGACTAAGTTGAAATTTGCACTTAGCTCTTTTAATTTAGATTTAGGAATTGGTGCAAAATCAACGGTAATTCCCATTCGCTGTTTAATATCCTTTACGCTGTTGTAAATTCCATCGTTATCGTTTTTGGGTTCACCTTTTACATAGCATTGGGTGGATAGCAAAGTTTTACCCGCGTGCTTGATTTTAAAATGGATGTGTGGCGTTCTACCCGGATAAGCTACTGGTTTGATGGTGCGGAAATAATATTCACCCGAAGATGCGGTTACAAATCTTCCAAACCCTTGGAAGTTAGAATCTTGTTTTGCCTTGTTGCTAGTTTTGGAATGCAAATAAGCACCATTTGCATCACATTGCCAAATTTCAACCACAGCATTTTTCATCGGGTTGCCACTAGCGTCTAGAATTTTCCCCCCAATGTGTGTGATCTGCCCTACCGCGGGGGTTAGATTATCATTGATAATAATAAGATCATTATCGGTATCAAGTGGGAGTTTATCTGGGTAGAAGGGGCCATCAGTTTGCTTGGGTGTCAGAGTAAGTTGGTCAGCAAACAATCCAGGTACTTGATAAAAAGCTCCAGCAAGGAGAGATGTATTTAGAAAGTTTCTGCGGTTGAACATAGTTCGTTTTCCTTGGAAGTAAAAGCATATAATATTATTCTAATAGTTTGAAATCGTGATGTATGAATTAAAAATGAGAATCAGTAGATTTTTGTAAGATTAATTTTTCAGTATTGAAAATCAACCAAGTAGCAAAGCAAAAAGTTCCTAAAGGCAAAGTAGCTAGAAGAATGGGAAGTAGATTTTTAAATGGTGTTGAAAAGTTAGGCCACCCTAAAATCATAATAAGAATTATTGCAATGATTATTAAAGGTTTACCTCGAACCCAATAATTTCGTGAAGTCCAAGCCCAACCTAGAAAGGGTGCAAGAAAAGCATAAGTGGGGAATTCAGAAGCAGGCCCAAAGAGTAATTGCCAAGCCATACCGATTGACAAAGTTCTTAAGTAAAGGTCTGCTTGAGAATTAATATTTTTAGGAGGAATAAGTCTACATTTCCATCTTAAGACGAGAATTGCAGAGCCAATTCCCATAATAATTTGAATTATTTTATAACTAATATTAGTAGGTAAAGTAAAAACTTGTTCATTAAAAGGAATAGGTGAAAATTGCAGCTTTAAAGTTTGTATTCCAAACCACGCATCTCGAAAACCAGGCCAACGCCCATCCTGAGTATTTATTAAATGCAGATACCACGATTGGTACTGGGTTAGAACAATATTGAAAGGCAATGTAAAGAAAGGCAAAAGAAATAGCACTATAATTGCTAATAATAGTTTTGGTAATAATGGAAAAGGTCGAGCGATTACTAATAGGACAAGGAGTGGAAGAATAGTGCTTTTAATGATAAACGCAAACGCAAGAAATAATGCTGAACTCAAGGTTTTATTTTCAAATAAATCTGCAGTACCCAAAAGGATTAACCCAATAACAAAGGCATTACATTGGGAATTCCAAAGGCCGCTAAGTGCAGTAAAAAGAATAATAATGAAAAAACCATTGGATGATTCTGGGGGAAAAGTTGTTTTCAAAACTATACTGTTCCAAAACCGATTACAGCCAATCACAAAAATAAATACCGAGCAAAAATTCCATATTAAGGCGCCCCATAACATCCCTAAGTTGGTAAAGATGGAAAAAAATATCGCAGCACTAGGTGAGTAACGATAATAGTCGAGGCCCGGTACTAATGTGTATAAGTCGGCTTGCAACCACCAGTTTAAGCCCGCTTGGTAATAAACAGGAAAGACCGAATGACTTGTAGGTTTAAGAGCAGTTTTAATAATCAAAGCGATGAAAAATATTACCCACAGCAGGACTGTAAAGCGTTTAAACAGAGAAAGCTTGATAAGCCATTGAGGTTTATAAAAATTAGATTCTTTCATCGGATTGAAATTCACCATTAATGATTTTTAAAAATAATGTTCGTTCCGATAAAATTTTAATTACCGATGCTCTTTTAAAAATTGAATTTTTTATCCATTGATTGAGCATAAACCAGAGCAAAGCGCTTTTAATAATCATAAATATTATTATGATGGTTTTATATATCTGCGGATAGAGGAGTATTAAAATTAAGGCTTAGAGTTACAAGCTTCGAGGGCAAAAAACATCGATTGCTTGGGGGCAGGGCAATCACGGTAGTACATAATTCCAAGGTATAAGCCCGGTGAAATTTCCCTTACTTCATCTCTTGCTTTCTGAGCCCACTTAGGCCCATTAGCATAATCGAATATCACAGAAGGTTTGCCATCTAACCAACTTTCTTCCGTACTTATTGAAGCTGCAACTTTTTCTTTTTTCCCAACTTGGTTAAGCATAACCCCTTCGCTGGCGTAAATATTCTTACCTTTCCAAATTAGACCAATCCCATTTGATTTTAATTTGTGACCTAACTTATCTGGTTTTGGGAAAGCCTTACCCTTCAGGTATCCATCTTTAGGGGTGAAAACTTTTCCACTCTTGTATAAATCTTCAAGTTGGCAGCTACTGAGATTTCCCAAAGATGCCAGAGTCATCGTTTCTTGTGCGTTTACATTAATTCCAAATAATACTAAACAGGTTGCAAAATAATGAATGGTTTTCAAATTAGGTTCCTTGTTAAAAGAATTATGCTTTCTTTATTTCGAGCTTATTATTAACTAAGGATTGTAAATATTTTCAATTAGTTAAATCTTTTCACTCTTTTGCTTGCATAATTGTTAAAAAAGTAAACATAGTTAAAATTACTTTGTTTATTTGCAATTTGAAATAGTTCGGGTGATTTTCGTTCTTGATCGTTGTAACAATTTAAGTTTTGCTCAAGCATTGAAAATTGAAAAGGATGTAAAAGCAAAAAGACTTGGGACCCGTGGTGAGGGCTTTTTTAAAAAAACATTTAAAGAAGGTGAAAGATTAAGCAGAGTGGATAGTTATTCTTTTGCTTTAGAAACACGGGTAGCCTTTTTATTAAGCCAGTTTCCTACTATTCCCAAAAAGGCTATAACAAAAAGCCCAATAAAAATATTTATCCAAGGAACTTGAGTGAATTTTTCTCTTGTGGAATTTGTGGAAATTAATTGATTGGTCGAATCCGCATTAGGGCTGGTTTCGGGAATTACAATTAAGGTGCTGGCTCGGTGCCCAGTGCCATCATCAACGATCAGTTTATATTTTCCTGGAGGAAAGGCAGGTAATTGAAGTTTGCCTTCTTTGTTGGTATTGCCTGAGAAAACTTTGCTTCCAAGTTCATTTTCAAAGGTCAAGGGAGCATTCTTAGCTGGGCTATCATCGTGGAAAAAGGCTTCAACATAAATGGTGCCATCTTTTAAACGAACTTCAACTCCTAGAGCGTGAGCCATCACTTTGCACGGAAGAAGCATTAGAATTAGGCAAGTCAATAAAGTTGTATTGTGTAGCAAGTTGAAACTTTTAGTTGGTGAAGATTTTAAATTTCCTGATCATCTTAAAAGCGATGAATAACAGGAAGTGTTACGATTTCTAAAAATAGAATAATAGTTGTGATTGCAAAGTACAATCAAATAAACAATCTGAATCTGATCCTATCCATTAGGGATTTGGCTTTAAGTTTGTTATGCTCGGTTTTAATCCTAAAGGGGTAACGATGCGAAATTTGCAAAGCTTGTTGGTTAATAGACGAGAAGCCTTGTATAAAATGACTGGCCTTGTCTCATCACCTATTTTTGTCTCATCACCTATTTTTGTCTCAACGCCTGTCTTTGCAAGCCTGATTCAGCAAGCTGAAGCAGAAACGCAGCAAGATTTTTTTCCTGCAATGGATGCTCATACCCATTTTTACGACCCCACTAGGCCAGAAGGGGTGCCTTGGCCCAGTAAAAGTGATCCAGTTCTTTATCGAAAAGTGTTGCCTGCGGAATTTAAAAAACTTGCGATGCCTTTTAACATCCGCTCTACCATTGTGGTTGAAGCTAGTTCTTGGGTCGAAGATAATCAGTGGATTTTAGACCTTGCCAAGGATGATAAATTCATAGCTGGTTTGGTAGGAAGGTTAGACCCCGCCTCGGATGATTTTGTAAAACACTGGAAAAGGTTTGTTAAAAACCCTTTATTTCTTGGAATTCGAGTAAACAACAACGAACTAAGAAAAGGGTTAGATAATAAAAATTATTTAGATAACCTTGGTGCAATGGCTACCGATGATAGGCAACTTGATGTCAATGGTGGGCCAGAAATGCCCGCCGATGTAGCAAAGTTGGCAAAGCTTTTGCCCCAACTTCGTATCGTGATAAATCACGCAGGAAATCTTTTGATTGATGGTAAAACTGTACCCCCTGCTTGGCTTCAAGGAATGCAGGATGCAGGAAAAAACAAAAATGTTTTTTGTAAGGTAAGTGGTTTAACCGAGGGTACCCGAAAAACGATGGTAGATGCACCTAAGGGTGTAGAATTTTATAAACCCGTGCTAGATTCGTTGTGGAACGCTTTTGGAGAAGATCGCTTGATTTTTGGTAGCAACTGGCCTGTCTGTGTTAGGGCTTCTTCTTTTTCTACACTGCATAAGATTGTAAATGATTATTTTTTGAAGAAGGGTAATGCACCTGCAGAAAAATATTTCTTGAAGAATGCACTTGCTGCTTACAAACCACCGTCACGGGGTCAATATTAAGTTTTTAGAGGTTACCTTCTTAAAGGAAATTGAAATGATTACTAAGCGGATTTTGGCTGCGATTCTACAAAACGCAGTAATGGCAATTATTTTAGTTAGCGGAACTTCGGGGGTTACTCTGGCCTGTACCGGGCTTAGGTTAATTGCAAAGGATGGCTCTGTCATTCATGCGCGTACCTTGGAATTTGCTTTCGACTTGCAATCTGAAGTGATTATGGTGCCTCGGGGATTTTCCCGCACTGGCTCAACACCAGATGGAAAATCAGGACTCAAGTGGATTTCCAAATACGCATCTATTGGCGCCAATGGTGAAGGCTTACCTTTTATCTTTGATGGTTTTAATGAAAAAGGTCTGGCAGTTGGGTTATTTTATTTCCCAGGTTCTGCACAATATAGGCCTTACCAATTTTCGGATGCAACCAAATCATTGGCACCTTGGGAACTGGGTTCTTGGATAATTGAAAATTTCGCTTCCGTCGAGGAAGTTCGTAAAAATATTGATTTAGTTTTAGTTCCCGAAGTCGTTTTCAAAGCTTGGGGATATGTTCCTCCTGTTCATTATGTGATTCACGATGCCTCGGGGAAAAGTTTGGTTATTGAGTATGTAAATAAAAAATTGAATGTTCATGATAATCCGCTTGGTATTATGAGTAATTCTCCTTCGTTTGATTGGCATATGACTAATCTCAGGAATTATGTGAATGTTTCTTTTGATAATGTCCCTCCTGTAAAGTTAGGTGGTGTTGAATTAAAGGGATTTGGGCAGGGAACTGGCCTGCTTGGTTTGCCCGGGGATTTTACACCGCCATCGCGTTTTGTTCGCATTGCGCATTTTAGTCAGGGAACCATCCCTGCAAAAACTGGTTTTCACTCTATCCTTCAAGCTTTTCATATCCTTAATAATTTTGATATTCCCAAAGGTGTTGCACGCGAAAAAGGGAATGATAATTCTGGGAATTTACTTTCCGACTATACCACTTGGACCAGTGCTAGTGATCTTCAAGCTAAGCGCTTTTACTTTCGCACTTTTAATAATAGTCAGATTCGAATGATCGAATTAATGAAGATGAATTTGGATGCTAAGAATGTTATTAAAATTCCCATGAAGGGAGAAGAGGTTATTAAGTCAATAACCCCTTGAACACTTGCTGGTAAAGTAAGTACTTATTGATTCATATGGATAACCTTGGCGGGAGGGAAGCCATTAAAGTGGGTACTGCTGGCATTGGAATAGGCGCCAATGTTTTCGCTGTAAAGGAATTCATCCAGTTCGAGGTCGGGCAGGTTTTCAGCAAGGCTTATGGTATCAAGGGCATCGCAGGTTGGGCCGAAAACTGCGCAAAGTTGCTGAGGCCCTTTTTTGAAACTCTTCATGTGGTAGATGCAATGGTCGAATATTATTCCCGAATAAGTATGGTAAACCCCGTCATCGACATAATAACAAAGCTTATCGTTGCGTGAAGCTTTGCCAATGATTTTAGAGATAGCAGTACCAGCCGAGGCGACTAAAAAGCGGCCCGGCTCTGCAAGTATTTCGATATCTTTGGGGAAAAGCCTATCGATTTCATGGTTGATGCTTTTTGCAAGGACGCTGATCTCAGGCACACTGTCATCGTAAAGGGCAGGGAAGCCGCCACCTATATCCAAAAGCTTAAGATTAAAACCTGCGGTTTTAGCTTCGGAAAAAATGCCCGCACAAAGGTGCAAAGCTTGAATATAGTTTTGCGGGTTGGTGCACTGGCTGCCCACATGGAAAGAGAGCCCCTCTACGGTAAGACCGTGATCGTGGGCAAATTTAATCAAGGCGACAGATTCACCAGGCAAAGCACCAAACTTGCTCGAAAGTTCGACCATAGATCCGGTGTTGGGCACTCGCACTCTTAAAGCTAACCCTGCATTGGGTGCAAACTTGGCGATTTTCAAAACTTCTTCGTGGTTGTCGTAAGTGACAAGCGGTTTGTATTTATCGAGATCTTTGAGAGTTTCCACGGGTTTGATTGGGTTTGCATAAATGATGCGGTTCCAAATGAAATCCTGCCTTTGCTTAGCGGGAAGGTGTGCGATTAATTTGTGAACGGTGTTGAACTCTTGAATACTTGCGACATCAAAACTGCTACCCATTTTGTAAAAAGTTTCAACAATCGCAGGGTCGCTGTTCACCTTGACTGCGTAATAAATTTGAACACGGGGAAAGTTTTTATGAAATAACTTGTAATTCTTGATGAGTTCCTTGTGGTCCACAATAAAAAGTGGAGTGCCATGGGTTTTAGCAAGTTTGAGAAGGGTTTTTTGATCCATTTAGGGAAGCTTTCATAAAAAGAAAAAAAGTCAACTAATCAAATAATAGGAGCTAGAAAATTGCAAACAAAATTTCTAGCTCCATAAAAAGTGAAAAGGTTAAATTAATCTCCATCAGTAATAAGGAAGTTTTTAAACTGCCAAACATCAGATTCATCGATTTCAGGTTTGTTATAGCCTTTGAAAGCGTTGGAATAATCCCGTAAAGGAGTCCAGTCAGATGGGGTGGAAATAAATTTTCCCAGATAAGGTTTGGCAATTTTGAGTACAAAATCGTGTGGAAGATCATCAGGCAGCATCACTCCCATTTCTGGGTTTTCGATCATCCACATAAAGGCAGCTACTACAGAAATCGCAACTTGCAGGGTAGTGGCATTTTGGTGGGGAACTAACCTGCGTGATTCTTCAATCGATAAGTCGGAACCACACCACCAAGATTTGTAAGGATGGCCCATTACAAGGGTACCTAATATATCTTCGCCTGATGTTATCTCATCGGTCATAATTCTGATTTTTGACTGCAAGTTGTAGCGGTTCCCTTTTAATTCGTTAAGAGATGCTAGTGCTGCATCGCAAGGGCAATAAGCATAATGAACGGTTGGCCTGTAAATGGTTTTACCACTTTCTCGAACCGTCAATTTTTCGGTAATGCTGAAAGCTTCGCCGTGCCTGACAACCATACCAACAATGCTGTAGTTAGGGACCCAACTGTTAACCCAGGTGTTGATGCCCATACGGGCAAGGCAGATTTGACTTTTTGGGCCATCTTTGTGTTCGTAGGCGAAAGCGGGAAGTTCTTTTTCGTGCGTTCCCCAACCCATTTCAGCAGTCGTAGTTCCCTCTTCCCTGAAGCCTTCAACGCTCCAAGTGTTAAGGAATTCATCGACGAGTTTTGGTTGGTCGGTGATTTGGGTATCGCGTTCGCTGCAATGAATAACCTTGACTCCTAATTGATGAGCAAGGTGGTTGAATTCATGTTTCTTTGCATGTTCTGCAATAAGTTCGGCTTGGGCGCCCTTAAAAAGTTTGTCTTCGAGGCAATGGCTGGCAATGTCTAGAAGTGCTTGCTTGGTAAAATGGCTGATGAGGCCAGGATTAGCCCCATGCTCCAGCACCGCAGTAACGCCTTTTTCTTGCCACGACGCAGTTAACTTTCTTAGCTTCATATGCCTGTGATAAAGGGTTTTTTCTGTAGGATGAAGCTTATCTGCGTTTTCATAAGGATCCCATACTTCAACCGAAGTGTTTATGTACATTACGCTTCTTTGATGGCACCAATCTACTATTTCGCAGCAATCGATATTCCACGCTAGGTCGATTATGGTATCGCCCGTAGAAACATACTCTGCTAAAAGAGTGCCCATGTTTTCTTTGGTTACACGATTTTTTACAAAGGTTACACCCTTAGCAATCCAAGGTTTTAGCGCCTCTTCATTGGAATCGAAATCCATAATGGTTATGTTTTTGGTTGGTATTTTTACATGATCTAACAACACGGGGATTGAGCAGCGAGCTACCGCACCAAAGCCAACAAATAGTAAACGATTTTTAAATTCGATCATGAAGGTTCCCTGAATTTTTTAATTCAAAATGAGATTGAAACACAAACTCGTATTTTCGAGCAAATAATTATTATATAAACCATCACGGCAAAATAGCAGATTGGTATGCAAGGGGCAAGCAACTAAAGACTCGTTAAACAAAACTTTTGGCTTCTTGAATTGCATACCCTTTGAAAAGTACTTTTATGGATTTCGTAGGATTGCAGAAATACCCGAAAGTTCGCAACCCGGGGCAAGGAACCATAAACGAGGGGTTAATGCCTCGGGTATATTTGCCAGATTTATGCCACCTTTTGGGGGCGACATTCCAGCATTCATTTCGAGCAAAAAATCGGTGAAAGCCTTAGGCTTTTCGTAGCGGATAGCCTTATTATCTTCTGATAAACCAGCAAGTTTTCGAGCTTCCGCAACCGCATCTTCGAGAGTCCCTATCTGGTCAACTAGGCCAAATTTAAGAGCTTGATCACCTGTGAAAATTCCCCCATCTGCTCGGTATCTCGTGTAGGATTTACCTTCAACTTTAGGCCCCGGCCCAGCTTGCAGCGGGTTGATATTGAGCTTCTCTAATAACTTGTTCTTTAGCTCGGGTCTTCCTTCTTCTACCACTTGTAAAAATAAATTGTAAGATTGGTCAACCATATCCTGCCAAACTTGTCTTTCCTTTGGGCTCATTTCTTTAAAGGGAGAGCCGCTGTCTTTAATCTCTCCTTGTTTGATAGTAACCATACCAGCACCAATTTGTTTGCTGAGTCCTTCCATATTAGGAAAAGATGCGTAGACCCCTATCGATCCGGTCATGGTAGTGCGCTCTGCAAAGATTTTAGAGGAAGGCATAGCGACATAATACCCGCCAGATGCCGCTAGACTTCCCATAGAGACGACAAGATGAGGAACTGGAAATTGCTTTCTTGCATTATTACCCTGTTTCATTTCCATAAGCCTGCGATGTAAATCATCGCTAGCGGTGATACTACCGCCCGGGCTATTGATGCGAAGAACCACAGCTTTAACCGATTTGTCTTTAGAGGCCTGAGAAATTTGTTTATGAACAAAACCTAGCGCCCCTTCCATAATCACGCCGTCTAGGCTGATAATTGCGACTTTATCTTTAGAGGTGGTACTTCCGGAATAATGAGTTTCGGTAACTTGCGGGTTAGAGAAATCAGCAGAACTACCACCTCCAATTGCAGCTGCCCCTAAGCACGCAAGAAACGCAAAGCCTCCTAAAAGAACATTCATTCCTAGCGATATTGCCAATAGGCAACCAACAAGGGAAGAGCGTTGGTTTGGCATAGGGTTGTTGAAGTCAGTGGACATAAAAAGTTCCTTTAAATGAAAAAAGCCTAAAGAGTAATGATAATCAATATTTGTAGTAATGAAAACAAATTGCTGCCAAGCTTGTGATTTAATATTTTTGGGGTAAGTTATGGGTCGTTAGCCTTGGAAGGCAAATAAGTAGGAGAAAAACATGAAGTTACGATGTAGGTTGGATGGGTTAGTGTTACCCGCAAGGTTAGAACCCGGGCGTCTAATAGCGTGGGATGGTGAAGAAAGCTTTGAAATGGGTAGAAAAGAAGCAAAATTTTATGAAATTATCGAAGCAACTAGGTCAGAATGGCAGGAATTAGTACGCTACAACTACCGGATTTTTAGGTGGGGCTTCTATTTAAACCCCTCTAAACCAGCAATTTACCCCACAAACTCATAATCCTAGTTGCCATTTACCCCAAAATGTCCTAATTAAATCTTCGGTGGCCTTGCTTCTTTAATGAATGCTTTGCCTTTGGGGACGTAGCTCAACTGGTTAGAGTACCGGACTGTCGATCCGGATGTTGCGGGTTCGAGTCCCGTCGTCCTCGTTTTAGGAATATTAAGACCCGAAGAAGTTTGGCTGAAGGCCAAATCATATTCTTCGGGTTATTTTTTACATTTAAACTTAAATTTGATCATCCTTTAATTCTATTTTGCAATTCAATAGCACTTTTGCGGGCTGAAAATCTTTGTTCTTATCAACCCTACTTTTTGATTCCTGCGGTTTTGCTTTATAATCATAAGGTTTTGTTTCTAAATTAGGCGCTAAGATTGTTAAAATCGCTGTATTTCTTACTTCGTGCTTAAAAGTCTTTAAAAAATAAAATAATTGTTAAAGTTTTTCCTTTTGCTCGAACTCTTTGTAACTTCTTGGCGTATATACTTTCAATGTTGGGATTGCAAGTTTTAAAGGTAAGCCAAAGCCTTCTTCTTATTCTGTACTAATGCTATGCAGCGATGCGGACCAAGAAGTATTTTTGCTTCCATTTGAACCCCTACCGTTTCTTACCAAGAAACCTTAAATAAAGTTGAGGTGTATTATGGCACGACAAGAAGCATTATTAAAATTACATAAGGCTTTAGAATCACGAAGGAAACAACTATTCTCAAAGTTAAGTGACGATATAAATAGTTTGCATTCTAAAGATAGCAGAGATTCTGCTGATGAAGCTTTTGATGCAGGTAATGAAGACATTAATTGTCAACTTGCAGAGTTAGAATCAAATGAGTTGACACAAATAGAGCGCGCTTTAACTAAATTGAAAAAGGGATGTTTTGGCACCTGTGAGTCTTGCAACAAGAAAATCCCTGTGGGTCGTTTAAATGCACTTCCTTACACGATGTTTTGCATTGAATGTCAAAAGGAAATGGAAGATAGCCCTACTTGGAATCTGCAAAGCAGCCTAGGTGGGTGGGCCAAGGTTTCAGATCGTTTGCTTACTATGGAAGATAGTATGGAATCGGTGAATTTGGCGGATTACGAAAACTAAAACTTGTTATGAAACTTTTGTCAATTTAACAAGCTCGTGAATTATTTCACGAGCTTGGTTCGTTTTATAACGAATAGGTAGGCCAGATAATTTTGAAAATACCTGTCCTCCCACAAATCATTTTAAAATCTAGGGTTACAATTCATTAGGTGCTTTTCGATTAATCTTATTCCCGTTCGGGATGTGGATACTTTGTCGTTTCTTGACAATGGGGTTTGTTAATGAATATGAAATCTGCCTTCTGGGCGTTTTTTCTTGGTGCTTGTGCTTTTTTAGGTGGCATTGCAGGGGCAAAGTTCCAAAAAGCTGCTTCCCTTTACGCCGATGGCGAAACCAAACAACCAACCTTGCCTAGTGATTCGGTTCGCTTAGGTGAGCGGTTTGAAATGGTAGCGAGGAAAATTGGCCCCGCTGTTGTATCCGTTGAAGCTGCAAAACCAGGAAAAAAAGGAAAGTCAGTTGACGAATCTGGGTCCGGCGTTCTTATTAAGGTTCCCGGACAAAATGGCGTTTTTGTCATTACCAATAATCATGTTATCGCTCAATCCTCTGCTCAACAAATTACTGTAACACTTCACGACAACCGAATTCTTCACCCCATCCAGATTTGGTCTGACCCCGAATCCGATATTGGCCTTCTCAAACTAGATGAAAATGAATCCCTTGTAACTGCTCCATTAGGCGACAGTGATCAGGTGAAAGTTGGGCAATGGGTTTTGGCTTTTGGTAGCCCTTTTGGATTGCATCAGACCGTTACCCACGGGATTATTAGTGCAAGAGAGCGTGGCCAAGTTAGCTTGGGAAGCACGATTCGTATTAAAGATTTTCTTCAAACTGATGCTGCTATCAACCCGGGTTCCAGCGGGGGACCACTTGCAAGTATTGATGGCGAAGTTATTGGCTTAAATACTGCAATTGCATCGCATAGCGGTAACAACAGTGGCGTCGCATTCAGTATTCCGATTAACATGGTTAAAAAAGTAGTACGAAATCTCTTGGATAAAGGCGTGGTTTTAAGAGGTTACCTTGGTTTGCAAGTGGCTCCTAGTTTTGAAAGTGGCGATGCTCAGAAACTTGGCCTAGAAAGGCTACAAGGGGCTTTAGTCGATTCAATATATCCTGAAACTCCTGCATCTCAGGCAGGGCTTCGCAAGGGTGATGTTGTATTGCAAATTGATAGCGTTGTCATTCGTAATGAAAACCATTTTATTAATGTGATTAGTTCAATGGAACCAGGTAAGAAAATTAAGCTTCGTATTTGGCGCGAGCGAGTTGCAAGGGAAGTTGATGCTGTGGTGGGAGATTGGAATGCAGCTCAAGTGAAATTAAAAGCGGGACAATAAAAATTGGGGCATCCTACCCCTTTTATAGCTTCCTTGCCAAGCCACCTTAAATACAATGATTCTATCGATCAGGCTGATTTGTTTGCTAAGTAAGTTCACTTTATTAAGGCAACCAAGTTTAGCAATTAATACAGATCAAATTTATTTTGATTAGACCTATGTAATGTTCTTCATCACTTAATGCAAGCAATCAGTTTAAAAAAATTAAAAATAAAAAAGAAACTTTGAGTCAAGAAAGTTTTTTCATCCCTACTGCTTCACGAACTAAGTCGATAGTAACCCTAGCTTCGGCGCGAGCTTTTTTTGCACCTTCTTTTAAAATATCCTCGACAAAACCCTTGTTTGCAATCAAGTCTTTGCGTTTAATTCGAGCAGGTTCAAAGTGTGCATTTATTTTTGCTAGGAGTAATTTCTTAGCTTCGCCATACCCCATTCCTCCTGCTAAATATTTTTCTTCAAGGGCTTTTTTTTCTTCAGTCGATGCAAACAGCGAATACAGCGCAAACACATTACACCTAAGCGGGTCTTTAGAGTCGGGTACCGGTGTACTGTCGGTGATAATGCTCATCACCTTTTTTTCTAGGGTTTTACCTTCCGCAAAAATTTCGAGGGTATTGCCGTACGATTTACTCATTTTCTGCCCATCAATGCCTGGAACTTTAGATTCTTTGTCGAGTTTATACTCGGGGATGGGGAAAATTTCAGCATAGGTCCTATTAAACTTCCCCGCAATATCTTGGGTTATTTCTACATGCTGGACTTGATCCTTCCCTACGGGAACCAAAGTCGAGCGGTAGATGAGAATATCAGCTGCCATCAAGATAGGATAATAAAATAGACCCACGCTTGCGCTAATGCCTTTTTCAATTTTTTCCTTAAAGGAAACGGCCTTTTCCAAAAAACTCATATTCGTAACTGTGGCAAAAATCCAAGCAAGTTCATTAACTTCTGGCACATCTGATTGACGGAAAAAAACAGCTTTTGTTGGATCCAACCCTAATGACAGATAATCTAACGCTACATCGGTTGTGTTTTCACTTAGGGTTTTTGCATCCTGAATCGTAGTTAACGAATGGTAATCCGCAATAAAAAAGAAGCACTCCGTATGGTGATGTAGTTCAATATGCTGTTTTACCGCACCAAAATAATTCCCTAAATGAAGCTTGCCGGAAGGCTGCACTCCGCTCAGAATCCGTTTTTTTACTTCTTTATTTGTCATAGTGGCGTTCCTTTTCGTGTATAAGAGATTAGTTTAATGGTGAAACAAGGTTTTGGCCCGTTTCCATTAAAATTTATGGCCCAATTCATTACCCTGGTCAGTCTTTTTGAGGTTTTTGATGAATCAGGAAACAGATATTCTTGTCTCTGCACTTAGAAAATTAGTCGCTTCAGGTGGCGAACATCTTTTATTTAAACTGGGAAAACAAGAAGGGTTATTTGCTTCAAAAGCGGGCCTCTTTTCAGAGGTTTCTCAGAATGCAATTAGCAGACAATTTATCGAAATAATTCGAACCGAGGGCGAGGATAAAAAAATATTCCAATGGGTCAAAATTACTGCTAAAGGTATTCGCTTTCTGCACGAAAGAGAATCTCCCGTTCGTGCCTTGGATGAAGCTTTATTATTATTGAAGCAGGAAAAAGATGCAACAGCGGTTGGCATTGTGAGAATGCAAGAGAAGTTGCAAGAAATTTCAGAAAAATTGTTACAGGAAGCGGTGCTTTGGTCTCAAAAAATTGAAGCCTTAGAAAAACGAATTGTGGATGCCCTTGATCGATTAGAACAAGCTGGCCCTTTAGTTCCACCTGTTTTACAAAAAGAGGTGCCTTGGGCTATCGAGGTGGTTCGCTATTTGCAATGGCGCAGAGGGGATATGGATTCAGGTAAATGCCCACTACCCGAATTGTTTGAGATGTTGCAAAATGCATATCCTAGTTTAGATTGTCCTTCCTTTCATAATGGGCTTAAAAAATTATTTCAGGGAAGGGTCATAAGATTGGAAGGGGTTTCTGATACATTATTAATGGATAAGCCTGAGTTTGCCCTATTAGATTCGGGGCAGGTTTATTATTTTGCCTGCCGGTAAAATGACTATTTCAAAAAAAATAGATGAAGAATCGTTATTTTATTAATTCAAGAAGAACTAATGATAGAATGCTGGAGTTAATCCTTTAGTATAAAAAATAGTATCTAGATATTTTAGTATCGGTTAGGAATACTTAATGAACATTTCAGTAAAGGAATCAATGGAAAGCAGAGAGAAAATCCAAACTCAATCTAGTGTTGCTCTTGATGCTAGGATTTCTGATTCGATCAAGCGTGTTTGTGAAAACATATCCTTGGCGCTTCTAGGCAAGCCCGAGGTTGTGCAGTTTTCTATGGTTGCATTATTGGCGGAGGGTCATTTGCTGGTGGAGGATGTCCCTGGGATAGGAAAAACATTACTTGCCCGTGCCATTGCGAAAAGTATTTCTTGTACCTTCAATCGGATTCAATTTACGCCTGATCTTTTGCCCAGTGACCTTTTGGGAATTAGTGTATACCAACAAAACACGGGTGCCTTTGTATTTCAACCTGGCCCGATATTTTCTCAAATCATTCTTGCTGATGAAATCAACCGTGCCAGCCCCAGAACCCAATCTGCACTGCTTGAAGCTATGAGCGATAGGCAGGTGTCTATTGATGGAAATACTCGAAAGCTTGGCCCACCGTTTTTCGTACTAGCAACCCAAAACCCCAGAGAGTTTGAAGGAACCTATCCTTTGCCCGAAAGTCAGATGGATCGATTTATGATTCGGCTTTCCGTTGGTTACCCTGATCGTATTTTTGAGAGAAAGATTCTTTTGGGCCACCGGGATGGTGAACCTGTGGAAAACCTTAAGCCTGTTCTTACCCAAGAAGAGTTGATTGAAATTCAAGCGTTGGTTTATAAGGTTGCAGTCGATGATCGAATTGCAGATTATCTTTTAGACTTGATCGAGAGTACAAGAACCCACCCCGATATATTATTAGGTGCTAGTACAAGGGCTGCTTTGGGTCTTTATCGAGCAGCGCAATCGATGGCTTTGATAAAGGGTCGAGGCTTTGTAATTCCGGATGATATAAAGATATTATCAAAGCCGGTACTGGCACACCGAATTATGCCAAGGTCTGCGGGTGGCTCTGGTGCGATTCGTGTAGCGGAGCAAATTTTAGGTGATATTCTCGAGCGCCTTAATGTGCCTGAATAAGAAGCGATTTTTGTTAAATCTTAATGAATATGCCGAGATCAACTGTGGTGTCCAAAGATACTTTTTTGCTTGATGATAATATAGCTTCGGTTGTGAGAGAAAAAAAACCTCGCAAGCGAGCCTTGCTGCCTTTAGGAAAAATTTTCTCACTCTTTTCAGCTCTTCTTTTGTTTATAGGCGTTTATAAAAGCATTAATCTTTTGTCTCTGATGGGTTATTTTTTATTACTTGCCCTCTTTTTTAATTCTTTGCTCGCTTCTAAACGATTGCGTCAGATTGGGGTCAAAAGATATTTTCCAGATCACCTTTATGCAGGTATCCCTTGCTTTTATCAGATTGAAGTTATTAACCGTGAAAAAGAAATCATCCCCCCTTGGTACCTTCTTGATGATTCTAGTGACCGCGACAAAGGTTGGGCAATTCCCCCGTTGGGTGCTTTTGTGCGTTACTATTTACAGTCTCGGATTATCCCGATAAAGCGGGGATTATTGGAACTTTCTGCCCTAGAGTTGCGGGGGAGTTACCCTTTTGGATTGGTGCAAAAACGAATCTGGGCAGAACAGAAAGAAACCGTTTTGGTGCTTCCTAAAATAGGAATTTCAAGGCCCGGGGCTCTGCAGCAGTTTATAGCAAAGTTGTCGGCACTTGATGAATCGGGAAAAATACCACGCTTCCATCCCCTTGCTCAAGAAGAATTTCACGGGTTAAGAGTTTTTAGACCAGGCGATAACCCTAGGGCTATTCATTGGCGCACTTCTGCAAGAAGAGGCCAGCTTATCGTTGCAGAAATGGAAGATTTTCCCGGAGACGATTTGCTAATTTCCCTTGATCTTGGAGTGGGAAATAATGAAGAGCTTGAATCTTTTATCAGCTTTTCAGCAACTATCATACATGATTTATGTAGGGTTCGTGGTAATCGACTGGTGGTTTTGATTCTCGGTCGTGAAATCAAGGTTTTGGATGGCCGAGCCGAACCTTCTCTTGCGATAAAAGCATTGCGCGAGCTTGCTGTTGCCAAGGCGTGTTTTAATTCTAGTGAGTATTTAAGTTCTTCGGGCAAGCTGGCTTTGTTGTTGGAAGAATTAAAGTTACCCCCGGCATCCTTAGGGTTAAGGCGGGATAACAAGTCTTCTTTTTTTGAGCCTACTCGGGCAAAAAAAATACCGTCCCTTACTCCTATTAATGCTCGAAAGTGCGGATTCTACGAGCCACCTACTCTTTTCCAAGAGGGGAACATATGATTGTTTTTAATAACGATAGTCAAGATGATTCCTATTCAGAGCTTGACCCTCAATTGCATTTTCTTGGGCATCTTTCTTTAGCCCTTTCTACCACTTGCTTGCTTGAATCTGAATTACAATTTGTTTCTGGTTTAATAATGTTTCTTCCTTTATTTTATGGATTTTTGTGGATCTCTTATGTAACAAAAGGGCGGAGAATTCTCTCCACTTCTATTTCTAATGTTCTTGGCGTGGGGATTTCTGTCTTTGGTTGTCTTTGGGTCTTTTCGAAAATAAATCAAGAGGGGGGTAGCTCGCTGTCCCTTCCTATGCCCACGGCACTTGTTCCTTATGTTGGGCCTATTCTTGCTTTTCTTGTGATGCTCCGTTTATTTGGGCCAAAGGGTAGAAGAGATTTCTGGATCCTTCAGGGTATGGGTATGTTACAAGTCAGCCTTGCCTGTGTACTCACTACGGGTACCTTTTTTGCTTTTATATTTAGCGCTTATATGTTTTCTCTGGTCTGGATTTTAAAGCGCTATCAAGCAACGCGTGGTGAAGTGGAACTTTCTACTAAATCCAGTGAAACTCGCCCTTCGCTTAGAAGAATGGGCTTTTTCCCTTCCGTTGGTTGGACAGTTTTTTTAGGTGTTCTTAGCTTGGGCCTTTTTTTAATCACCCCTAGAACCGATGCTACCTCGTGGAATCCTTTAATGCGATTTGGCCAAATGCGGGGCTCTGGTGGAATTTCTACCGGCTTTGCTGAGCAAATGAATTTAAATAAAACCGGCGAAGTCGAGGTCAACGATGAAGTTGCTATGACCGTTCATGTTACCGATGCAAATAATAAACCCTTTTCTGGTTTTTCTCTTGATCAACGCTGGCGTGGGGTTGTACTTGAACATTATGAAAACGGGGTTTGGAATCGTAGAATTTCTCGCAGAGTTTCTTTAAAATCTTCCCAAACAAAGCTTCCAGACTTTGGCCCTAACCAGTTAAATTTGCAGTTTAAACTGATCCCAAGGCGGGTAGGCGGGTTGTTCATTGCTGAACCGGTTCTCTTTGATGAAGTCAACCCTGATACCCGACTTCCAGTTTTGGTCGACCCACCCTTTCATGAACAACTTATCTTTTATGAACAAGGTAGTATGGTTCAATACTCTATGTCGGTTTCTAAAATAAGACAAATTTTCGGCTACAAGCAGGTGCTTTCTGGGAAATCTCAAAATGATAAAGTTCTTGCTTCTCTTGATACAGAATTTTTAGGCGATCTGATTACTCCTAAAATAGGCGCTCTCGAAGAGTGGACTATTGGGCTATTAAATACCATCAAGGATCAGCAGCGTTATGGTTTAGAAAATGTACCTCTTCCTAAAACTTTTACCCGAGAACAAGGTAGGCCCTCAATTGAGAGTACCTACCGTGAAACGGTTGCAAGGGCGCTTAATTCTTATCTTTCACAAAGTGGTGAATTTACCTACACCCTTGAACTTAAACGAGATAATCCTCATATTGATCCAGTTGTTGATTTTCTTTTAAATGTTAAAAAAGGTCATTGCGAACGCTACGCATCTGGTTTGGTTTTAATGCTTCGTTCCCTTGGTATTCCTTCTCGTGTTATTAAAGGATTTCGCGGTTGTTATTACGAAGATGCGGGGAATTACTCAGTCCGAAATAACCAAGCTCATAGCTGGATCGAGGTTTTAGTTCCACAGGTTTCTAAAAATGGAATCTTTTTGCAAGATCCCAACACCGGCCGCCCTCTTTTTGATTGGCTTACTCTTGATCCCACTCCTGATTCTGAACTACTGGAAAATCAAAAATTCTCTCTGTTGCGATCCATCGCTGATTTTATTGATCGGGCTAAAATATTTTGGCGCGAAATGATTGTCGATTACAATGCCGAGCAACAAGCCGAATTCTGGTACAAAATTATGCCCGACTTTACTAATATTAATCTCCAACGATTTCTTGCTTCTCTTCCTAAAATTTTCCTTGGTATTGGCTTCTCTCTTCTTGCGGGGGTGGGCGTTGTTCTTGGCCTTCCCAAACTTATTGCTGGCCTTGGATCACTTAAGAACGTTGGCAGAGATCCTATCACCATTCAATATAATAAACTCAAGGAATTAGCTTTGATGCATTTAGGATTTTCTCCAATGCTAGGTGAGACGCCTATGGAATTTTCTTCGAAAATTAAAACTAAGTTAATAAGCCTTGATCTCGATCCTGAACTAATAACCCTTCCAGAGAAAATTGCTACCGTACTTTATTCCATTAGGTTTGGTAACTTTTCGATAACCAAAAGAGAATTAGACCGTCAGGATTCTCTTCTTGGTCTTCTTTCCTCGAAATTAACATACCCTTTAAAAGTGAAAACTAATCCTAATAATAAACTGCCTGTTCACTGATTTTTTCTGCTTCCTTGCCTATATAAAGCATTGATGCTTGATAATCGATGTATTATTCTTGATAATTAGAATTGGTATGGAGTCCTTGATTCTATTCAAAGGTGTATTTTTATGATTCATGTGAAAAACTTGGTGAAATATTATGGAGACTTCCTTGCTGTAGATGGAGTTTCCTTCGATGTTCCCAAGGGGCAGGTCGTCGGATTTTTAGGGCCAAATGGTGCGGGAAAATCCACTACTATGCGCATCCTTGCTGGTTTCCTCACCGCTACCTCGGGACAAGCTACCATCGATGGAATTGATGTATTCTGGGATCCTGTTGGCGTTCGTAGGCGCATCGGATATATGCCAGAAAGTTGCCCCCTTTACCCAGAAATGCGCGTTATCGAATACCTTACCTTTCGTGCTGGTATTAAAGGTCTTCATGGTAAAGAGCGCGCCTCTAGAGTTGATGCCTGCCTCTCCCGTTGTTGGCTTGGCGAAGTTAGAACCCAAATTATTGGCACCCTTTCTAAAGGCTATCGCCAGCGCGTTGGCCTCGCTGACTCTTTGCTTTCTGACCCCCCCGTTTTAATCCTTGATGAGCCTACCGCTGGCCTGGACCCTACTCAAATTCGTGAAACTCGAAAACTTATCCGTGAACTTGGATGCAGGCACACCATCCTTCTTTCCACTCATATTCTTTCTGAAGTGGAAATGACTTGCGACCAAGCTATTATTATCAACCGGGGTAAAGTCGTACTCGCTGGACCTCTCGAAGATCTTCGATCTAAGAACCAAACCCTCGAAGAAATGTTTATCAACCTTGTTGAAAGAGAAGAAAACGCTATTACTGGTAATTAATAACTCTGCCCTATTTGGCGGTGGATGGTTACCGATGGAGATTGGATTATGCAAGAAATGGCTAATATCGAAACAAATCAAGTCACGCTGATTCCCAAATTGCTAGCAATCGCTTTGGGTTTCATTGCGCTATTGGTTTTTATTTATCTTGGGCGTGGCTTGTATGCTGCTAGAACCCTCTTACGCAGAGAATTCACTGCCTATTTTCTTTCACCTATCGCCTATGTTTTATTTGTCGTTTTCCTGGCTGTTTCTGGTTATTTATTTAATCGTACCTTTGATCTATTAACCACCACGGGGCCCAAGGGAACCGAATTTCCTATGCAGGCTATGTTTGCTGATGACCGCTTTTGGCTCGTTTTTCTTTTTATCCCCCCTTTGTTGACGATGAGGCTTTTTGCAGAAGAGCGCAGTAGCGGCACACTCGAGATGCTTATGACTGTGCCCCTTTTAGACTGGCAGGTCGTGCTTTGTAAATATCTTGGGTGCCTTGGTTTTTATGTTGTGCTTTGGCTACCCACTCTTTGTTATCTCCCAGCCTTATTAGGTTGGCACGCTTTTGAATTGCACGGCCCTTCAAGTTTGGCAGCGTGGATATTCATCTTTGGATTACTACTTTTCCTCGGTGGCATTTTCTTGCAATTGCCCACCAACCTTGAACCATCGATGCGTCTTTTGGGCCTCGCTTCGATCGCTCTAGGGATTCTTATTTCTCTTTTTTCTGGAATCAGACATTTTCAATCACAAGATACCCATCTTATTGATTTTCAATCTGCAATTGATCCCTTTCCTGTGCTTTCAACTTACTTAGGAATGTTCCTTGCAGGGGCTATGTTTTTATCGATTGGAATTCTTGTCAGTAGCCTTGTAAGGGATCAGATGGTTTCCGCGTTAATTTCGATGGGTTTGGGATTATTATTTTTAGTTGCAGGGTTTTTGCATCCTGAACAAGATGGCGGGTTGCTCTACCGCACTCTCTATTTCTTTAGCGTGCCTTTGCATTTTGACCGTTCCTTTACTCGTGGTATTTTCGATACCCGACCCATAATCCTTTATACTAGCACCGCCTTTTTATGTCTGTTTCTTACAGTTCGAAGCCTTGAAAGTCGTCGTTGGCGCTAGTGGAGAAAATAAAAATGAAAAAACAAATCGAAAAAAAAACTGGTCTCTTTTCACGCTTCCACGCCTTGATGCGCTTGGCGGGCCTAACTGGGTTTCTCGTGGGGTTTGCAGCCCTCATCTTTGGTAACCCCGCAGATTTAATTTCGTCTGCAAAAGAGTGCCTAAGCCAGATTTGCAGCCTGAACTTTTCTGCACCTGTGCTGATTTCTCTTACAGGAATAACCCTAGGTATCATTGCGATTCTAGGTGAAGTTGTGATCGCTTTATGTTTTGCAGCGGGAAGAAAAAGTGCAATGGGCGCTACTGCCAGCGTTCAGATTTTCCTCGCAGTTATCCTCGTGCTAGGTACTAATTTCGCCAGCTTTTCTAATTATCTTCTCCTCGATTGGACTCGTAGCCAACTCTTTACCCTGCCCAAAAGTCTTAAGGATAAGCTGGAAAATCTTAAAGAAGAAACCACCATCATCGTTTGCCAACTTCATAAAACCTATGGAAATTTTAACGACAAGCCCGACAGGTATGATTACGCTGCCGAAAAACTTGTGGTGGGTAAGGTTAAGGATTTGGTCGACCAGCTCAGGGAATTCGGCCCCCGGTTTAATGTCGCTGTTCTTGATGTTGAAGAAGAAAGTTACGAGCGTAAACTTCGGGAACTTACCGAAAATGCACCCGAACTTCGTAAAGCCATTGAGACTGCACCCGAAAATAGTATCTTCTTCTGGGCTAAAAAATCCATCGCTGAAAATTCTGGCGAACTTCTGCAACGGATGAGCTTTAACGAATTCTACCGGCTCGATAAAACCTCTTCACAACAAGATAACCAAAACAGGGGTAACCTCGTTTTGCTACCTCAAGGTTCTGATGGCCTAGGCGCTGCTGAGCCTTTCGTCCGCAGAATTCTTAGCCTCGAAGCTCGTAAACCTAAAATCGCTATCGCTGTTGTCGATGAATGGCTTACCTCTAAAGGTACCGATTCCTTCGGGCTTGCTGGCCTTAGAAAAAGTCTCGAAGCACAAGGGTTTGAAGTCAAAGATTTGATCCTCCGTAAGCTTCGACAACGACCCGCTGCTTCTGTTGCATACACCTTCGACGAAAGTAAACTCGATCGCTTGGATCAACGAATTCGTAGCTTAAATCTTAATCTTGAACGCTTCGAAAAAGGCATTGCTTCATTAGGAAAAATGCTTACTCAGTGGAAGTCTACGCCTATTCCAGAACTTGAAAAGTCTTATGCCGAACTTCTGCGTGGGGGAAAACTTTCCGAGGAAAGTCGTAAATCTCAGGTCGAATACTTTGATACCGAACTTCGTAATATTACCGAAGCTAAAGAACGCTTCACTAAGCAAAAAGATGAAGCTGTCAAGGATCGCAGTCAACTTGATGTTGATTCCCTGGTCGAACAACAACGAATGACCGATCTCGAAGCGAAGATGAATATTTTGCTTGCAGATTGTGATCTTTTATTAGTGCCTAGGCCAACTCTACACGATGTGATCACTGAAGATAGGAACCTGCCTTTTTGGCTTCACGGCTTAGAGAAAGCCCAAGTCAACGCCATGCAGAATTTTATGAAGTTGGGTAAACCTGTGTTTGCACTTCTTGGCTCTAACACTGAACCTTCCGATCAAGGGCCCGTTCCCCCCGGCTTTATCGCCAACGATGGATTTGAAGAAATGCTTACAAAGTTAGGCTTCCGCTTTGGTAAACAAACCGTGTTGTTCGATGAAGAAGTCGAAGGGTTTGGCGAACAGATGGCGGGTTTATTAACCGGCGGAACTTCTGTCAAGATTCCTCCTTTACTTCTTGATTGGAACGAAGGTTCTGGCAGGCCCCCTGCACTTAAACCAAATTATCCTGAAAAAACTCATCCTATTCGTGAATCTCTTCGCCTCACCGCGCGAAGTCAATCGCCCGATAAACCTTTGGAACTGCGCCTTAGGCACCCTAGGCCCGTTTATTTCGAGCCAACAAATGGAATGCAACTCGTCTATAACCCCGATTTATTTCAGACTTCCCGCGATTCTTGGAATGAAAATCAGCCCTTTCCCGAAATGCAAGGTAACTCTGGCGAACGAAAGGCGCCTGCCTATAACCCAGATGATAAAGATCCCAATAAGGGCACCCTCGATGCTAAGAGAAGAGGGCCCTTCCCTATTGGTGCTGCTGCTGAAGTTCCCCTTCCCGCTGATTGGTTTGCCAAAGATGAAAAGCATCCTAAAAATATTCGCATTGCAGTTATTGGCGAAAGTTGGTTTCTCGTAGGCCCCGACCTTCCCCCGATTAAGGAAAGGCTTGTAATGGATGTTTGCAATTGGCTTTTGAGTAGGGATGATTTTCTTCCGAGGCAAAGTATTCCTTGGAAATACCCCCGTGTTGAACTTTCTACTCAGACTCAAAATCTTTGGCTCTGGGGATGTCAGTTGGGCCTACCCGGGCTTTTTGCTTACTTAGGTTTCTTTGTTCTGATTCTTCGCAGAATGCGTTGATCCACCCCGCTACATTTTGTAATGACATAAAATATTATTGGTTTGGAGTGCTTTGGAATGAATTGGAAAACTACTCTTATACTTGGCTTCTGCGTCGCTTCCCTCGCTTTATTTTCGTTCGATAAACGCAAACAGCGCCAAGTACCTACCGATAAAACTGAACTTGCTCCCCTTGCTGGCATTCAAAGTTCAGAACTTCGCAAAATCGAAATTATTAAAGGGACTCAATCCGTTAAGCTGGAACGCACTTCCGCTAAAGAAGCGTGGAGCCTTCCGGGTAAATGGCCTACTCGTTCCCAAGAAGTTAATCGTTTAATTACTTCGCTACTTGAGCTTCGTTCTCGTTTTTCTCCTGATACTCAAATTGTGCTAAATAATCCAAGCCTTGTCATCAAACTTGCAATTGAAAAGCCTGCAAGCCAAACCCTTGAAACGCTTACATTGCAATTTGAATCTGATGACTCTAATACTTTGGAAAACAAATTTTCGCTCCCCACTTTTCTTTCTATTCCCGAAAAGAAACTAGTACTTCGACTTGGGCCTGGCATTATCAGTCTTCTTGATCACGGCACAGATTATTTTCAACAACGAAGATTATTCTTTGGCGAAAGGATGACTGCTAACACTAAAGAAGGAACCCTTTCTTCTTCATTGAAAACTGAAAAGTTGCTCGCTACATCTGTTGCTATTAATTTCGAAAACGAAGGTAAGAAAACTTCCTTTAATCTAATTAATAATAAAAACGATTGGCAACTGACCAACCCCGTGGGTAAGGATAATCTCGACCCTAAGGCCCGCGATGCTTTCCTCGCATCGGTACCCGACCTCTGGGCCGAACGCTTTGTTACTCAAGATCTCATTAAATCTGGGCTTGATAAACCTGAAAAATCCATTGAAGTTACTAATCAAGATGGCACCACTCTAACTTTGCTTATAGGCAAAGTTTCTTCCACTAAAACTTCTAAAAAGGTGAAACCTAATCCTCCAGGGATGCCCCCAGGAATGCCACCCCAAGAAGAAACTATTACTCACGAAATGCGATTTGCCAAAATTCAAAACAATGACCAAATCTTTGAAATCGATGGCGATGGTTTGAAAAATATCTTTATTCCCCTTGATCAGATCCGCGATCCAATGCTTGCTAGGGTTAATACTTCCGACGCTACTAAACTTGAAATTCAACAAGGTACAAGTCTGGTTTCCCTTGTGAAAAAAGATGGTAGGTGGAAAATCGAAAAACCAATCGAAGCCGATGCAGATTCTGAAAAAGTTACCGAACTTTTAACTAAACTCTCTTCGCTCGAAGCCAAAGGCCCCGATATTATCGATAACCCCAAACTTTCTGAATTCTCACTCGATAAATCTGAAAACAAAATTACTCTTACTCTTGAAGAGGAAATAAAAGATAAGTCCGATGAGAAAAAAATTGAAAAGAAAACTCGCGCCATTTCCTACCTTCTAGGTAAAAATGATGCTAAAGCCAAAAAGCTTTATGTCGCTGTTGATGGGTTCCCCCGAGTTAATTTCGTAGATGATGCAATCGCAACCCTTGCTGCCCGACCTGCAATGGCTTACCGAGGTAAAAGAATTCTCGACCTCGCAACTACGGATATCAATTCCCTAGCGATTAAAACGAAATCAGGTGAAGTTGCCTTTAATAAAGCGCCCGAAGGCAAGTGGACCTTGGTAAGCCCTAAAGGGGTAGATATCGATGACCCTAAAGTTTCTCAGTTGACAACTACTCTTTCTAATTTTGAAGTTACAGAATTCCTTGAGGAAAAACCTACTCTCGGAGATCTCGCTTCCAAGTACGGGCTTGATAAACCTTTAATTACTTTGGAAATAGGATTGGTCGATACTAAAAAGCCAAGTAAAAAAATGTTGATTGGGAAAGCTCAAGATCCGAAAACATTAAAAACTAAACCTGTGGAGGTTAACCCTGCTGATCCAAAATCAGGAGAAGTAAAACCTGAAGTGCAGAAACCTGGTTTCTTCGCCAGGCTTGGTACTTCTGGCCCCGTATTTGTTGTTAATAGTGAGCTAGTTTCTTCTCTTGATAAAGATGCTTTAGCATATTTGCCCCAAGATTTCTGGAAACTTTTACCCGAAGAAATTTCCGCAGTTAAGGTTGTACGAGCTAAGGGTGAGTTTAAGTTAGAACGCAATGACACTGGTTGGAAAATCACTGAGCCTTTTTCTGCCCTCCCCTTTACCGAAAAAATTGATTCCTTGGCAAAGGAAATCATCGCACCAAAAGCTGATGCTTTCGTTTCCCTCGATTCTAAAGACGATGCTAAATTTGGCTTTAATAAACCCTTTATCCAGCTCTCTGTCTTCGATAAAGATAAAAAAGAGAAAACCTTACTTATTGGTAACTCACCCCCCGACCGACCCTCCGCAAGGTATGCCAAGCTTAAAGATAAATCCCCCATCGCACTTGTTAACGCAGATTTTATTAAAGCACTTGATGTCGATGCACTTGATTTGCTCGATGGTTTAGTTTTAAGGCAAGATCCATCTAAAATAAAAATTTTCAAAATCGAATCTGGTAAGAATAAGTTCAGCATTTCTAGAGATAAAGATTCGTGGATGGCAACCGAGGCCAAGGCTGGTTCTTTTAAGGGTGATCCTGATGCGGTTGTTTCTCTCCAATCCCTTTGGTTCAATCTCCGTGCCGATAGCTTCGCTGCTTATGGTCCTAAAGCTAATCTTGCATCATTTGGTTTAGATAAACCCGAGATCAAAATTGAACTTGGGGTTATGAATGAAGAGGAGAAGGTAGCGACTCGTGTGTTGGAAGTTGGTTCCGAAGTAAAAACCAAAGCCGGGGCTCGCTTTGCTAGGCTGGTAAATGATCCTGCAATATTTATTCTTCCTGCCTCTACTATTACTATTTTGCAGCGCAGCTTTCTTGCTTATGTTCCCCGAGAATTAATCAAGTTGAAGGCTGATGAAGTTGATTCATTTAGTAGAACTGGAATTACCGGCGAACTTGAAATTACCAAGAAAAATGAGGTTTGGTCGCTCATTAAGCCTAAGCCTGATATTGCAGATGACCGCACTCTCAATGAGCTTATTGGGATTATTTCAGAACTAAAGGCCGAGTCTATTGAAGCGTACCCCGCAACTGATCTGAAACCATTTGGCCTTGATACGCCTTTTGCTATCGTCACTATGAAGCTTAAAGACCAAAGTAAAAAACTACTTTTAGGGAAAGAAGTTGAAGGTAAAAAAGGGTTTCGCTTTGCTAAGGCTGAGGATGGCAAGGCTATTGGTATTCTTTCCGAATCGATTGTTAAAAAATTGATTGCCCCTCCGATCTTTTTCAAAGACCGTACCATCACTCGCTTCCCCGATGCGGATCAACTTCTTCTTGAACGCGGGCCCCGCAAAGCAACCTTCGCTAAAGTGGATGGCAACTGGAAATTGACAGAACCTTTTTCCGCAGATGCTGATCAACAACAGTTAGAAGACGCTTTAGATAGCCTTGCTAGGCTGCGGGCCGATGAATTGGTTTTGGAAAAACCTACCCCCGACGACTTAATCCGCTTCGGGCTTGATAAACCAGAAACTCGTTGGCAGATTAAAAACGCTGGCAAAATTGTTGTCGAGATTAACCTCGGGAAAAAAGATGAGTCCTCTACTCGCTCTTATGCCCAAATCGTGGGCAAAGATATCGTCTTCCTTCTCGATATGAAACTTACCAACTGGCTGCAGGGTGAATTCCGTTCCCGTAACCTTTGGACTCCAACTCTTGATGCGGTTCAAATCGATTCCCTTAAAGTTACTTCCCCCAATAATAATTACGAACTTTCTAAAAGAAATAATATTTGGCAATCGGTTACGAAACCTTCGGATCGCATTAACGATGTGATTGTGAATGATATGCTTTCTGCATTAGCAGGTTTGAAACTAGAACGGTATGTGGTCGATAAAAACGCTTCTCTTAATCTCTTTGGGCTTGATCCTGTGGAAACTACCATTGAAATTGGTACGCCTATGGGCAAACGCATTCTTCTTGTCGGTAGGCAAGAAGGTGGCGCTAAAAGATATTATGCAAGGCTTGCTGATAACAAGCTTGCTGATGTTTTTCTTATTAGTGAAGCTGATTCTTTCCGGATTATGAAAGCTGCGGCTTCCTTCATTAAATCAGAAAAGTAAGTTAAATCTTGGGAAGTTCAAACCCTTTGCGGGCTTCCCTACCTACATACTTGTTCGCTTCTGCATCGTCAAAGGTCTCGGTCTTCGGGTCGAACCTTAATTTCTTACCGGTGCGCCAAGCAATGTTCCCAGCGTGGCAAAGCACACTACTCTGATGCCCTTGCTCAATCTCCTGATTTAAAT
>JBDNHI010000050.1:0-15951 GCA_041694635.1 Gemmataceae bacterium | reverse complement strand
TAGCGCAGGGCCGCCCTTCAGTGTTTGTTTGATGGGGCTTATTTGATAGAATTTATAGTTACCCGGGGTTGCGCTTTGCTCCACCCCGGGCTACTTTTGGCCGCACCTTCGGCGCTCTGGTTCGTAGTCCCGACGGGACGAAATGCTGTAGCCATGGGCGTTAGTCAGCGTCCCGACATATGCCAAGCCCCAAACGGGGCGAAATGAATGCCCGCCGTGTCGTCTCGTCGGCGCTCAAACGCAAGGTGCCATCTCGAAACCATAGGCTTACGCCTATGGCTACAACTTGCCGCCGCGTTGCGGCTAAACGCCCAAGGCGTGCTAAGAAATACTTCCATTAAAGAGGGAGCTTGATGGATCTTCCTGTTTTACTCGATTCGTAAATTGCAGTGAATAATTCAACAGTGGCACGGCCATCTTCCGCACTAACTTGGGGCAGCTTCTTCTCTCTTATTGCATTAATAAATTCTCTGATTTGTAAGCCGTGATAATGTACAGTTGCATCAATTTTATCAAAGTCCGAGCGATCTTGCCTTTGAAACTGAGGCAGCATTTTCTCTTCCCCTGCAATTGTCCAAAGGTCGTTTAAAGGGGGCTCGGGTATACTGGTCACGCCTGCAATAAAAGTTGCACCGCGATCGGTCTCTACCCCAACCGATGAGCCATTCGATCCGTGAATATGCACCTTGGTATGAATGCCCGGTTTTTGGGAAACACTGGCAAGAATACTACCCAAGCCGCCGTTGGCAAATTTAAGCGATGCGACTGCGGTGTCTTCAACTTCAACGCCTGGATGGTTGAGGTTTTGGAAGAAACCCTGAACTTCAGAAATGGGCCCCATAAGCCAGCGGAGGATATCAAGTTGGTGTGGAGATTGATTAACGAGAACGCCGCCTCCTTCGGTGCTCCATTTTCCTCGCCAAGGATCGGAGTTATAGTAGTCGATACTGCGCCAAGAATACATAAGGAAGAACCCGAGAATGGGTTTGCCAATTTTGCCTGAATCGATGGCATTTTTCATACGAAGAACAGGTTCAAAAAACCTACGCTGGCTAATAACCCCAAGAGTTGCACCAGAAGACTTAGCAGCAGCGATCATTGCATCGCAATCTTCAAGTGAAGCAGCCATCGGCTTTTCTACCAGCACATGAATGCCAGCGTTTAAGGCTGTTACGGTGGGGCTGCGATGGAGGGGATGAGGGGTTGCGATTAAAATTACTTGTGGTTTGGTAAGCGTGATTAAATCTTCAACAGAATGAGTTGGAGTTGCGCCGAAGTCGGTTGCAAATTTTTGCGACCTATTAAAGTCGGCATCACACAACCCTACAAGTTGGGCTTCTGGAATTTGTGCAAGTGCTTTGCAATGAAGGCCACCCACTTTGCCACACCCTACAAGGGCAACTCGGGTTTTTTGCATTACTTAAACTCCTGTTTAGGGAAAGTATTTCTTCCCCATTATGCGAAGAAATGCAAGTGAATCTGCCATTTCTTCCATCCCGTTCATACCATCTTCAATACTAACCCAACCGGTATAATTGTTTTCAGCTAAGATGCGAAAAATGGTATCGAAGTCGTTTAAACCTTTGCCTGTTACGCCGTGCTTTAACTTAGATGAATAGCCCAAGCTGCCATCCGATTGCAAAAGTTCTTCGAGGGTTGCACCTGCTTCAAGATAGCGATCCGAGGCGTGCATACTAACAACGCGGGGTCCTACTTGGCGTAAAAGTTCGAGGGGGTCATCGCCTGCGACGATAGCGTTAGATGGGTCGAATTGCACGCCGAAGTTTTTGCGATCATCGATAGAATTAACGAGGTCGAGAAAGACATCCATTTTCTGAGCAAATTCGGGATACATCCAGAAACCATCTTTGTAATGGTTTTCGAGCCCTAAAATAACGCCATTTTCTCGCGCTACAGGGATAAGTGTTTTAATGCATTCCGAGGCCCACTCTAAGCCTTGAGCGCGAGAAACTTCGGGAAATCGCTGGCCGCTAAGAACTCTACATACTGTATCTTTACCACCTAATCTGCGTGTGACTTCAATTTTCTTGATGTGAGTTTCGACCATTTGCTTACGAACTTCTGCATCGGGGTGGGTGAAGTCGGGGGAGCAGCAAAGCATAGGCATAGCAAAGCCAGCATCGTGAATAAAGTTTGCGACTTTATCGATGTAATCGTTATCGAAGCTGGTGAAAAAGCCATCGTACATTTCGAGTCCATCCGCATCGAGGCCCCGGGCTCTTTCAATCCATTGGAAAACCGTCATAGTGCGAGTGCCAGCAATGGCTTCGAGGTAGCACTTAGGAAAGGCGGAAATTTTTAAAGCCACAACTTGCAGTCCTTTTTTAAGAAATAGTACTTATCTAAGATTAACTTACAAGAGAAGCCAATCATAACACCATCCTAAAACAATAAGTTTTAAAATTAGGGTGACCCGGGTATCTTTTTGGCCTTTGCATCTTCGGGAGGCTTATCAAGAATTAAGTACGAAAATAAGTCCGACATCTCTTTTGAGGTGATTTGCTTTTCGAGTCCTTCGGGCATTAAGCTATTTTTACCTCGTTTGATTTCCTCGACTTCAGACCTTGGAATAACTTCGAGCTTTCCCCCTTGTACTTTGAGAGCGACCTTTGTGGTGCTATCTTCAACAAGCAGGCCGGTGAGTAATCTGCCCTTGGTAGTAACAACCGAAGTAGCCTGATAGTCTGCGCCAATAACAAGGCTGGGGTCAAAAACATTAGAGAGAAGTTGTTCGAAGTTTCCTCTGCCATTGAGTGTGATATCTGGGCCGACCTCCTGACCTTCGCCGTGCATTTTATGGCATTGGCCACAAACTTTGTTGAAGACGATCCTACCCGCTTTGGGTTCACCGGGGTTTGCGGAGATAAACTTGCGCATATCTGAAAGTATGAATTCTCGAGCGGGGTCGCGCCCTTCCCTTACGACACCCCAAACAGCAAGCACCTTCTTTTTTAAATCTGGGTCGTTAGTAGCAAGCATCTTGCGAGCTTGATTTGCGCCCATCGCATTGGTGGGTATTTTCTTTTGTGCCATCGCATCTAAAAGTTTATTAGCCCAGCTACCCCGTTGCGAAAGTAATTCGATAGAGCGGGGTTGCACCGAAGCATCGAGTGTGTGGTAAAGTTCAATCATCAGGTCAGCAATGGCGGGATCTTGCAACTTACCAAGGGAGGCGATTAAACTTCCCTTAAACTCGGTTGAAGTTTCTTTATTGGTAAGAATCGCCCTTGCAGTTTTTAAGGCAGTATTAGAGTTAATTGCAATCAAGGTATCGAATGAAATAAGTTTGTAGGCATCTTCCGTTTTTGGGTTTTCAAGAATCGATGTCATTTCAGCAAGTGCTTCCTTATCGTTCCACGAAGCCTTTAATACTTTAGCTTCAATCCAAGTAGGAATATTGTTAAGAAGTGGGGCAAGATTATTGCGAAGGCTTTCAAGTTCTTGCCCTTTAATGTCTCCTGATTGGAATTTGTTTGCGAGAAGAAGGAGCATTTGCTTGGCGGGGTCTTTTTGCTTATCGTTAAGAAGCACGGAAAGAATAGAAGTAAGGGAAGCGAGGTTAGATTTAGAGGCAAGGATTTTTTCTGCAAGCCTTGCAAGCAAAGTCGATTCCGCCTGCGAACTAGGATTATTTTGAGCAGTTTTTATAAAAGTTTCAACGAGAGTAGGGTCTTCTAATAATGGAAGTAGGTTCTGCCAAACTATGGGCGCAATGATCGGGTCGTTTTCAGCGTGGGCAAGTACCTCGGATAAGATTTTAGGTGTATCAAGTGCGGTGATTTTTTTTGCTGCAATCGCAAGTTGTAATAAAACATCTTTAGAAGAATCTGAAGAAAGGGTTGTTAGTTTACTGCGAATTTCTTGACTGACCTGATGGGTATTTCCTGCAGCTCGGATCGCCCAAGACCGAATCAAAGGATCGGGGTTATTGAGAAGTTGTAAATGGAAAGTTTCGGGCAAGGCCCCGCTGCTGATCAAAACCCAAAGTGCGTGAGTGCGAGCTTTAAAATTGGCTTTATCATCGAGAACAATCGTTTCGATTTTAGGCCGTATCCCTGGGCTTTTTGCATTAGTCAGCCTTTCGATTAAAAGGCGTTGGGCATTTTCCCTAAAGTAGATGTTTGCGCTTCCCAATTGTTTAAGCAGTACTTCATCTGAATCTGCTGCGAGATCAAACTTTGGCGCTCGGGGGGTTTCTTTATATCGGACACGGTACAGCCTACCTCGTTCGCGGTCGATCCCTTTGGGGTCGCGCCTGGCATCTTGATAACAATGGTAGCGATCATACCAATCCAGAATATAAAGGCAGCCATCTGGCCCAGTTTTCTGCGAGACAGGCATAAACCAAGCATCGTTAGCAGTTAAAAAGTCTTCGCGTGGCGTAGCAAAGTAAGTCGAACCTTGCCGTTCGAGTTTATCAGCGTTGATGCAATTGCCATGTATGTTGCCCATATATAGTACTTCACGATACTCGGGCGGATAGGCATCAGAATCAAAATAGGTCAACCCGCAGTAGGCTGCCATCTGATGCTTATGCTTAACGATGGAATTGATCTTCCAGGTGAAGGGAGGATAGACCCCCGCTTGGCGGTGATAGTAACCAGATTCTGCAAGATGCCAAAGATGATCGATGACACAAGCGCTGGCGAAGGCCGAGCCATTTTTGTCGAAAGCGACTCCCCAAGGGTTGCTGACACCTTCCGCAAAGAGTTCAAACTCATGAGTTCTGGGGTGAATGCGAAAAAGAGCACAGGTGAACTGATGTTGCTTGCCTTGATGTTTGATATTACTGCGGTTGAAAACACCGTTGAAGCCATAGAGCCAGCCATCGGGTCCCCAAGTGAGGGAGTTAGGTAATTCGTGGGTATCATCTCGACCAAAGCCGGTAAGAATGACTTGTTTTGTGTCGGCTTTTCCATCGCCATCGGTATCTTGAAAAAGAAGGAGATCGGGCGAGTTTGCAACCCAAACGCCTCCATGGCCCACAGCAATGCCAGAAGGGATGTTAAGGCCATCTGCGAAAATGGTAACTTTATCGATTTTGCCATCGTTGTTGGTGTCTTCAAGAATTTTGATCCGGTCTTTGCCTGGGCCTGCTTCAAGCCTTGGGTATTCAAGAGATTCGACAACCCAGATGCGGCCTTTTTCATCAAAGGTGAAGGCAACGGGGTTCACCAAATCAGGCTCAGATGCAACCACTTCAACCGTAAAGCCTTCAGGCACTTTCATACGCTTTAAGGCTTCTTCGGGTGTGTAGGCAGGGTTAGGCATAGTTTTTTGGGCGTGCGGAATCACTTCTTTGTTAGTGTTTGGGGCTTGCCCTAAGATGAAAGTAGCTGTTATTACAGTGATTCCTAGGCAAAACAGAGCGATAAATCGATACATTTGTAGAATTCTCGGGGAAAATTAGCCTTTTTTATGTTGAAACCATTAGTCTAAGTATTTATAGTATGTAAATCAAATTCTATTATGATTTTGCTTAATAACCTGTCTCCGTCTATTAATTTTCAATAGGATTGTTCGAAATCATTTTTTAAGGTTTAACCTGATGAATTTCAAAAAAGCATTCACCTTAATCGAACTTTTAGTCGTAATAGCAATTATTGCCATTCTGATTGGTTTGCTTTTACCTGCAGTGCAAAAGGTTCGCGAAGCCGCCAGCCGGGCCAAATGCACTAATAACTTAAAACAGCTGGGCTTAGCCCTTGTTGGCTATCACGATATCTATAATTCTTTTCCACACGGTGGCGTGGGGGTATCGCCCCCATGATCGCAGGTAGGCCAATTCACGGTTATGGCGTTTTCTTACTCTCAAATATCGAACAAGAAAATCTTTATAGAAAGTATGATTTTACCAAAGACTGGTAAAACCCAACCAATAATGCATCTGGTGTTTCGAATCAAGTTGTTTCACAAACAACTTTAAAGATTTTCGAATGCCCTAGTTCACCTCGACCTTCTGCTCCTATTGCTTACAAAACTTCTACGGATACTAATTCAGTTTCAGTTACAACCGCTTGCACGGATTATGGGCCAACCTCTAGCATCAGTGCTGATTTGCGAACAAGCCTTGGAATAACAACCGTATCTTATGGGGTGATGAGAACCAGTGGTTTGCTTGCAACCTCAGGTTGTAGAATTCTAGAAATAACCGATGGAACTTCAAATACGATAACTTTGATAGAAGATGCAGGGCGCCCTTTCCGATTTTTATTGGGTAACCAGCTTACAACCACTTCTACTTATGATGGTGCAGGGTGGGTTGATCGAGATAATGCATTAGGCATAGCAGGTTATGATAAAGCAAACCCGAATAAAAGCCCGATGTTTGGTAATTGTGCTATCAATTGCAAAAATAATAACGAGGCTTATTCTTTTCATACGGGTGGAGCTATCAGCGTATTTGCAGATGGTTCTGTTCATTTTATTAAAGATTCGATACCTATTTTAAATTTCATTGGGCTAGTCACCCGAGATGGTGGTGAAATCCCTTCATCTTCTGATTTTAACTAAATTATGCTTTATCTTTAAATAGTTTTTAGATAAACTCTTACTCATATAGGAGTTTATCACAATGAATATTTGCAAATTGTATTTTAAAAGAAAAGCATTTACTTTAATCGAACTTTTGGTGGTAATAGCAATTATTGCCATTCTAATAGGTTTGCTCCTACCCGCAGTGCAAAAAGTTCGAGAAGCAGCAGCTAAATTACAGTGCCAGAATAATTTAAAGCAGCTTGCAATGGGGGTGCATAACTATATCTCTACCTATCAGCTTTTTCCTACAAGTAACTCGCCTTGGGCAGAGGGACCCCGACCTTTAGCCCCTTATAATGGTTTTGGTTGGATTTTTCGTACCCTTCCCTACCTAGAACAAGAAGCCGTTTACAAGCAGATTATTCCTTATGCTTCTGGAAATATGTTTGGCAGTGGGTTATTAGATCCGGTTTGTAGAGCAGCAATTGCTTCGCCTGTAAAAACACTTTACTGCCCTTCTGATGGATCTGCTTTACCGGGTTCTCCTGTTGAAACCAAGATGTTTCAAATGGATCCGGTTAAAGTAACTTTGACCAATTACAAAGGATCTATGGGCGATAATCGTATGGGGGTGCTTCTAGCATTCATCAAGGAAGAATGCCCGATTGTCATAATTCAAACCCTTGCCCTGGAATATTTTTCCGCAATAGTTATCAAGGCCCCGTACGCTTGGCAGAACTTACGGATGGAACCAGTAATACCTTAATGATTGGCGAAGATACCCCTTCCGAAAATTACCACTCCGCAGCTTTTTATGCGAATGGCGATTACGCTAGCACCCATGCCCCACTTAATTATGTTCCCAATCCTTCTACCCCAAGCGCTTGGTGGAATGTTATTTCATTTCGAAGTAAGCATTCAGGTGGTGCAAACTTTGCCTTCGCAGATGGTTCGATCAAATTTTTAACAACCAATATTGATTACACGAATGTCTATAAACCTCTCAGTACCAAAAATATGGATGAAGTCATTCCCAACTATTAATTCTTTGCACAAGTAGTAATTTAGGAAACAATAATGAAGCTTAAAACGCTAATCAAGCTATTGATGAAAGGTTTTTTACCTCTATCACTTTTAGTAGCAATTGGGTGTGGTAATACCGTTGCTACTGTCAGTGGGAAAATCACTCTGGATGGCATACCATTAGAAAAAGGCGATATTGGGTTTCATCAGGCCGAGGGCTTGAATGTTTCTACCGTCCGAGTTAATCCCGACGGCAGCTATTCAATTGGTTCTGCTTCTTCTACTACCCCAGGCAATTATAAAGTTGTGGTTATTGCTAATGATGTAATAATAGGAAAAGGGCCAGGCAGCGTTCCAATGCCTAAACTAATAACTCCTAAAATTTATAGTAATAAAGAAACAACCCCGCTGAAAGCAGAGCTTAAAGCGGGGTCTAATGTTTCTAACTTCGATCTGATAAGTAAATCGCCTTAAGTCTTTTTCTTCTTGGTTGTGGCTTCGTTTCCTGATATCTTTTTAATCGCATCATTTACTGCCTTAGCGTAATTCTTATCTTTCTTAAATTGCTTTTCTTCTGTAATTTCCTTGAGCTTTGGTAATGCTTCCTTGGCGCCTGAGCCAATACTGCCTAGTGCATTTGCAGCATCAATGCGAGCATTTGCATTTTTTAATGCACCAATTAGAACTGGCACCGCTGGCTTTGCATCGGGCCCAATTTCACCCAAAGATTGCGCAGCTTTTCCTATGTAATCACCTACAGGGTCAATTTTAATTCCCGCTTTCTTTTCTTCCTTAGCTTTACCTTTGGTTGCAACTTCTTGTTTGCTTGGTGCTATAAATTCCATTAAAGGTGCTACACCTGCAGAGCCCATACTTCCTAGGCTATCAAGGGCCGCTTCAATTAATTCTTTTTTGTTTTCCTTGAGCATTTTTGCAAGCACGGGTACCGCAGTTTTTGGATCTGCCTTGGCTGCGCCTAACGCCTGAATCAAAAACCTTTTAACGAATACATCGGTTTCTTTATTCAGAGCAGCGATCATATCTTTCGTTACAGGCTTGGCTTCTTCTTTGAGATCAATCAATTGTTTGGCAGCCTTGCGTCTTTCTTCATTATCTGGGTTTTTTAACTGCTTGATAATTTCTGCTGCACCATCAGCAAGAATAACCCCGGTGAAAAGAAGAACCATAGCAAAAGATAAAATGCGCACGATAAAGGCTCCTTAAAAAAGATGGCGATGCATTATTAGACAATGAAAGTGGTCTATAAGTTCCGTTAAAATGGGCTGATGTATCAATTATGAATGAATTTAATCAAAAATCTGTTTAAAAAATGATAAAGAGGGTAAGATTTTTAGCCTTCTACCTCCTTTTCCTGCTTTTACACAACCCTAAGCCGTTCTAAAGTTACTTTTTTAAGCCTAAAAGCCGATATGTATTTAGGTAAGTGTTCATATTGGGAGAATTGTAAAATCTTTAACGGTCAACGAAGAAACTGGAAAGCTAAAGCTGTACCCTTAAAAGCTTTACCCTATATCATTGGGGGAGCTTTTCTTCTATTTGGGTTAGAATGTTTGTTTGCTCAAGAGTTACCTGCTCCGAAGGTAGGTAATTTCCCGAAACTTTCTATCCCAGAAAAAACCGATGAAGCCGAACCTTCTTTTGCAATCAATCTGCCTGTGGCTATGCAACTTGCAAACGCCCGGCCCTTAGATATTGCAATCGCAGGCGAAAGAATCAACGCTGCACAAGCCGAATTATTACGAGCCAAAGCCCTTTGGTTGCCAACCTTAAATATAGGCACCGATTATTTAAGGCACGATGGTCAAATTCAAGACATCCGAGGTAAAGTGTTTGGCACTAGTAAAAGTAGTTTTATGGCGGGGGTAGGCCCTACCGCGGTGTTTGCAATTTCTGATGCTATTTACAAACCTCTTGCAGCCAAGCAAATGTTGATTTCCAAAGAAGCAGATAAGCAAACAGCAATCAATGACAGTTTATTAGTAGTTGCGGAATCTTATTTTAAAGTTCAGGAAGCAAGGGGTGAAGTCGCAAGTGCCTTAGATACTGTAAAAAGATCAGAAGAGTTAGCAGAAAAAACCGGAAAACTTTCTCCTGCTATTTCTCCTCCTGCGGAAGCAAGTAGGGTTAAGGCTGAACTCGCACGACGCAGGCAAGATCTTGAATATGCATATGAAAATTGGCAAGTGAAAAGTGCAGAGCTTATCGAAGTGTTGCATTTACAATCGGGAATGCGGGTTAGTCCTCAGGAACCCCCCCATTTAAAAATAGACCTGATTGATCCTTCTCGCACCATAGATGAATTAATTCCGGTTGGGTTAACCTTAAGGCCAGAATTAGCTTCACAGCAAGCCTTGGTTCAGGCAAGTATTGCAAGGTTAAAGCAAGAAAAAATGCGCCCATTAATCCCTAGCGTTTTACTCCGAGGTTCTGCAACCAATCCTTCTGGCACTCTTTCTTCAGGCATTTTCGGAGGCGGACAAAATAGCACCTTAAGTGATTTCAGCATGCGCAACAGTATGGATCTTCAAGTCCTCTGGGAGCTAGAGAGTTTCGGTATAGGCAATATAGCACTAAAACGACAAAGGCAAGCCGATAACAATGCTGCTGTTCTTGATTTATACCGAGTCCAAGATCGCGTTGCTTCCGAAGTTGTTCAAGCACACGCCCAAACAGTGCGCACCTCCCGCAGAATCAAAGACGCTGAAGATGGCTTAGCCTTTGCAGTCGATACCGCTGATAAAAACATTCAAGGGTTAAGTCAAACACGCAGAATTGGTGATACTCTTACTTTAATATACAGGCCTCAGGAAGTTTTGGTTTCGATTCAAAGCCTGCAACAAGCGTACAAAGATTACTATAAAGCAGTTACAGAAAGTAACCGGGCACAATTTCGCTTGTACCGGGCACTAGGCCATCCAGGCCAGCAAGTAGGCGAACATTCAGTGGTTCTTCAGAGTAAACCTGCTGATAAGGAAATTAAGATTGTAGAGCCCGTTTACCCTTCTGCTACAATTGAAAGAGTAATCCCACTACCTCCTTAAGCCTTAAATTCAGGTCTTTAAATGAACCCAATCAAGTTTGCACTGAAGCGCCCTATCACCATTTGTGTGATGGTGCTTGGCATTGTTTTAGCAGGCTTACTTTCATTATCTCGCATTAAAATTGATATTTTCCCCTCGTTGAACCTGCCCGTGCTTTATGTTTGTCAACCCTATGGCGGAATGGATCCCGCTCAGATGGAAGGCCTGCTTGCTAACTATTACGAATACCATTTTCTTTATGTGGGTGGCATTCATCATGTAGAGTCTAAAAATGTTCAGGGTGTTTCTCTGATGAAGCTTTACTTCCACCCCGGAACAGATATGGCACAAGCCCTTGCTGAAACCGTAGGACAGGTAAATCGCTCTCGTGCTTTTATGCCCCCGGGAACGGTATCTCCTTTTATCGTCCGCTTTGATACCGGTAGCGTGCCCGTTGGTTTTTTAGTACTTTCCAGCGAGACAAAAACCATCGGGCAGATTCAAGATCAATCGCTTTTTAAAGTCCGCCCTTTGTTTGCTAGCATCCCCGGTGTTTCTTCTCCCCCCCCTTTTGGCGGTAACCAGCGAACTGTTGTCATCAGTATTTTACCCGAAAGGTTGCGTTCTTATAATCTGACGCCTGATGCTATCGTTGAAGCACTATCTCACGGAAATAGTATTAGCCCATCGGGTGCCATTAGGGTCCAAGAAAAGATGCCTATGGTCCCTATAAATTCAATGGTTTTGCAACCTTCAGAACTGGGTTCTATTCCCGTTGATATGAATCGCAAAATATTCATCCGCGATGTTGCTGCTTCCATCGCTGATGCCAGCGATGTTGCAACTGGGTACGCATTAGTGAATGGCAAACGGGCTGTCTACATCCTTGCAACCAAACGGGCAGACGCAAGCACTTTATCTGTGGTACAGGCCATTCGAGATAACATTCCTAAAATGCAGGCAGCCTTGCCTGACGATATTAGAGTTAAATTTGAGTTTGATCAGTCGCCCTTGGTTGTAGCTGCACTTGAAGGTGTTGCTTTTGAAGCATTGCTTGGGGCAGTCTTAACTGGCCTTATGGTTTTGTTATTCCTAAGAGATTGGCGCAGCGTAATTGTAGTGGTTCTTAATATTCCCATTGCATTAATTGGGGCAGTTTTTGCTCTTTTTATTACCGGGTATTCCCTTAACCTAATGACTTTAGGGGGACTTGCCCTTGCGGTTGGGATTCTTGTCGATGAAGCTACCGTGGAAGTGGAAAATATTCATACCCAGATTCCTAACTCGGGAAGTATTGCAGAAGCTGTGGTACGGGGGAATCAAGAAACAGCGGTGCCCCGTTTTCTTGCTATGCTTTGTGTGCTTAGTGTTTTCCTTAGCGCTGCATTTCTTAAAGGCCCTGTCCTTGCACTTTTTCTACCGATGGCACTTGCAGTTGGGTTTGCAATGATTGCTTCTTACATTCTTTCGAGTACTTTGGTTCCTGTGCTTTCTATCTGGTTACTAAATAATCATGCATCAACGACTCCTGAAAAAATGAACTCTTCTTACAATTCTTTGATTTGCTTTCTCGTGGGTAAAAGGTGGATCTCTCTTCCCTTAGGGCTAGCACTTGCCCTAGGATTACTCTGGATTACAGGAAATCAAATTGGGACTGATTTATTCCCACCTGTGGATAATGGCCAGGTGCAGTTCCGACTTCGTGCCCCTGCTGGAACAAGAATAGAGGAAACCGAAGCGATTGTTCAGGAAGCATTACTCTGGATTAAAAAAGAAGTTGGGGAAGAAAATATCCCACTCTCGCTTGGTTATGTCGGCCTTGTACCCCCTAGTTACCCCGTAAATTGCATCTACCAATGGATGGGCGGGCCAGATGAAGCAATGATGCGACTTGCAATTAAACCCAATAGCTTAAGTGCAGAGAAGTTGAAAACACTTATTCGCGAGGGGTTGTCGGCCCATCTTGTAAAGTGGGCCGATGAACGCTGGAAACCATTCGCCAACTCTGCAAACAACAATCGTACCACTAAAACCGAAATCCAAGTTTACTTTGAATCTGCAGATGTGGTTAATGAAGTGATGAGTTTTGGCGCGGCAGCACCGATTGAAGTGGTGGTGAGTAGCCCCAAGATGGCAGATAACCGAGCCTTTGCTGCAACACTTCGCAAAGCTATCGAAAAAGTAACCTTTATTAAAGATATTAGATATGGCCAAATTCTTGACTACCCTACCGTCGAAGTTAAAATAGATCGAGAAAGAGCTGCACTTAGTGGCGTTCATGCGGATGATGTTGCAAAATCTTTAGTCACTGCTACTTCTTCTTCTCGCTTCACCACCCCTAATTATTGGCGCGACCCCGCCAGTGGTGTTGGCTACCAAGTGCAGGTTGAAATACCCCAAGCCCTTATGAATTCGCCTTCAGAATTAGAAACAATCCCTGTTAAACAAATGGGCTTAGAACAACGGTTGCTTAGAGATGTTGCAACCATCAGGGAAGGGGTTATGCCAGGCGAAATTGATCGCTATAATTTGCGTAGGCTTGTAAGCATTACAGGAAATGTTGTAGGTACCGACCTAGGCCACGCCGCAAAACTTTTAGACGCCGCCCTTCTTGAAGCAGGTACACCCCCTCAAGGGGTGCAAGTTGATGTGCGTGGCCAAGTATCTATTCGCAAAGAACTTTTTGACGGTTTATCTCTTGGTCTGCTTCTTTCTATCCTTGTTATTTTTCTTGTCTTGCTGGCTTATTATCAATCGCTTAGGCTGGCCCTGATTCCTATGCTTGCTTTACCTTTTGTTCTTGCAGGCGTTGCTGTTTCTTTAAAATCAACCGGAACAACTCTTAATTTGCAATCGTTTATGGGAAGCATTATGGCAATAGGCGTTGCAACTGCAAATGCAATTTTACTGGTTAGCTTTGCCCAAAAAGCAATGATCGATGGGGCTAAATCTGGGTACGACGCTGCTACCCTTGCAGCTTCTCAACGCTGCCGTGCTATTCTTATGACCGCCCTTGCGATGATGGCAGGGATGATTCCTATGGCCCTAGGGAAAACCAGTGGAGGCGAACAAAGTGCTGCACTTGCTCGCGCTGTTTTAGGCGGAATCGCAGGCGGTTTATTCGCTTCCCTTCTTATGCTTCCTTGTGCATTTGCAATATTTTTTCCAAACCGTTGTGGCTTCAAGGTTTCCCTTGCACCCGAAGATACTGAATCTAAAAAAGAGGCATCTCATGACTCATCGCATTAGATTTTCTTTCCTAGCATCTTTTTTACTCTACTTATTCATTACGGGTTGTGCGCAAAAAACCACTGCCTCGAAAGATGATAAAGTTGTTGCCCTTAAAAAAATTGATGTCAAGCTGGTAAAACCCGTTAAGCAGGTTCTTATCCATTCCATTAATCAACCAGGCACCATTCAAGCTAATGAAGAAGCATTAATTCATTCGAAAGTCGTGGGGTATGTGTCTCAGGTATTTGTTGATATTGGAACTAAGGTTAAGGGCCCTGTTTATGACTCTGCGGGGAAAATTGCTAAACAAGGAACTAAACTTTTACAACTAGAAATCCCCGAAATTATTGAGGAAGTAAATCATAAAAAATCCTTGGTCCGGTTTGCAGAAGTGGCTATTGATCTTGATAAAAAACAAGCAGATATTTGCGATGCATTCTTGCAGGCAACCGAAGCTCAATTAGTAGAAGCTAAAGCCGGCATTCTTAGGGCACAAGCTTCCTACGACCGTTGGCATTCCGAAAACAAACGCATCTCCGCTTTAGTTGCTTCCAAAGTATTGGATGACCAAACTCGTGATGAAGTGATCAATTTGCTAAAGGCTGCAGAGTCAACAAGGGATGAAACTTTTGCTAAGGTAAAGCAAGCAGAAGCTTCAGTAGCAAAAGCAAAGGCAGAATCAGCAAAGGCAAAAATTGCAATTCTTTCTGCAGAATCTAAATTTGAAGTTGCAAAAGCTGAAGCAAGAAAAGCCGAAGCCTTTGCTGCTTATACCACCCTTTACGCCCCCTTTGATGGCATCGTTACAAAGCGTTTGGTCGATCCAGGAAAGTTGGTGCACGATAATAGTTCCGCTAAAACAGAACCCTTATTCACAATCAGCCAAATCAATCCTGTGAGGGTTATTGTAGAGGTTCCTGAAATTGAAAATGCCTATGTGAACCCAGGTGAAGAAGCGGTGATCAACCTACACGCTATCGGAGGACAAGAAATTAATGCGAAAGTTACCCGTATTTCTTGGGCTCTAGATTCTACCAGTAGAAACCTAAGAGCAGAAATTGATTTACCCAACCCCGAAGGAAAGCTTAGGCCCGGTATGTATGCCTCCATTCGTATCAAGGCTGTTTTATATGAAGCAATGGTGCTTCCTCTAGGAGCCGTGGTGCGTTCTACCGATGGGGCATTTGGTTTTAAAGTCGTTGATGGGAAAGCAAAAAAAGTAGATTTTAAAATAGGTCGGGTCGAGGGGGAATGGGTCGAACTTCTTAGCTTTCGTGAAGACCCTAACTCTACCGAATGGAAAGCAATCGATACCCAAGAAGAATTTATATCTGGGAATGTATCTGGGATATCACCTAGCCAACCTGTAGCAATAGTAAAATAAGATTTGTAGTTGCAAGGATTAGATACGAACCCCGAGATTAATTTCTCGGGGGTTTGTTCGTATCATAATATCCTTTAACCTTGCCCTCACATAAACTAAGCTTAGGAAGATGACTTTAAAGAGTAGTAATCACCAGGGGTGAGAAATGAAAGCACTAGTAAGCGGAAGTATAGTAGTAGGATTAGGGTTAATGTTTTTAGCGATGGTACAAGGGGCAGAGCCAAAGGAAGAGGTAATAGACCTAGGGAAGGGCATTAAGTTAGAGATGGTATTAATTCCAGCGGGGAAATTCAAGATGGGGTTTCCGGATCAAAAACATGAAGTAACTCTTACCAACTCATATTATATGGGCAAGTATGAAGTAACGCAGGAGCAATGGGAATCGGTGATGGGGAGCAATCCGAGTTATATAAAGGGAGCAAAGTTGCCTGTAACGGATGTATCGTGGAATGTCTGTCAGGAATTTATCAAGAAGCTAAATGCAGAGACCAAGGGAGGTTATAGGTTATCTACGGAAGCGGAGTGGGAATATGCCTGTAGAGCAGGAACAACCACAGCCTATTCGTTTGGTGCTACTATTACACCTAAGGATGCGAACTATGATGGGTCAAAGATTGGTAAGCCAGTAGCAGTAGGAAGTTATAAGGCCAATGCATTTGGGTTGTATGATATGCGTGGGAATGTATGGGAGTGGTGTGAGGATTGGTATGGGGCATATCCAAAGCGATCCGTAACTGACCCAAAGGGGCCAAATGCTGGGGAACGCCGTGTGGT
>JBDNHI010000049.1:0-7221 GCA_041694635.1 Gemmataceae bacterium | reverse complement strand
CCGTTCGGCGAATCACTGGTACCAAAAAATGAATTCAATCAGGTTTTTGATTACCTGATTTGTAAAAGCGTGTGAAGTTGATCTGCAGGAGTAGAGGCAAGCAAGCCCACCGGCCCTCCCGACAAACAAGAATTCCCAGCGACTGCGTTCGCTGGGAATTCTTGTTTGTGTGTTTCGCATTTCCCCTGGGCACGCCAATCTCCTGATTGGACAGATTCAATGTGCCAAGCTAATTCCAGCGGGTGTTTCGCATTTCCTTTGGGATTAGACATCTGTAGCCGGTGTAGCAAATGCGTGTAGGCGGCCCCAGCGAACGGTATGTAACTGAATCACAAATTGAATAGCTGAGGCCCGGTTTCTGCCAACTGCGTAAGCTCAATTAATTTAAAAGTGAAGGTTTACTTTTTGGGCAACTCTTTACCTGGTTCCATTGCCTTGGGCGGTTCCGCTGTTACTTCCGTTTTTTTCTTCGGAGTTAGATTTTTCCTCGACATAAATGTACTGATTACATGTTCTTCCACCAAGGGTGCACCTAAAGCATCTTTTCCATCAAAGGGGCCTTCTAGTAAATCTACCCCTGGGAATGGCCTAGGCGAAACCAGAGATATAATTGGTAACCAAGTTGGGATCACACCTGGGAAAAGACCAGCGTGCGAATTCGCAAGGCTTCCAAATTCTATTTGAGCTAGCCTTTGTAATAACTGTTGTTTCACCAATTGACCTTCTTCTCTTTCGAAAAGATTTAAATAACGGAATTGAACTTCGTAGGTGCTTTCTTGAGTTAAAGCATCTTTGCCAAAGTCTGTTAATACGCGCAGATCTTTTTCGCCGATTCTTTTGGTCGTCAGCAGAACTTTTTCTTTCCAATCGTTCATAGATTCTTTTTTACGATAGATTTCGAGAGCTCTTCTTGGGTTATCTCCAAGCCTTTCGGTTTCAGCTTCAAAGAAAAGTTTTTTGCAGTTCATAGTATCAGTCAGAGATTCAGCACGGGCTCTTACATAATGATGCATAAAGTTCGACATATTCCTGTACACATCGAGTTCTTTTAAAAACCAAGCTGCTTGGTAGCGTTCTTTTTCTTCGGTTGTCATTTTGTCTTCGCGTAAGTTTGGAAGAGCCTCACCTTCTGATAGTTTAAGTGATTTTCTGAACTCACTTGCTAGCTTGCGTTTTACTGCTTCATCTTCTGCGGATTTAAACATCATATGATTTTGCTCGGCGTGATCTTGCCATAATCTTGCAGCGTCTTCCCACGCTTTTAAAGACCATTTATCGCGACCGTTTCCTATAATCGCTGCGCTGCCATCACTAAAGTTATCACCGTCAAACCAATTGTTGATGCGCCAGCCGCCATCATCGAACCAGCCTTCTTGTTGTAATCTTTCTGCAATGTAACTTTGTGCCCGAGCAGGGTAGTTTCTAAAGATAAGGGTCGCTATATTCTTTGGCTTACGCTGGAGGTTTCTATCAGAAATTGGCTGGGTTGAACCGGGCAGAATATCTGCTGGTGGAATTGGTTCTTGGGAATACGAATACCAAGCTCGCGCATTCGCATAAGCGTCAAAGTCGTCACCCAGGCGCGATTCACTGGTCAACTCGCCTGGTAAAAATTCCACCTGAGGTTTTTGTACTCGGCGTGGCGCGGGTAATACTGGAAACCTTTGTTCCACTACTTTTAACTTGTCTGATTTGGCTTCCCAACCATTTGGTGGCGCTGGTGGCGATTCTTCAAATAACGAGGGAACTACTTGGTTGTCTGATAAAAATTGAATCACCGCATCTACCGATTCACAGGAAAATTGCCTTGCTTGTTCAAACTTTGTTTCTCTGCGTATTCCATCTCGTAAACGCCTTGTTAACTGCGGGTGTTCCTTGCAAAAGTTATCAAACTCCCGCATCGCTTTTTCTATCCGACCCTTCATTGTTTGGTTGGTTGGGTTTTCTGTTACAAATGAAGAAAACTCCGACCATCGTAGTTCTTTTCCTTCATCTGTGTAAACTCGAAATCGCGATGGATCTCTTTCGCTTGGGGGTATGCAGCTTAGTTGGTAGATTGATCTTAAGGTGTTGGTTTCATCACTTTGGCAAATTTTGTGCTGGTTATAAAAACCAATATTAAACCGTAAGTCAGGGTGATTCCTATTCTGCTTCTCACCTTCCGCTAGTAACTCAATCCCTCGCGTGATGTAAAAGTATTTATCTTTAACTCGATCGGATTCTACCGAAACATTGTAAGCCAGATTCCAGCTTTGAAATAACCAAGGTGTGATGAAGTAGGGTTGTAGTTTGGTGAGTGAACGAACTAGTAATTCAAGTTCATTCCATTGGTTCTTTTTTTGTTTATCAATTGCGGAAATCCAAAGGGCGCAAGTTGCTAATCCTCTTGACCCGGTTAGGGTAAGCCGAATTACCGAACCAGAAAGTTCAACATCGCCTCGGTTAACTTCGCGAATTGCAAGTTTGCTGGCTTGGGCATCTACATAGTAATGTCGCCAAAACCAAGCAAAGGTAAAGAGAACGAAGATAAGTCCGATGTAAAGGAACTTACGGTTTCTAGCTTGTATTTGAAAAGGACTTGCCATTTTATATCTCCTAACCTGGAAAACGAATCAGGTTAAATCAATTAGGATGAAGCTATTTCGCGCCATTTGAGCAAGTAGTAAGAAAGTATTGCCCAAGGTGCTAAGTAACCTACTAGTATTATTGCATTCAAAATTAATTGCGTTCCTGAAATATCAAAACCTTCTGCAACAAAAACTGTGAAATCTAATCTTTCCACATCGGGGATGATATCGAGAAGTCGGCTTATAACCCAGCGGAAGAAAACATCGCTGCTGGTTGCAATTTGATTTGCGGTAGTTTGCTCTAAGGGACTTGCCATATTTTCCCTACGCACCAAACGCAAAAGCGATTCGACAGGGCCACCCCCGGGGTTTTTCCCCGTCGCAACTTGCTGAATAAATTCTTGTACTAATCCACCCATAAATAAAATCAGCGTGAATAAAAGACTGATTACCCCAGTTAAATAAGTACTTAAGCAGACCGATAGCCCTGTTACTAAACACATTCTTAGCCATAATCCGATAGAACCTTTATAAAAATTGAGCGCAAACCAGAATTTTTCACTTCTCGAATCTGGGTCATCTGCTCGGAAGTATAAATCGTAGCGTGCCATGCCTATGTATTGGGTTGGGTCTAGGCAGATTACTTTAACCTTGATTGGTTCTACAGGCAGGCCCGAGTCGCGTAATTCCTTCGAGCGAACAGCATCAGGGGCGTTGGCGTTTTTAAATAAACCGGATGGAATGTCTAAATAGAGAGTTTGATAATCAAAGATAGGTTTGCTAGGGAAGGCATAATAGCCAAATTCTTCTGCGAGTTCATTTTCAATTTGGGCATCGGTTTTTCCTTTCCTGTCGAGTAAGCGTTGCCTTTTTTCTCTTTCATAAATCTTGTCGTTTCCTTCTTTAAAACGCCAAGTTTGGAAAGAAAAAGAACACGCCACACCTCGGTTTTCGCGGCCTTTGGTGGTACGGTAGATATCAAAGGTGAATTCTGCGCGAACTTTTTCGCGGGTTGAAAGATTCGAGGGTGGGTACGGGAATACCCAAATCGCCGTCGCTGTGCCACGGCCGCCCATCCCAGGGCCTGCTATATAACTACGGTATTCCCATTCTCGACCAACATTATCACCCTTGTTGACATTTTCCGTGTTCACAAAACCTAGCTCACCATAAAGCGGTACCCTTGCTTTCAAACTTTCTGCTGCAGCTGCTGGGTCGACCCCACGAATAACATAAAGCAAGCTTACTGTGGTCATTACTAACAAGATCAAGCTCATTAATGCTATAAATCCGAGAAATCTTCCAGCCACTATTTCAAATCTTTCTACTGGCTTGGTTACAATCGTATGAATGGTTTGGCTTTTTATATCCGAGGGAATGCTGAACGCTGCTAGCAATACAGAGGTTAATAAAAACAATGGCGACATTGCCCAGTAGACCACTTGTACATAACTTCTTACTTGATCTTCGGGCTTGTAGGGAATGAACCAGCTTGCAAAAAGAAAGATGAGTAAAAGGGCAGCAAACGCATAAACAACTCTTCTGCGGATCGCTTCTTGAAAGCTTAACTTTGCCAAGCCATAAATTCGCCTCAAACTAAAACTAGGCAGGTTACAAAGAAAAGGAAACAAGAGCGCTCCTAGGCATAAACTGCTTGCCAAGGTTTGAATCGCATCTTGAAGCTTGTTGTTTTGTTCTTGAGGCGGTGTGGAAAATCGTATTACGAAGCTTATTACAAAGAGGGCAAGGCCCGAACCGGTCAATGCCGAGAACACGATCTTTTTCCAAGATGGGATTCGTTTCTTTTCGCTTGCAGAGGTTCTTAACCAACCAAAGACCAACCAAATCAGCAAGCCAATGGCTGCAAATCCACCCACGCTTTGTACCCATTGCAAAGCCCCTGCGGGAACATCTGCCCAAGATAAAGGATCTCGTTCAATAAACAGCGTCGCAAATATACTTGGAAACATATTTAAAAGCCCCGACTCTTTCTTTTGACTACGACTCTTTCTTTTGACTACAAGTCTTTCTTTTGACTACAAGTCTTTTTTAGACTCTTTTCAACCCAATTTTACAATTAACTATTTTTAATATCGGAAGGTAAAAACCTTCTTCCTGGATGAGCTTTGCTTTCTTCTACAATACGAAGGAAGTAATCTTCTAGCGTGGTGGTTGGGTGACCGAGGGAATCCATTTTTCCACCGTGCTTGGTTAATACTGCTTCCAATTCTTTTTGCAAACTTTCGTTGATTTGCAAGCCACTTGCTCTTAATTCAAGTCGATTTACATCTTGTAGCAATTCTTTAACATTGCCATATGCTTGCAGTTCACCCAGATTCAGAATCGCTATCCGGTCGCATATGTCTTGCACATCTTCTAGGCGATGGCTACACATAATGACGGTCTTGCCTTGGTCGCGTAGTTCTGAAATTAGATTCTTCATCCACCGGGCGCCTAAGGGGTCTAGGCCGGAGGTTGGTTCATCTAGAATAACGAGGTCAGGGTCGTTGATCATAGCTTGGGCAAGGCCAATTCTTTGGCGCATACCTTTGGAATATTCTTTAAGGATTCGTTTGCGGTTTGAGGTTAAACCTACGCGCTCAATCCATTCCTTGGCTCGGTCGTTTCTAGTTTTTGCATCCATATTAAAAAGTCTGCCGTAAAAATCTAAGGTCTCTTCTGCATTGAGAAAGCGATAAAGATAAGATTCTTCAGGCAGGTAGCCAATGCGTTCATTTTTGGTAACATCTGCTGCAGGTTTACCAAATACAAAGGCTTCTCCATCGGTTGGGAAGAGAAGGCCTAAAAGAAGTTTGATGGTTGTTGTTTTGCCTGAACCGTTTGGCCCTAGCAATCCAAAGATCTCACCTTTTCTTATTTCTAGGTTAAGCGCCCTTAAAGCAGTATGCTTTTGGCGACCCCAGAAATCTCGGTACACTTTGGTTAATTTCCTTGTTTCTACTATTACTTCACCAGACATGTATACCTCATATGCGCTTATTCCTGAGAAAGGCAAAGATGGCGAATTTTTGCTGATCCCCTAGAAACGCCTGTTCTTAGATTTGAATATTTCTCAATTCCCTAAAAGTATAAAGCAATTTTCATACTGATTAACATATCTTAATCTTCAATAATATTGATATCAAGAACTATCAAAGGAACTATGCTAGATTTTTTTTTGTTCCAATTACCTGTGAAGATTTGAAGAACCCTAAACCCTCATTTATTCCCTCTTCGGTTCTTACTATTTGCTAAGTTTTTGACACCCAAATGCCTTGTGGGGTTAATATCTCATTAGGCTTAAAACCCGCTTTGTACTCTAAGGATTGACAACCTTTTACATAATAGCCCAAGTATAAGTAGGGCAAGTTATTTTGCCTTGCTTGGTTAAGCATTGCTAAGACATTGTAAATTCCAAGTCCATAACTCGATAATTCTGGCTCGTGGAAAAAATAAATCGCTGATAACCCAGACACCAACCGGTCTACATACCCAACACCGCACAGCCTCCCTTGCTCTCGGTATACCCATTGTTCGACCTGAAAGGGGTTGTCTAAAAACGAATTTTCAAAGGAATCAGAATCTTCCCAATTCTTTTCGGGCCAATCTCTTTTAGATGATCTTTCTTCGTGAAAGCGGTCGTATAAATTCATTATCTCTGAAGTTAGGTTTGGTTCTTCAATTTCTAAAGTGATTCGGCCAGTATTTGCTTTAATATTTCTTGCTTGGCTGCGATTTGGTTTAAATGTTTCTATCGGGATGCGAAGCGATTTGCATTCTTCACAATTTTCACAGACTGGTCTGAATACTTGTCTGCCAAAATGCCTCCAACCTTTTAATAATCTTTTTTCGTATTCTTTTATTGTCATTTTTGACACGATATCGCACTCTGTCATACTTTTCATTTCTGGAAGGTAAGGGCATTGGTCCGGTGGGGTTATCAGATTGAGGGCTATTTTCATTTTGCTTGTCGCCTTACTAAATCAATTAATTAGCACAGCTTAGTTTAATCAACTATGCCCTTGAATATCTTTTGCACTAAGGCAAGAATACGAAATTGTTTCACGGCTTTGGTTAATGTCTTGGGTCTCCTTGTTACTATCTTATTTGTCCAAAAGGTATCTTCTATGATCGATCAGAATGAAGCATTATGCAAGCTTGCAGACGCTTGCGGTATTGAAATTAATTATCTCAATTCTGAAGGCAAATTAGTCTATGCCACAAATGATGCTATAATTGCTATTCTAAATCAACTTGATATTCCAATCAAACACCCAGAAGAAGCTTTGCAATTTCATCAAGCTAAACTTCTTGCAGAGGCTTTTAAACCCCTGCTTCCAGTGAATGTGGCTTGGTTTGAAGGGGAACAAGGGTATGCAGAAATTCCTTTGCTTTTGCCCAAGGGGGTGAAATACGGAAAGTGCAAAGCTAAATTAATTTTGGAACTCGGCGGGCAAATCACTTGGGAATTTGTTATTTCCGATTTGGTCGTTTCTGCTTCTAGGGTAGTTGCAAACCAAGAATTTATTACCTATCAAATTGAAATACCAAAAAAAATTGACCTTGGGCAACATCTGCTTTCTTTACAGATTGATTCTCTGAATTTGGAATCAACACTGAATTTGGAATCAACACTGAATTTGGAATCAACACT
>JBDNHI010000048.1:0-15214 GCA_041694635.1 Gemmataceae bacterium | reverse complement strand
GTTTCCATGGCTGAAAGGCCGTGGCCGAATTGAAGCGGACCCACCGCCACCCCCGCCATTACAACCGCCGCCACCGTTTCCATGGCTGAAAGGCCGTGGCCGAATTGAAGCAACGCCGTAGCAGATAAGCATTTATGAGCTTTGCCCGGTTTCCATGGCTGAAAGGCCGTGGCCGAATTGAAGGTTATCTGCTGCGATCATCGCAGCGATAGGTCGAGGCTTTTCATTTGTGCCACGGCTTGTGGCATTTTTACCGGGTCAGCCGAATACTCCTGATAAAAGCGCAGAATGCGCTTGAACAGAAAAAGAGGACAGGCACTATTGTTATGAAGTTAAGCTAAAAATCGCTATGTTTATAGGCGTTTGCGTAATTCCTACCGCAGGTGATGAGGATGCAAAAAGCTTACCGGAGCGGAGCAAACCGTCGCTTACGCTTCCGGCTCTGAAAGCATATCCAGTTCTGAAAACATACCGGAGCGGAGCAAACCGTCGCTTACGCTTCCGGCTCTGAAAACATACCGGCACAAACGCTTCCGGCTCGGAAAAGACAAATGATTAAAAGATTAAGATTCAATCTGAGATTTAAAAGCAAGGTCGTTAATAAGGCAAGGGTGCTTGTATTGTTCGAGGGTGCCACCGGTTTTTTTCAAACGGTCGCGGTCCCATTTTTGCCAAGCGCCAGATTTAAGAAGCATCGGCCTGATGGTACCCAGCCTAAGGCTTTCCCTTTTACTATCGTATTCGATGTTAACTTTTCTAAGTTTTGCTTCAAGGAGGTTTGCAAGTTTGGTTGCAAAATCAGGAGAAGGGATATCGTTGGCTTCGATAAAAAGGCCATAGTAAGGTTGTTCATCGTGCCAGATGGGTGCAAGACTGTAGGTAGAAAGCGCAAGGTCTAAGTCTTTAAGAACTTCTGCCATGGCACCGGTGATCTGGTATTCGGAAATTTTTTCGCCAGTAAGATTCGAAAAATAAGAACCCTTGTTAAGAAACTGAAGCAAAGGAGTTTTATTGTAATAGCCGGTGCAACGCACCACATCGTGAATATCGTAGCGATAAAGGCCATAGGAAGTGGTGAACAAGATAAAATAATTTCTGCCTTCGATAAGTTCGTGAGGAAGTAAGACAGTAGGGTTAGGGGAGCCTTTATCTTCTTCAGGAATAAATTCAAAAAAGTGGGTGGTGATATCAAGGACGCCCGAAGAGGTATTATCTTCAAGGGGAATAGTCATACGGCCTTCGCTGGCAATAAGTCCGACATCGCGGATAGGCATATTGCCAAAGAATTTTGGATAATGCCTGAGGTAAGCCGCCATACTTCCGCCGGTCCAATTGCCTAAGAGGCAATGTTGAGGCCAGTAATCTTTGGGTAATAGGGAACCGGTTTGTTTAATGATTTGTTCGAGTTCCAAAACTTTTTCAGGTCGTTTGGAAATGCGAGGAGCAAGTGCCTTTCGCACTTCGGGAGGAATATCTAAGTTAGGATTTAAAGTGCCATCTCTTAAATCTTTAAGAAGAGATTCTTTTTGCAGATCACCTGCTTTAGCAAGGTTAATAAGGGTGCTGGGGTTAGCAGCAAGAATCATACCTACCGGCCGTGCGATACTAAGCCGCATCACGGTGTAGTATTTAGCAGCAGGATCTTTAATTCTGCTAACTTCGGGTGGAACACAGTAGAGCCAGCGGATGACTTTTTTTTGCATACGAGCGGTAAGCCCGGTAACGCTGCCACAAGGCACGCCCGATTCGGAGCGGTATTCATCCCAATCGCCACTCATTTGAACGATGGGTTGGAGTTTAACTTTTTCGTGTTGTAAAAAAGCAGTAAGGCCCCAGATATTCCAGCCTCTGCGATAATCTTCAAGGTATTGATCGGTAACGGGAATGTACTTGCGAGTATTGGTAGTGCCGCTGGTAAGGGCAAACATATGAATTTTACGATCTTGAAGAAGCGCTTGGTTTTCGCCTTTAAGAACTCTGTTCATATAAGGTTCGATAGTTTCGTAGCCACCCACACCGATATTATTCTTGTATTCTGCTATGGAAGAAATGGTAGAGAAATGATGATCATTAGCAAAGGCTGTATTGCGATGTTTTCGCAAAATAGAAAGAAGAAGTTTATGCTGAACTTCTTGAGGGTTCTTCGTTGCTTCTTGAAAAAGATTTATCTTCCGAGTGATAGAAGCACTAAGTAAAGGTGAAACAATTCTTTGGAAAAAGAATTGAGTAAGTGCGGTAGCAGCCCGTTCTCTAAAGTCAGGCATAATAAACTTTCTAAATTTATTTAGAAGAAGGAGCAGCTAGTGGTGCCCAAGCGGTTGGGGAAGAAGAATGCAAGAATAAAGGGGAACCTGGAGAAAAAGTCGCATCGAAGAAAGCGGTAACCCGATTTTTATATTCTTCAGGAAGAGTTTGAATCGACATATTATGTCGCGCCCCCGGGACGACCCAAAGTTTTTTAGGGCCGGTAGCCAACTTAAAAAGTGTACGAGCCATTTCAGGGCGAATGTAACTATCTAAAGCGCCTTGAACCATCAGCCAGGGGTGGACTAATTTTTTGATCTTGGGTTCAAGGTGAACAAACCGAGCATTCCCGGATCTTTCTTTTTCAGATCTACTAATAGCATCCGCGGCAAGGAGCCAAAAAAACCAATCTGGGATGATAGCGTGAAGCCAACCTCGTTTACTGTAGATAGAAATCCATTGTTTCATAAAGGGAACCATCGTAGTAAAAGTGCCAAAACCCCCATCAGAAACGCTGCATAAAACATAGGGATCTTCTGCCCCAACAAACAACCCGGAAGCAGCACCTTTGCTAATACCAAAAAATCCAACGCCCCGTGGGTCGGCATCGGGTCGAGTTTTAAGATATGCCAAAGCAGATTTCATATCATCAACTTCATATTGGGTAATCCATTGCAGGGGTTCATAACCAAGGTGCTTATCACTATCGCCTTGATTCCGAGGTTCGAAACTAAAGACATCGTAACCAGAAGTAACGAGCCATTCGGAATAAGATAAGCAGCCAAAACGGTTAGAGCCGAATTCTAAGCCAAAGATAATAACGCCTTTTCGAGGAAGAGAAGTTTTGAAATAAGACCCCTGAAGCATAAGCCCGCCCGAAGTCGGGAAACGAACTTGCTCGCATTCAACATTGGCATCACCTCTAGGAATGATAAAAAGAGGTTTCTCCTGAAAAATACGAACCACATGTTGAATATAATTTTTAGTGATAAAGTAATAGGCCATCAATAAGCCAAGTCCAAAAACAACAGGGCCCAAGAACATTAACAAAAAACCAACAAGTATCATATCCAAAGCTATACACTCCGTAAAATCTAATTATTGAAAGCACTAACAACTAATGAAGTATTCTGGCCACCAAAACCAAAGCTGTTGCTAAGACAATTAGCAGTTTTATGTTCACGAGCTTTGTTTGGAATATAATCGAGATCACAAACGGGATCGGGAGTTTCATAATTCATAGTGGGGGGAAGAATCCCCGTTCGCATAGCTTCAACGCAGGTGATTAATTCAACAGCGCCAGCAGCAGCGATTAAATGGCCCATCATACTTTTAATACTGCTAACAGGAGTTTTATAAGCTTGTTCCCCGAATACTTGCTTAATGCCTAAGGTTTCCACGCGATCGTTAACCTGGGTACTTGTGCCGTGTGCATTTACATAACCGATATTTTCAACAGCAACACCGCTATCTTTAATAGCCCCTGCAATACAAGCGATAGCTCCACGACCTTCGGGATGACTATCGGTAACGCGGAAAGCATCAGCGGTAGAACAATAGCCAGTAAGTTCGGCATGAATTTTAGCACCACGCTTTTTAGCATGTTCTAACTCTTCAATAACCAACATACCAGAACCTTCACCCAATACAAATCCATCACGGTTTAAATCAAAGGGCCTGCTTGCCTTTTGGGGATTTTCATTATGGGTTGATAGCGCAGTAAGAAGATTAAAACCGGTGACTCCAAACGGATGAATCATACTGTGCGATCCGCCTGTAAGCATAACATCTGCATCGCCGTGCCTAATCATTTCGAGGGCTTCGCCGATGGCTTGACTACTAGCAGCACAAGCAGTCAAACAATTAAAGTTAGGACCTTCGAGACAGAAATAATCGGCCAAATGAGCAGGGGTGGTGTGCAACTCTTGCTCGGCTTCGTGGCCGGCATGCAAATGTTGGAGGGCTTCGGTAGCAAATTTTGCGCAGTCCAATAACCGAGTCTGAGGGTTGTAAGAACGAGCAGTCAGGGAAATCAAATTCATAAAATCTTGAATCCCCTCGCCAGAACCCAGGTAGACGCCAAACCTTGTTCGGTCGACTTTGGAATTTTCGGGAAGTAAGCCTGCATCTGCAAGTGCTTGCTGGGCAGCGGCCGCAGCAAAGCGGCTATTAACTCCACAATGAACCCACGGAGATGAATCTTTTACATAATGTGACAAATCAAAACCTTTTACTTCCGCTGCAAAGGTGGTATGAAATTTCTTAGCATTAAAACGAGTAATCGGCCCAATACCACTTTTCCCTGCGATCAGGTTTTTAAACATATCATTAACGGTACTACCTAGTGGAGTAATCACACCCATCCCAGTAATCACAATTCTTCTTCTCATAAATAAATCTCGGTTATGAAACGAACTAAATAATAAACATAAAACCGGTGCAATCAGTTCCAGCGGCGAACAACAACCGCCCCACACTGCCCCGTAAGGTCAAAGCTAACTTTAAGGACGCAAGGTTTTTTAAGTTCTCTAGGAGATTTTAAAACAGGAACAGGGCAATCGGGGTCTGGGTGATCGTGGTTTAAAGTGCCAGGAACCATGCCGGTTTGAAAAGCCTCGAGGCTAGCGGTTAATTCAACCAAGCCACCAGCAGCGCCAAGATTTCCAATGAAAGATTTAATTGCGATAACATCGGGAGTTTTCGGGAACGCCTTGTAAATGCCTTGTGCTTCTGCCCGGTCGGCAACTTTACACCCTGCGCCGTGTGCATTGATATGATCGATATCGGAAGCATCAATCCCGGCTTCGTTCATAGCAGCTTGGATAGCACGATAAATGCCAGAACCATCTTTTTTCTGATCAAAGGCAGCACCAAAGCCAAGCACTTCTGCATAAATTTTAGCGTTCCGCTTTTTTGCGTGCTCTAGTTCTTCAACAACGAAAACGCCCGTTCCTTCGCCCAGCACCATACCGCCACTATTTAAATCGAAAGGCCTAGAAGCTTTTTGATGGTTATCGTTATCGTGAGAAAGGTCTTCAAAGAGAGAATGCCTACTCATACTAAGGATGTTAATTTTGCTTTCGGCGCCACCACTAAGAAAGAAGTCGCCTCGATCTCTGCACAAAAGGCGGAAGGTTTCACCAAGTGCAAGGATGCTAGCAACATCGCTTTGAGTGATGGAATTATTAGGGCCCTGAGCATCATGAAGAATAGAGACTTGGCAAGCCAACATATTAGGGAGGTACTTAAGCATCCAAAGAGGTTGAACAGCTTCAAGGCCTTTTTCGCCCCAAAGTTCAAGGTCAACTTGGCCGGGTGTTCCATCGCAGGCGATCACCGCGGCATCAGCAAGTTCGGGTAGGTCGGTAGCAATAAGGCCCGCGCCATAAATAACCCCAAAGCGGGTATGATCGAGTTTATTTTTATCTACTTTAGAATCGTTAAGGGCGCATTGTGCACCAGAAACCGCAAGTTGAATAGTTCTTGCCATTACGCGTAGGGCTTTACGATCTTTCTTATCGACATAATTTTTCGCATCGAAGTCTGGAATACATCCTGCAAATCGAATAGGAAGTGAGGAAGCATCAAATAGGGTAATGGGTTTAATCCCACTTTTACCCTCAATTAAAGCTTTATGAAATGAAGGACCATCATTCCCCAAGGAATTGAGTGATCCAATACCAGTGATTACAGCACGACGCAAAGAAACAACCATGGCACTCCACCGACTCCGAGTCATTCCCAAAGGAACAACTACGGGAAATCAATTAACTGAGGGTTTAATATCCTCATTAGCCGGGCTGTCCTTGCCAGATTGGGAGGCAACCTTTGCCAACCCAAGTAGATGTTTGAGTTCTCCCGAGAACACAAAATTTTGATCACCAAAAAGCTGCTTCGAGCGGCTTTTATCCAGATGAGCGAAGAAGATTTCGGCTTCTGCGGTCTGGACTCCATCGACAAAAACCTTACCAAGAACGGTGGCAGCTTCGGGTCTTAAAACCAGAATTTCCACCTCATAAATCAATTGCTCCCCTGCAAGCATTTCGCGTTCGAATCGACTTTTGGCAATTTTAGCCAACACCACTTTTTCGCGAAACTCGTTTGCCTCGCCTACCAGAATACCACCAGTCTGGGCCAACCCTTCAAGGATTAAACACGCAGGCATAACTGGGTACCCAGGGAAATGGTCTCTAAAATGGTCTTCAGCTGTGCTAAGGTTTTTAATCGCCTTAGCAGACTTACCACTTTTGAATTCCAAAAACCTATCGATCCAAATCCATCTCATAAGGGCAACAAACCTTGCCATCAAAGGCTAGAGAAATCAAAGCAAAAAGTGTGAAGAAAGATACAATTTTTGCTTTATGGTCCGTTTTAATTGATAAAAACTAAACGGAATTAGTTCTTGCTGGCTGCCAACTTGCCTTCGATATAACGAGCAATGAGGGCAACCGTGAAAAGGTCGCTAAAGTTATTAACTTCAGGGTTCTTTTCGAATTCGGTTAGGTCAGCAAAAGGCATCTTTTCCTTTAATTCTTGTAGCCCTTTGGAAGTAACTTTGCCATTAAGGACAAAATCAGGGTCGCCTTGAAAAACGGCTTCAGGGAAAAGTTCGTTGCGAGGAATCTTAATTCCAAATTCTCTTTCCAAACGGAAGACTATATCCAAATAATCAATCGATTCTGCACCTAGGTCGCCCTGTAGGGTCGAAGTTGGTTTGACTTCATCTTCTTCAACATTGAGAGCTTCAATGAGCGTGGAAGATACTTTGGAATAAATTTCTTCTTTGGTAGCCATAACATAAATCTCCTAAAAACACTTAAAACATAATGCAAATTGAGAGGTAGTTTTTGAAATAGCAAACGACTGCAAAACAATCGAGTCCTATTTAAACCTAAAAATCAATTTGCCCAAACCTTCACTAAACCATCCGTGGCCCAACGATTCCATAATTATACAAAGAAACAAGGTTTAAACACTAATGCAGTATCAACCCGAGGCGGCGCCAAGGCTTAAACCACCATCAACAGTGATCACTTGTCCAGTAATATAGCTGGCATCTGGACCAGCTAAGAATAGCACCATCTTCGCTATATCTTCTGGTTGGCCATATCTTTTCATCGGAATAAACTTCTTGATCATATCGCCTGCTTTATTGCGGACCGCAGCGCTCATATCGGTTTCAATAAACCCCGGTGCAACCGCATTAACGGTAACTCCCCTAGATGCAAGCTCTACAGCAAGCGATTTGGTGAAAGAATTCACCGCCCCTTTACTGGATGCATAATTGGTTTGGCCCGGATTAACATAATCGGCCGCAACGCTTGAAATATTTATAATTCTGCCCGAACGCTTACGCATCATCGAGAAGGCAATATTGTGGCAAAAGTTGAAGGTCCCACCCAAATTGGTCTGGATTACCTTACTCCATTGCTCGGGTTCTAACCTGATAAACAAATCATCGTGGATCATTCCTGCATTATTTACGAGGATATCCACACCACCCAAAGTCTTCTCAACTTCTTCAACGACTTCCTTAACACGGCTGTATTCTGCAACATCGGCTTGAATTGCAATTGCAGCTCCACCTTTGGTAATCATTTCTGCTACTAAGGCATCCGCAGCATCTTTACTTCCTTTATAAATAATTGCGACCTTAGCGCCTTGGCTGGCTAAACCCACAGCAACGGCTTTACCAATGCCACGGCTACCACCGGTTACGATTGCGACTTTGTCTTTTAAAATCATCCTAAAATCCCTAAGAGAGTAAAATTACAGTTTCACGACTTTCAGTCATTCTTAAATCATCAAGGTTTTATGCTAATATGGCGATACAATTCTCGATAATGAGCTTTAATTTTTTCATCGGTTTCTTTGAACGCACTATCTTTGTCCGCAAGGTTGTACCGAGCTAAGGTTATTTTGGCAGAAACGGTAGACTGACCTTCCATTTCCCCTTTTCCTTTAAACACCGCTGTCTGATCATTTAATTCGGCTAATTCCACGGTTACCATCATCTGACGGCCCGGTTCCATAAAGGTTCCATACTTTACATTGCGTGCTTCCCTTAGAACGATCACGCTATGGGCATAATTTTCACTAAGACGAAGCAACCAAGCCCCAGCTTCAACCAAAGTTTCCAACATCAAAACGCCAGGCATTACCGGGAAAGTGGGGAAGTGATCTGCGAGGTATTCCTCGCCAAGGGTAAGGTTTTTAATTGCCTTAAGCTTAACGCCTGCTTCCACTTCGATAATTTTGTCAATCAGGTTAAACCGCATCCTGTATCCAATTCTGAAGAAAACTAAGTTAAAAAGCCCGAGTTATCCAGTTCGATTGCAATCATTGTTGCAAAAAAGATGCAAGAAAGTTGCAAAAAATACAAATGTCACAATCTTCTTGGCGCCTGACCCTCTGTATATCAAAATCAATAGGTGGTCAACAAAGTAACCGAAGTTTTAAACAAATTAGAGGTACCCAAAAGCTCATCATTTGGTTAATCAGGCAGCTATTATCTTTTTCTGATCAGGCATATTTTCGGCCTAATATTAAGCCATTTAGGAACAACTACATCAATCTATGACAATGGAATTAAAGGAGAAATCAACTCACCTTTCAATGCCATCGCTTTGATTATTATCACGGGAAGAGGAAATGTTATCAAACCGAAACCTTTTTGTAATATAAACAAAATGAGTATTTGGGTGACTTTGTACTGATTATTTGTTTTTTAGGGTTTATGCTTTGAATTAGGTTTTGCTATGGAAATACGGTAATAAAATATTTATTTAGAATTATTTTGAGAATTTTTGGCCTATTTTTCCGTTATCTTACGCTATTTAAATTAATAATTACTATTATTTCATCTTTTTATCCTACTTTGACTTGTTATTTTAATTTTTACTAACTAAATTAAAATTGTTCTGCTGTTTTAATTCTTCGGCAACTGGGCGATGTCGAATTTTTATTCAGCGGAACATTTTTAAATCATTTTTAGCCCCCGCTTACTTTACCTTTTAAAAATCCACTCTCTGCAAATCCTTTGTACTTGATTTCTAACTCTTTTGTTTCGTATTTCTTCCCCTTAAGAAAATTGCTTTCCATTGCAGCTTCTAAAACACCACTTGTAAGCAAAGTACGCTCAATTGGGGTTGGTGACTTCTTTTGATTAAATAATTTTTCAAGGTTAAATACCTGAGCATCAAAAAACTTTGCACCAGGTGGTAATGGCAAGCGAAATAAACATGATGCGGGGTTTTCTTGACCCTTGATTTTCCCTGCAAAACAAAAATCTTGAATATGGCCATTCAATAATAATACCGTCCCTTTGGTGCCATCCCGATACTCAATTAAAAACGCAACTGGCTCAACCCTCGGTATGGTTAAAGATGCCACGGTCGAGGTATTGGTGCGAATATCACCGGGGTTTAAAGTTTCACTTTGCATAAGTGCAGCATCCAAAAGTTTCCAACTCCACCTACCCTCATCGCCCGCTTTCCAGACCGCATTGCCACGAAGGCACTGGACGGATGCAACGCCTGTCTCTCCGCCCAATCTTCTTTCCATCATAGTTTGCAAGGCTTCGAGGGAATGCAGCCCATAAATTTCGATTCTGCCATAAGCCGCCAACAACCCCTCCTCTATTGGAGATTCAAGAGGTAACTCTAACTGGGGCGTACGCCAAACAAAAGGCAGACTAGAGCCCGCCATAAAGGGAAATTTAAGCTCTTTTGACCAAGCGACCATTTGTTTTGCTTTGCGAAGTTCGATGGAAAGGTGTTTGTCATTAAAGACGGGAACTGATTTTCCTACTTCTTTAAACACCTTGACCACTTGTTCCATTAATTCGTAGCGGGGATATAAAATTTGTCCTTTTTCATTCTCAGGGTATTTACCGTGCTCGACGATAAGCATGACGCCATCCACATCCAGTTCGCCCTTATCATTTAAGAGTGCATTACGGACATTGTTCGCCAATTTAAAACCAAAGTCCTTAGATATAGCTACGGAGACATCATTATCGGGTTTTTGATCGGTAAAAACGGAATGGATATAATGCTGTGGCAGGTGGAATTTTCCGTCCAAATAATACCCATGTAGAAATCGACCTGCAATGTGGTAGATATGCGAAAGCGGGTAATAGGTTGAGCCAATCACTGCGAGGGGTTTTCTTCCCTTAATCGATGGTTTTATAGGCCGGGTTCGAGGTGAGGTTCCATCCTGAGCAATAAGCGTTATAGGCACCAAACTTAAAGCAGAGGCCATAAACAATCGTCTATTTAAATTTTCCATAATCTGATTCTCCGTTTTAAGAACCAAGTAAACAGGGGAGGTTTTTCATAAATGCGTTTGGCTTTTAGTCCGATAGACATTAACATAAGCTATAGAATATACCTGCCAACTTATAAATAGTTATAATTCATAAGCTTCACCCAATCAAGGATTCGTATTAATGCCCGATAGAAACTTTTCCCACCAAAAGCTAAGCCTTCTTTGCAGGCGCAGTTTTTTAGGAACCTCGGGATTAGGTGTACTTGGCCTTACTTTCCCCCAATGTATGCAAGCCTTGGCGAGTACAACTAAAAGTAGCAAGGCAAAAAATGTTCTCGTAATCTACGAACAGGGCGGCCTTTCCCACATGGATACTTGGGATCCAAAGCCCGAAGCCATCAGCGAGTACCGCAGCCCTTTCAAGCCCATAAGCACTAATGTGCCTGGTATTCAGTTCACCGAATTACTCTCCAAGACCGCAAAAATTGCGAACAAGCTTACCGTAGTTCGGTCGATGCATCACACACGAGGTGGGGCAGATGCGCACCCCAATGGCACACAATACGCCTTATCCGGTTCGCATCCAGCGAATCCTGGTCTTACTATGCCCGATATTGGCTCTATCGTTTCCTTTCTAAAGGGATCGGGCTGCAAATACTTACCCCCGTACATTATGGTGCCAGGGAATCACGAACAAGCAGCGGAAACTCGCCATGGATTTCTCCCTGCATCAACCAAGGTATTTAAAACCGGTGGCAAAGACCTCGCAGATCCAGCTTGGAAAATTGATTCCCTTTTACCCAGAATAGAAAATCAGGGTGACCGCCTTTCTTCCAGATTGCAGCTAAAAGATCGTATTGAAAAATCAAACTCTATTTCCGATAGCATAACTATGGATCGATTTTTCAATCAAGCATTCGACATGATTTCTAGTCCCAAGGTTTCTCAGGCTTTTAATGTTCAGGGCGAACCTGAAAAAGTTCGCGAAGCCTATGGCAAAGGGCACCGAGGCGCTTGCTACCTCGTAGGCCGGAAACTTATCGAAGCTGGCGTTCGTTTTGTCACCGTCGATGCTCGCTGGCCACTCACCAAAGAAACTCCTAAAGGTGGTAACCTTAACTGGGATCATCACGATCACATTTACACTTCCGAAACCTGCGAACTTCCTGGCGCTACCGGGGCTGGGGCCGGAAGATATGGCATCGGGCACTGGGTTATGATGGGCAGCGTCGATCAGGCTTTCTCTACCCTTATCATCGACATGGAAGAACGCGGCTTACTTCAAGAAACTTTAGTTTGCTTCCTTAGCGAGTTTGGTAGAACTCCAAAAATCAACAAAGCCAAGGGGCGCGATCATTGGACCCACGCCTACTCTATTGTCTTTGCAGGTGCCGGAGTTCCAGGTGGGCAAGTAATTGGGAAGTCCGACCGAGAAGGCGGATATGTAGTTGAATCTGCATACACCCCTGAAGATTACGCTGCCACCATTTATGAAAAACTAGGCATTGATCGAAATAAACCACTTTACACTTCTGGTAACCGGCCTGTGTTTTATGGCCATGCAGGCGAACCCATCAAGGGTGTTGTTTAACCCTTCTTAATAGGATATTGCAAACACCACTCTTTGCTTGGATGGCTTACCCGTCACCATGCAAACTCCTGCTTCATGGGCAAGATTAAAGGGAACACAGCGGATAGTTGCTTTGGTTTCTTCAGCGATTTTATCTTCTGTCTCGCGGGTTCCATCCCAATGAGCAAGGAAGAATCCCCCCGGCTCTTCGATCTTCTTTTTAAACTCATCATAAGAATCAACGCGGTGGGTATTAGCATCGCGAAATGCTTTTGCTTTTTCGAATAACTTTTTCTGAATATCACGAAGAAGTGCATCAATGCGAGTAGGGGCCTCTGCAATGGGTACACCCATAAGCTTACCTTCCTTGCCCGGTTGATCGCGCCTTGCAAGCACACAAGCGTTTGCAGCAAGATCCTTGGGCCCGATTTCAACCCGCACTGGAACACCTTTTAGCTCCCATTCGTTAAAACGGAAACCAGGTGATTTTTCAAAATCTCGATCAACCCGAACCGTCATTGGTTCATAACCAAAGAATTCATCCCGAGGCAAAGCAGCCAAGCCTGCTGCCAACTTATCTGCCATTTCAGAAGTAGCTTTTTGTTCTTCAGGATTTTTCCCTATCGGACAAATCACCACATGAATCGGAGCAAGCCTTGGTGGTACCACCAAGCCCTGATCATCACTATGGGTCATAATAATGCCGCCAATTAATCGGGTAGAAACACCCCAACTTGTCGCCCAGGCGTATTCAAGTTTGCCTTCCTTCGATTGGAATTGAACATCAAAAGCCTTGGCAAAGTTCTGGCCTAGGAAATGGCTGGTGCCTGCCTGCAAGGCTTTTTTATCCTGCATCATGGCTTCGATACAAAGCGTATAAACAGCCCCTGGGAATTTTTGCCCATCGCTTTTAGGGCCTGTAAATACTGGCATTGCCATCCATTCTTCTGCGAACTTCCTGTAAACCTCCAGCATTTTATGGGTTTCTTCTTCAGCCTCTGCATCGGTTGAGTGCGCAGTATGCCCTTCCTGCCAAAGGAATTCTGCTGTTCTTAAAAACAAACGGGTTCGCATTTCCCAGCGCACCACATTCGCCCACTGATTTATCAACAATGGCAAATCACGATAACTCTGAATCCACTTCTTGTAGGTATTCCAGATAATCGTTTCTGAAGTTGGCCTTACAATTAATTCTTCTTCCAGCTTTGCATCTGGATCAACTTCTACACCTTTCCCAGGAATTGCCTTAAGGCGATAATGCGTAACGACCGCACATTCCTTAGCAAAGCCTTCCGCCATCTGTTCTTCCTTGGCTAGAAAAGATTTAGGAATAAAGAGCGGGAAATATGCGTTGGAATGGCCTGTTTCCTTAAACATATTATCTAACGCGCGCTGAATTCTTTCCCAGATTGCATAGCCATGGGGCTTGATAACCATACAGCCACGGACATCGGAGTTCTCCGCAAGCCCCGCACGATTCACAATATCAAGGTACCACTGTGAATAATCTTGTGCCCGTGTACTAATCTTTTCTCCAGCCATTTTCATCCCCTGCGGTTTTTTTGCCAATATTGAACTTCGGGGCATTATACGCATTTGGAAAGGAGTTGAAATCGAATCCTTTTGTTTGTGCTAAAATGATGCGCTTTCATTGGGGATTTATTAAGAATTGATTAAACATCACAGACGGAACCAGCGTTAATCCGAATCATTTTTTACATAATTATAAATTGCAAATGTGTCACCACCATCAAATTTATTCTCATTATCCCATAAAATAACATGTACAGGGGCAACCTTATCAAGTGTTATTTCTGCAACATAATTGCCATCCTTATCTTTCTTCATCGGCTGGCTAATACTTTTCCCCATTTGAATATCGATCCTAAAGTTCGCAGGAACCTTAAAAGCAAAGTTGTATTTTCTATTGATTTCCAACTTCCTATGCAAAGGCATTTCCAAGACTTTGATTGGGCAAAAAACAGGCCAGGTAAATACCACATCATCGATACTGTTTTTTTGGAGAAAATCTGCAACCATACTCAGGGGAAATTCATTCATTAGAAGTTCAATAGACCATCCATTATTATTGTTTAAATAATTAGGTTCTTTTACAAACTGTGCATAGGTTTTCGGGGTTTTTAGTAATTGCCAATCAGGGTCTTTGGTAAAGTGATTTAGAATTAAAAGTTCCGGAGAAGTCAAAAAATAGAATTCATTCATCGTATACAGGTGAGGATTAACTTCGTTTTTCTTGTCATCTATCATGCAGCCCCAGGTGCAATCCAACAAATGCCATTTGCCATGAATTTCCACCGCATTCCATGCATGCTCACCTAGTTTTCCTTCTTGTTCAGTAAATCTGGTTTTAACAGGACCGGTCACCACATGACATTTGATTTTCAGTTCATCACAAAATGCTTTGAATAAATTGGCCTGACCATGGCACACCGCTTTTCTACTTTTAAAAACCTGCACCGCATCATTATCCCTGGTTACACCATCCAACAATGCAGGCTTGTCATACTTGACTTTATGGGTAATCCATGAATAAATGGCACGAACTTGAAGATACTCGTTGGCAGGGCTATATTTCTTCCCAAACACCCCTAGGTAAGAGGCTAAAGTTTCTATGTCTTTTTCATGTTCCTCGGTAGCAATAAATGCATGCTTATCGACCAACTCAACAATGGGATCAAACCGGTCATACACATAGTTTTTAGGGTTTTTTCCTTGGGCATCTTTTGCCTTCTCTTCAATCTCCTTGAGTTTTGATTTGGTTTTCTCTGTTTTTTCCTCATTAGCTAAAACATTCCGCGCACTTTCTGCTCGTATTTTATCAATGACATCTTTTTCATCCCCCCTTATTTTTTCTTCTGCTTGATTGCCCCTAGGCGCTTCTGCGATTTGATTGCCCTGCTGCTTTTTGTCCTTTAAAAAAACACCCCCCACGAAAACCATTACCCCGACCATGCAAACACCAAATCCCACCAACATAATTACTGCAATAATCGCAAAATTATTCTTCTCCAAAACCTTTTGAAATTGCATCGCGCTGGGCAATAAGGGTAGACCCCCATTTTTCGCTGGGAGGGGTGGCGGACTTTTGCTCGGGCCTGATTGAGAATTACC
>JBDNHI010000047.1:0-79124 GCA_041694635.1 Gemmataceae bacterium | reverse complement strand
TGTGGCCCTTGTGGTCCATCCGGCCCTTGTGGCCCTTGTGGCCCTTGCGGTCCTTGTGGTCCCTGCGGTCCCTGCGGTCCTTGTGGTCCCTGCGGTCCCTGCGGTCCCTGCGGTCCTTGTGGTCCCTGCGGTCCCTGCGGTCCTTGTGGAAAACATACATCTACACTAATATCAAATTCGCAACATTCAGTTTTTGTAATTTTAAAAAATGCACATTGTTGCCCGGCCGGCACAATACTAGTAGTAGCGTAACCTTGAGAACCACTTTGAAATGTTAATTGAGGGCACAGTGGCTCAGGTTCTAAAATTGGAATTAAAGTTACGGGGCAATCTGCGATATCCGCAGGTGCTTGTGGCACTTGAGGATTATCTAACCAATTGTCGTCTGAAATAGGAAAGATGCTAGGAACAGGGCATTTGACAATGTCAAATACTGGTGCTTGCGGTGCTTGCGGTCCTTGTGTCAAGTATGCCCTGTGCTCCATCCTTTCTCTCCTATTAAATAGATTCAGATACTGTGGCGTAAGAACATGTTTGTAAATCGTTTAAGTTAATGTTTATAGTTACAGTACTGTTGGCGTTGTCAGGTAAGATAGATACACCTACGCCAGCAATTAATGTCAAATTAGGGCCTTGTAGCCCGTTTATTGATCTTAATGTTTCATTACAATAATAATCTCCCGCAAATAAATTGTTACTTGCCCCAGCCGGTACAGTTTCTTGCGGAAATAACTTAAATTCTTCACAGGGTTCTCCTAATCCTGCTTTTACTTTTGCTGCAAATTCAATTGTGTTAGTAAGTGAATTTTGTTTTATTTCCATATTATAGCCGGGCTGCAACCGTAAATTTCCTTGCATACATTCTCGTGCTACATAAATGCGGCCAGTCGGAAAAGTCCAAGAATTTGATGGACAATTATCTGGGCGGGTTGCTCTAGTTCTATCTGCGTTTGCAATATTTAACGACACAAGTTGACTTTGGTCTAAATTCTGAAGTAACGCGGGTTCAACTAGTGCCTCGTCGTTTCCAACGCGAACAATTGTTTCTCCGGTGGCTAATCGTGCTGTAACAGCAGCGAGAAGCCCTGTTACAAGATAACCAGACCAGAAAGGTTCTCCGCAAGTCACAGTAGGGACTGAGATGGATAAAGAAAAAGAATCGCTAACTGGGTCATAAAACGGCGCATCACTTTCTACAAACTCTGTACTGTAAATTGGATCAGCGATATCCCGCCTAAATATTAAAAGACTATTCAGCAAGTTAGGTGCATTTGAATGAAATTCATACTCAATTAACGATTCGCTGACACGTGAAATTTTATGCAGATATACAGAATGAATCCCGTCAATGAAACCAGATTCAGGTCCTAGAATAAAACCACAATCTGCAATAAAGTCATCAGGCAGTTGTCTCATTGTTACGGAACCGCTAGCAGGCGTGGCTACCCCCACTGTTGCCCGTTGAAATGGAAAACTACGGTTAATGTTTTCATTGAAAAAATTAGGTGTTGCCATATTGTCTCACAATTATTTACGCAGTAGATCCTTCTACAGTTATTACTATTCCTTCAGCAGTCGTACGAATTCGCAAAGCTGCATCTGGTACCAAGTTATCATTCATCTGCAAGTTAAAGTTTCCCTGTGCATCCGGTAAACAATCGTACGTATTTGCTCCGTTTACCACTCTGAGTATACGCACTGGGTTAACCGGAGTAAATAGGTTAGATGGATTGCATAATCTTTGTAAGTAAAGCGGGTCACCTATCGCATTTACTTGTAATGAACTTACTAAATTATTTTGCGAATCAGTTGCTGTAGCAATAGAAACAACAACGCCATCGTCGCCTACGAACCAAACTTTACCACTTAGTATTTCCCCAGTTTCCAGCAGAAATCCAGATACACCTGGATTGGGTATTGGCATCTGGCATGTAACACAAAACTCTGTGTATTCTCTTTCAAATGTATGGGTACCAATGCCCCAAGCAGACAATACGGCCAAACGGTCAGGGTTTGAAACAAGTATGCCTGCGGGTCTACCATAATCATCTTGTAGCTGCACATTTTTAATCGTTATAGGTAAATCAATCGTGCCATATAAACTCTTGGGTGCTGCCTCATCTCCTATGTAAATTGTAAATTTGTCGGATTCTACTACTACTTCTGAAATGTAATATCTAAAAAAACTTGTCGTGGCGTAGACATGTGCGTCTAGAAAAGTACCTTCTAAGAATGAAACTTTACCGTTGCTTAAAGTAGCCGTAGGTATAAATGGGTATTTAGTATTTTCTAGCGAGTCTAAGAACTCTGGAAAACGAATAGCTGTCATACTCCGGCCTCCTCCACTCGCCAGAATGAAAAATAGCTGCGTGAGCGTTTGGCGTACACGCCAGCATTACCTGCGTCTGTTTGCCACAGATTGGAAGATATTGGAGTAGAAATCGTTGCAGTCACAGTCGGGTCTGTAATGCCGGTTAAAACAGCGGTTAACTGCACGCTAATTTGCGTCACACTGTCAGGAATAGCTGAAAAACTAATGCGGTACCAATCGTTTGTTTTAAGCGCTGGGACCACCGTTTGGACGAAAGGCACAAGAAGTAACCCATTAAAGAAGTAGATTCCGAAAGTGCTTGTTTCAACATCTAATATCGCAACTAAATAATTGAATATACTTGGCAACACTTGTCTGTAATTTAAAATAATTCCTGCATTTTTTTTACTTCCTGGTTGACCATTAGTGATTTTGACATCTGTTGTATATTTGCGGTACAACGATTGAACATCCATTGTCCAGATAGAAATGTTGGTTCGTGCTTGTGCATTTGGATGTATTGTGGCGTAACTGCTGGCAATTTCTATAGCTTCTAGCCCTTTGTGGTAAGACAACGAATAGGAGTTAGAATGGGAGATTGAATATGAATGGGATACAGATATAGACATATCACAACCATACTGGGTAGGCGCAATTGCACAACAATCGTTTTCTCCTGGACTGTCGTCAGAAACAAAATTAAAAAGTGAATCACCCATCGGATAAAATCCGACGGCAATCATTTCATCAAAAGTATCACAGTAAGGTAGATTTAATACAGTTTCTACTACAGTGCTGATGCTTACAGTTGGCACAAACGGAGGCACAGGTGGTCGCAACGGAGGAATGATAATTTGTGGAGATTCGCTTGGTAGCTTTCCTGTAAGCAGTACGGGCAAGTATGGCGGCACGCAGCTAGCGGATAAACCTAAGGAACAATCTATAATAACTCCACAATCTTTTGTGTTTTTACCTACAACCGCACATCCTTGAAAATCTAAAGTAAGTATTCCGTCGCAATCTGGTGCAACACCGTTAATAAATTGCACAGGTTGGGGGTCACTACAAGTTTTTGAGCCAGCTCGCTTGCCACAAGGTCCAGAAAAAGCAGCAAAAACTGATTCATTTAGGGCGACTATTCCTGTATTCTGCTCACCTTCCTTTAGCCGAAAAACAATGACATTAGGGTATTCTACTCCGTGGATAATGCGTGTTTCTTTTTCTAAGTATAAAGGAGGTGTCGCAGTTAATTTAACTAACCCGGATAAAGCGACGGCTGCGTCGCTTACTTTGATTGTAGGCACAGGAGGTGCACGATTAGGTCTTGCAGCTCTAGGTGTTAACAAAGATTGAGAAGGAGAACTAAAACGACCAGAGTATATTTGATCTAAGGTTGTACCCAACACAATAAATCCACCAACTCCAGGTTTAAATGCGGTTAAGGCATAAGTTCTGCCTTTGGTTAATTCTGCCTTAGGAAGAGTTATACCCGCTATTAAGACAGAATCACTTGGATTGTTTGCTAATGTGGTTGCAACTTCAATAAGTACAGTAACTAAACTAGGGGTGCTTGCGGCTGCACTAATGAAAGCATATTCGCCATATTCTTTAGGCCAACATAGTCGTAAGTCAGCGATTAAAGAATTTGGCAACAAGTCGCCATTGTCCGAGCGAGCTGATGCGGTATCGTCCAGCGGATAAAAGCGCTGCTCGTTAAGGTTGTACCAATGGTTATTGCGAATCGGCATACTAACATTCCATTAAATAGTTAATCTTCTACACAATTACATCGCCGACAGAAGGGGTTAGATTTATCGGTTACGGTTAAAGGAGTTATTTTTTCGTCTTTAATGTTTGTCGGTAAAACTATCCCAGAAGCTTCCCAAATACTGCGAACTGCCGCTGGAATTGCAGAATACTGCACAGATGGATACACACAAACTTCGTCAGTTGCTGGATTTTTAAGTGCTGCTTCCCATGTTATGCAAACATGAAGTTTAAATTTTAAAGCCCCATCAGGATGACTACTGCAGTCTGGCATACAGTGTCGCCCGTATAAAGTTGTAACAGTCTGTGGGTTGCTGTAATTCCATGTAAATTTAGACATGTTACCTAGGACATTTGTTTGGTCTGACACGATGGGTACAGGCCCATCGCACTGCTCGTCACCGTCTAACATGATTGGAAGACAAACAAATTGAGGGAGGGCAGGCGTTTGTAAAACACCATTAAGATACTGAAGCCAAGTTAAATATACTGTAACATTACTCAAGCAACATTTACTGGCGTTACAGAAAGCTATTCCCCAGCGTATTTTACATTTGCCATCTAGTGAGATGCGCACTCGCAGCATATCTGCTTCCCGTATTTGTTTCTGCACCAACCATCGTTCTTTATTTTGAGCATAGGTGTCTCGGGCTTGTTCTGCATTTTTTGCCGTGCTTTTAAATAAATTCCATTGTCGCTTTAACCCTTGGTAAGTTTGAGCAAAATAGGTGCAGTCACAACAATTTTTGCAATCATTACTAACAAGAATAGCTGCAGCAGCCTCTGCGGTATTAGGTAAGCTAGTGGCACTGTAGCTAAAAACACGGGGCGAAGCCGAATTAAGCACAATGGGTCGTTGTACTCTTATGCAACCTTCGCTGTCATATAAAAAGTTTTGATGTTCGTTACTGCGAACTACATTGATTGTACGAATTACTTTTTCTTGATCAACACAGCCAGGAAATACACCCAACCCGGCTAATGGGATAGCCTCTAACAAAATTTGTTGTGTGTTCCTGGTGCCTTCCACTAAAGGTTTGGTTGTTTGAGCTCCGGGCAGATTAAAGTTATTTATTGTTAAAGTAGGTGTGGCCATAATTTTAGAAATTTGTACATTGTAACCTTCTGCTAAAGTTACATTGCTTTTTGTAATGTGTGTAAGACCGACACGAAGTGACAACACTCGTTTAGGCATTTTATACCATGTGTCTGCCTGTAACTCGCCACGGTCTGGAACAATATATGTGGCATAACTTCGAGACTGCGAGTCATTGATATCTGCATCTGTCCAGTCTGTGTGCATAGTGCAACGACATATATTGTATTCAGTTGTCCATTCAAGTATTAATAAACGGTTGTCCCATACTTCTGTAGTAAAACGAATTGCAGCGGTAGAGTTAAATACTATTTCATCGTTAGCATCTCTTACTACAAGATCATGAGTGTGCACAGGAGTAGGCCAGCCTGCAGGAGGTGCGGTAGTCACCGTGCCAAAGCCGTGCATCCAAGCTATGCGTAAAGGGTAAACAAACGTGTTAGAAAGGTCATCAAACGACACAAAGAAGTCAGCCAATAAATGCAAAATATCGTCTGAAGGAGATACAAACGGATAGGCAGACCCCCCACTTGGGGGCTGGTTTAAGCCAACTGGTTGTCGTCCTCGTGGGTTACTCATAATTTTATGTACAGGTCAAACAGCGACGATCCCCAAGCCGTGCTCCGAGCACGATCGTATCGAAAGTAGCTGTTTCTGCCGCTAATTGGTTAACGAATAATTCTAAAGCATTGCGCTGAGTTGCAAAACGCTCTAAATCTCTAGTAATAATTTCTAATTCTGCACAGCCGCAACAAGGGGCGCAGCAAGAGTCTGTAACTTTAAGACCATTTGCGGCCGGAGTAAAATGTAAACAGTCATCACCGATAAAATTAAAGTTACCACTAGTAGTTGGGCCGATTCCGTTAATAGTTTTAATGCACGGTATGGCAGCAGCTTCTCCTTCGCAGATGCATTGTTCAATAGTGCCTTCACCGGCTAATGCACTTATAATAATCTTTGTTTCTGACCCGATTATTGCAGTAGAAATTTGAATGTTAGTGCCAGCTACTAACTCAATATCGCCATACAAATTTTGGCTGACTCCGCCTACGCCGGAGGACACCCGTATTGCAGATATACCTTTAATCATGGGGCGAATAGCCTGCGGTTCGATGCGAGTATCTTCCAGAGCAAAAGTAAACAGACCGCTAGGCTGCTCTTGGATAGTATCTACTCGCCCGATAATCACTTTACCGCTTATGTCTGTGTAAACGCCTATGCCATTAAGTGCAAAGACTTTGTTTCTAATAGTGGTGGTAGTAGGTATTAAACCAGTGGCTACATCTACGAGGCTGAACCCTGTGTCGTAAGCTATGATTAATTGAATGCCAGAAGCAAATAGACCAAGTTGTCTAATGAAAAATCGCCCAGTCTCCATATCCATAGCGGGAGACACAGACAAATCTAACCCTACAAGAAAATCGGTTGGAATTTCAAACGACATTGTAACATCTTGCTTAGTTGATTCCGCAGTCAACGGATAACTACGCTGCGCATTATGGTTTAGAAAATCTAAATTCCACTGAGATAATGGCATCCTTGCCCTCCATTATATTGCTGTCAATATCCCTGTTTGTTGCATAATTCCCACTTCACCTGCGTAATTATCCGCAACATCGCTAGGAGTACGCTGCACTTTAATGTAAATAATAGTACCAGCAGCTAGACTAATTGCGGAGCTTTCCGCTTCTACCGCTTGATTAGCTCCAACTACCGCTACTGTATTAATTGTCAAAGCAGTGTAACTCTGAGTTACAGTTACGGGAGTTGTCAAACCTGCCGAAGGCCGTACAGAGGTATAGTAAGAAACGGTTAGCTGCGGTAATGTACTTGCTACCTTACCAAGCAACCTTAACCTCAGTTTAAAATTAGAATTTGTAGGCGCATCGGAAGGGACTTCAAATTTTACAATATAGCTTGTAGTTATATCATTCGGCATTCCAAGATATAGCACAGGATAACTTTCTTCAGTTACCCCATCTAATCGAACAAGTTGGCTAGCTAATTCCTGCGTTGGCTGGCTTATTACTCCAAGACCAATTGGTCCGTGATAAATGGTACGGCTCAGCGCATCAACAGTAGTGTGCGGGCTAGACAATAACACATTAGCAGAATTTGCGTAAACACCTTCGGCTACGGGTCCAGCATTAAAAGTGTTAGTTACTGGATCAAATGCTTTAAAAACACGATAGCCGGTCAAGTTCTGGCTTCCAACCATAAAAGCCAGATTTAGATCAATGTCTAAATCTCCTGTAGTTCCAGGAACATCTTTGCCGGCACAGTTGATAATTAGGCGAGAATCTAGAGATTTAAGGCTAGTTACTGTGGATATGTCGGTAGCAAAACTAACCCGCGTGTAGTACAACTTTAAAACATATTCTCGGCCAAGTGGGGCACACGCCCCATAACTAGTGCTGGCAGAACTATCAGTGTCGAGATCAGTGGGCCAAGGAACTTCATCGTAACAGTCGCTCATCCACCAAATACCATTTCTGTCGATTACGACTAAATCGTCCATTAGCTGCTGCCCATACCAGCGATGTTCTGTTGAAGTATCCCAGACGCTAGGACGCTGCATCTGAATGCAAGCAGATTGTAAAGGTACAGGAGGGTATAAATTTTTAAGGGGTAAATCTTTAGATAAGTTGTAGCCGAACTTAGCACCGGCAGGAGCTTTTCCTTCAAAAACGGAATTGTCTGCCGGTAACCAACCAGCCAAGTTAAAATCCGGATTTGTAATTACATGGGGATTACTTACGGCAGGCGGGGTTACTGTACCAGCAGGAAGCATTGTTAGCGAAAAAGTATAATGTCTGTGATTTTCTAAAAAATCTACAAAACTTGGATTTACATAAACGCCACCACTGTTGTTAGTTTTACACACAGGTATGGTAACAGGAGGAAGTTGTCTGGTGAGAGTACCTACGCTCATCCCAGACAAATACCAAGTTGCAGCCGGGACATTTTCTTCGGGGGGTACTACTATATCCAGTGCTTCTCGCATGTCTATCTGGGCATACCCAAACAACAAAATATCCGCCAGCGTTGCATTATGTTTTTCAGCCAGGATACCCCAGACTTGTGCTTGATCTGAAACGGTTAGATAACCTGTAACAGTATCCGATTCCGTGGAAGCATAGGCTGCTTCAAATCGGCTGGAAGTTGGGTTAAAATAAACAGGTTGACCTACTTTTAAAGTAGTTTCGACTGTTTGTGCCCGAGCATAAACCGTAGAACCTAAAGCAGCAGCTTGGATAACATTCCACAGATACTGAATATTTTGGTCGAGTTGCTGCAGTGGTCGATTAGCTGTACCGGGGGAGACAGGCTCCCCCTCGCTAATAAACTTAATAAAACGTTCTAGACTCATCCCTGAGTTCTCCATTTAAGCGAGCCATGGTTATTGTAAAGTCAGCACCCATTCGATACCCACTTGGCTAGTTGCAGTTTTTTGTTGCTGATCTTCTTCTGCAAAATAGAAGCTACTGAATAACAAATCACGAGTGGCATCTGTTGCATCAACAAATGCCACAATGGAAGCACCAATAATAACAGAGTTAGAAGCATGCGAGAAAGGCTTACTATGCACCCCAGCTATCCCGCCACTTCGAGCAAAAAAAGTTATTTGATTATTGCTTAATCCTACTCCTTCTGAAGATACAGGGCTAGCCGTTAAAGGCACCCGTAAATAGTCTTTAGTGGCACTTGCAGATAATGCGTTGTAATACTCCACATCTCGTGTGCGATTCAGCGAAGGTATTGCTACCGCATCGCCTGGACTAGTCGTATTCGCAAACTCTAAGTACAACCCGCCAATACGAAATCGGCTGTCGCCTGTCGTTAATAATTTTGAGGCAATTTCTGCCCATTGGTATAGTACAAGGTTATGTTTGTACTCTGTAACCGCAGTCCAGCTGTTGTCTGTCACGCTGTAAGCGCGTACTTTTCCGCTAATGTTTTCGCTGCTATTTAAACAATTTTGCATATGAATCCTTACTATTTTAAATACAACGACCGCCAATCGTAGTAACGTTTATCTGTTCGGCTATATATGTTGACGGTGCCATAGCTTCTGCGTGTACTGTACACGGAAAAAAAGATAAATTTTCTTCATATCCTGTGTCTGTTTCAGTACCTGAGGCTTCCATACTAACATACTTATCGGCGTAGACCAATTCCACATTTAATAGCATCAGAGTATGCGGTGGCTGAATTTTACGCAATTGTTCTGTAGGTACAAAAGGAAGTCGTGCTGCACGAGAAACCCCAGCTTTAACCTTCACCACATAAGCGTTGTTGCGTAAAACATTATCAGCAAGGAACTGCAATGGATTTATTTCGCTAGGTAGCATTGCAGCAGTCGGCTGACCTACCTGAGTTTCTCGTAGGTCTAGAAGCATAGCAATTGTTTGATTTTTAGCTATTCCGGCAGCATGTACATCATCCCAGAATTTGTCTGCATCAAAAGGATAGCCACCAATTTTCCAAGAGACCTTAGTAAACCCATCAACTTCAAGCTCAACAAGGAGGGGAGTTTCAATATTTTCAAAAATTAATTCACCTTGAAAACCTGATGGTATAAGCCCAGCACCAATCGAAAGAGCGGATATGTCTTGAAGGTCAATTTGTTTACCTTGCGTAAATTCAAATACTTGTAGAAGATCGGTAAGCCCGTCACCAGCCGCCACCTGTTGGTATGGCTGAACAATGGGGGTTGCCGTTAGTGGAAACCGATAGACGTGTCGATCTGTAATGATGTTAAGTTTATCTGCGTCTGTAATTATTTCTTCAATAGTTTCTTTTGCTTCTATAACTAAAGGCACGCCGAAAGCTGCAGCCAGTGCCAGCTTTTGTGTACGAATACTTGTGCCACTTACAAAAGCGTCAAATATTGCGTTAATAAATTGTTTATATCCTTCGCTTGATTTCAACTGTAAACCAAGAGCATATCCAAATTGTTTATAAGTTGTGTGCCATTCCCATTTTCCTTGATACAGCCACAATACTATTTCTTTATCTGCGAGTTCACCTTTATCGTTTAGTAAGTCTCGTTTTGCTATTAAATCGTTTTTAAAAGGATTATCTCGAAAAACAATAATCGTATCTTCTAGCCAGTAATCTACCCCTTGCACCAACTCTACAGTAGGAGAAGTCAGCCGGTTAAACATAAGTTTTACATCGGTTAACCCTTGTGGCTTGGTGAATACAAAATAAGATGAATGTATTGCTTGTCCGTAGCCTAAGGAATTATCCGAGGTGTAAGTCTGGTTGGTCTGCGTAACATATTTAGGCAATAAGTTTAAATCTAGGTTTAGCTGCGTTTCACGCAAACGTAAGGCATGCCAGTTGTTCTGGTGAAACAATGGAACATTAAATCTAGAAATACTGTTTACGAGTGACATCAGCTGCATATAAGTCTGCTGTGCCATTTGCCCGGCTACACCAGATAAGTTTGAAATTAATTCATTTCCTTGATAGGTTGTTGCCCAGAAACTTCCTAGAAGATTCAAAAGTAAATCTGTGTCATCAAAATCATTCTGCGGGTAGCGGTAAGCCATTACTTATTCTTCTCTGAATTAAATAAATAGTCTAAAAACCATGTTAACGCGATACTCATTACTTTGTTTAACAGCAGACTTCCGATAAAGAAAAGAATAAAACTACTTACAATAAATTTAGTAGCTTGCTCCTGAATCTGTTCTCTGGTTCCAGTAGGGTTAGCTTCGTATGCCTTTTGTACTGCAAGTGCCACCTTGCTAATATTCTCTCGTTTTTTTAGTAACCCTTGGGCAAATCGCCTAGAAGTAACAGTTAATGTCGTTTTGGGAATTGAGTATAACGAACAACCTTGCACATTACAGCATTTTTCTGTTAATTCTGCCCAGTTCATTGGGGTATTACCTTGATATTGATAGGCGAATAATCAATTTCAACTTCAACCCCGTCAGCACCAACTGTAAGAGAAGACATAGTAGTCTTTATTTTTATAGGGCCTACTGCTATGCTTACTTTAGCTGGCGGATGAAAAGTCATAACCCCGTGCTGGATTGAAATGTTCTGTACTTCCGAAAAATCTAAACGGTTACCATCGTGCTCTACCACGCCTCGCTGCAGTAGGCTATGCAGCAAGTTGTAGGCAAATGGTGGAATTTTGATTGGGTAATTCATGTTTATTCCAGTAGAACCTAACTGGTTCTTTAAGGTTTAACTTCACTTGCCCGCTCCAGTTACCGGTGTCCGGATTATACCACCTCTGCGAAATATTCCACGAGAAGTAGTAGTAGGTGTCATTACTTCAATTTGTGCGTTACTTCTTTCTTCTGCAGCGCTAGGGGCAGAAGTATTGTCGATCAGTCTATCTACATTTGCGTCAATCTTTTGTAGTATTTTCTTTTGTTCAGTCAGTGTATCTAGCTGGACTTTTTGGTTGCTGGCAAGTACTTCACTTACATGCTTGTTAAAATTAGCTAGCACACTTTCTGCCAATTCAGGCGAAGCCGTCGCACTAGCTGAATCTGTAGGGCGTAAAGCTATAAAAATCACAAGACACACTAGTCCAAACGCAAATACGTTAAGAACGATTGTTAATATATTTTTCATTCTGGTTTTAACCTCAATTTGTAGTAAGGAGAATTATGGTACCAATCGACTGGGGTGGCTTCCTTGTTGCCCATTAACCCAATTGCTGCCGTCTCTCTGTATGCTATCATTTGCTTCCAAGCTCCGGGCGTAATCAAATAACCGCCATCTGCCCAAGAGTTGGCGGCACGCAGATTTTCATCTTTATCGTAGCCTAGCACACACATCGCATGACCCCCCTCAACGTGGCGAGGGCGGTAAGTTCGTACAATCCTATCCTCAGGTATTAAACCATCGTAGTAATCGATACCAAAATTTATTGCACCGCCACCCCCAATAAAATCTAGAACTTTTCCGTGATCATCCGGCACTTCCCATAAGGATAATGCTTTATAAGGTAGTGCAGCTGCATAATTGGCTGGGCTTAGTATAGCGTCACGCACTGCCCTTCTAGGATAGCTTTTAGGATAACCCGTGAGTGAATCCAGAGGACAACCATACTCAAGTCCAACTTGACAACCTCCGGAAATAGTAGAACCCTTATCCGCACCTAGAAGATTATCTAGTTTTTGAGAAGCAAGATAAGCAAAAATTTCAGACAATTGCACAGACTCACCACGTACAAAAGCTAAGCGTTCTAGCGCCGAAGTAAGTGAATGCCCCTGACAGCTTCCAATCTGCCCTTGATCTTCGTCACGATGCCACTTGATATCAACTTCAACGGGTCTAACGAATTCTTGCCACAAGGGTGTAGACATAGGAACTTTAGAAAGATTACGAATAAAGCTGTAGTTTTCTTTATCTTTGTTCCAGTTGCCCGACATTTGTGTTTCACTCATTTTACATAATCCCTCAATAGTTTTTCATGGGCTTTAGCCGACCAACCACCTTGCTTGTCAAAATAGTCCTGTTCGCTTTTCGCTAAATCCATAAAAGCTTCCTTTCGTGCTGGCTCTTGTCCGGCTGCAAGGAATTCCCAAATTTCTTTTTCCGTTTTAATTTCGCTAGAAGCTATCTTGTCTGCCGTGGTTTTAGCATGAGCTCGCCATAACTTTTCATAAGTAGCAAATACTTGTTTAGGTGAGGCCGTAGCCGCAGCTGGTTCGATTGCGGGCGAGTAATTAGGCAAAGGCAAGATAAGCAATAGCAAACCAATAATTCCACTCAACAGTCCTACGATGCGCAAAGACATAATGATCTCCTAAAGTTAGGGTTTTATTTCTTCTTTGGTGGCGTTGGTGGAAGTAAAAGTAGGATGCTGAGCTAATTTAGCCTCAGCAATTGCTACTTCGGCTTCTGTCATTTCAACTTTTGCGTACTCCCACCATATGGCAGGGTTGGCACTAGGTGCAGTTGTCTCGACAATCCGCAGATATTCTGCAGTTCCGGTAGGTGGAGTGGCATCGCTGCTTCGTCGTTTAGGCTTAGAGTTTGGGGAAGGTTGTGGCGTTGCCTCGGTTTTAGAAGTCAGCTTAACTATCATTTCCTTCAACCAAGGAACTGCAAAAAAAACTATTCCAGTTGTCATTAGTAGGATAATTAGTGCAGGCTTGATCCAAGTAGCTATCGATACCAAATCTATTGTCATAACAAACTCCTTTAAGCCCAAGTAACAACCAGTTTTTGCCCTTTTTTTAACTCTACGGCTATTGTGCCTTTTGTTTCTTTTTTAACTGCTTTTGCATTTTGATTTAACCCATAGAGTGTTTGAATGCGTTTAATGTCGTCATTTGCTTGAGGTCCGCTTACGAATGGATTGTAGTAAGGAGCCATCAATGCGCTGGCGTTTTTTGAATGGTCTAAACCAAGAAGATGCCCAAATTCATGACAAGCAACATTCAGCAGCATAATTCCACGATCCGTAGGCTGAGAAATCCAAGTTTCATCCAGATCAAATTTCATTGACAGCTGTTGATCGTTCCCCCTAGGCATATACGCCCAAGCTAGAGTACCACCTCCGCCATCAAAATTATGCTGTATTCCTTTCCCAGTAGCAAGCACAATATCTGCTTTTTTCGTGCCTTTAATATGTGTAATATTTAAACCACAGACATCAGTCCACGCACGAAAGGCCGCCGCAAATACTTTATCTTGGGTTGGTTTAGGTAAGCCTCCGACATATTGATGTACTGCATAAGTAAGCCCATTCTTGTTCCAACGATTACGCTGTTTGGCAGCAACATCCTGTACTTGCATAAATTGAATATGGTGTTTGTTTTTAGGATCAATTTTGTCAGGGCAGCCACAACGCGGCGTTTCCATAGCTCTTAATGTTTTAGGCCCAATAATACCGTCTACTTTCAAATTAAACAAACTCTGAAAGGATTTTACCGCTTCTTTAAGCTTGGTGTAGTCGATGTTATGCAAAAGCTCAGTAGCTATATAGCCAAAAAATGTTAAGTAATCCAGCGCAAAACTCATTTTTTGTGGCGAATTTTGATCGCTTCCATTTTTCTTAAACAAGCGTATTGCTTCAGCTCGGCCTTTGTGTTCTCGCAGCATAGCTCAACTCCTATTTACTTTGCAGTATAGATGGTAGAAGCAACATTAACGGTTATCTTGGAAATTTCGGTAAAAAATTGTACGGTTTTAGCTGTAACCATTTTATCTGGTTGGTTTGGCACTATCAAAGAATCTGAATTTCTGAGGTACTGGATTGTTCCATCTGGATTGCGTATCCGCCCGAATAAATCTAAGTCTGTCACGCTTAAACTATGCTGTAAAAGCTTATGTACTGCTTTGATAATAATAGAGCCATCCAGCCTGCCAATAAAATCTGTACTATTGACTACATCCACGATAGCTGCCTTAATTGCATCGATTGGAGGTACGACATCACTTGCCGTTTTATTGATGGTCAATGTGACATCTACGAAGCAAGGAACAGGGGCTTTGACTAACACATCAGCGGCATAGCTTCGTACATCCCGGCTTGCTACTAGCTCTTGTATTTCACGGATAAAAGGTGTTCCAGTAACTTCGCAAAGGTATTGTGAAATTTGACCTACGGATAGAGTAGCCGGAGAAGTAAATGTGTCTACAAAACGAATAACCGAAGTTTGAAACGCAGAATAAGCACCTTCCGCCACGGTGGTGATATCGGGTAAAAACCCATCTTCCGTCAGATCGGTAGACCGCGTATCACTGCTAGGTTCAAATCCAGAATTTAAACCCGCATCTGCAGGTCTTCTAATTTTGTTAACTTCATAAAAACCCGGAATATCGGTTTTAACCAGTGAAAATTGCCAAGTACTTGTAGTTGAATCGACTTCCACGCATACTGCTGAAACGGTTAAGAGTGCTCGTTGTAACGGAAATTGTCCTCGCACATACCAATCTACTCTACCCCCGTAACTTACAGGAAATATTGTATGCCGATCCCGCAGCATCTCGGCGTCGCCGTACCCAATAATAGATTGATTAGTTATCGAAGCAAAAGCCGGAATAGACCTAAGAAACGAGCGCATATTAGTTCGGTTAGACAACGTCTTTGCTGCTATGCCTAACTGAAGTTGTTGCAACAACTCTTCGTTGGTTTCTTCTCCTAACCCAGCTGAAAAAGTAGAAGTAGCGTAACTAGTTACATAGCCGAATATAGAACGAACTGGAACAATAGAATCGCCAGCGTTTAGCTTGTAGGCAGCTCCGGTGTTTTCAGCTACCACTTCAATGGTAAATGCGTAATTGCCATTACTTAAATGTCGCAATATCCGGTCAGATTCTAAGGATAATTGCGATTCTTCGGGGCGGGCCACAAATGTTTTTGTAGCAAAATAACGTTTACCTGTCGATTGAAATGCAAAGTTAGTTGGAATATTAACGGAGCGTGATTGCTTTAATTCGATAGTAACAAATCCAATAGCCTTGGTTCCGCTTTTACGGGTTATACCCCAGTTGGAAAGAACACCATCCACCACTGCGGTATCGGCTAGTTCGGGGTTATTTTGAATTTGCTGTAGGCTTCTGGCTGACTGATACCTTCTTAGGCTAGTGCGGATTGATGCCTCTAACACTGCATGATAATAGGCTACAGTATCCTTAAACACCCCTCGCTTTAGATCTAGATTAGGGTTTAGTTCTTGCAGTTGCGCCACAATTCGGTCTAACAGTTGTTGTACATCTGCTGCATTTAATGCTGTCAAGCTAGGTAAGTCTGCGTTAGAAAAACTTAATGCCATCTTATTATCCTTAGTTAGCCAAAATTCGGAGTGGGTAAATAACAGTGCGAGAGTCTTCCGCCATACTCTGCACTTTTATAGCGAGCGTGGCAACATCCCCAAATAACGAAGCGGACAGAAGATTAGCTTGGCTGTAACGCTCATCCGCAGGATCAACCAGTTTATCTTCTTCCGTTTTTAGAGTATTTCGCAATTCCAATTCTGCTGCATTAAAAGCAGCAAACAAAGCCTGAGATGTGCCGATCATCCCAGCACGAATCTTAGTTAAAAAAAGCGTACCGCGTGTCGGGGCATAAATTAAAGAACCACGCTCAGTCAGTAATTCCAATAGAACTCTTTGAACTAATTTTGCAATCCCAGTAATCAGTGCTCCGGATTGCCCCGGCAACACTAGAGCTTGGATTAACTGCGTATCTCCTTTAACTTTCATCCCGTCAAATGCGAGGAAATCAACAGTGCGCCCGCCATATTGTGCTATCGTTCCAGATAATTGTATCATACTGGGCCTCCAGAGGCAGATGCCCCTTGTTTCAATAGTAGTATAAAATAATCTAAAGCTTGTCCTAAGAAAACACCAGTAGGCTGCCCGTGCCCTTTTTCTCTGGCTGCAAGATGCGTAAGCATGCGAGGAAAATTTTGAGTTGCACGAGCCCTACATGCTCTTTCTGCTTGTGCTAAATAGTCAATTTGCAAAGGCAACACAATACCATCAGATGAATTTCCAGGATCATTTACTGTGTAAGCTTCAATCAGTTTTTTTTCTGCTTCGTCTGTTTGAAATGCAGTATGTATTTTAATTAAATCTTCTGCTGTTAATAGCCCGCCTTCCCAACTAGTTTCGCCAGCAACTACGGATATCTGGTCTAAAGGATATTCTTTTGCAATTAGCGGGTCTGTTGGTGTTATTGTACACTCATCATCTAAAATAAATCCATTGCCTTGGGCATAAGGATCTACCGTAATACTAATGATTGAACCATGTGGGTCAGTTTTAACCGTGGCCAAAGCGCGGGTGCCTGCCTCCTTATTGCTTATTTTCACTTCAAATTCTGCTGAAGGTGGAAGTGAGGCGGGAGGCTGACCGGGAGTACGTTTAACCTGTAGCAGCTTACCCATTACTGGGCGAAACCAACTTATACCCTTGTTTTCAACTCGGCTAGAAGCTGCTGTACCTTTCGATTTAGCAAACTTCTTTAAAGTTATTTCAAGATTAGGATCAATAATACCTTTCTGTGCCATAGCTTACCTCGCAATAAAAGGAGACAAAGTTTGTTCTCGGTCTAACAGTTGCTGTATCTTAGTCTTACGCTGAGTAATTGCACCAGGACTGCGACTAAGCTTACTAGCAATTTCTTGATTCGACAATTTTTTATGTCCGCGCATTCCTAAAGTTAATTCCATAACCCGCTGGTCTAAAGGGCTAAGCCCTTGGTATACAACCTCGCTCCAAAGATCGGAGCTGTCTTGATGCTGGTTAGGGATTGTGCTGGCAGTGCCCCCAGTTAATGGGTTAATTGCATCTAATTTTCCCGTGTTAACGCCCGGCTGATAACTTCTAATTTTTTTAAACCGTGACATAGATACGCCTAGTTTATCCGACAATTCTGCATCTGTTGGGTCTCTTCCTAGCTCGTCGGATAGTTCTTGTGTGTAACTATGTAGTCGTTGGTTTTCTAGCAACACGCGTTCTGGCACACTGATGACTTGATGTTGTTGTTGATTGATTCGGCGAAGTCCTTGCATCTGGTTTAACACATGGGACTGAAGTCGTGCCCTTTTAGGATCATACTTTCGCACTGCATCTAATGTTAACAACTTAGCTCTACTTGTGGTTAATGGGCTGTCGGCCCCGTACATTTTGATTCCTTTTTGTACTATAGGGTCAAGGGCTTTAAGTAAGGCAGCATTGCCTTCTGGTGATTGATTTTGCTGCCAACTTTGAAATGCTGGTTTATATTCGTCTTCTAAGTAATCGTCCATCATAACTAAGTACTCCTTATCCACTTTGATGTTTATGGTGTTGTTTGCCCTGCTTCTCCCACATCACTAACGGAGCTCAGGCGGGCCGTTAGTACGACAGGATTACTTCGAATAGGTGCGTCTATCGGGGGCAGAAAATTGGTCGCCCCTGACGTTTCAGCCGTAGGAGTTAAATCAGCATTACCCGAGATAGCTGGAGGCAACGCGGTAGTTATTACCGCCGTAAGCGGTTGGTCGACCTCCCCTGCCACCGCCGTAAGCGTTTGGTCGACCTCCCCTGCCACCGCCGTAAGCGGTGGATTACTAGGCGGGTCCCAGTAGCCTTTACTGGGAACAGAAAGCATAGGAACCAAAGGAACATATTTAAAATAGTTTTCTGCAAAGAATGGGTGCTCCTTCATTGAGAATCTTTCTGAACCAGAGCTGTTCTCCTCCGCAGTGCGTAAATTAGTTAATTCAAAAGATGTAGTAGCAGAGGCTTGCTCAGCGTTAATAGATACATGAACTTTAGCCACAAACGCATACATATCCGTAGCCAAGGTATCCACACCATCCGACAAGTAATTATCACCTCTGGCTTGTATTAGTATGGTGGTACCCGGTGCAATGTCAAAGCGGAGCTTACCAACGATGGAACCCTCTCGACCACGTAAGGCATTACTAGCATATATCATTTTAGCATACTGTTGCATTGCGTCATTAACCTGTGTCAATTGTTCCTCTGGTTTGCGGTCTATGGCTACAACTGCAATCCCAGCAGCATCGTGACTTGGTTCAGTTAGTGTTTTAACAATACCCGGGTTACCTTCTCCAGCGTCTGGGTCAGTAGTATTAACCCAATTGTCCATCCACCCAGGAGCGTTTACGAATAACCACATACCATCATTTAAAGGGCTACCATCGTCGTTTGTAGCAACAAAGCTAGCCCCAGCACAAAGCTTTGGAGCTTCAGACTTACTAATAGTACCCATCTGGTAGTTACCCATTACCCCCACTGCGTATAACGGACGCTGGGACTGAGTGGATAAATCAAAATCTGCGTACTCATCCGCTTTAATTGTTATTTGAGCATCACGAGCCATGTCAAGAATAGGAGCTATGATTGCTCCAGATGCCCACGGAATAATACCGCATCCAAAATTAGGCAAAATTGAACCAATCAACATTCCCCACATACTGGTGCTGGCAAGCGAAGCTGAAACTTGACCTCCAATAAAAGAGGATGCTGATCCTATCGTATCAGCAGGCACTATAAGCGGGTAATCTGTAAGGTACTTGTCAACATCTGTACCTTTGGCCAAATTACTAATACCTTGCCATTTACCCGCGTCGTCCGGTTTAATTACGGTTGTTGCCCTTGCATTACCCTCCTTATCCGCAATTGGGGCACCTGCCGGTTGTTCGCCACACCAAAAGCCTCCCGCGTGTGTTTGAATTTGACTTTCTTCAGACACCTTCATTAGTACTTTTAAAATTGCCTCACTAAAATCAATAATTAAATCTTGCTCTAACTGGTCTGTAAATTTATTTGATGCTTCTCCGCTGGCACCGGTACCCTCAGTTAATGTTGGTATCATTAAATCGTTAGGTGCACCGGGTACTACATCTTTACTGCCTCCTGAAGATAGGGCTAAATCCACTAATTTATTTACTAGATTTAATACTAAGCTGATTTGCCCCGACGACCTACGATAACTTATTCCTGACACATAACCTACAAATATAATGGCGTTAGCATTCATTGGAAAAGATTCTTTAGCTCCATTTGCTCCTCGTGGAGACCAGTCACCCAGATTACCTTTGATAGATACGGTAGCTCTAGTCATTTGTTTAATAGACTTTACCTGTGCATAGATAGCAGATGGCTCGCCCGTCCTTGCGTCGCGCCCAAGTGCAACTAGTGCTGTAGCCTTTGGAATATCGTTTAGCCCGTAACTCATACTAAATTGGGCTACTGGAATATCTGCACCTGTCACGCGCAGCAATAAGGCTGCCCCGCCTAATTGATCAGACAAATCCACCATTGCCCAATTATTTGGTTTATCCGCCATGTTTTCTCTTTAAGTATTAGAGTTAATGCTCGTTCTTACTTTACTGCGTTCTTCTTCCATGCGGTAGACCATTGCCGCTGTTGCACTGCCCAGCCTATAAGCAAATTCAGGATGCTTTTTCCAGCAATTTCTAAACGTAGTGTAAGGCTCATCGGCAGCTGTCCCAAATAGCTGAATTAAGTAAGGCTCGCCTATACTGTGTAAACCTTGCTCAATTTCGGACAAGCTTGTTTGCGGTCTAAGATATCCCTGCACTTGCCAAGATACGGCTGGATCTGCTGTATTCACGCAGAATTTATAACCAGATAGAGGAAGTGAAAAATATTCGCTAAGCCCTGCCGTCAAAGTTAGTAGATGTTGTACCTCCATTAAGGGAGGGCTAAGCCTAATTATCTGAATATTTGGTCCGATTATACTAATGCGGTAATCAAAAGTAGTTCTTCCCGTGGCAGCTGGGTTAATCGGGGAACCTATGACAGTAAGCCTCTGTGCCGAAGTGCCACCTTGCTGTGTAATCTTGGGCAAAAATGTATCTTGCAAACTAAGTTTATTACTTTTTAAATTATAGGTAAGCCGAGGGTCTAGCGTTAGAATATGCGATTGCAGTTCCGTAGCTTCAATCAATTGGAGTAGTTGCCAAGCACGGTAATTTAACATAGCTCTATCGGGATCAGCACCAAAAAAACGAGAACGAAACACATTTAGATAAGTAGGAAATTCCAACTTTTGATAACTTTGAGGAATCAGTTCTTCCCCAGGGCAATTAGGGAAATACCCTTGGTTACCATCTAGATTTAAAAGCAGTGTTCGTGCGTGATTAAACATAGCTAACCTTATGCGATTGGGGGTAATAAAGAAATAGTTAATTGGAAATTGATAGTTCGATATTGTGCGTCTTGTGCATCTCCAGTTAGCGCAGTGACAAAACCTTGAAAAGATTTTTTAACCCCGATAGTTACAGTTACAGGCTCACGACGTGCCGAAATTCGGTTAGCCTCGTACCATTTAAACATTTTTTCAAACCCGTGTTCTTCTGTGTTATCAAAGCGGCCAACTTGGGCGCACGGCTGCGCAAAGCTTATACCATGCAGGTCTACCTGTCCCATTCTATCCCCAAAAACATAGATATAAACATCATTACCAATTGTGTGTAAAAATTGAAAATTTGCTGAAGCGGCAACGCCAATGCGCGTAATGATAGTCGTGTGTTGCGTATAAGTAATGGGCGTGGTACCAACTACCCCTCCCATAGATATTGCACCTTCGGCGACTGCATCGCTGAGCATAAATACTCGACCAGTATTTTTTGAGAAAACGACCGGCATAGCTTACTCCTTTATGATGAACCACCTGCGGCTGTACCATCCTGCAAATTACCTTGACCGTTAACCACGCCTTTAAGTAATAGCGTACCAGTTAGTTTCATAGTACGCTCTGCTTCTTTCTTAACTTCTGCTGCAACATCTCTTCCGCCCACCTTGCTCATGGCGTCTTGCATGTTTCTCTCTGAATAGTCCTGCTTACTGTCTTTCATCTTTAAAAATTCGGTCTTGTTCATTATGCTGTCCAATTCTTCTCCCTTCATTTTGTATTTTTCGGCAAGTTTCTTCTTAGCTTCTGGCGTTTTAGCCGCTTCGTATTCATCTGTAAGCATATCTAGTTTCTTAATGGCTGAGTCGCCGTCGGCAGCTCCGGTAATACCCTTTAGTTTGCCTACATCCTTTAAAACATTGGCAACCATTTGGCGGTTTTTATCTGTAGCACCGCCACCTTTACCCATGTCGTCTTTGAATTTTTTACGCTCGTCTACACTTGTTTTACCAAACGAGTCCGCTAAAGTATTCATCGCATCGCTGCCTAAGTCTTTATCTTTTAAATCTTTAGCGATTTTTTGACTGTCTTTTTCTAAATCTGTCATAGTACCCAGTTTTTTATTAATATCCGCTTCGGACATACCCCCATCCGCAAGCTTTTTTCTTTCCGCCGTATACTCAGCTTTGCGCTTTTCAAGCTGTTCTACTCCTCCTTGATTCTTTAAACGTTGCTCGTATTTTTGAACATCTTCTTTTTTAGTTGGATCTAATCCGGCTGCCTTTATCCGCTCGTCTTTTGAACCAGTCTGTGTTGCAACAAGTCCTTCTAACCTTGCTACATCAGCCTTTGCCCTTTCCGAGGTTGGGTTTCTAGCCAACACTGCCTGTGCTGACGCTAACTTCGTCTTGTTGGTTGCCAGGGCTGATTCATCTTGTCGGGCTTTTTGTAACTGTTCTTTAGCTGTACCTTTTGACGGGTCATCCTTAAACAGTTTAAGTTTTGGGTCGATAGCTTCTCCTTGAACAGCTGCTTTGTACTCTTCTTGCGTCATACCTAGTGCTGTCGCTTCCTTACTATCATCTTTTGCATTTGACTTAGCCAATACATCTAACGATTTAATCTGATCCTTGTTTAAGCCTGTTAAACTGCTCATGTCCTGTGCTGCCTTGACTACGGCTTGTTGTTCAGGTGTCAAGGTAGAAGTAAGAACATTACCGTCTTTTCCTTTTGCAAGTTGCGTAGTAATATCTCTTAGTTTTGCTTGATCAGCTGGCGTGCTGAAAAGTTTTTTCAAATCTGTATCTTTTAAAGCTGCGGCAGAACTTAAAGCCTGCAGCCCTTTTTCTTGACCTTCATTTGCTTTACCTCCAAACATCTCTTTTGCCGCTGCTTTGGTTGCAGATGTCGGCTTGAGCAAATCTGCATAAGTTTGGCTGGCACCGCCTGCCATCCCATCTACTGACTCCTTGATCTTTCCAACTGCGTCTTTAGCCTGAAGAGAAACATAAGCAGCATAATCTTGTTCGGTAAGATTTCTAGTACCCATTCCTAAGAACTTGGAACCTAGGGCATTACCGGACGCAGCCAAACGCTCAGTTATTTTGGTTTTTTCTTCGGCAGATAATTTGCCAAAATCCTTTTTAAGTTCAGCCTCACCTTTTTTATCTAAGGCAGTACCCCCGCTGCTCACCATCTTGCCTACATTACCGCCATAATACTTATTAGCCAGAGTCTGCAGTTCTTCTTCCGCCTCCTGACTTTGCTTAGCCGCGATCACACCCCTAGCCCCGCCACGGCTAACGGCTTTAGAGTCAGATAAGAATTCTCGGCGCACCTCAGAGAGACTGTCTAGGCTGGATTCAGTCTTCTTAGCCGCCTGTTTTCCTGCGTCGGAAGCGGCATAAGCATTTGCTGCATCTCTTTTCTTTGCAACTTCGGCGTCGTTACCGTAGAACTGTTGAACTTGCTGGTTGTCCAAATATTTGTTAACGATTGCAGCTCTGTCTTCTGCTTTAGCCGCAACCAATTCTTTGCCTAGACTTGCCTTGTCCCCTCTCAAACCTGTATATTTTGCGATATCAGTACCCTTGGCATTTAAACTTTCGTCTGCCTTAAGTATGCCAAGACTGCGTAACTGATTTTCGGCAATCAGCTGATCTTCCGCTTTTTGTTTTAACTGCCTCTCCTTAGTGTTGTAAGTTTTACGATCTTCGGTAGTAAGCTTATCCACCTCATCTTTGGTTTTTTTCTCCTGCCCTCCTTCTGCTTTTCTCATTTCTTCTGTACGAGTATCTACTGCTTTAACTGTAGGTCGTGTGTCCTCCGAACCCCGCCGCCCTTGAATAATAGCATCTTGTGTCCCTTTGTCTTGTATTGAGTTAACTGTTGCATCCGCCCCCAGCGTATTCCTTAGCTCTTTAGCTCTGTCTTCGACCGAAATTACATTACTGCGTAAATGATCTTTTGCCGCTTTTTTAGCCGCTTCTTTGGTAGCCCCGTTAGCCATTGCTTTGTTATAAACTTCCTTGGCTCCTGCTGGCAGAAACCACTGCTCCGATTGCTTATCTGCCTCTTCTAGTTTTTTACTTCGATCCTTTTCTGCCATTACGTATAAATCGTCATCCGTAAGTTTAGTAGTCTTAGCCTCGGCTCTGTCTGCGTCCGTTACATTGGCGGTACTTCCGCTTATCCTCACTTGGTCCATACGGTTAAAATGGTCTAGTTCTCGTCCCGCTTCTCTACCCCTCTTAACATCTGCTTGATTAAACACTCCTTCTTTATCGGTCATCCCGAGCATATCTGAGGCTTCCCTTGCTGCCGTAACGTGCTTCTTTAATAGTACTGTTTCTGCTGCTATATCTATATTAATATTTTTTTTGCCTTCTGGAGTTGCTCCTTCCAGCCGGCTCATCAAATTGTCAATTTTTTCTTTGCTATCTCGAACAGCTTCCAATGGTTTGTTTAACCTATCTTTGGCTTCATCTATATCACCAGCAAACATATCTCCCATTAGTGTGTCTAAGTTAGCATCCTCCCCTTTATCACCTTGCTTCTGTACCGAGGTAGAAAACCGCTGTAAGAGACTACCTTTTGGCCCTAACCCCGACATTGCTTCATTCAAGCCAGACCGAGCCTTTACTTCTGACTGCTTATTGTCTCGACTTGTGCGTACCGCTTTGCCGTGTACTTGGGCATAAGAAGTTGCATCCATTCCTAGCCTAGATTGAAGCGTAGACTCCCTTTGTCCAAAGGAAGTGACCGCCATAATTTTAGCTTGAGCATCACTTATAGCTACACCCTGATTATTTCCTTCTAATTGTATTCTTTCTGCAATTGCTTGATTTCTTTGTGCTGGATCTTGTAACTGCTCCATAGTTAGATCATCAGTAGCAGCCGTGGCCGCCTTGCCTAACTCTGCAGCAACTAATGCGCGTTGCTTAGGATCGAGCCCTTTTAATGCTTCGCTGGAAGCTAAACGATTGCCAGTGTTTCTGGAAATTAATCTAGCCATCTCTGCTGGCTGCTGGCGCATTGCAGCCTGTTGCCTATCTTCGTTGGTGGATAGGGCACGCAGATTAGAAGTTCGATCTCCTAACATCATATTAAAGTCAGAGGTTCCCATACCAGTTACAGCACCTTGCCCGACCATAGTTCTAAATTGGCTTTCTTTAGTCGGAGTGTTTCTCGTGCGTGAAGCACCCTTATCGTCCACAAATGTGTAGGTGTGTGCCCCGGAATCGGCAGCGGCTAATGCTGCACGCATTTCATTACCGGCTCCGTTTTGAGCAAACCCGCCAGCTTCTTCAATTCGAGTCAAGGCACCTAAAGCATTAGACATCTGAGAACCCATCCCACGAGAAAACATACCCATGGACGCTTGCTCTGCCTGCTCTCGGTTTAGTGCTCCGAATCCCGTAGTCCCACCGTGCTCCGCAAATGCCATACCTGTGGTCACTCCCACTTTGGTTGAAGCAGGGTTAAAATGAACACCATAATTACCCATAACCTGTGAGTTTTGCGTGTTAGCGTACTGGTTCATTGCGACTAACTGATCTATGCTTTTACCAGAAAGCTGCGACATAGACTGCATGTCGCGTACCGTAGCTTTAAGCTGGCCTGGATCAAATTTCTGCATCTGCCCTGAAGTCATTGCTTTAAGTGCATTTATTAATTTTGGCATAGGTGCATTAGCATCACCGTTTTCGCCAAATACTTCACGAATTGCAGAGAGAGATCCAACATAACTTTGAAGCTGATCTGAAATTTGGCTAGCATCATCCTTACCCATCTTAGCCGCCACAGCTGGATCTTTTCGTAGTTTAGCTAGCACATCATTGGGTAATGAGGCAAGATTAGTGTCTTCTTTAATATTGCTATCTATTTTACCTAAATCCATTCCACCTTCACGAGCTTGCTGAAGAGACTGAATGGTGCGGTCACGTAAACTTCCAGTTGGACCAACCAACCCTTCCGCAGATAGCTGTCGGTACGCTTGTCCCATATCTCCTGCGCGCATACCATTCATCTGCGACATATTATCTTTAGAGAATAAGTTGTCAAAAACATTATTTACTAGGTTTTTATTGGATTCTGTGCTGTATCCCATTTTTCCTGTAATAGGGTCGGCGCGGTAACGATTTGCGTCCATCATCTGCCCAGCCATCGCCTGCACGCTGCCTTTTTCTCCCGACATTGCATCCATCAAATCAGGGGCTATCATAGACAAAGCCGGACCAAAAGAAGCAACAGTCTCGGCCATACTACGGGCAGCGTCACGCTGTTCCCGGTTAAAAGGAATTCCGGCTAATGCTGCAGCCCCTCTAAACGATTGGTAAATACCCTCCTCATCTTGTTTAGCTACTCCCGAGCTAACTTCGTTTTTCATTCTTAAATGTTCGCGTGTGCGGTGCGCTTGCATATATGAGCCAGCGTTACCCATAGGCAGCAAGCCTTGCTGCTGCATTCTATTTGACATATAAGCATTACCGGCCATACCCGCCACCATCCCAGGTAGGCCATATTGCTGTAAATTCAATTGAGCTAACGGAGAAGTGTCGGGTAACGCATTACCCTGAATGGGAAGAGCGTAACCTTGGGCTAATTGCGATAAATACCCAGCACCGCCAGCTGGGTGAGGAGCAAAAAACCCACCAGCACCTAGCCCCATACCGGCGTCCTGCATCCATGATAATTGTGACGGGTCCATGCTCATTTTATGCGTCCTTGCTGTCTCAGCCGTTTTAACCGTACCTTTTCTAATGTAGCGTAGAAGGTAGCTTCTTGTGCCACCACTTTATCTTGTGCCTCATTAACTTTGCTCGCTGCGTTTGAAGATGCTTCCGTTATCTCCTTTTCCCATTTTGCTTTAGCTTCGGCATCGTCGACATCAAAACCCATCATCGCCTTCCATTGTTCTTTAAAATTAGTCACATCACTAGTATGCCGATCTTTCGAAGAACGGCCAAGCCAAGGTCGCAAACTTCCTTCTAAATCCTCAAAAAGTTCTTTACAACCCTTTTGTAGCTTAGAAAAATCTTCTGCAGAAAGCTTGGAGCTAGAAACTAATGCTAATTGAAAATCATAAGCATAACGTAAAAGCTTTTCTCGATCCGCCTCTTCCATAGCACGAATCAAATATTTCCACCGAGTCCACCACATACTGCTGTGCAAATCTGCTTTACTGTAATCAATAACACCACTCAACGCCGATCGAATAGTTAAGCTGGCTGCTCGATCTCGTTCATAAAATTTGGGTCGTCAACGCATACCTCCATCTTGACAACCAATCGATTAAATTTGTTGCAAGTATGCGAAGCAATACGGTGCAAATGTTCCGTAGGGAGTACATCAGAAAGTATGTAATCTCTTATCTGCTCTACAAGCGTTAGGTTATTTTCTGTTACTTTATTGGTGCGATTCTTTTCTGCTAAAAAAACATCCCAGAATGATTCAGCATTAGGATGAGTTTCTTTACTCAACCCGCTTGGTAATGTAATGTGTAAAGCACTGTTCTGTGCGGATAAACTGACGATTTGAAGATTAAGTCGCAATCTGTTTAGGTATTCATAAAAATCATTGTCTGTTGCAATGATACCCATTTTCTTGGCTCTAAATGTTTCTACATACAATGCATCAATTTCTCGAAGAGTTAACGAGCGAAAGGTTAAGCGTAAATGCCCAGCGTATAGCAAATATTTTTTAGAAAATACTTTTTGTCCGAGTAGCATCTGTAAAAACCCAAGCTTTTCAATCTGGCTTGGTTCTGGAATAACGGGCACATGCTGATCCCAACCACATTGAGGGCACATATGCAAAGCAGAACCCAGTTCTTCATCTTCTTTTTTGTCTGTTTCTGTTTCTGTTTCTGCTTCCTCAGCTGCTGGCGGTGCGGGCACAGCAAAATCACTCGGTAAGTTAGGAATTACTTCTGCGACAGGGGGGCTAGTTTCTGGTTTTATTTTTAAAGGGGGTTCTAATATTACTGGAGGCGTTTCAGTCTTATCGTCCACGGCGGCTACACCTACAAATTCTACCTTCATATCTTGCTTCGGTGGCAAGGTATGACCAAGCGAAACTAGAGCTTCCTCCAAAGTCTGCCCTTTAGCTTTAGCCACTTCTTCCAACAACTGTCGTTCATCTTCGGGCATATTATTTAAATCAATCATCACCACTCCTTACATCGAATAATTTCCGTCACACACTCGTTTTTTCCAAGCAGGAAAGCTGGGCTCTTCGTAATCTTTTGTATTCCCTTCACGACTTTTTGCTGCGTTAGTCCCAAACAGTTCAAATTTGTCTTCGTCGCTGTAACCCAAAAATGTTTCTTTAGTTACCCAGTGCAGTTTGCCCGGCCACGGATATAATTCTTGCCCTTGGTAACTCACTAGTTTTTCCGTCCAAGTCTCGCCCGCCGATTGCAGCATACCCATACGCCCTAGCTGCTGCCATCGAGTTTCCAGCAAGAAAAACTTATTTGCAGTGTAATCGTAAGCATTACCCCTTGCCGATAAATCTCGGTACGAAAAACCAATTTGGTTACCGAGTAAATTGCTATTGCCTGGCTGTGTATTTTTCCAGATAAAATTAGGATAAAATCCAGCAAAAATAGGATCGCCAGCCCGGGTTAACTTGTCTCCCTCAATTTCAAATTCTTTAATAAACTTAGCAATGTCTGATACAAAATTCCCTATCGAGCTATCCCCAATATTTGCTGCCCCTTTTAAACAAGCCATTCCTTTAGCACAACCAATAACCCCCATAGCATATACACCACCGGCCACCCCGAGTTCTCCTTTTTTAACAATCGCCACATCCCCTTCTATAACTAAGCTGCTGCCTATTTTAGAAATACCACCGCTGAAATAATGGGATCTCGACATAGACGCAGCGCCTTGGCCTGTGGGATAATGCCATAGCCCCAGCCCGCCTGAGCTAAAAAAGTCAAAGGACTTAGCATAAGCCACTAAGCTGGAACGACCATTAGCACAATCAATGATCAAATCTCCGCTGCTTTCTGGATTACCTTCGTCTACTCCCGTGCGGATGTACGCAGTTTTTGACATAGTGTTTACAGATCCGCCTCGACTCAGTAGCGTTATACCGGACCCCGCAACTTCAGTCCCGATCTTACCTTCGTATAATTGAGCTGACCCTTTTCCTTTGGATTCTAAGAGCATCCCACCGGACCCTGCATTTCCAGCAAGCAACTGCATATTTCGTTCTGCTTTAATCCTAACATCGTGTACCGTTGCGGATATATCTACATTCTCTTTAGCCCTGATTATTGCTTCTTTTGCCAAGGTTACCACGCGCGAACCTGACATTAACATTATGTCGCCACCAGCCTCCAGCCTAATTTGACCTCCCCCCAATAATAGCTGAGAGCCGTAACCATCCGCAATAATAATACTTCCGTCTTCTGCAAGAGTAATAAACGATGCGGTATTATAATAATTTACATCTCGGTACCGGTCATCAATTTTTAAATGTTTAGGTTTGATCTCAACATAAGCTTCAGACATTTTTCCACGATAAAATTTAATTGCTTTAAGCGGACTAGTGCTGTCTCCTTCTTCAGGGTAATCATAATCTTTTTTATGGTAGAAGAATGGGTGAGTGGATTTCCAATTATAATGGTGGGTTAACAAATCCATAATACCCGCAGGACGCAGCATATTCGGAATTGAAGAAACTTTGTCGTCTTTCCAATCTCGAACTTTATGCTCTGGCCCTTCCCCAAATTTCCCACTAAATTTATAGTCGCCTTTACCTGGCCTTTCTAATAAATCGTCGCCTTTGGTATCATCTACCGCCCGTCTGCGTCTAGGATTAGGAATTAACGGATATTTAGCAAACATAATATGCTTAGCTGATCGTAGTGAATACCCCCCATCCAATGCCGTCAATTCTTGAAACAATCCAACATCTTTGTCTAACTCGGTCATTAATCGTTTGCCGGCGTCTTTGGCCGGCTTCATTAATGTTCGATTAAACCCTTGGCCAAGATAACCCGTGTAATCGGTTACTCTATAAATTGGAGTTTGGCTCTGATCCTCCAAGTCTTTTAAACCAAATGGAAATTGTTTATCTAGCTGAACTTTTTCTACACTGTTAGTCGTAGAAAACTGTGTATTGGGGGCGTACATCCCAGCGGCTTCCCAAGGATAAGTTACATGCCCAACCATAGAAAAGTTTTCACCCTCGTCGTAATACTGCATATTGTGCGTACAGTACGACATAATAGTCAAAGACAACCCGGCTAGTTTAGTGTAATTATCAAAATAGTTTAACCATAGTCCACAAGTTTCATTTACACGCAGATAAGTTTGAAAAGAATCGATCAAAAGTCCAATACCTGTTTCAGACATCCGTACATATTCGCCAATAGTACCGTCCATCGGTCGTCCGCAAGACTGGGAAACCCAGCCATGCCCTTTTGCTGCTGTCTTAGGAATGTTGCGGTAAGCTTCTACTTTTTTAGGCCCAGAATTACCACCCTGCTGGATATGATCTGAAGCGTTAAAATCATCGTGCAGCACAGGCGACGGAAGTACTGCTAAAATATAAGCTAGTTCCGCTGTTGCTGGTTTCCAAATTAACACATTAGAATTAGGTGGAATTACCTCACCAGAGCGTACACCTAATGGGCTATGCGAATGATTGGAGGCAGCAGTAGCAATACAGGTACCTTGTCGCCCTGTTAATTGAACTTTGTAGCAATGAACATAAGGAAGAGCTAAAAGCACACGACCTACGCGCAATGGCGTGTCGGTAGCTATAGGAGCTGTATGAATGGCCGCATTGTTTCTTGGGTCACCGACTTGACCGCCGGTATTGAATTGATTCCAAGGAGAAGCTGAATCTAATTTTCCTTGTATGCTGTTAACCAGGCGGAGAGGAATACCGTCAGTTACTCCAGTAGAATCCTTGTTATATACTGCAGGTTTACTGTCAACAGATGAACCAGCACTGTATGTCATATGTGTCTCACCTCGTGGTGCGTTTGGAGTTTAAAACTAAAAATGCTGGCTCAACCTAAGTTAAGCCAGCTAGTTTAAAATACTGAATTTAACTTAAAGCTTATCACAGCTCATATTTGCAAACATAAGCGTAATGCTTTCGTTTACAAGCATATCCTGTGAACCGACAACAACACCTATATTTGTTAATAACACACCTGTTAGACTGTATCTTACTTTATTAAAAGGTGCAGTACCACTTGCGTTAGCCATCGGAGCGACGGCAGTCGACCCCTTGCCTGCATCACAACCCCCAGCAAATGTAAATTGCAGATCTTGTGGTGAGCAAACATTACCCATTAATGTATAGAAATCACAAAGAGCTCCAGACTGCGGCCCGAGCACTCGTGCAATTGTTCCTTGCCCTTGAGTACGCCCGCCTACATAAAATACAGGCACAATACCTCCTGCTGCTCCGCTAGACCCGCCATTTGAAACATCATAAATGCGAGCAACTTGCTGCGCGTATGTAACATTAACATTTTGTACTATACCAAGACCAGTTGTAGCCCCAGCAAGTGTTAAAGCCGCAACATCTGAAGCAAAGGCCCCAGCAAATTGCGTTCTTTGCCGTGAATAGATGTCTGCCATATTAATTACTCCTTGAAGTTATAAAGCCGTAATGCCACTACGGCGGTTAGTCATTAAGAAAAATCCAGGGGCTGGCTGGCCCCCAGAAAGGGCACATTAAACTACAAGGTGTAATTCAATGTTGTTGAGCGCATATGGTACTTGCAAACTAATGTAAGCAACATAGCGATCTTTAAACACTTCTGACACAGCGAAACGTTCAACGGTTGCACTAATTAACTGCCCACCAAGTTGTGGGGTAGTACGCTCTATCCGCAAAGTGCGGATTAGCTTTTCCATGCCACCAAGGATAATATCGCTCATTGTTGGAGTTACATTAGTAACACCAATAAACGGAGCAAAGAAATCCTTAAACCGGTAGCTAATGCTGTCTACATTACGCGTCAGCATTTCTTCTCGCTGGTTGATATCAGCATAATCGCCAGTCGTTACCGAATGCCGAGTATGGATGTTTCCAGTAGTAGACTGTTGTACAATCCACACACCAGCAGCAGCCATAATGTTTAATTGTGGCTTATTAAACTTATCGTTCGTGCGTTGTGTACTAGAAAATCCGGTAATCTCTACATTGGTCAAGCCTTGCTGAGGAAGTACTGCAGAGGCTAAACCAGCGAGAGCGCTGTTCAAAAAGTAACCTAATTGAACTGTGCCAGAGGATTCAATGCGGTCGGGCCAAGTGGCTCTAACGCGACGACTCCCATAAGCAGCTGCGTTTTTACCTATTTCAACGGCTTCTTCACTGGCGGATAATGTTCTCCAAACTTCTATTTTGGAAGGAACTAGCTGTTCTACAGAAGGTCCCGCCTTAACACGAAGCTGATCTTCGGACAGCACTTCGTCCACAACAAATTCGCTGTAGGTAAAGTTGCCAAAACCATCTCCGGTGTACAATGCCCGAACAATATCACCAGGTCTTACACCGTTTAGCTCGAACCCAGCGTTGCCGGCGGGAACATAACAAATTGTGTAATCGTCTGCATCTGTGGCAGAATTTTCTTCAAAATTAGCCAAGACAACTTCGCCATCCGTGCTAGTGGCTTCCATATGGTTGGCAACAGTAGACCCAGCTGCAACAAGAGGAATTTCAGGCACGCCTTGCAAGTTTGCCCAAAGCACACGCCAAGCTCCTTCAGCTGCGGATGAAGAACTATTAACATGAGCTTGAAACAGCCCAATTACTGTTGCGTCGTTGGTCAAGGGCACCAAACCATAAACGTCGTCTCGGCCTAACAACACTTCTATAACTTCATCCCAGTAATCGATATCGTTAGGATCGTTAACTGCGGTGTATAGCACAGGAGTGCCGTTGTTGTTAGATAACGCTTTAAATACGCCCCACTTAAGCGGATTGTCAGGAGTTAAGGAACCAGAAATATCATCAATGTTGCCAACATCGATAATGCTGTTAACCTTACCTGCCAAATCGGGTAGCCACGCACGATACTCAACATACACCTTACCGTAGCCAAGTGCTGCAGAAGAATAAACATCCAATACAGTCGCAATACCTACTTCGGCATCGTAAGCAACGATGCCAGAATTGACCGTAAACTCAAGGGCAGACTGATCCCAATTAGTCAGCGGAGCCATACCTGTCCGATTCTTAGACACTTCAAGAAGTGGCTTGCGAATGTAAAGGTCAATTCCAATATTCTCTCCGCCACCAAAAGTTTGGTCTAAGTTATGCCCAAGCACGAGGGTTCGGACTGCACCTTCGCCGATACCGTTAGCTTGAATGTAAAAGCGATCGCCTTTACGCAAGCCAGCGGTACTAGTTAGCGTGAGTAAAACACCGTAGTTACCGATAGGAGTAGCGGTATTATTATTTATAACGGTAGGACCACTTTGATCAATTCCATCTGCTGTAGAGACAGAAATCTCGGGATAAGCTGACCATGCCCCGCCTTTAGTGACTGTAACAATATAGTTAGTGTCGGCAGTGTTTGTGTATGTTCCGCTTGTTGCTTTGACAGGTGCGTCAAATACCTGGGAAACGGTCATAGTAAACACTTGCCCAACTAACAAATCTACATCGCTAACACCAGCAGCCGTAGAAGTAGCCGCAGTATCTGAGGTAGGAGTGCTACCAAAAGTCACGAGCAACCCGCGTGCACCTACGGCGACGCCTGCAGCAGGAGACAAAGCGGCAACATTATCCGTTCCGCTTGCTGAAGTAACACGCAAACGAGCGGTAGACAAATCACCACTGATCGACCCGTCCACTACTGTAAGAGTGTAAACTTCAGTAATTACACCAGAAGGCAAACCACTGTAGGTGCCCGAAGGTGCGATAGTGATAGAGTTAGCCACCCCGCTAGTGCGAGTTGCAACTGAAGCTGCAACTTGAGTTGATTTATTGCTAGAAGCTGCTATAGGTGCATCAATTGAAGAAGCAACTACCTCTGCGATAAATCCACGAATATAAGTCCACAAAGTGAGGACATCAGCCGTGGCATTAGTTCCTTCAGCAACACCGCGTATGCGGATAACATCACCAATTTTTGCATCTCGGTTACCTAAAGCGGAGGCACGCACATACGCACCACTCGAAGTGAAGTTTACCGAGTTAGATGTAATCCTATTGCGGTAGCTAGCAACTACACTGACATCAGAACCACTGCTGGTTGTGTCAGCAAAATACTGCAACAGTGCGTCTTTTATAAACAGTTTAGTGTAACTGGTATCTATCGCTGCACCAGCTGGCCGATGTGGCCAAGCAGAAACTAGTGAAGTACCATCGTCGTAAAAACCTAAATTACCAAATTCTCGTTCGTCTTCGTCGCTGTAACGAATAAGCTTGGCATGCCCGCCAGATATATGTGCGGACAAGGGGTTAGCAGCCACGGCTGGCTGTATGGTTAAATCTTGGAAAACAAGAACTTGCGGAAGAACATAAGTTGCCATTGGTGGCCTCCTGCCTAAAAATGTATAAGAGTTATAGTCCTTGGTATGGAGAGTTCAAACTAATGTCGTCGCCATCCAATACACCAGTAAATGAAAAACCTTGCACTGGCAGTGATTCTTGTCTAAGTTCCCAGGCGTGCTCGTAAGCCCACCCGACAGTTATAGGAATCACATAATTCTCGGTAGACTCTTCAAGTTCTTGAATAGCCCCTATCTCGGTGACCGAGAAATTTCTCAGTCCAAGATTCTGGCGAATCGGCCACATACAGGCAATCAAATGCCCTAGGACCTCCGCAGCGAGAATCTCCGTTGAAGCACCCGTGCCATGGATGCAGAAAAGAGTGTGCGAACCAACAAATACAGTTGCGTGCCGACTAATTGCACCCTTTTCGGTTTCGTATGCGGCAAGACCACCTCCAAAGATAAAACCACCGCCTAAGCCAAGTGGCATATCTTTAAAAGCATTCCTTTTTACCATTATAGCTGGTCGTTTTTGAACAAGATCAGGCCTATAACGGTACACACTTTCGATAAGTATACCAGAACCTACTTGTTCACGCCAGACATATTGTTTCATTTCTGGACTAATAATATTATTTGGGTCAGCCCACTGTCTAATAAGCAAATCCCGAATAAATCCAGTAATAAGGAGAGGTTGCCACCCGTTGTCACACAAGTAACTGACATCAATCGTACTTTGGACTTTTGGCACATCCCGTTCAGGAGGAGGTACGCTCGGGGGGCACCAGTCTGGCGTATCCATCGATTTTGAACTCCTTACCTGTTATATGATTTAAAATACTAAGAGCTGGAACATCAAATTTTAACATGTTTAACCGCCCTATTAAAGGGTTAACTTTATTCGTGCTAGAAGCTTCAGTATAAGGAATTGAAGGCTTTTCTGAAGTCGCACGAGAAGGTGCACGAGGCGCACTTTCTAAACTAGGAAGGTCTAGAGCTGACGATCTTGGGATATATGGCATAAGTGTCCTAGGCTAAAGATTGCAGCCATTCATCTTGCTGCGGTATCGCAATTCTGTAAACCACATCTGAAAATGGGGCGGGGCGTAACTCCACATTAGCAACCAAAGGCACGCCTCTGATTTCGGCAGTATGCTGGATAGAATGGATATAATAGCGATCGTCTGTCTTGCGACTGACCCAAACATCTTGCTCTCCGATTAAAGGCAGCATTAACATCCGTGCTGTTATTTTAATATCTCGCACCGTACCCCGCATGCCTTGGTCGTCTATATTCATATTCTGCGATTGCGGAGAAAGATCAGCCCAGATGCAGCCAACTGGATAAAAATAACCACACTCTTTACCCTTACCCCAGCATTGCGGGCAATAGGGGTTGGTAATTTCCAATGTTTGAAAATCCAAGCATACAGGACAATCTGCTCCCATTGCTCGTCGTTTCAACAGATAACCATCTTGTGAAGTATGCTTAAAGCGTAACTTTTCTTTCCGCACAATTTCCTTTGCTATTCGCCAATCTTTAACGGAAAGAATACCAGTTTTTATAGTCGGGTCAGAATAGTAAACCCCCACAGAGGTAGTCAGCTTAACACGGTAATAAAAGGGTAATGATACGGTACTGTAATTTTCCTGTCCTGGGTCAACGGCGTAGACAGAATTTGTAATAGGAAGACCAACATTTTCCCAGTCGTCGGCGGTTTGTGTTCCACCGTGCCCGACTTGTAATTGAAATACCCAAGGAGTCGGATCTGTAAAAGTATCAACCAATGTCCACATGACACGGCTACCACCTCGTATCAAATACGAGACATGTACCATATCAAAAACATTGTAGCAATCTGACGGAGGACATTGATTTGTTTCGCAGTTATTTCGCATATTGGGTGCCTCTACGCTAAGAATAAAACACACCAGAATAACTTGAATTTAATGATCCAGAAAACAATGCAATATTAATTTCCATTTTCTTGGCCCGCAACATTTCTCGAAACTGCTGAGTAAGCTGGTTGCTGGCTGCCCGATATTGCTGCTCTTTATTTTTGTCATCAATAGATAGACCGCCTGCGTTATAAGCAAGTTGATTACGGCGATAATGGCTAGACACCATATCAAACAGATAAGATTGAATACCTACCATCCACATCTCTCGAAAAGGAAATGTTTTAGTGGTAAGCAAAGGTTGGATAGGCGGTGGTGTTTCATTCCAATACATAATTGGACGAAGAACGGCTTGCGTGATTTCAGCAGCGTCAAACTCTACATCATCTAACAGTGAGTTATCCGCTGGCCCGTTGTCCCGCATAGACAATCTTATTTCTTCAATTGTAGGAGGCCCAAGAGTTCGCTTTGTCATGTCTGAATCGACCCCGAATAATCCGCGTCGCACGAAAGCACAGCTTTGATTACTAAACAGCATGTTGCCGTTAAAATCAAATACTGCCCACTCTTCTAGGTAAACTCCAGGATTTCGCACAATGGCGTCCGGTAGCGGCGAAGCTCGAACCAACCCAGTGGCAGGATTGATAATGGTGACATCTATGGAATAAATCAAATCGTTAGCAGGATCAATCCCTGTCAACTCCCGCATACGCAGAGTAACTCCGCAAGGAGGGTTACCAATGTCATCAAAAGAAACATCAGGTTGGCTAATTGCTAAGCTATCTGAGCAGCCCGCAACCCCGGCCAAATCAACAAGCATTCCCTGCGGAGTTTTTAAATTCCATAACAAACGAACGTATTGGCCCATTTGGATTTCGTGACACTGGATTTTAGACAGCACAGGACAACCATCCACCAAAGTTTGTTTTGGCGTAAGATTATTTTGATTAGTGCTTTCATTCGACATATTCGCATACTCCTTTTTAAAGTATTGTAAGCGGTTAAACAATAAATTTAAATAGTAGTAGCTTAAATATGTTGTAACCCTGGCTGTCTTTGCCCTTTTAAAGCCACGAGCTCAAAGCGTAAAAATTTAAACTTATTATCTTTGTGCCAATCCGTAGGAAAAACTTCCAAACAATTAATTTGCTGAAATCTGCAAGTAATATTTCCATTACTTTTAGCAAAGTGACTGCGTGTGTATGGGCACATACTCGTGTTGCTAAAATAGGATTGCCACTCCACATCACCATAACCCATTCCAGAATTTACTTCAGGTACTGTAATCGTTAGATATCCACCCGGAACTAAAGCCGCATAAGCTGCGTTCATAAATTCCCTTACTTGTCGGCCTGCCCACCACTGTAACTCGGTGTCAGCTACTATGTGCCCATACACATCACGCCCAAACCCTTGTAACAATCGTGTATCTGCTTTCCAGCCTTCAACCCGTAGCTTTGTGACGTCGAGCGAAGGCAAGTTATTTCGTTTTAACCAAGACTGTATTAACGGCTGCACGTATTGCTGCCGGAATTTTAATGTAGTTTCTTGAATTAATTTGTTCCTAACCCGCACTGTATTATGTTCAAACATTCGATATAAGTAATGGCATCCACCTGTGTGCACAAAGTTAGCCCCGCTTATGTAGGTCTTAATCATTAACTCGTGATCGTCACAAACAGCCAAATCAGGATTATGCCCGCCAGCCTTGTAATAAGCATCACGGGACCAACATCGCACATGGTCTGGGCAATAATAAATCTCGGATAAAGAACGAGGAGAGACAGGAAAGCAACGACTAGCTCGAAGGTTATGCCCGTACGCATTAATTTCGTAATCTTGCCAGCCGTGTTGCGAAGAGTAAGTAAACGGATTAAATTCCGAATTATCTTTGTGCTTAAATACTGCTGCATCTGAATAAACAAAATCGGCACCAGCCTCAAATTTGTCATGGATTTTTTGCAGACTTTCTCCGGGAACTAGCAAATCATCGTGGTCAAACTCAATAAATGCATCGCCTGTTGCAGCATCACACACAGCCCGCTTCAGTGCCCCTATGTTCTGCGAACTATTGGCAGTAGTTATTATCTTTACCCTTGCATCATTCTGTATAATTTCTGGGATTTTAGCATCTGGGCCATTAGGTAGAATAACCCATTCCCAATCGGTAAGCGTCTGCGCTTTCAATGAGTCATGAGCTTTAACTAGATAAGTGGGTTTATGCGTAGGGGTGAACAGACTTAATTTCATAATCACTACTTTCTAAAATGAAAAATCGACCGGTTTATTGTAACCAGTCGATCTTAAATTGCATACTTTTATAGAAAGTTTTTTGAAGTAACTGGCTTAGCTGTTACCAGCCAAAACAGCGGCTTCGTGCGCTTTCAACGAAAGGATGGAAGCATAGATAGCAGGGTCATTTGCTAAATCATAAGTTGCCTGCTTTACTGCGGAATCTTCATATACTGCTTGCTGCCATTGACCTTGAGGGGTCGCATTTATAGCCTCGTTAAGTCCAGCTACGGCGGAGCCAAAACGGCTACCCTCTGCAGCTTGCTTTTCGGGGCTTTCGATATGTCGCAGTTGTCCGGCAAGTTCAAATAAATCTGAAACTTCCTGTTCGGTACTAGGGGTAATACCGTAACTGGCTAATTTGTTCAAAAATACTTGAGCATGCACATTATTAAACAAATAGTTGTAAGCGTCAGTAGGATTAGGAAGCTTAGACATAATTCATTACTCCAATTCTGGATTTTAAAACTAAGTTAGCCCCAGCAGTCCAGGGCTAACTTAGACTTGTGATTAGGTAAAGTCAACCCGAGCAAGACCAGAGGTATGACCAATGGTACCACCCAAAGTTTCGTAGGCAAAAAATTCGATAAAATACGCTTCACGACGGATATACATCGTAGTGTCTTCTATCATATAGCTCTTGCCAATAAATTTAGGGTCTGCGAAATGATACATCGTGTTAGTCGGGACAAGTCCCTTCTTAATTGTGATGATCCACTGAACTCCCATGAATTCACTGTAAGTCCAACCATTACGCATAATCTCTTCGCTAAGGTCGCCACCCATATCAGTACGATTAAGTTTTGCAACTTCTTTGATCGTGATGTTATTAAGTAAGACAGTGTGAACTTCGAGATTAGAAGGAGTGCTTGGCATAATCTTGAAACTATCCCACAAGTTGCTGCGGGTGACGCCACCGCTAAGCTGCTTGTACTGGATTACGCCAGAAGTAGGAACAATCGTTTCTGCACCAACTAGAGCAGTGTTGACCGCAGAAATAAATTTTCCATCTTCTTCCGCTAACATATCTTTAATCGCATTATCCGATAGGATTTGGCGAATGTCCATGTGCCAAGTACGAAGTTCGTCCACATCTTTCGTGAATTTAGGGGTCACGATGCGGTCAAAAGTAACTTTGTACCTATCACCACGAATGTATAGGTTAGTAGGAAGCGTGGCAAAAGGAATCGAGATAGCCGCTGGCGAATCAGGTTCCTTGTCCACAATCTTTACAGGTTTGTCCGTGTCAACTTGGCGATCAAGATCGTCGTTGCTTAATGGAATCGGTGGCATAATCCTACGATAAAATCCATCTTCACGCATTTTAGTTCTAGTAAAGTCGTTAACGGCGTCAACGGCTTGCTTTTCAAGACTAGAGTCTCTAGAAGCCAATTTTTCAAAAATTGTCTGACTTAGAAGTTTACTTTCTTCTTGAGTCATACTATTGGAATTAGCCATATGCAAGAACCTCCTTGTGATATCAATCAAGCTTGTGGCTAGATTGAGTTAATATTTAAAAAAATTTAAGCAGGGAACACTGGGCAAGGCCAAAATGCCAAAGCATTTTTGCCATAACCATTGTCCACAACACCTCGTGAAACTATACCAACAATCATATTGGTATGCATTGTGCCTGCTACAAGTTTACCAGCATTTCCACCGCTTGTCGCAGAAGTTAAGGCAGTGTTTGGAGCGTAAGAGCCAGCGACATAAGTGGTACTTACCAGCTCATATGCACCAGTGCCTACCAATGCCATAGCTTGCCCAGTTGGGCCTATTGCAACAAATACACCTTTAACAGTGGCAGCATCTCCACCGTCATTGGTAATATCTGGATCATCCGAATTGGCAAAAAGAAACATAGGCATTACTTTAAGATTGCCTACACCAAGAATGAATTTACCAGATGAATTTAACGAAACCACCGAACCAGCAGGAACAACAGTAGTTACAGACGCATCAATTGATGTTGCGTAGTCTACTGCGTTCATCTGGGGCCAACCCTTTAACGCGTTAAGGGTGTTGGCAGTCATTTGCCGTGGAGCAGCCATAATCGTCCTCCTAAGACTTGTTTAAGACTCAAATGAGTCTTTAGTGTTAAAATTAAGAACCAGGGGCGCCCATAACCGCCCAAATCACATCATCCGATGCCTTCTTTTCAGAAGTACGTCGACCCACATATGGGTCATTTAAACTGTTGAAGACTTTGTTAGCAGGCTTAATGCCTGCTTCTCTGTACGAAACAGCTTGTCCGAGGTCAGTGCCGGTTTTTTCTACAACAGTTTTAAGTTGCTGCACCTTATCAACGGCATTGCTTAATAAGTCTAAACTATGGGCATGATTATCCAGCATCGCGGCAGCTGCCTGTTTTTGATGCGGGGCAATACACCCAGTCTGCTCTAGTCGAGCAAGAACAGCACTCCGCCTGGAGGCAGCTTGCTTGTTGTGTTCATATTGTATGCGTGCTTGTTTTAACAAACGTTCGTTTAATGTCGAGGTAGAAGCAATGTATTCGACAAACATAGCTGCGATTTTTGTGTTCACTGTGCAAATCCTCCAAAAATAAGATTCAAACAAAAAAAATTAACGGCGGGAACGCTCCAGAACTTCCTGAATGTAATCCCGAACATTTTTAGACGCAGCACCTTTTTTGGCTACTGCTTGTTTATGTGCTGCTTCAACTTCCATTTTAGGTTCTTCAATAGGAGAACGTGGGGTGCCGGCCATTGCATCCATGGGACCAGCATCACCACCTTCGGAGCCCTGCTCGGCCATAGCCGCCTCTAGCTCTTCAGGAGAAATGCCAAGTTGGTCTAAGACAGCGGCTAATTGTTCTACATTATCACCGCCTTCGTCGCCTTCGCCACCCATGTCACCGCCACCGTCGCCACCCATAGCTTGTGCTAAAGCAGCCTCGTCACCGCCACCACCCATAGCTTGTGCTAAAGCAGCCTCGTCACCGCCACCGCCCATAGCTTGTGCTAAAGCAGCCTCGTCACCGCCACCACCGCCCATGGCGGCTAAAGCGGCTTCTTCCTCTCCCTCAGCTTGCTTACGCAATTCAGTGTGATAGCTCTGCAAGTAAACTGCAGCTTTATCCGCATCATCATTAGCAGTCTTGATAATTTCGCTTAAAGTTGAATATACAAGCGAGTCGGCAGCACGTTTGTCAAACTTACCGCTTAACAAACCTGCAAGTTCCCAACCAGCTTGCCCAGCAAGGTCTACTGCATCTTTTTCTTCTGTGACTTCAGAGTCAGATTCAGAGTCGTTGCGGTCAGAGTCGTCATCATCCATAAAATCGGCCTTGTCGGCAAATTTTGTCAGCGCAACAAGAACACGATTCCCAAGATCATTTGAAATCTTGTAAAGCTGTGCCGTTGACATAGAGGCATACTTGTTGCCGTCTAATTCACTATTGTCAGTGCTAGCAGGATGCGTAGTGTCGGTATCTTCTTTTTCTGCTTTTACTGAGGAAGTTTCCACTGAAGGATCTTCCCCTGTGGGCTTTTTGTTAGTACCAATCTGCATTTGATCATCTGAAGCCGACCCAGTAGGATCATGTTCATCAGCTCGTTTACGCACCGAAGCACGTTTTCTAGCTGCAGCCTTTTTAGCATTTTCAACAGAAGCAGGACCTTGGTCGGCCTTAACATCTGCTGTGTTTTCGGTAGAACGGAAACCTTCTGTTGCGTCTTCTGTGGAATCATCCACATCTTTAATAGGATGGGTGGTGTCTCCACCAATTGAACCTGCCTCTGTGTTCGCCTCGGCATTCTTTTCAGAATAGCCTACGGCTTTTAGAAATCGATCGATAGAGTCTATTTGATTCTTAACTGTTGTCGCCATTTAGATATACTCCTTGAAAACGGCACCGAGTTCCGATGACCTAGTTAAATATTCTATTCTGCTTAAGACTTAACTTGACTGTTGAAGTAAAGTCGTTGTCTATTGCAGCCAATCGCCATAACCCTGCTAACTTATACATTGCATACTCTTTGGCTAAGCTTTCGCCTTCCAAATTATATGCGGCTGCCTTTTGGCAGATCGTAGGAGCAGACTGCCCACGTATACAACTCAAAAAGTTTCGGTCTTCTGCTGCAGCTCGATGAAACGAGTGACTCGCCGTCAATGTAGCAGCAAACGCCCTAGAACTTTCATTAGCTGTTTTATCAACAAATGAACATACACCACGCTCAATCGCTAAAGGCAATGATTCATCATCGGCCATTAGCGTATATATTCCTGGAAGTAGCGCAGCTGCAGATTTCATATACTTTTCTTGTCCTGTCAATCGCCCGTAATCATACAATGTTAAAAATATTTTGTTATCAGCCAATGCAGCTAATTGCTTATCGCATTGCTCCGAACCTAATTTTTCCAGCCTTTCTATAGGAAAAGCAGAGGTTATTGCAGCTCGGTAAGTATTAGCATCCTGCATTTCTGCAAATTTTTCAAGAGCAGCAAGCCCATATCCTAATTTAACTTGGGCAGTATTTTTTTCTGACCATAAACCGTGTTGCCCTGCTTGGTACAGAATGACAGCCAACGGAGCAGTAGAAGCCGAAGCTAATTTGATGTAATCCTGCAATTCAAATATGCCGGAGTCAGCTGCTGCTTTGGTTAAGTAATCTGCACGAGTGCCGTAAGCAATACGATCAGCAGGGCGAAAAACTCGGCTGATGTCAAACCAAACTGGGTTGGGATTGTCGACATGTAAATGGTGCACATCATTACCGACTTTTACTAACTTAGTAAGATTTTCCTTACATCCACCCGCTGCACACTTTTCTTTTGTACAGTATTCGTCTCGTGTTTTAGCTGCGTGTTTGCAAAAAGAACAAACATCGTGGGAAACACGGCACGCCATGCTTACGCCTATGTCTTCGCCTTTTGCAATCTTTTCTAACTCGGTATCTGCAATAAAGCCACCATTTCGATCCGCTGCCGATTTGCTTGCATTTAATGCACAAAGCAGTTCTACCCGTCGCATATCTTCGTTGTAAGCAGAAGCTTTAACCACCCCATAGAAAGGATCGCCCCGCTCGGCCTTGTTTTTATGATTGCGAAAAAACTTGGCAAATTTAACAAAGGTGCCATGATGCTCTCGACAAGTGGCTTCTTTAAACCCATCACCATTTCTATTGGGGCCATAAGCTTCACTTGCACCTAATGCAATTAAATGCACAGGAACTTCGTCTGAGGCAAATTTAACATTATCTAACTGCGACAAAAAAGAATGACTAGCCCGTTTTAAAAACTCTTGACGATCATTACCAATCAATCCACGGCTACTCACTTTAATCGGAGAAACAATTTGCTGGTCAAAGTCCCAACCAGCAGGAGAAACAAGTTTAATTAACGCCATAGCTTTTCTCCTTTACTACTATTGGTTATTAAGCCCAGATAACAATTTTAATATTTCTTGTGCATTACTGCGTTCTGCATTATTTTGGTTGTAGTTGTGACGTATAGTCCCAGCCCCTGTTGCAGCGAGTCCAGCTAATGCCATCAGTATACCTGCCTTGCCCGGTCGTATTTTGCCCAAGCCAGTAAACATGCTTCTATTTACAGTATTGTTTTCGAGAATATTAGTCGCAAGTGCAGGGACAGCTGTATGTAACTTACCCGCAAGAGTAGAAGGAACACGCCCAAACAAAGATTTAGGCACATATGCATCTCTAAACTGATCGTGAGTCATATTAAGCATCCTATCTCTAAGTAAGATTCGGGCTGCGTCGTCCATCGCGCCGGTGGCGGCTGCCGTGTTTGACATCCCACGATCAAACCGCTGATAGGCGGAAGTGACTTTAGGATCTGCCAGATGCATCTCGGTGCGTAGCCTACGTGCGAGCGCATCAGGATCATATGTAGATCTAGTTGCTATATAAGCACCAGCAGCACCACCCGCCGCCAAATTTGCCCCATGTAATGCGTAGCTTTTAGTTTCCGGCCTGCTGCTGTCTGCCACACCTTGTAACTTGTCTATTTCCGCTAACTGTTCTGTGGTCGTTCTACTTTTTATATTCGCAGCTGCTTGCAACTGGCTACTTGGAGCGACAGAAGCAGGCGGACCATCTCGCTTTTTGTCGACAAATCTGCTTAATATATTCGGGTTAAATGCCAAGCCAAGCCCGCCTCCAATAGCCCCGCCAGTCAAACCACCAGTTAACGCTTTCCAACCTACCCCGTCTTCGCCTTTCAATAGGGCGGATGTCGCACTCGTTCCTGCCCCAACACCTGCGCCAGTTAACCCAGCTAACAGTACATTACGCGTAGACTCATCCATAGCACCTAAACTTCCAAATCCGGATTTTAAAGAATCAAGCAAACCAGATTCTGCCATCTTCTCTAAAAAATCTGTACCAATGTCACGCAAATAGAAGGAAGTAGCCATCGCCTCTTTAGACATACGACGAATATGCCCAGAATCAAAAGCTTGCTTTCGTGCAGCCAGTAACTGCAACCCTTGCTCATAAGTAATACTACTCAGCGATAATGCTGCCATTTTGCTAGTTTCCTGCTTGGTTATTATCACTACGAGAAGGAGAAGTCTGAATTTTCTTGGCACTTTCTTCCATTTTCAACAGCTCAGAAATTTCAAAAGGTTCCGTATTGCCGAGCATTCGTTTGTTTAACAAAGGTCCAATGCTTGCAGATTGATCTGCAAGTCTTGGGGATAATTGCACCATTTCATTGTATTTACTCAACACTTCCTCGGGATCATATTGACTTAAAGGATTTTCAGGGTCGCTCATTAGTTGAGTGAGTACAGTCTGCGCTCTAATTTTTCGCAGCTCGTTTAAATGGTCAGGGGCATCTAACTCCCTCATTTGTTTGTCTACTAGTCTGTCGTGTGAATCCCGTGCTGAACCAGCTACACTGCTTACTAAGCCGAATCCAAGTCCTCCGCCTAATCCACTTGCAAGCGTAGCCGCGTACCCTCGTTTTTCTCCCATAAGATTAACAGAAGGGGGCCAGCTATCTGAATAGCTATGTCGATAAAAAGAAGTAGTAATTTCTTTAGCTTCTGCCGATTTAATCTCTAGCTTTTGCAGTGCAATCGCAGCCTTATAGTAATCTTTAGCTTGTTTTATTGTAGCGTCAATTAATGTGTAAGGTTCTTTTTTCCAGTCGGCTTCTTGATGAAAACCTACCCAGCTAGCTTTGTGATCTGCTGCTCTTTTTTCTTTTTGAAATTTCCCAGCCACATGGTCCATAAGTGCCTTACCCACCACACCACGGCAAATTGAAACAGCATGTTCTACTTGTGCCAACGGCACGCGATCCTGTGCAAACTTACGAAAATAATTTTCCAGTAAATGCAGCTTAAGGTTTAATCTGTCTTCGTTTGCTGATTTTTCTCGCCGAGCTTCTTCGGCCATACGCCGACAATAGTCGTAGTTTGAATAGTTTTTTGCGACTTTGTTTCCAGCATATTCTTCCAATACCAACGGATGCTGTTGCACTTCAGCTGCTGATTTTTCCAGTGTAGTTAAATCTATGCGTAACAACTGCTGCCTTGCTTGTTCTTCGTAAGAATCAAAGACAGGTAAAAAATTAGATACTGAAGCAACCTTTTCTACTTTTTGTCCCCAGATTCTGTCGTGCACTGTCGAGTAATCTGCCAAAGTAAAACTAGCTAACTTATCTAATGTAGAATCATTAGCATTCCATTGGGCTAACTGTCTCCCCGTGTTAAAAGCGTTACAAGCTGCTTTTAGAAATCCAGGAGAAAACTGCATAGATTTTGCTACTTGATACATAGCATCAGTAGGATCTATGTTTTGGTTATCAACCAAATCCACAGCCTTTTTTACGCCAGCCAGTAGCTGTTGTTCGTCTGACTTATTTAATGGTTGCATGTGTATCCGTCTCCCCCCGTTTGTAAACATCAATACCTTCATCATGTTCCAGCACGGGTAAATTAGTTCCAGCTGCAATTAAAATAGCTTCTTCTGAATTCAACTCAACTGGTCCTCTATCGTACTTGCCAACAGCGGTTCCTTGATATAGCTGTTCTCCGCTTTTACCCACACTCCAAGGAATTTCCAACATCATTGCACTTACATTTTTTTCAAATTCATTATGTCGCACTTCTTGACTCTTACCAGATTTATGCAATTCCATCAACCTGATATGTGTGTTAAGAAGTTCCAATACGTTGTACTTGTTTACCTCAAACTGTCCTGCAGCTTGTGCACTGCGACGCTGCACTTGAAGCGTAAACTGATTGTTAAAAAACTCAGACAAATTATCTGAAGTTAATACATGATTGTTGCGACGAAACCCGCTAATCATAACATCACAAACCAGCGGACCACCAAAATACGCAAAGAATTTCAAAGGTAAATCTAATTGTGTGTTCATTACCCCAGAAGATGCAGCTGGCTGTGTTGATCCGTTACTAGCTTGAGGTAGTTGTTCTACAAAACGGTCAGACGCTGGCAACAATACATTTTTTACGATCCAATCGTGATGAGGCAAGAAATCAGATACATTAAAAAATAGTCGTTCGTACCATTCAATAGTTTCTGGTATGGTCTTGCAGTCATTAGCAATGCTTTGGTTAGAAGACCCAGCTAACAGCCTAGCTTCAATCATCAGGGTCAGCTCAGGTTCAATCGCCATCCTATCGTATAAAGTATAGGCAAAGTACAAGCCAGGGTTTTCATAGAGAAGTCGTTCTCGATAGATTTCGCCTTTATTCCAAAAAAACAAAAACTTTTTATATTCTTGAATCCAGTGGTCATCAAATCGTTTACATCGTTCAGGTGGAACGCTGCGAAGCATACGAAGTACACGCTCGTGCCTCCAGTAAGGCCGAAGAAACGGGTCAGCTAGCCGAATATCCTTGTAACTTTTCAACAATGACTCCTAATCGACATTATTTTTTTTGCTGGTGTAAGCGATTTCCCAGTCTAGTGTTACCGCAGGCGATAATGCTGCGGGCGTAAATTCTAACCAAAAACCCGTGTGTCGAGACCGCAGATTAATGTCTTGGTTATCTTTATTTTCATAAGATCGACCTAAGTTGAACTGCTGAAAAGTAACTCCCGCTGTTAGCGTTCCAGAATAAATTAAGTTAGTAACCGGAGAAGTTCGAGTATTGAATGGGTGTGTTTGCCAAACCCCGCTACTAGCCGACGAAGAGTCAGCTGGTGTTCCAGTTAAAGGAGAAATTGTCACGGAAGTACTGGAGTTTACGGCAGTAACTTGATAGTTAAGGTTGTAGGTGGTATCTGCACAATCCTTGATAAAAAATGTATCACCTGCACCTAAATTATGCGAAGCGCTAGACACTAAAGTGATTACGCCAATATTGCTAGTCGTTACACTCGAAACAGTCCCCGAAGCCTTTACGTTCAGATCAGTCAAGCCAATACAAGCAGATTTGCGGTCATAGATTTTAAAAGTACCAGATCCAACCGCAACCGTAGGATTAGTTTGAATGATAATGACCCGCTCCAACACTCCATTCGTAGGGGCAGGAAGTTCTAAGCTTGTAACAACAGCGGAGCTACCAGAAAACGCAACAACACGAGAATATTCTGAAGACATAGTTTAGTTCCTTGAAACTTCGTCTAAGTTAATATCACCTTTATCAAATGATGATTCTATGGTTTTTTCTTTTAAGAAAAGTGTAATATCACCAAGAGATTCAAAAGCGTTACGCAAACTATCTTCTAACTCCGGAAGATCACTTTTGCCGTACCGATCTGCAAATTCTTCCTGGTGCCAATAGAAATTCATTATCAAACGACCTAGCGAATCCAACGCCGACATTAAATCGCCTAAGTGACGGTCTACGATTGACTCTTGTCGCACTGTTTTTAACATACCAGCCATCATCGAAACATCAAACACTTCTTTCTGCCCTTCCCGGCCTGCAGTTTGCGCCGACTGCAGGTTTTGCTTAAAATCCTTAGCCTCGAAGTTTTGCCAGTTATCCCACTTGGATCTATTTGTGTTGCGCCCACTTAATGCAGGTATAGGCGAAGTTTTTTCCGTGCTAGTCTGAGTTCGGGCAGAAGTGCTAGGGCCATAAGTCTCACTACCATCGTTATTTGATTCAGTATTAAGCGGGAAAGAAGGACCACCAGCTAGTACGCTGGTATTCGGAGCAGCTTGCTTTTCCGACCCATAACCTGGGGCGTACAGAACACGATAAACAGCATGTCCTTTCTGCTCTGCTTTTTTCAGCATATCCGTAGCTGCTTTTTCTCGCAGCCCATGTGTAGCAACCAGCTGACATAATGCTGCCTTTTTGCTTAACTGCACCGAGCCAATAACAGAATCCAAGTAGACGTCAGTTCCGTTATTGAACACTTTAAGTCTAGCTGTTTTTTCAATTAATAATCGTTTAATGTCGCTTAAATTACCTAGCTTAATCGGGTTTGTGTCTTTGTCCGAAGGCGAACAACCGCAACTACCAAAAAGGCCAGAGGAAGAACCATCAGACAATTTAATAAATTTAAAAGACGCAGGCACACGCAGTTCGCCGGATAGGGGGCGAAGTCTAAGCCCGGGTTTATCTTGTTTACCCACAATTAGAGTAACATCGTAAGTGCGGGTGTCACCATGGCTATAACGATCTTGTATCTTGGGCATCAACGAGTCACGGGAAGACTCATAATCTTTACTGAGGCGAAAATCTACTTTATAGCACCCATCCCCCATGTCGGTGGTCACACGAAAAGGAGCAGTGGCGGAATGTGTAGCGTTTATCGCAATATATTCGGCATCCTCATCTAGGTCAGTCTCGGAGGATAAACCATCGAACCAGTCTTCCCAATCAGTTTTGTTCATAGAAACTTGCGTAGCAAAAACTGATGTATTGTCTGCATTTAACCAACTTTTGTTCGCACTATCCTTATCGTCTATCCGGATTACTGTGGTCATATATTCGGCGCCACGACTACTGATGCCGTTTAATACCACCAACATCTTGCTAAATTCTCCCGACTTCTCTAGCACAGAGTACAGTTCGGTTTCAGACGGGTTGAAAAGCCTAATCTCGCTTTCTGTTGCATAGACTTTACTTACCTCTGAATCTTCTCGTCTATCCTTGATAACTACTTTGCCCTGCAATAAATTCTCTTGATCTTTAGTATTCAGCCAGCCCTGATCCGAAGTTACTGATACAGAAGTGAAGACTTGTAGCTTACCTTCCTTAATGTGATCGACGGTAGGCCTAGATCGCTCTGCCCCATTTAACAAGTTAGTAGGCGTAAGCGTGACCGTTGTGGGCGGATAAAGAATGCTACTAGCTTGCTTGATCGTATTGCTTCTAAATTCTTTTCCCCATCGTGAAAAACAATTAGCCCCGTAAAAATCACAAGTAGCTTTTTTGATAGTAGGGTAACGCTCGGCCAAGTCATAGGCAGCTTCAAGCAATAAAAGACTTTTAGGCAGAACTTGGTTAAAATCCAGATTTGAAGCGGTCTTAACTAATGCAGCAGTAAACGGCGACTGAACGATTGCCTTTTGATCAAGCTGGCGGTTACCCGCCCCTCGATACAAGGAGTTAGCAAGTTTTACTTTAAAAGCTGCCAACATAGGTAGAACCGGGCGAAGCCAATATGCGTCACTTGCGTTCTTATTACCAGTAGGGGACAAAGACAACGAGTTAATATCAGGAGCAATCCCACCAAGCTCTTGCAATTTGTTTACTGAAGGTTCCCCTAAAATATGAGGCTTTCGGCTCATCAGGTAGTTAATCCAGTTTTCTTTCATGGGCACAAATGAATCATTGTTTTTTATGTATAACAACTCGTGCCCTTTTAAATCACCGTTTAAAAAAAACACAGGGGCATAAAGCCATTGTGTGTCAACTTGGAAACCAAAGACACCAATTGCTTTAGTATTGTCTTCGTTGCGGTCAATTAGCTGAAAACCCAACATATAGTCAAGAAGACGAGGTGCCTTATCTTTTAGGTAAGCGTAGGCCAAGCTGGAAAAAGCTTGTGCAAATTCCGTCTCCCCACCTTTACCGCCTACACTAGCGTTCTTTACTAAATTATTTTGCGTAGGCATTTTCATAAGGCCATTCCTCGGTTGTACTACTTAATCGGATTAATTTGATTATTCGGATGCCACCCACCGCCGAGATCCCCAGAACGCATCTTCTGTCTGACTAGGGATAAGCGTGCAGCAACAATTGAATCTCCTAAGGCAGCTGCCATCTTCTCCACATCAGTCTCCGCTTCCTCTGGTTGCATTTTCTTTTTCTTTTTCTTTTTATTGGCGACAGACTCAAAGGTAGACGGGGGCAGCAGATATGCGCCAGCATACTTTATGTCAATCCCGCCAAGCAGCGGTTTATTCCCCATAGAGTCCTCCTAAGTTATCTGAAGCTTAAAGTTATTAAAGTAGTTTAGCCATATAGTGGCTTATACCGCAATACAAACACCTTATTAATATTATTTAGAACTTTCTGCCCATCCTCGGTATTCTTCTAACATTTCATTATTGTTTTTTAATTTTTCTTCTAATTGTGCTTTTTGATCCGGAGGAAGGTTGGGATCTCTAAGTTGCGAACCGATCTGCACGCTATTTTCCTTAAGCCCGCTAACCCGATTGCGCATATCTGTACTAAACAAACCTTTACCAGATGCCCCGCCCTCTCGATCGTAAGTACCGATCATATGTTTCCGCTGTGCTTGTCTGTTTTCTAACTGTTCTTTCCTAGCCTGCTGCCCTGCATCTAGTGTGCCTCCGTTATTTAAACCCTGCAATTCGGCAGCTGAATTAGTAATCGAATTTTGCATAGAATCCCTAAATTTGTGGCCACCACTGCCAAACCAATCTTGCTTGCCTAGTCTCCAGTTTGCGGTTTCATCCACCGTATTTCCTTGCCTCGTTTTAGAATCTTGTATTTGAGCATCAAGCCGGGCATTCTCTTGTGTATTTAAAGCTAGCCTATCTGCTGGCATATTTGGATTAGGCTGATTCCGTGCTCTTTGTCCTTCTAAATCTCTTTGATTTTCTAACTCCATGTTTTTAACTTGTGTCTTGTCCGCTGCAGAATTACGAGAACGAGTATCCGTACCCGTTACTTTGTCATACACATGGGTTAGCCCTTCTTGTACTTTTTCTCTTGCCAGCTGTGTAGCCTGCGCTTGCCCCTCCAGAATTAATTGTGCATTAGCTACAGGGTTTAGAACTTGTAATGGAGCTTGATACAAGGTATGTAGCCCATCCTTGGCCGAAAGTATATCTCGCCAGTTTTGTGCTGTGTCGTTAGCTGTATTAGTCCAACCTTTGTTGTATATGTCTTGCCCGACGTTTATTGTGTCCAGAGCCAAAGATAGTGGCAGTGCCGCTTTACTTACTAACTTTAAACCTGTACCACCTATTGAAGTGGCTTTACTGAGCATACCAGCCGGAGGTTTAACCCCAGGCAGCGGAGGAGGAGTCATTCCTGGTATCGGAGGAGGAGTCATTCCGGGTATCGGAGGAGGCCTAGTAGGTAGCGGAGGAGGTGTTCTAGGCAACGGCGGAGGCATAATATTAGATGAAATAGGAGGACTTGAAAATTTATTTGCTACTGCTGAATAGCCCTTGCCTACCCCCTTTGCTGCGGTGTCATACGCAGCACCAGAGGCAATATTACTTACTGGGCCTCCAGCAGAGGCATATGGACTTTCAGAGTCAGGCTCAGTAGGCGTGTTAGATTCTGAATTATCCGAACTAGGCGTATTAAACATATTATTGAACATTCCGCCATTATTTTGCCCGCCAAATCCATTCATCATATTACCGGCCATGTTACCATTCGAGGTTAGCTGTTGTGGTGCCCCATTGAGGAACTGAGACATATTATTGTTACCAGACATCCCCCCCAACATCATCATTGCGTGTAATGGATTCATTTGATTCAACGCCCGCCCGGTTTGTTGAGCAAAGGGAGAATTACTATGCATTAAATTACTAAATTGATTTGCGTTAGAGTTCGAGTATGTCGGAGCAGGTGTAGGTGCTTTTACAGGTGTCGGTGCTGTCGGCATAATGTTTGTGCCCGGAGCTAAAGTTCTAGGTGGGGTAGAAACAGCAGGCGGTTTAGAAGCAGAAGGCGGGGCAGAGACATTCGGAGTATCTGCTGCAAATTTAGTTTGACCCGGAGTAAAACTGCCACCAAAAAAAGGAGGAGTTGCCCCAGACTTCGGCTTTATTACGGCACGATCGTTGCCTTCCCCAAAATTAAGCCCTAAGGCTAAGCTCGGCACAAAGCTTGTACCCCGCTCTTCGCTAACGGCACCATGCGTAACTGAATCTAAAAAACTTTTCTTCAGCCCAGACCCATACATTTGTGTCATCCAATCAGGGTCGTGCTGCATTTGGTACAACCCGCGCACCATGTGTGGTTCAAACGGAGGAGGGTTCTTGTGCACTGGAATTTCATTAACTTTAAATTCTTCAAAATTCTTAAGCATCGAGGGTTGAATCTTGGTGCCTATGGTGTAATGCAGCACAGGTCGTTCAAGATATTGACCTAACGCACGCTTGGGCGTTAATCGCTGATAGTCTGCCCGCGGCTTATAAGTGTGCTCAAGCGTTGAATAAGGTACAATATCATCAGGAACGTTATCGTCAGTTTCTTCCGTCAACCTTACGTGGTTGATAAGCCCCCTTGCCAACACTTCAACATTACGCCGATGTCCGAACATTCCGCTGTCACCCATAGCCTTACGAAATTCGTTAACGAAATATCGCCGACCTTCCCCAATTCCTTTATGCTCTGTAATAGTTGCGGGGTTAGGAATCCCCGTACTAATTACATCACCAGCTTCTACTTCGTCTCCTTTTTTAACTTTAAGCTCATACCCTACTCCTACATAATGTCTTTTATCCCCGATGGTCACATAGCTACCACCCGCTGGAGCTGCCTCAATCCGCTGCACCGTGCCATCTGTAAGGGAATGGGCTGCCCCGCCTTGCATTTTCTTAGGAACCTGCACTAATTGGTTTAAATATTGAAACCCGCTTACAGCTTTTTCTTGCCCCGCAACCCCACCAGAATGCTTTGCAGATAGTTGCCCTTGGCTGATCGGTTCACTTAGAGCGTGTGCAGCCTGCAACCCAATTTGCTCACCAATACCTGGCAACCTTCCTGTTTCCCTAATACCTACATCTCTAGAATAAACACCGCCCTCAGGAGAACCACCAACTAGCGGAGAGCGTACCAAAATTCTAGGATATCCTAGCCGTTGCAAATGGTTTAGTATTTTCGGGGTAAGTGGGGTATTGCGTGCGTAAGGACCCGAATCACGCGCCAATAAAGCACCTTCGTTATCGGCATCTTCAGTGTCTACTACTAAACCGCGGACAGGAGCGTCTTTGTCCTCCTCGGCATCCTCTCCCGTAACCACAAGACGATGACTAGTTTGGTTTAGCTGCTTGTTAAAAAAACCAGCTTCTTGCGTGGCAAACTTAGTTGCCATAATCCCTTTGCGCGCCCCGTAAGTTCCAGCCCAGTATTCCGCAGGTGACAACCCTTCACTATAACTGTGCAATACAGGAATCGGAATCACAGCGTCACGCTGATCAGAATACAACATATCCGAACCCAGCAAACTAGTTAGGTTCATAGACTTACCGCGGGTTCCTGACATCACCTGCAGTCCAAGCGGGTTTTTGTCTTTTAATGCTTCTGCCAGAACTTGTTTTTGTTGCTCGGGACTTTCCTTGCCAACAGCAAGAATAATCTGTTCATTTCGTTGCTGGTCCGTCAATGTGTCGTCAGCTAGGATATTAGCAAGCAAAACTTTAACTTTCTGCCGAGATACTATAGCCGCTTTACTTACTTGCATATGTCGCAGACCAAACGACATACCACCCTGTTGCTGTGCCATACTTTGGCCTAAATGGTTTAGCTGAAAAGAAATATCTCGATAGCGTTCTGGATGTTGTTGTGCCACTTGTTGCAGTAAAGATTGCAACCCCTTCTTATCTAACACACGATGTAAGTCTCTCAGCTCTTCTGGGAGGACATCATTAATCAACAATTGTCCAACGGTCGTGTTCAACATAAAATAGTTTTGCCCTGTGCCAATTATTTAAAATCTGGATTTTAAGCGTCGCTATCGTCGACATCAAACGCAGCCGCAATGTCCTTCATAGTAATTTCCCGCTTTGCCTTTTTATTGGTGGGTTTAGCGGGGGCGTTTATGATATCAGCTGCCTCGGGTGTGCTCTTGGGAGAAACAGTTGTTTCTTTAACCAGAGGTACTTTTGGTGCTATGACAATTGGGGTACTAGCTGTGGCTACAAAAGCTATGGAGTCTACCTGATTTCTCGTCAACTCGTTACGCCCAACCGCCATATCAACAGCAACCTGTAACTGTAGAATTACAGCTTCAGTTGCTTTTACGGAGATATAAGTGGCACCTTCTTTAAATTCATTCTGAAAAATTGTTACAGCATCACGATTATCAAATAACTCTAACTCCACTTCTTTTGCTGGAAGTAATTGCATTTTAGCACTATTATTCGTGTCAGCTGGTGTGGCCATCTCCGCATAATACTTATTATTAGAAGAACTTTCATTAGAAGATTGTCGATAAGTCGGCATAGGTACAGTCTTAGGAGCAATTATTGGTTGCCTATCCCTGTAATATACATCAGAAGAGCGCAAAGAATTGTCCATGTTACACCTGTACCTTTGTAGAAATAACAGTTTCGTTAATACCTAACTTACGCAAATTGTCGTTGAAACTAGGGTCTTCGCAATGTGATACCAAAACGCTAGTAAGCCCGCCAAACAAAGCCGCTATACTAATTGGAGTGCCATCAGGCATGCGCACTACAACTTGAGAAGCAGGAAGCTTAAGTGGAGGTTTTCCTATACTAGTAACAACCTCCACAATGAACATAGCCAAGCTCCTTACACAAATTTTCGCATTAAAAGAGCAGTAGCCAACTCCGCTACACTTTTACCCTTATGTGCTGTTTGCTGCGGGTAATAATCAGAAGGTAAGCTGAAAGCTGCCCCACTTTCCCAAACCTCTGCGGATTTCATAGGAGAAACAGGTTGAATCTGACCAAGCCCGCCACCAGACTGATCGGGTGTTGCTGCGGCATAACCTGGGCCACCTTGTGCAATTTGATTTAAGTCTTCAGGCGTTACCACCATATCAGATACAGGCACATGGATACCAAGCGAGTCAATAATTTTAGCAAGCATTTTCTTAATCTGCACAATTTCAACATTAATATCAATTTTAGGTTTGAGCCCAGACGGCGTTGCTTGCGCTTGTCCTCCGCCATTGGCGGACATTGCCTGTTGCACCGCTTGCTGAATCATCGGCATTATCGCAGCCATCGGGTCGGCTGGTGGCGGTGGAGGAGGAGGAGCACCACCCATCATGGAAGGGTCCATCGGTGGAGCACCACCACCCATCATGGAAGGGTCCATCGGTGGAGCACCACCACCCATCATGGAAGGGTCCATCGGTGGAGCACCACCACCCATCATGGAAGGGTCCATCGGCGGAGCACCCATAGAAGGGTCACCAGCTGCAACGAATGCATATTTAGATAAATGTTTCTTGCCTATGCTTTGTCGTGCCATTCGTAACAATTCAAAATTAACTGCCATAATCGTACTCCTTGTGTCATCTCACCTTATGATTCTAAACCCTAATTAAAATCTACGATAGAGATATATTACTTAGTTTCCTAACCATTTAAAATTCGCACCTGGTCATTAACCGAAATACTTCCGCTTTCGTACGCTCGCTTTGCATCCCGTATGTTTTGAAAAATCCGCACAGGACGAGTGGATTTACGCGATGGGTCTGTCCCCATAAACAACCCGCCAATGTATTCGTTAGCAGGAGCGTGCATTACCGACTTCATGTCAGCTATACTAAAAAGATTACGGCTGGGAAGCAAACGATCTAAAGCCTCTTTTCTAGCTTTTTCTGTGCTGGGCACGTGATAATTCATGGTGTCCCCGTCAAAGTCAGCTCCAAACCCTTTTACAATTAAGGGACTTATCTGTAATGTATTTCCTTTCGTCAATCTTGGCTTCATCGCCATAATACCAAACTTATGCAGCACAGGGGCACGACTAATATACACTGGCCTATGTTCCATTTCTTCAATCAATAAGTTGCGGGCTACTGGAGTCTTTTCTTCTAGTTGAACACGAGCCTGCAGCATAGACATACCTTGTCGCACCAATCTTCTGGTAACAAACTTTTCATAAACCTTAAATGCTTTATCCTCGGGTAAACCAACAGAGTCCATATCCAAAGATGGGTTTGGCGTAATAACGGCACGCCCTACATTGTCAACGGTGGAAGAAATCAACTTACGCTGCACCACCCCGAACTTAGGGCTTTCTCCAAATACATTTTTTAATGCGCCACGAACATTCTTTTCTTGGCTTTTTGCACTAATAGCGTCACCCAGCCCAGTCACCGCTTTAAACGCTTGGTAAGCAGAGAGGCGTTCTGTTCCAGAAGCTTCGTTTCCGACTTCTTGCTGCATTTTCTTAAAATTCTGATTAGTCTCAAACAACTCTTTGTATAAGTGGTTGGCATCATTAACCAAAGGCATACCATTACTCATTAGGCTAACAGGACGAAACATTGGAGGAAGAACCGGTACCTTGGTCAGCATATAGTCCTTAGGCTGTAACCCAAGCTTCTGCACCGCTTTAGCATAACTAAGTTTACGGATTGCTTCATCTCGCTGCGAGCCTCTACCTGCGGAAATAACTGCGCGTGCTTTAGAAATTTCCGCATCTACATTAAAATTTTCTAATGCTTTTTGCAGCGCTGCCGTACCGCTGCCGTATTTGTCTAAAGATTCTGTACCCGCTATTACACCTTCAAACTTTTTCTTTGTCAGCCCAAGCATACACCTAATAGGTTCTTCCATCACAGGATTTGGCAAAGGTTCATGAAGTTTGATGAACGACCAGCGTGTGCCACCGTGCCCGCCAGTCTTAGCCTTATCAAATAATCCGCCGCTAATCTCTTTTAGTTGGTTACCCCACTCTACACCCTCTGCGCTGGTCAACTCGCGGTCTCCAGCTAAACTGTCAATGTCCTTATCCGTCATCGCCATAATCTGAGTCTGCGTTCCCTGCTTAACTACATTAACGCCAGCCGATTGGAGCTGACTCACAAATTTTTGATACGCAAAAGGAACTTTAGTAATTTTTGGATCGTAACCAGCCATAAATTGCATCCAATACTGGTCGTTTTTTTGCCTGCGTATTGTGAAAATGTCTTGTAAGGTGTCCGTAGCTCCATGAGAAAGCAATGCGTTAGCATCCATCAAACCTATACGCTTAGAGCCTTCCGTACCGCCTTTAGCTGGTGCATCTTCCGTGGTGTAAGCTCCGCCACTTCTACCCTGCCCTTTAGATTCGGCAGTGTGATGCAATTTTATAAAGAAGCGACTACCAGTTGCCACATTGCTAATTTTTTGATCTTTAGACGGGTCTACGATATCTTCTAAGTCAGACAAACCTTCTTTGACTAATTCCTGCAACACCCATCGGCTCATGTCCTTTGTAGTATCAAAATCAGCTACTTTAATTGGAGTTCCACGCTTAGCCGCTATTTTACCTAAAAATAATTCAGACATTTGTGCAGGATTAGTTCGACTAATTATCCCAAGAGGATTAAGCAACACTTCAAAAGGTTGACCGGCTGCCCCTTGTGGCATTTCACCATCAGGAATGATGTCGGCAATGACACCTTTGTCTCCGTAGCGACCAGACAGTTTATCCCCAATCTGAGTCGGAGATTCAGCTTTAACAACGACAACCGGACCTTTCCTCCCCATAACCACATCAGTGACAACGCCACTATCTTGGTGTTCCCAAAGCACAGCTGCGTTATTAAATCCCTTTTGCCCTTGTCTATGCACCTTGTTGTATGCGTTTTCTTTTTGCGTAATACCAAGAACTAAAGGATCACCAAAATTAACTATCGTACCCGGCTTAACCATTCCTTGATCGTCTATCGTTGCTAATGTTTCTTTTTTAAATGTCGCTGGGAATGCTTGGATAAATTGCCTTTTACCTATTTGTGTTTTGTCATCAAGTTCTAGTTCGTGCTGGTACATATGCGACGAAGCCGTTCTCTTCGCAAAACTTTCTGAAATAACAATCGCATCTTCAAAGTTCTTACCCTGCCACGGAATGTAAGCAGTGCGTGCATTTACCCCTAAAGCCATCGTTCCGGCCTTGTCTGTATAATTAGAACTGGCCAATAATTGATTTGGCTTGATAGTGTCGCCCGGCTTAACTACCGCAGTCTGCTGAAAGAAAGTTTTTCGATTAAAAGGGAAGTTATTGTAAAGCTCGTGCGTTTCCTCAGTACCGTCTGCATTCCGCACTATAATCTCTTCAGCGGTAACCGCAATAACTTTGCCTGCTTGTGCTGCACGCAAAGCTCCCATCCCCGCCGCATATAACTCTTCATAACTTTGCTGCCCATCTGTATCAGGAACTGCCGATTGTACTAAAGGAGCTTCGGGCGATACTAAAGGCAAAGCTTGTGTAGTCATACGAGAAGCCATTACTAGTCTTTGCCCTTTTACTTGGCTTTTCATAGGAATAATATTAGAAAGAGGGTTGAACGACTCTTCCATATTAGGTAATTCTAAATCAATACTTTCTTTAAGAACATGAAGCATTTTGCCATCGCGCATTGCTGGCACACGCTTATCCTGCCCTTCTAAACTTCCTGGAAATCCAACAGTTAAGTTTGCCACATCTTGTGGGGTTTTATACACCATTTCACCAGTTCGTAAATCTCGAAACTGCGCATATAGCTTTCCATCGCTTCCTTTTCGAGCACCTCTGGCTAAATAAGTGTCTACACCCACACGCCCAGATTCCGGAGTACGAACAGGGTCTATATAGCCCAACATGCTTGATTGCACATTTCGAGATTCTTTGGGAATAGCATCCATGGAAGAAATACCGCCCTCGCCCACGCGGGTAACAGACATTGTTTTTTCATAAAGGTCTGTAGGATTGATTTCTTCAATTGCCTGCCCTAGCCCGCTGCTTAGCAATGCACTTTTCAACTGCTTGTCTAGTACGGAGGAAGGCATCGAGCTTAAATTACCTTTTCCTGACATTTTCCATAACAAGTTACGGCGTACTTGTCCTTTATCTCGCTCGATTCGCTCTGAAAACAAATCTTCTGGTCCGACAAACCGTTGAAAATGAAGTGCATCTCTATCGTCAGGATCTGCTTCTTTTTTGTTAACATTTATTAATTTCTTCGTGATGTCCAGCACAGCATCCAATGACATATTTGCATAAGGCTTTCCCAGCGTACGACGGGTTACTTCTGGGTCCATTTCCATTTTGGCAAATTTGGCAAGCAAACCTTGTCTCTGCTGATCTTCTGGCCCTTGTAATTCTTTGGCCGAAAGAAACATGCCTTTAAGCCGTGTATAGTCGGTAGCGTCATCTGCGTTATAGTTAGCTGCAAATAAATCTGTGCCCCAAGCTTCTTTAGCCTGCTCGGCGGTAACCCCCATAGCTTTCAACAAAGAAGTTAATCCTACCGATGCTTGGCCTACCCTAAGTTTAAATCTACCCTTTTCAGGGTCTAAAAAATAACGATGTGAAACGCCTTTCCCTGCCATAATGTTAACATGCGATTCAACCTCGCCATTGTTTCTTGTGCGGGTATAAACTCCCGGCAATAACCGTTGTTGATTTCGTAAAATGTACTCAGTACCGTTATTTATAAAAGTACCACGATCAGTCAAGTGCGGAACAGTCGCTAGCACTGACTTCTTGGAATCTATTACTTGCTGTGTTGCGTTATCCAAGAGCTCCCAAGTTCCTTCTAGCCTACGACCTTGAGTCCTTCCGTGGAGAATGGCAGCTTTTTGCTCTTGCTTACTAAACTTGTCCCCATCTCGATAGGCTACTCCAGATAACCTCAGTGTGTGCCGATCGTTGGAGATAGGCTGTACATGTTGTGTCGCATACAGCACTTTGTCGTAAATGAGCGATCTAACTTTATTAGTGTCATGAAATTCATGAAATGACGGAATTGCTGGAATTGCTTGAATTGCTGGCAACGGTTGTGGGGCGTTACTCAGCAACGACATAGCGTCGGGGTCGAACAAATTAGAAGAAAACGGAAGCATTTGTAAAACTCTAAATAAAATTACATACTATGCGGCACAGCATAAAGTTCAGGAGGTTGAGCTAGTGCTTGTCGTCGTGCTCTTTCCTCGATAGCCTCTTCCAGTATTTTATTCCTGCTATTTTTCTTTATGGCTTTGTTTACTAGATAATATCCCGCAGGAACACTCGACAACAGATAAGTTAAAGCCAAACCTTTACTAAGCCCAGAAGCGTTTGGAAAGGTAGAATTAAATGCGTCAGTTGCTGCCCCAATAGGATCAAACGCAACTTTTTGAACATACCCAACAAACGCTCGGTCTAAGTAATCGTCAGTTGCTGTTTTGTATGCACCAAGCAGCGCTTCTTCGTATTTCTTTTTAGAAGCTTCAAGCTTTGCTTTACTTTCTCGCTCTCGTACTTTATTTAAAAGAAAGTCTACGCCTTTCCACCCACCATAAGCAGCCAGAGGGGCTCCCACAAGTAAACTAGGCAAATAATAGTCTAAACCATATGGAGCAGTTGCTCTAGAATTAGAATCTATTGCAGTTTTCTCCGGTTTCACGGGTTTTTTGTCTTTTTCTTTAGGGTATATTACCGGCATTTCGACTACTCGTGGCCCTTTTTTACTAACTTGTGAGAAGTCAGAAAAGCCCATAGCCCCGCGGAATGCAGCACCAGCTCCTGCGGACAATACTACTGTTTTAAGAATGTCTTTAATCGCATCATTTTGCATTTGCTTATTGACCTGCTGCCTAAGTGCGTCACTAAGTGAACCACCTAGCTCAGCAGATTTTTCGGCTTGAATTTGTTTTAATAATTTTTGTGCGGTTGTCTTATTCATATTCGTATCCTTATAGCGTGGATGGAGAAGGCATTAAACAAGGATTGCCATCTTCTAAAAAGTATTCAAGCCATTCTACATATATGTAATGATGTATATCTTTAGCTTCACGCCAACGCTCAATAAATGACAGCTGGTACCACGAATTTGACACACCATCCATAACCTTTAAATACGCCTGATTTTGTGCAGCATCACCTGTGTAGAAAGTAGCATTTTTTGGATCGGCTACGCGTACAAGTCTATCTTCATATTCCTCGTTACGATATGCAGGGGCTTGGTGCCCTCGAAAAGGCAAACCATCAACATCTGCGCGGTCCCAAAACAATTGGCCCCGCTCGTTTCCTTCTTTTTGACTCGTAAACTTTATTAAACTAGTAGCCATTTTTATCCCTTCAACTTATAGAAAAACTCGTCCAGTACTTTTACGCTTTGATTTATAATCTCGTAATTCTTTCTGTCTTTGCAGTTGAGCTGTAAGCCTCTCGTAAGTTGTCTGCAATTCTTCTCGTTTAACAGTTGCAACACCCTGTTCAGCATTACCGCCTGTTTCCATAGCCGTGTTAGCCAGATAGGCTGCAGCTCCGCCAAGTGCAGGAGGGATAGCCAAGCCAGCCAATAGATAAGGGGCAGCATCTCTTAGTATGCCAACAGCGTTACGCGCCTCTCCCGTCGGACTAACGTTAATAAGCGCTTCCTTTTCAAATAAGGTCGCAGCCATCTTAGCCAGCTTGTGCGTGTTCTCTGAGCTTAAACCTTCTTCAACACACCTAGACAAGAAACCAATTTTAAATGCTTCCTGTACTTGCATTCTAACCTCCTAAAGTTCGGCATTTTTATCGTTAGTCAAACACGAGGGCATAGCCACTGTAACTGGCAGACTCATCGCCTTATGCCTCTGTGCCACAGGGTCATCCGGTGCACCTTGTTCTTTTGCCTTGTGCACTAATCCTAATGCTTGTTCAATAAATCTCATATGACGTTCCAATTCGTCTGCGTGCATAAACCCTTCATTTTCTTTAGTACGCCCATTAGATACCATATCATTGATACCTTGTAAACGCAGAAGGAATTCCCGCAACGCGACCGTGCCATAAGCATTGTCGCGGGAATCCTCCCAATGCAGTTGTCCACGTTCTGCCCACCAGCGTACCGCTTTTGGGTTAGCCCGTGGGCCAAAAAAAACAACTCCATGATCCATCCCAAGTAATATAGCCATAGCAAACCTTAAAATCTAGAATTTAAAAAAGCATAACAGGTTGCGCTTTAGCGGTTGCGCCCATTAACCGCAGAGCTTGTGGTGTAGCTGCGTGCAACCAACCCATCTTTTCAAATACATTGAATAATGAATCAGCAGCCCCCTCCACCGTAACAAGTAATAGCGATTTTATGGACGCGTCTACCGCAGGCTCAATGATATTCGGGATGCCAACAATGTCTATTGGGGCAATTACATTATCGTAAAATGTGCTAAGCCCGCCTAACACTAACTTTTTGTTGTCTTCACGGCTACCTCCCCCAAATATCTCCACTACTCGAATAAGGGTAGCAGCCCCGTTGCATAGCAACGAAAGCACTTCTTTGTAAGTTAATTTTCCATCTGCTGTGTATTCCTTGTAATGCGTCGTTAGTGCAAGCACAGCTTGGTCTAGTTGATCTTGTACGGACATAATACTATCTCCTTAGTTAAAAAGTCGAGGCACTAAACTGTTAATCACACCTAGGGTTGCCCCGGTTTGCCCTAATGTATTCTGTGTTCCTGCGGGCATTCCAGTCAATAGACCTAGACCATACCCGATTGTACGCCCTGTAATATAGCCTTTAAGCCCGCCACCAGCCGCCCCCATCGCCATCCCAAACAAGCCAACTTGGTGTGGAGTTACTATTCCTAGGCTTGCGTTAGGATCAGGCATTTGCCCCGCCCCGTAAACCGCTCCCATTGTCATAGCAGTAGTTTGAGGACTAGCATTTGTTCCCCATAGCACTTGACCCAACTCATTTGTTCGTATTAGTGGCATTTCAGCAAAAGGGGGACCACCTATAGTGCCGAAACCAAATTCAGATTGTTTTTCAATAAAATGTGCAACCGCTTCTTTGTATTTAGCAGAAACAGGGAGACCCGATTCAAACCCATCTTCTGGTGAACCTTGCCAAAGCGTAGGATCATTAAAATCTCGTCCATCGTGCCAATTAACTAAACCCGGCATTGTGCCCATTAAAGCTCCACCTGCACCGCCCATCAAAGCCAGTCGTTTACGCAATGTACCTTCTGTTTGCAAACTAGCTGGTAATAGTTTCTCCCCTAGATAACCAGCTCCGTATCCAAGGCCTGCCCCCAAAAGACCACTAGCAATCATAGCTGCGATAGGACGACCACCAAAACCAGGAATATCTTTACTAGGAAAAAATTGAGCTAATTCACCCAAACGCCTAAGTGTTGGCGAATAAGCCACCTTTACCCACCAATCTTGCAAGTCATAAGGAGTAAGTGGCTCCGTTTGCACATGCTCCGCCCCAAGCTTTTCCGTCAAAAGTTGCAAACCCCACCCAAACTCTTCTCGGTTAAATGCTGGGCGAACATACATTCCAGCTTTTTCAACTGCGGGATTCCAATAAATGCCTATATCCGTTTTTGTATACAGAGGCGAGATTATCCGTCGAATGTATCTAGCGGGCGCTGCACATTTTTCCGCTAAATAGTCGATAGTGCCCGGAAAATCAGCGTATAACCCTAGGTCTAGAGTTTGTTCGACATTTAAGTTAGGTAGCTCGCTGTCGTGTACCACATTCTCATCCATTAAATTACTGGTGCAAAGGCATATGTCAAAACCGGCATACACCTGACTATCTTACTTGATTTGTGCCCTACATAGCTAGACTAAGCTGAACTTAAACAGCGCAAGCACCACCCGTGCACGCAGTCTGTTGGTGCAAATCAGTCATATCTGATTTCTCATACCGAATCAGCTTAGCCCAATTGATCTTAGGCATAGCCGCAACCCTACGATCATACTCCTCCTCCGAAATTGCTTCATAAGGTGCTAAATGGTAGATACCGCCGTCGTAAGGTAGGAAGCTTAAACCTCCAATAATATCCCAGTTATCATAAACCCATTTGCCGGCATCCAACCACTCGGTGGGTCGAATATAGATCGTGACACTAGGATTGTGTTCGGTCCAATGTAGCTTAAAAGTTTTCCATTGCTCTAGCTGGCTCAAAGCTGTTTGCGTTTCCAACAACACCCCACCTTCGGGTGCCCGCATAGGAAACTCTAATACCAAGCCACTCCCATCGTAATCGTTGAGGCAGGGTACACCTTCATCTTTTAACATCTGAGCCACAGGGTTAGTGGTGTTTGCTCTAACTCGCCTAACATACCACTTTCCGTGATGCCCTTTAAAACCTGCTGCGGTGTTAAAGAACACACTACTGTCACCTGACGGCTTAATACAAGTAGTAGCAGTAGATATGTTAATACCCAAACGAGCTGACCATTTAGCATTAACTTCGTTGACTAAACATAACAATTTCTCCAGAATTACACTGGCTTTTGCATTATCTTGGAATAGTGGATGATCAAGAAAACCAAGCAAATCTACTCCTAGTAATCGTTCTTCCTCGCTGTTCTTTTTCCACTCTTCGCCTATGTAATTAAAGCGAGTCATAGTGGATTGTAATGTCCCCCAAATTGTAGCTAATTCTACTTTTCGTGTGATGTCTTCGTAAGTGTCTGTAGTGCGAATAACTGCGATAGACAAATTGCAAAACTGTTTATGCCTTAAAATAATTTCACCACAGGGGTTGGTACCGAAAAAATGGCCCTGATGCTTACGCCGTTTCGGGAATTGACTCTTTAACCCGCCCCTATTGAAAATACCCCGTTCTCCTGTCCCCGAGTTAGCTATAGATAACCACTCCTCCATCCATACCAGCTGATCCGGTTTTTCGTTGTACACTGCCGAATTGTTAGCCTGATTACGCTGCTCGTGCGTAGCCCAAAACCCTTGCTGCTTGCAATCTCGCATTTCACGGTCTTGCAAATCTGACAATGAGATGCCACTCGCTCTGCGCACCCCGCCCATCCGCACAATTCGATGGGCAAAACAATTAATGTCATGGAGGTCTAAACTAGAGAGATAACGACCCTGCCTTGCTAAAATTCTTGCTTTAGCAAACTCCAATAAATCTTTTAATGGCCCTGGCCCAGATGCCCGACCGCCTTTAATTTTAAGAGGAGTTCCTGCCTCCCGTATACGACTGTAATCAAAATGAGTATCCTCGCCAGCCCACCAAGCATCTAGCCCAGCCTTGTATGCGTCGCACCAACCTTCAGTACTGTCCTCGACTACATATGTAAGAAGCTCACTGTGCTTCTTTTGTCGCTTAACTCTCGGAAACTTTTCTACACTAAATTCTGCTTCCACCGAAAAACCAACACCGGTGCCCTGCATTAAGACATACAGTTCTTCAGCCATATCCGTTGTATTTTGTAACATTTGGAACGAGCAGTTATACACACCGACATGACATCTCTCTAATGCAGGCCCAGCCATCTGCACACAACGCATAGAAGGTGCAGACTCTAGACGCAAAAGACCTTGTTTAAGGTTTTCCCACTCTTCGTCAGTTACAGTATAATTTTCACGCTTACAATGTGCTTGAAAAAATTGATTAACTCGGTCTACTGTTTCAGGCCAAGTCTCCCTCCGCCCTAGCTCTGGCACAAAGCGTGCAAACTTGTCCAAAGCTTGAAACTTCTGTAATTCATTACTAAAATAAGTGTCATTCTCTTGAAATGCGGCAACAACTGCCTCGGGTAATGGTGCGTTTTCTCGTTGCTGTCTCTTTACTTCTCTAAAGAGAATATATTGTTTGGCCACAAGGTACAGCCCATTAGCCATCAATTGAGTTTCAACTAAATTTTGTATCTCTTCGACACCAACTATCTTATTGTCGCTACCCACGATATTGTATACCTGCTCACCAACCATTTTGCTAATGCGCACCGCCTCGGCCTCATCATACTTTAACTCACTTACTAAACATCGATGTAATGCGGTATAAATGCGAGCTTGATCAAAATTTACCACTTTGCCGTTTCGCTTTTTGACTGTTAGACCATTACGCTTTTGTGAAGTAGAATCCTTTTTAAATGAAGCGATTTGCACGGATATCTCCTAGTTAAATGTTGTTATTGTCGAGACAGGTTTACTTATTAATTACGCGCGTCTTTCTCAGTATAGTCCGAAAAATCTGTAGTAGGAACATCTTTACCCTGCCACAGCATGCGGGATCTAGCTCCGAGCGCCCGAGAAATTTGTGAATAATCCGACACAATTTCCTCATCTTTATTAATTTTTTTATTAGCGATTAAATCAAGCTGATCATTATTTTTCTTTATATCAACGTTTGATTTCCATTGATGATTACAATACCGAGCCAACTCCGTTAGATTCCAGATTTTAGCCCCAAATTCGTCTTCACCGCCAGCAGTACCGCCTTGCCCAATCTGAGCACCTTCATTAAAATCCTTGGAGGCAAAAATACCTTTACCTTTTATAGCTGAATCGCCGATATACCACCCATTACGGCTAGATGCAGCTTTGTAAGCTAAGTTTGCATCGTCACGCAACCGCTGAAGAAAAGCTTCCATAACAACTCCTTACTTGACTTCTTCTTAATGAATAAGTAACATAGTAAAATTCTCAGCATTACCGTTCTAAGGAAGGATACCTCAAATGCTCGTGTTAAGTAGAAAAAAAGGCGAAAGTATTCAGATTAGCGATAACATCTCCATTACTATCATCGACATCCGCGGAGACAAAGTTCAAATTGGGGTAAAAGCTCCACGAGAAATTGCCGTGCATCGGAGTGAAATAGCCAAGTTAATCCAAGATAAGCTTAAGGCAGCGTCCAACTTGGAAGCTTCTGCGAATCCTGCTGCTTCGTAACTTTACTCGTTGTATTGCTAGTCAGTACGCCGGTCTTTCGTACTGCCACTACAATAGAAAAGGCGGAGTCTCCTTCGACTTTAGCGGGCAGTCCATAGCTCCGGCGTAATTTACCTAAATCTGGCGATTTTATTTTCATGTGCCAACAAGTGGAGACACCAGGCCAACTTACGGCTTGCGTCTCTTTAAGCCCAGCAAGATAGTAAGTAAAGTTCTTGCCTCTTTCGCTAATGTGGTCAGAACCACCTATCTGCTCAAGCTCGGCAGGGGTCATCACCACAATCCCCGCACGCAAAGCTCCTTCATCTACAGAGTCAGGCAAAGAAATACCAGGCTCATTCATGGCATCAAAAATTCCACGAACTAAGGCAGTCGGCACACCAATAATTAAGTAACCAGAATTAGTAACCTGTAACAACCCAGTCATTCTGACTTCAGCCCGCTTCTCTGGGTGGCTCACGACATCGTACAGTAACAAATGTCTGTAATCTGGAATATCCACCGTAGAAAGCAAGCTCATAAAAACTCCTAACTTATTTTATAAACGCGGCATAAACTGAAAAGGAAGACAGCAACACAGTAAGAAGCACACCCGATAATCCTACTATTAACTGCGTGCGCGTCAGCATTCGAGCTGCCGTTATAGAATTAGCATGCCGTCCAATTTCTTCCAGCGATTTAATCTGCCCTGCGAGGACTACCTCGGCTTGCGTTAAGCGCTGCAGAATAGAAGGCTGGCCGTTCCCGTCTCTTACCAACTTACACAAAATATTAATATCTTGGCTCATGTGCCCCAGCGTAGTCTCAATTGAGGCTGTCTGCTGCATTAGCCGTTCTTGTGCCTCGATTAAAGTTTGATATTGAGGATTTATCATGTTTCTCCGCATCCTTTCATAAAAACAGTTAAGTGGCCCCCTGAGATCCCCTCCCTCAAGTCCGGTGCGGAAGCGTTCCGCTTGTAACAGTCATAAGGTGCGACTGGAACTCCACCAGCTGGCTGTTTTTCACTAGCCCAGCCATCCCGACGCAAAGCACGGCTATCCTAGCTATGTCGCATCTCCTAACCTATCGGCACCTGCGATAAAACCACTTGAGCTAAGTATACCAAGGTAGCTGACACGGCAGCAAGAGTAGGAAATGTAACCGATCAATAAGATTAGCGAGCATCCTGCTTATCCCATAGCTTTTTTAATAAGTCCATTGCATTAAGTTGCAAGTTTTCTTCTTGATTGGCTACCATCCATTGTTCTATATCTTTTGCTGTTTCCATTATGCGATCTAAGCGTAAAGCACCTATGCTGCGTAACTCAGAGACTAAGGTCAACAGTAACACACCCGCTGACGCCGGGACATAATCTTTTGCACCAACCGGCTTAGCCCATAATTCTTCTTGAAGAGTAGCAAACGCACTTTCAAAAGAATCTTCTGGCTGGTAATTGTCGTCGTCAAAAACAACTTCCTCGTCTTCTTCGTCGTCTTCGCCCTCCATACCTAAATCACCTTGAGGCCCTTTGTAACCGTAACATTTAAGTTCACTTTCAAGCGTGGCAAGATCAAGTGTGCCGCCTATTTTTAGTGCCTCTAGCAGTTCTTCTGGCTTATTGGTATAGATGTAACAACAATTAATTTCGTGGTTTAATGGGTCTAGAATATCTGTTGGTGCAGGCAGCAAATAAACTAAACACGGGTATGACTCTGGAATGGTAACCTGCAGCGAAATATGATGCCCCACATTAGCTTCTATTACCGAAAAGAGTATATCTTTTTGATATTGTTGCCATTGTTTTTTGTCATACAAGATAATTGATCGATCTAACTTGCTCATACTTAATGCTCCCCATAAAGGAAATTTAATGCTTTTAAATCTTCGACATCGTGATAACTATGGCTTTCTTTGTCCCAATTATCCATTTGCTTGGGACGCCCGTCAGCCGACCCACGCTGAATCCTTTCAATCCATTCTTGTCTGGATTTATGGTGGTAATGATTTATCTGAATGACATCAATTGGACCATTTGGGTTGAATGGTCCTGAAATTTCTCTGTGATTAGTGTCAATGGTGGGCTTGTTTGGATGATGCGGATTAACCATAACAGATTTTATTTTTAAGTTAAGTATTGCCTTTACATGTAAGTTTGAATCTTTTTGCCTAAATGTAAATCTTTTAATAAGACTTTCTGGGTTTGGGGTTGGTAATTGTTGGCCCCCGCTACCAAAAAGAACCCAAGTTGGCGATACGCCAGCCGTACTGGTTACATCAAATTCAGAAATAAATTCCGATATGGTTTTGTGTTTGTGCAACACAATAAACTCGTCACAGTCGATAATTGCTACCCAATCAAAATCGTTTCGGTATCCGGATGAAAGCCAATGATTGTACGCCGGCATCTGCCGCTCATTTCCATCCGCGCGCAGTTTCACAAGCTGGGCACATTCAATGGGGCAAGTCCAGTCGTTTTGGTAAATAAAAATTTTATCAAAGCCTAATTTGAGGTGGTAATCCACCCATTCTTGTATGGTTCTGTCCTCGTCCTTGGCAATACAAACAATACACACTCTTTGTTTTTCTATTTTATTACACTCCATCACACTTATTCCTTTTAAAATAAAGTAGGGCTATCCATATACTCAAAAACATCACGAGGCACCGTATTCTTTAAATCTGTCCAATTCATCACTCGGCTGCGTATCTCCTTACGCTGCACCTGCTTTTGATTAGGCAAACACGCCGAGCTAAACTTCAACTCTAAAAATTCTAACAACTTTTCCAAAACACCTCGAAAATCTAAAATCAATTCGTGATAAGGAATAACTGCACGATCTGGGCAAAGTAAGTTTATTTTTGCTGCGGTGGCCGTATGATTCCGCACAAATTGTGTCAATTCTGTTGCGTCCACCCAGATAGCAGGCAATCGTGCACGGTTGCCAATTTCAACTTGGCTAAGCGAATGTTGCTGTTTCCAAGCAACATAACAAGAAATCGGATTACGGACAACATGCACCAGACAGAAATCGCCACGCCGGCAGCGCTGATCAATGTATTCCCACAAATCGTAATGGCGTAAATGATCGTAGCTTACCTTTACACCTACGGCCTTTTCGCCATGAAAAATGTTATCAAAGATTTTATTATTAAAGTATTGTTCTGCACTAAGACGTGTCGGATCAAAAAGATTAACGACATTATCCGTAGTTCCAAAGTATATAGAATGCTCAATTTTTCTAATCTTTTCATCGTCGTGGAGCAAGTCGCCGTGGCATACTATATCGGGATGTGCAGCTAAGGAAGATTGCAACAAACCATATCCAGAGTGTTGATTTCCAAGCACCATAAAATTAATAATTTCTTCGTCTTTTCGGTTGTACCAAGCCATATACCCTCCTTGGATTTAGCACATAGTCAGGCTAAAGCAGATAGTTTGTACCTATTTAAAAGCGCATAGTCAAATAAATTAATCAATTATTTTTGCAACATAGGCACGCCACACCCGTGCATAACATTTACCCCAGCTACTGCGATGTGGCTCACCTGTAACTCCATTAGCCACTTGGTCTAGAGCATGTGCCCATTCGTGTAAAAGCGTGTCGATTGCGGTAACAGGAGCAAGATTGTTATCAACTTCAATGACGAAACGGCTTACCCCGCCGTGATCATCTAAATAGGCTACGCAGCAGCCACATAACTTTTCCTCGTTTAAATCCCTACTCACTACCTTTATAGGTCTAGCTACTTTACACTCTTTGCGTAGCATTCGCAAAACATCATGAAACTTTGTATTTCGTTTATCTATTCTATTAGCCATATCACCCTCCTTGGTAATTAACAGCCTATTTCCACGGATGCAAACGACGATAAACTTTAACTGCTTCCTTGCAGTTTTCGTTAGTGTCTGACCAGTTACTGGAATGCCCCAGCAAAAAATGGTGCAAGCGGCATAAAGTAATTAAGTTATCTGGATCTAACTCCAACTCTGGTTGTTCGTGAAAACTAATCAAATGATGGACATTTAAGTTAAGGGGGCTACCACACGCCGCACAACGAGAGTGCACTGCAATAAACCGCTGCCTAACCGTTGGCCACTTGCCCGAGCGAGGCCCTTCAAATATTGCGTGGTGATGTGATACCATTTCCGCAATTTGCGAAGGTGGCTCAGGGGGTATAAATACATTTGAGGATGGGTCGGGAAAAATTCCCCACACGACTAGGCCAGCGAACAAGAATAAACCAGCCCAAAAAAGTTTCATTTGTTATCTCAAAAACCCAAGGAATTAAATGACCCAGTCGGCTTGCCGGTATAACTGTTAAGGTTGACTTGTAGCCTGGCTACAGGCCCTGTAGCATGATCCCAAACAAAGGCCATAGCCCCGCGTTGCTGCCAATTAAACCCCTTTAGCCGATGCCAAGCATTGGGCGGGGTTAAAGCGGGTAAATACTCAACACCGACCCCTTGTTCCTCCATCACAACAGGGCTTCCAGTCCCCTTACGGTGCTGATCCCCTAAATGCCACTCACGAAAACTAGTTGTGGCCCAATGCTCTCGGCATTCGTGTGCCATTAACGCAGCCAATCTGATTGATTTGATATGATGCCCGTGATCAAAGCCAATTAAATTCGTACCAAACCTATAAAACTTGTAAGGAGACAGGCTTACATCAACAGTTACATTAGCATCATTGCGGTAATAAGCTTTCAACACTTGTCCTAAACTAAACGAAGCTTGTTGATCGTGATTACCAGAAACTTGAATAACTCGAACTGGAGCTAACGCAGTAAGCTTATCAACCATAGTAACAGCTAGTTGAATTGCATTCTCGTACACATGCTGGAAAGACAAACCTTCGGGTTGCAATGTTCCTTTTGTTGTGGTGTGCATGCCATTGTCGTGGTGCAAGAAATCGTTACCAAACGGAAAGACAATTTCATCAAATTGGCCATAAAGCTTAGCTTGCTCCAGCAACGAATCAATCGCCCATAGGCACATACGGCTACATTCCTCCAAGCTCCAATTGTGGTCGCTTTCTCCACGATAACACTGCATACCATAGTGAGGGTCCATAATAGACACTTCAAGAGCACGCCTAGCTTTCTGCTTTTTGTTTTTTACGTACTTAATCTTTAAAGTGATAGGTGAGTTAGCCTCTAGCTTCTTTAACACTTTTTCCACGGCTACCTGCTCATTACGCTTACGCCTCAACTGCACTTTAATCTGGCGTAGCCCCGTTTTCCAAACGCTGCTGTCTGCCTTTGCTCCTGCAACTTCCCAATTATTAACGGTGACACGCTCTACCTCGTACAACTCCATGTCAATTCCGGATTTTAAAAGAAGTTCATCTGCGGTGATAATCTGGTCGCCCAAGTAATCAACTTCAGCAAACTGACCTTTCTCTCTTATGGTTAATTTTTCTTTGGCCGAAGTGACTATCTTTTGCTTGGGATTATTAACTGTATTTGTTAGCACACGCATGCGATTCATTAGCCCGGCTGTCTTAAGCCTGTGACCAATCGTGCCTCGATGTGGTATGCCTAGAGCTTTAGCTGTCTTGGCTAAACTGCCCCCGCATTTTAAAGCCATATCAAAAATAACTTGTATGGGAATATCATACTTAAGATTAACCGGCATACGCAAATCCTCCATGACGGTGCGACGCTAGTGAAAGGCAGCAAACATAGCTTATTTAACTTTAAACGAGCCTATAGCAATTGCTCAAATGAAGCAAGATATGATTTGGTTAAGCTAATAGCTAAGGTGTGACTGGGTTTACTTCTGGTAATTTGGAAAACCAGCCTAATAGCTTTTTCCCGTAATGTGCCATTAAAGGTATTGTCAACATTTTTAACAAAAAACTAATGATTACCACTATAATACCCAGGATAAGTAGGAGGCCTTCTATAAGGCACGTGCCCACGTGTTGCTGGGTTAATTTGATAATCTTCAAATCCAGTGTTGGCACCCTCAGGATAATATCTGCGTCTCTGCTCCGGACTTAATGAGTCATCGTCTACCTGCACCCAACGGGTTTTTGGCGCTAGCTGTATCCCGGTAGGTTTAGGTGTAGGGCTTTCTTCTACTTTTTTATTTATACCTTTGCTTGACATATCACTCGTCGGATCTGACCACAGTCCTTGCCATCCTCTTCCAGTTCTGTGTAGAAGATTTTGTGTTCCTTCCACAGCAGCATCTGCAGCACCACCAATTGCACTACCAGTCGCCTTGATTGCACTTGGCCCGTAGCTATATGCCCCCAGTAGACCAGCGGCAGGAAGTAGACTAATCTTTGGTTTCATCAAAGCTTTTAAAATTGCCTTTAGAAATGCTTTCTTCTCAAAGGCTGCCTGTTTAGTTAATGCAAGGTAATAAGCGCACAACTGTCTGTTATGCGTAGTCGGGTAAGTTGACGCTTGCTTCAACAAACTGGCTGGGTTGTAACGGGCTATTTCTGCGTTTAAGCTAGACAAGCAGTTAGCGTGAAAAGCTTGTTTTTCCATTGCATACTTCGACATAATTCACCTCAACATAAAAATATCAGTTAAGTTCAATTGTAATTACCGGCCTCGCCTACCAAGTAGCCCTTGGCCTTGCTGCACATTACCTATCATATTGCGTATTGGACCACCACGCCCACCGCGCCTACCACGCCCCTGTTGCACTTGTGACACGGGTTGTGCTTCGGGTTGTGCTTCAGTTTCGCCGGGATGCCCAGCATAACCCGATGCCCCTAGGGGGTCTGCTGTTTCGGAATACCTGCCGGGCGCCCCAGAACCAGTCGGGTCGTAACCTAACCCGACTGAGTTACCATTGCCTGGCTTGGGAATCACAGATGCAGGAACGGATGTAGCTGGGGCAGCTGCCACCGCTTGTGCCGCTTGCGCCGCTGCAAATCCTTCCGGCGGCCCGCCCCCGACATTTGTGCCCGCCACTCTACCATTTGTGCCTACAGGGAAGCCACCCCCGACATTTGTACCGGCTTGTGCTATTGCTGCCCTCCGAGCTGCTGTGCTTGTCCCTGCGGCATCATCAGCAAGCTGACCTCTGGTTGGGGCGCCAGAGGGCAAGTTTTGGCGACCAGGCCGATTGTCAAGTACAGAGTTACTTAAGCCGAAGAGCCCCGAGGTTTCGTGCGAGTTTTGGCGACCAGCCGCCCGATTTGCGTCAAGTATTGCTTGTTGCCGACTGCCTGTATCCGTCTTATTTAGGCGGTCCATCTCAAAACCCCTACCACCATCGGCAATTTGACTAGGCGTGTAACTAGGTGCGGGCTTACTTGCCTGTGCTCTTATAAGTCTTGAAGCATCGGTAGGGTTTAGGGGTGCGTTAGCCGTTGCCGCTCTAGCTGCTGGTGTTTGGCTTCCGGCTTCTTGCGCGGTATATTGTCTTGGCGGTGCCGCAAGCTGTTCCTTCATCCTCGCACTATTAAAAGCGGTTGCCGCTGCGCTTGCTCCTCCTACAGCACCGCCTGCTGGGTTCGGGTAATCTTGGAATCCTCCACCCATGCTGCCATAGTTGCCAACGGCCACTTTTCGCATTTGCGAGTTATACCCGCCCACTGCTCCGAGCTTCTCCAGCTCTCGCTGCTCAAAAAGTATAGCCGTGTGTAATCCCGCATAGCGCAAACAAGCTTCTTTACTATGTCCAGCAGAAGCAGCTTTTAACAGCCCGTTTACATTGTAAGTACCCAGCTCTTGCCGCAACGAAACGATATTAATCAAATGACGAGCCACTTTGATTCTGTAATAACTTGCTATTTTTGCTAATGACATACCACTACTCCTTGTTATTGTCTTGTACGATCAAACATTGATGATAACTAACATTGTTACTTTATGTCAACAGACCCCGCCTATTAAATAAATCGAGCCCATCCCGGAAATTCGTATCTCCGGGACAAGCCCGACCGAGATACGGATCACCTACCTTTCACAAAAGTATTCATGCCGACCTCCTTCATCCGTGAAGAAAGAATAGCTGCACCAAAGGTTATTATACCTTCTATTGCTAATCATGCTACAGCAGGAAGGTGGGTATTTCATCAAGTCCCCCAATGCGTTATAGCCCCGCGTTTATAATTTTTAAGGTTTAGCTTTGCGTCTTCTGACACAAAATGCTTATCACTTAAGAGTATAAAATTGTTTGGCAACAAAGCTAGTTGCCCATCGTCGGTCTGTATTAGGTTGAGGGGCTTATGCTCTTGGGGATAACGGCTGTAACCGTCTTTCCAGTCGAAGATCATACCAGTATGTCTTCCCTCTCCGCTAAACGGCTGCATAATCTTTGTTTGCAAACCTTCCAACAGCGGGAAGAGTTCAATCTCTAGGGATTCCCCCATAGCTGCCCAAGGCATTACTTGTTCAGGTAAAAGAGAAAAATTAGTAGTGTTGGATAGTGCATGCAGCGGTAACCCACTCCAGTGTGCCCCAGATTCTAATAAAACATGGCACATCAACATTTGCCCAAGCCTGCCGTAAGAAGCGTGCCATATACAAAGTGTCATGCCTTTTGGCATATCAGGACCAAGATAGCTATTGTCCACATTCAGATAAAGGTGGTAAGGTAAACTTGCGTGTCTCATCCTTAACCACCTTTCAAAATCCAGAATTAAAGTCGAGCTGGGCAGTCGCACCCGGTCTAGCGTTTCCGCCTTTCCTCGTAGAAACGTGACACTCTGCGCGGTGCCAGCGGTCTCAAGTTGTACGGTGGGAGGGTGAAAGGAAGCCTGGGCGCCGAGGACCCTCGAAAAACTGCCACCATTCCAACTGCCCGAAACACTGTCCGCAAGGGTTTGTCCCAGCAGCGTTCTGTACATTTATTCTTTAGCATAAATGCACCTAGCTGTTAGGCATGAGTCGGATCTTTCCAATCCGCCTTGCGACCTACACAGCTACTTACTCAACACACAGCTTGGTATTCCCCCAGATCGTGCTCTGTAGAGGTCATCGTTGCCCTGCGTAACTTTCTAATCGTGACATTAAAGCTTTTGCCCCGCTCACAGACAAAGCTTTAACAAGAGCGGCTATAGCTTGCTTTTCTTCAGCTTTCTTTTCTATTCGATGCATAAGCCGTACTGCATTAGCACTGGCTGTTTTAGGCGCAGCTATTCTCGGATCTCTTGTCCGAGAGACAATTTGTCTATTTGTATCTGCTTGTGCAGTTTGTTGCTGAAGTTGTATTAAGTCACGGCCTGACTCAGGTCGATAAAGATCAACGCCTCCGCCGCCTCCGCCTCCGCCTCCGCCTCCGCCGCCAAACATACCACTTTGATGCATCGCATAAAGGGCTGGCAAGCCGAGGCCACCCAGTGCAGCACCACCACCACCACCCATTGCACCCCCGGCCAAAGCACCCCCACCAGCTAACAACGCAGGCATTAACCAATGCTTATTTTCATTAAAGAACTGACCTATGCCACCCATGCCACCCATGTCAGCAACTTGCTGCCTAAGAGCACTCATCTGTGCATTCGCATCACCACGCATGCCCTCAGCTGCGTCTGCCGCTCTACCAAGTTGGTGTAACCCGTAGGTACCGCCAAGTCCCGCAGTACCTAGACCAGCTGCCATCAACGGATTAGCTTTAGCTGCTTGATAGCCTAAGCCTGCACCTTGCCTACCTTTACCGAGTACCCAGTTCTGCCCCTTGCTTAAATAATCCACACTATTCATAAGTTTTGCAGTGTCTCCTGCCCTTCCGGGAATATTCGTGCCGACACGGCCACCTCCCATCTGTGTCGCCTTTTGCCCTAACCATTGAGGCACCTTTGCGGGCAATGCAGCTCCGCCTAAAAATCCAATTTGCCCTAACCGACCACCTGTGTCATACCCAGCTAAATCTGCTGCCATATCACCCATAAAACCTAAGTTTCCGCCTGCTTGCATACGCCCCATCATCTTTTGCGTGCCTTTGCCCCCTAAAACACCTGCACCAGCACCAGCTAAGCCGCTAAGACCCGCACTAGTAAGATAGTCACCCCAGCTTCTATTTTCATCTTGGGAAAGTAAACCAGTCATAGGGTTTATTGCACCAGTCACAGCCCCAGTACCTGCTCGCCCTTGCAGAACAGGATTTTTCAATACTTTTAAAGCTGCACCTCCTGCAGTCGTTCCCGCCGTGCCCATAGCATGCCTAAAAGTATTTGCTACTTCTGCCCCGGGTTTTCCCGCACCCATTCCCATATATTTTAATGCCCCTTTCCCAAGCGCAGCCCAGTTAGCCCCTCGCTTTTCACTAGACTGCTTGCCCATAAGCTTACCCATGCCAGTCGTTATATTCCCTAAAGTCTTCTGAACACCTTGAGCTTGGTTTTTACGCTTCCATACTTCCGCAGGGTTAGTAAAGACACCGGGTTGCGTAACCCAGCCTTCTACTCCTTTGGTTGCTGCTTGTTGAAGCTGTTGGCCCATTCCAGGTAACGCTCCTTTAACACCATCAAACGCAGCACCCCCCATGCCCATGTAGTCTTTTGATCCGGGGAATGCTTCTCCAACCCGCTTACCAAAATTAGTCATCGCTGCCGGAAGTTGAGAAAAGCCAAACCCGCCAGCTGAAGGGAGTCCTTGCTGGCTTGGGCGCTGCGCAGCCGCACCGGCAAAACCCCCACCAAGCGCAAAAGCAAGCTTTTTAAACCCACGTGCTAATTCTTTACCTATCTTAGATCCAAACTGTTCTCCTGCTTGCTTAACCACAGCTTGCAGCCATTGTGCATCTCTACCTTCTAAAATAAAGCGTTCAAAAAAGTTAGTCTGAAACTGAGTCATGCCCGCTTTCTTAGTCATCCTTCGATACTTATCAAGCGAATCAAACGCAGCTGCCCCAGTTGCGTGATCTTCATCTTGTTGTTTGTATTTAACGCCTTTGCTATCTCCGGCTGCCGAAGCAGCAAGGGAAACTCTGTCGTACGCACCAAGCTTGGCAAGTGCTTCTCGCACTCCATTAGCGTCCGCTTTGGTTGTTGATGATTTTCTACCGGCAACCAGCGGATTAAGTTTCTGCGGTAATGGCACATTAGCCGAAAAGCTAGGAGCTGAAGCCCATTCTGCAATTTTCTCAGGCATTGTAATCGTATCCTCAAGTTTAGGTTTTAGTTTATCCGTGTAATTGATAGGCCAGTCGTTCAGACTGCGGTAAGCACTGGCACCGCCATGTGTACCCAAAGAAGCTCCACCAAGGAACCCAAGGATACCGGAATTATCGTCAAATTTATCAACTAATTTGTGAACCCCTTCCGCCGCACCAGTTGGCACTCTCGGTATACTTCGGAATTCGCCTGGATTAAGCTTCGTAAGCACAGTCGGCTTTAGCCAATTTTTTGTAAGCTTACTTAAAAGCGTCTTAAGGGCCTTGCCCCCTAAACGGCCAATCATGCCACCACCTAAGCCGCCTGCCATACCCCCAATTAATCCAGTCACGCCTTCATTCACTGCCGCTATGGGTGCCGCCATGGGTTTCAGAATACGTGCAAGTGCGGAATCTATATCTATATCACTTTTGGGAACCATAGGATTAGCTATTCCGCTAAGGAATCCGCCAATCCCGGGAATGTAAGACATTGCTGAAGGTTTGCTGTCTTGTCCCGCCTCTGCCGACTTATAATTGTTAGCCAAGCCCTGACCTACAAGCAGACTGCGGTAAGCATCGGTGTAAGGAGTTCTTTGTGGGTCGGCGGAAGTGGCCGCATTAAACGCCGTCCCACCTAACGCCCCAGCTCCGGCCCCCAAAGCACCAGAGTACAAAGAACCTTGTAAAGCTGCTATTAGCCTATTACGCTTTTTTTTAACCTT
>JBDNHI010000046.1:0-9506 GCA_041694635.1 Gemmataceae bacterium | reverse complement strand
TTTTTAGATTTAACAGGAATGCCCCCCACCCCAGAAGAACTTACAAACTTCCTTCAAGACACATCAAAAGATGCATATGAAAAGCAAATAGATAAGTTGCTTTTATCAAAAAATTACGGGGAGCGATGGGGTAGGCATTGGCTGGATGTGGTGGGGTATGCAGATTCTGAAGGCTATGATGGATCCGATGTTTTGCGGAGTAGTTCTTACCATTATCGGGATTATGTGATTCGGTCATTTAATTCGGGTAAACCATTCGATCAATTTATTATCGAACAATTAGCTGGGGATGAGTTAGTAAAGCAGCCTTATACATCGGCTGCCACTTCCGACTTAGACAAACTGATTGCTACGGGATTTTTAAGACAAGCACCGGATGGCAGTAATCAAGTAGCTGACATCAAGTTATCGAGTCATCAAACAATTACAGATACGATTCAAATAGTTTCAACGGCCTTGATGGGGCTAACCGTGCAATGTGCGCAGTGTCATAATCATCGTTATGATCCGATATCGCAGGTTGATTATTTCAAATTTAGGGCGGTGTTTGAGCCAGCCTTAAACTGGAAGGAATGGAAATCAATAGCAGCAAGAGAGCTTAAAATTCAGTATCCTGCGGACAAGATTAAGAGTGACGAATTAGAAAAAAAGGCAATAACGGTTGATAAAAAGAGGCAAACTCGGGTTGCAGAAATAGAAAAAGAGGAGTTTGAAAAGTCGTTATTAAAAGCGCCATCTGAGAAGCATACTGAGATTAGAAAGGCATTTGAAACCCCGTTAGCGAAGCGAACAACAGAGCAAAAAAAACTTCTGTCTGATAATCCGAATTCAAATGTAAATGCTGCGTTAATCATACAAAGGAATGCAAAACTAGCTGCGGAAATAAAAGTTTTCACGGATGAAGCTTTAAAAATTCGAGAAGAAAAACCTATAATCGCATCTTATCGCATTCTGACGGAGGTCCCTAATAAAGCCTCTACAACTTATCTTCAGGAGCGAGGTGATTTTAATCAACCCAAAGAAGAAGTTAAACCCGGACACCTAAGTCTGTTAGGCAAACTTAACCTCCCAAGCATTCCTGAAGATGACCCGACTATTCCAACTACTGGAAGAAGACTTGCGTTTGCAAGATCATTAGTTTCTGAAAATCACCCACTTACATCTAGGGTATTGGTCAATCGATTCTGGATGCATCATTTTGGCAAACCCTTGGCAGGGAATCCTGCAGATTTTGGCAAACTCGGAGAAGTGCCAACACACCCTGAACTGCTCGACTGGCTTGCAAATAATTTCATAAAGTCGGGTTGGAACCTTAAAGATTTTCACAAACTTGTGCTAACAAGTAATACTTATAAGCAATCGAGTATCAGAACCGAAATGCTGGAAAAAGTTGACCCCGACAACAAACTTCTGGCACGCATGAATGTATTACGGTTGGAAGCTGAATCGATTAGGGATTCGATTTTAAAAATCAGTTCCAAGTTAAATGACAAGCTTTATGGTCCCCCTGTTCCAATCACCCCAGACGATTATGGCCAGATTATTATTGGAGCAGACACACGAGATGGAGCAGGCCGGTTTACGAACAAAAAAGTTAATTTAAAAGGTGAAGAATTTCGCAGAAGTATTTATGTGCAGGTTCGCAGGAGTACTCCGCTTGCGGTATTTGAATCTTTTGATGCCCCTATTTTAAGCCCTAACTGCGAGCACCGAAATTTCTCTACCTCGTCAACTCAATCACTATTAATGCTGAACAGTCAGTTTATCTTAGAATATTCAGAATACCTTGCATTAAAGTTAAAGAAAGAAGTGGGGAGCGATTTAGCAAAGCAAGTAAGCTTAGCCTGGAAACTTGTATTTTGTAGTGCGCCTACGAAGCTGGAGATGGAAAGGTCCCTTAATTTCATTAAGGAACAAAGTTTAGAATTTTCTTCATCAATTACTAAAGATCAAACTACTCCAGATTTAAAAGCTTTAACGGCATTTTGCCAAGGACTCTTGATCTCGAATCGTTTCCTCTACATAGATTAAAAATTTAAAAAGGGATTCTATGATGGAACCTAATCAAACACGCAGGAGATTTCTTTCTGAAACTTCCCTAGGGCTAGGAAGTGTTGCAGCACTTTGGATGATGCAGAAGGAAGGTTTATTGGGGGCACCCATACGACCGGAGTTGGAACAACGGCGGTTCGACCTCACGCCCAAACAACCACATCATACACCTAAAGCTAAAGCGATGATTTCGATGTTTATGCAAGGCGGCCCGAGCCATCACGATTTATTTGATCCTAAGCCAGAAATGACTAAATATGATGGCAAGCCTTTCCCTGGAACTATCAAGTACGACTCCACGGATCAAGCGAGCAACAAGGTATTAGCAAGCCCTTGGAAATTCAAGAAGTATGGAAAATCAGGGATCGAACTTTCCGAACTTCTTCCATACACTTCCAATATTGTCGATGAAATTACCGTTGTAAGGTCGATGCATACCGGGGTGAACAACCACGGTCAATCGATTGATGCGCTAAATACGGGGAGGGTAACTGGAGGTAGGCCGGTACTAGGAAGTTGGCTTGGATATGGTTTGGGAAGCGAGAGCCAAAATCTTCCAGCGTATGTGGTGTTAACTGATCCAGCGAGTTTGCCTGTACTTGGTGTATCAAACTTTTCAAATGGTTGGTTGCCATCGATGTTTCAAGGCACGGTGGTAAGGCCTAAAGAACCACGCATATTAAACCTAGATCCGCCTGTCTATATGAAGGGAAAACCACAAGAGCGCTTATTATCGTTTCTAGATTATTTAAACAAAGAACACAAACAATCGCACCCATTTGAATTAGAACTTGAAGCAAGAATTGCAACTTATGAACTTGCAGCGCGGATGCAATCCGCGGGTAAGGAAGCGCTTGACCTTTCGCAGGAAAGTGCGGAAACAAAAAAACTGTATGGAATGGATAACCCTCTTTGCGCTGATTATGCAACGCGTTGCCTAATAGCAAGGCGGTTAATCGAACGGGGTGTTCGCTTCGTACAAATTTTATCTCGAAATCAAATGTGGGATAACCATACTGCACTTGTGACAAATCTACCTGCTAATTGCAAGCAAGTTGACCAACCATCAATGGCACTAGTGATTGATCTAAAGCGAAGGGGGTTGCTAGATTCTACCTTGGTGAGTTGGGGTGGCGAAATGGGCAGGCTTCCCGTGATTCAAAATAGCGCAAACAAAGCAACAATCGGCAGAGATCACAACACCTATGGTTTCACTTGGTGGTTAGCGGGTGGTGGTGTGAAGGCAGGTTATGTTCACGGGGCGACCGATGATTTTGCCCACCACGCAGTGAAGGATGTTGTCAACCATTTCGACTTACACGCCACGATTCTACATTTATTCGGGTTAGATCATAAGAAGCTAACTTATCAAAGAAATGGTCAGGAGATGACTCTAACAGATAATCAACCTGGGAAAGTGGTTCAAGGTATTCTTGCTTAATTAAGATTCAACTTTCAATTGTTGGAAATAATCTTAGGAACCATCTCAAGCTTAAGGCGTGATTCGTGAGCAAGACTTCCCTGCCTAATACTTGACCTTACAAACACAGGAAAAGCAGCTTTTAAACTGGATGGAACAGGGATTTCAACGGTTGCTTTGTTGCTATCAGGTTTAATAACAGTAGAAATACTTTTCATACCAGTCCATTCGGGAAAATCTAATTGAAGCAGGGCTTCGCCAACCAAGTCTTGAGCCCGAAAAACTTCAATGGTAACAGCAGAAGTTTTGCCCGGTTCGAATGGAACATCAATCAAATTGCAAGTAATTTCTAATCGGCCAGCAGCTACCACAGCAATGATCTGTTCATTTGGGTTAACCGAACTGTAACTAACAATATGTTGTTCGCCTTGGTCGAGGATGGTAATAAAACCTGCGACACAAATACGACTGGTGCGCCCAATTTCCATATAGGGGGCAAGTTGAACAGAATATTCGAAATCATCACTACCAGCGGGAATAATTTTAGGAACTGCGGAAACGCCTTGTAAATGCCTTGCTTGCCTATCCGCCATTTCAATATGAATTGGGCCGTTAAAGCCGTTGCGCTCAAGTTTATAGTTTCGTGAAAGGGTGGAACCTCGGTAACCCCATTTCATATTGTATTCACCTACGATTTTAAAAGGGCAAGGTAACGCAACTGCAACACGAACCTTATCAATAACAAATTCATTTTGTTTAAAAGGAATGGTTGCGGTAATAACAGATTTATTGGGCAAGGTTATTGAAGCATCGAGTAGAAAAGAATCAATTTTAGCGGTTGAGTTCGCCTTCAATTTAATTGCGACCTGACTTTGGCCTTTTGCAAAAGCGGGTGCAATGGAAGAGACTTCAACCCCTGAGGGGAATTTACCAAAGATAATATCTACTTTATCATCAAATCCAGTTGGTCGAATTAATTTAAGGTTAAGAGTAGCTTCAGAGCCACGAAGAATGGTGAGTGAATTTTCCACAAAAGAAAAAGAAGGTTGTTTGGAAGAGTTATCAAGGAGGCAAATTCGGTAGGCAAAATTCGGGCCGTATCGTCCGGGTATTTGCTCAGCGATCTTGAGCAAGAATTTTCCCGAACTTGGTGCGGTGAATTGCAAAACTGGGTCAAGTTCTCCAATTGAAATAGCAGAAGCAATTTCTTTGGCTACTAAATCGGAGATAGTAATTTTAGGCCTACAGGGAGATGAAAGTGCCAACCCACGAGATTCAAAAGAAATTTTCTGCCCCGATTGAAGATCAAGTTCCCAGATGTCCACTTCATCCTTTGCAAGAATTCTACCATTGATAGCACAAGGAATATCTCCTTTGATGGAAGGATTCGTGATGCCTAATTGTTCAACAACTTCGACATGATTACCAACATCGATTAAAAGGCTGGTTGAAGAAAGAAAAGGAAGTGGTTGGAATCCTAAGGGTTTAGGAACTTGAATTTCCTTGGTAGTAGATTCGAGGTTAGTGCCATCGAGATTAAATTTTGTAAGGGAATCACTTTTTCCACCCAGAGGAAAAACGGTTTTAATTCTTGGGTTTTTAGTGATTGTAAGCCTGTAGATATGAGAAGGGCCGCCTTTTCCAGCAGATTCGCGGATACGAATAATGTAAATTCCTTGCTCGGGAGCTTTGAATTCGAGTTCAGGATCAATCCCTGATGCATCGTCATTATCAGCAATTATTTCACCCTTGGCGTTAAGGACTTCGAGCTGGGCATCAAGTGGAGAGCCAAGTTTTTCAGCGGAAACAAAAGCCGCAATAACTTCACCTTTATTAAGTTTGATTTGCCAATCATCGAAATCATTTTTCGGATAGATTCTGCCGTTGATTGTGATAGGCAGAGAGATGAGAGTAGTGGCGTGATAATGCTCGGATTCTTTTTCAAGAATTTCGGGATAATCACCTAATTCGAATTTCCAACCACCTTGAACCCCTTCGGAATTCCAAACTCGGGCAAGGCGTGTAGATAAACTTGCATCAGGCGTGATGCGAAATTGGGTAACAAGTTCTTTCGGATAATCTTCAGCTTGTTGCGATTCAGTGAGGGGTAATAAAGGACCATCGAAAACTTGAAGAGGAAATTGTTTTAGAGGAGAAAGTTGAGAAAGGCCCGATCCGGTGATTTCAAACTTGGTATTGGAATGCAAAAACAGGCCACCTATGCGCACCTGAACATCTTTCCCGCGCTGCCCACCTGAAGGAAAAAGATAAGAAAGAACAGGAGGATTGGCGCAAATTGAACTGGGAAAGATTAAAGCTAGAATAAAAAAAGGAATGCACCTGATGATATTAACGATCATAATTTAACTTTCAAAAGTCAGAACAAAGTTAGAGAATCTGTTCAATTTTTCTACCTTGGTTTACCGCCATAATTGGTCTGCCGTCGGGCGTGATAAACTCGTGTTCAGGGCTAAAGCCAAGCACATGGCAAATAGTAGCGAAGAGATCTTCAGGGCCATAGGGATCGGAAGCAGGTTTTTCAGCTTTGGCATCGCTGGCACCAACGACAACACCACCTTTTAAACCACCGCCGCCTAAGGCAACAGTAAAGACAGGGCCCCAGTGATCACGGCCCGCATTTTTGTTTATTTTTGGGGTACGCCCAAACTCGCCTGAAACCACGACCAATGTATTTTCCAGCATTCCCCGCTCGGATAAATCTTTAAACAGGGTGGCAATCGCCTTATCAAAAATAGGCAGCAAATCGGATTTTAGTGTTTTGAAATTATTGTCGTGCGTATCCCAATTGCTATGATCGATGGTGACGCAGCGGACGCCAGATTCCACCAAACGCCTTGCAAGGATGCAAGATTGACCCAAGGTATTTCTGCCATACTCATCCCGAAGGGAATCTTTTTCTTTTTGAAGTTGGAAAGCAGATTTAGTGGAAGGCGAGGTCATAAGGTCAAAAGCTTTTTGCTGAAAAGTAGAAACACTTTTCGCACCTTGGTTAGCCCGCATCTCGCCACTGTTACGAAACCGGTCAAGTTTCTCCAAAATATGTTTTCGCGATTCCAATCGATCAGCACGAATTTCAAGCGGTGGCGCAAGATCAGGAACTTGAAACGATGGCGAATTGGGATCACTTTCCACAACGAATGGCGCTGCAGTAGGCCCAAGATAAGCAGGGCCACAACTTGAATGCATCTTGGGAACGCAAACATAAGGAGGCACCCCTTGATTTGCAATCGCAAGTTTTGAAACGATAGAACCTATCGAAGGCCGCTGATTATTGGGAGTTAACCCCCCGTTAAAACCTGCTTGGGGAAGATAACCCGTGAGCATATAGTGATCAGCAGGGCCGTGGTCAGAATTATTATGGCGGAAAGAGCGGATAAGACTTATTTTCTGCATTTGTTTAGAAATAGCGCCCAACTGATCGCAAATACGAATACCAGGGACCGTGGTTTCAGCGTGTTTAAATTCGCCTCGGTATTCAGCAGGGGCATCAGGTTTCATGTCGAAAGTATCGATGGTGCTAAGTCCGCCGTGTAGAAAAACATAAATGATGGACTTCTGTGTTTTGGCGGTTTGGTCATTTGCAAGGAGTGAAGGGAGAGAAAATGAATGCCCGAGGATACCCGCAGCACCTAGGCGCAAAATATCTCGTCTTGTTCTACCATCGCAATAAGATCTATTAGCCATAAAGCCACCTTTTCCGATCAGCAAATTGCCTAATGATTAAATAGAAACTCGAGAGAATTCATCATACCCCACGCAAGGTCTTCGAGCGCTTCTCGCTTTGCTTTTGAATCTTTGACTTTATCAAGAGTCGTCAGAGCAAGGCTAAGGTCTTCTTGAGAAGGGGGCCTAGAATAATACGACATAAATAAATTTTCGATAATAGATGCATTAGAAGATGAACTAGCTACTAGTTTTGCGATTTTACCTTGCTCGTGACCTAACTTCCGCTGTAACTCGCTTGAATTTAGTTCGTGTAAAACCTGAGCAATGCCTGGTTCTTTTTGGCGTTCGCAAGAACAGGAAGAAACCCTAAGAGGTCGCCCGTGAACCTTAAGAAAATAATCCTGATACCTGCTATCCCAAAGTTGAATAGCCTTGGTGCCCGTGGGATAACCATCGAAAGATCCCGACACACCCGTGGCTTGCGAGATAGCATCGAACAAAACCTCTGCGGGCATCGACTTCAACAAAAACCGCGAATAGTTCCATTCATCTTTTTCATTTCCTAAAATAGGCGAAGAAGATCGCTGATAAGTATCGGAACTAACAATGAGGCGAATCAGCGTTTTGATATCAAAGTTATTTGTTGCAAGATAATCGCCTAATTTTACAAGAAGTTCGGGATGAGTAGCAGGATTAGAATCGCGAAAATCGTCAACAGGCTCTACCAAACCGTGACCAAATAATTGTGCCCAAGTTCGATTCGCAGCATTGCGTGCAAACCATTGGTTATCTCGACTAACAACCCACTGTGCGAACAACTGTCGGGCATCACCTTTGGGTTGTTGTTCTGGAATCGGTTGCCCTAAAGCGTGAGCAAAAACTTTAGATTTATAGCGGGGATTACTACCTGGTGAAGTGTTATCGCCTAGCAAAATCTCACGCTTGCCTGCATTTTGAGATTTAACCCCTGTGAAAAAAGATTGCATACCAAGAAAGTCGGCTTGGGTCCACTTATCGAAGGGATGATGATGACATTCCGCACAGGCGATTCTTATGCCAAGAAAAACTTGTGCGAAGGAACTTGCAAGTTCCCCAGGGGTTTTTATCACTTTATATATTGAGCCTTCGGGGTGTTCATCGAGGTAACCTTGGGCAGATATCAATTCCAATGCCATCTTATCTAACGGCTTATTTTCACTAAATGACTTTTTCAACCAGCGATAATAGGCATAGGCTTGTTTGTTTCCTAGTACCTGCCGGTCTACCCGCAATAGATCGCTCCAAACCAAAGCGCTGTAATCAGAATAACCAGGACTATCAAGCAAATCGTTTATGAGTTTCGTTTTCTTATTGGGGTCGTTGCTTTGAAGAAAGGTAACCACTTGGTTGGGTTCAGGAAGTGCACCAGAAATATCAAGGAAAACTCTACGGCAAAACTCATCATCTTGAGCTTTTGGTGAAGTAGGAATCTTAAGCACATCAAGCTTTTGTTGAATGATTTGATCAATCCATTGTTGATCGGGGTATTTTTTTACTGCGTTATAAGGCTGATTAGCTGGAAGGATCGCCCTGAAGACCGAGGTTTTATTCCGGTAGGTGGTAAGAATAACGGCTTCGCCCGGAATTTCTTGAGTAGAAACTAAACCTTGGTAATCAACGGAAGCCAAGGCTTCATGGTTGGAAAAGAATCTTGCGTGGGCAGAAACTTCGTTTTTAGTTCCATCTGAAAGAGTAGCGAAGACACGCAGTTTTTGTTTTGCACCACCAATTAAAATTCTCGATTGGGGAAGCACTTCGATAGAAACAACATCGGGAGAAGCATCGCTAGATTTGGGTGCGCCATTCTTAATCCACTGGACGATGGTGGAAAAATCTGGGTTATTTTCAGGGATACGGGCTCCCCCGCCATGGGGAATTTTGCCCGAAATCTTTTTAGCAAGCAGGCTAGATTCGGGGGACTCGGTCAAAACTCTTCTGCCGCGCCCTTCGAGAAAGATGGACTCGTAATCAAAATCTGGGTCGGAACCAAAGACAGAAAGCTTGAACCCGTTTTGCCCTTCTGCTTTGCCGTGACATCCTGAAGAATTACATTGGTGCCTAGCGAGAATAGGTTCGAGATCGAGCTTAAAAGTTGGGCCAGAATTAAAAGGGGGCGAACCAACGGTAATGGGAACAATAATTTGTTTGCCCTTGGAATCGATAAAAACACGAGTTGTACCAATTTTTTTGCCATACACCCGACCTTGAAAAACCATAGCGACTTCGGGATCTTCAATTCGAGCAGAAGACTCATCGGTAAGATCTGCAATAAAACCGCTAGCATTTTTACTCTCGACAATAAGTGTAG
>JBDNHI010000045.1:0-8126 GCA_041694635.1 Gemmataceae bacterium | reverse complement strand
TTTCCATCGGTATTGGTTACACTAACTTGGGTTCGGTATTCTCGATCTTTAAGAAGGCCGGATTGCTCGAGGATTCTCTCGAGCATAACTTCGCCCCAGTTGCCCATAGTTTTGTTATTACCCTTTAAGGCACTGGCAAGGTTATTGGCATCTGCACTAACCTGCTTGTTAAGGTCTAAAAGGTTTTTGATTTCTGTTTTTAAGGTGATGCGTTCTTCGGATTCTGCTTTAAAGGTTTTATCCACTTTTTCTTCGAACTCTTTGATTTTATCTTTAAAGGGATTAATCACTTGTTCGAAGGAAAGTTTATTTTGTTCGGAGAGTTTTTGACCTTTGTCATCGAATATTTTGTTAGCGATATTTTCGAACTCGGTGGTCAGTTTTTTATGCATATTTTCGAGTTCAACTTTTTGCTCATCATACCGAGTTTTTTGAAAACCTAGGGCTTCCTCGGTTTTAGCTAAGGTTGAATTAATTCGTGATGCGTTACTTCTTTCAACTTCTAATTCCTTGCGAAGGCGTTCGACTTCAATTTGCTGACTCTTCGAATTCGCTTCGAGGCCACTAACTTTTTTATCAAGCTCGTTCTTTTGATTTACTAAGGCTTCATCAACTGTCGCCACACTGCTTTTAGCACGGAAGTAAAGCCAAGCAATAAAAGCCCCAAGGAGTAATCCCAAGGCAAGAAACAGAAAGTTAGTCATAGAAGTTCTCGCTATTTATCTATTCAAGATTGATAAATAGCATTATACCAAGCCTGATTTATGTGTTTGGAATATTATAAAAATAATGGCTAGGTTTAAAGAAAATGTTTCCTTAAGACTTACCAAAAACGATATCGCCATAGGTGCTATTAACGATAGCCATCAACTCGGATTGTTCCTGAGGTGGCACATTAAATTTATTGAGGGAAAGTTGAAAATCATCAATGAATGCATCCCATTCCTTGGGGGTGATGTTGAGGTGGCGATGAGAATCTGGCATAGATCGTCCGGTATATTTCTGTGGCCCGCCTGTTGCCATACATACCATTTCAGTTACCAAATACTTAAAACCAGCAGGAGGAACTCGGTGATGGGCTTCTTGAACCGCAGGGTTTGCATTGAGGCGGGTATCGTGCATAATGCGATCGATGAAATCATCCACTAGGGTGGCGATGGGGAAAACGCCGCCTAGGCGTTCGTAAAGACTGGAAGCCGGTCTGATTGTCATTATGGTTTCGTTGTTTATGTTTAAGGGAAAGTTAAGATACGGTGGCAAAAGGCTAAATCCTCCATGGATAATACCTTAAATTGGTATAAATTAAGAAGATAATAATTGCACGAAGAGAATTAATTCCCGAAATATTCAGATCATTACTTGGGTAGGGTTATCCAAGCTGGCTTAGGGGAAGTTTGAACCTCGGGTTTGTCAGGCAATGGCCATTGACGAGATTCATCACGGGTTGATTAAGGATCATCCGTCTAAGTTCTTCAGCGCCTTTTCTACGCATTTCAATAAACCCCTCCACAGAATAATAAGCGCTATGAGGGGTAAGTAAAACCCTAGGGTGCTTGCGAAGTCTTTCATCTGCAAGTGGTTCAACTTCCACCACATCAAGGGCAGCATAAGCCAGTTGCCCTGATTCCAAGCCTTTGATAACCGCATCACCAGAAACACAGGGGCCCCGTGCGGTATTTATTAGATATGCACCTTTAGGAAGAAGCGCAATCGTTTTGTCGTTAATGATGTGTCGGGTTTGAGGCGTTAGGGGTGTATGAACGCTAACGAAAAGGCATTGGGGCAGCATTTCTTCGAGGGAATAACACCGTTCAAGACCAAGGGCTTTGTCGAGACCCGGGGTGGCAAATGGATCGTAAAAAAGAACTCTTAGGCCAAAGGCTTTGAACCTAAGTGCTGCAGCGGTTCCAATCCTGCCACACCCTATAATTCCAACTGTTTTCCCACGAAGCCTAGGGCTACCAAAAACAATATTCGGCTGCCAACCACCAGAACTAATATCCTCGTGGCAAGGAATTAAGCGGCGAGCAATTGCTAAGAGCAATAACACCGCGTGGTCTGCAACTTCTTCAGAACCATAATCGGGAACATTACAAACAGCAATGCCTCGTTCTCCCGCAGATTTAATATCAACATTATCATAACCAACTCCACATCGGACGATGCCAAGACACCGGTCAAGTTTCGAGATAGTGCGGGAAGAAATCTTGATGTCGTGAAAAACCAAAAGGCCGGTTGCTTGGGGAGCAAACGGCTCGATAATAGATTCATCGTTGGTTTGAAGTAATTTGATTTCAGCACACCCATCGAGGACTATGCTTTCAATTCCTGATTCTTCAAGGTAATCCGTTACAAGAACAAGGGGTTTTTCATTGGCCATCTTAATTTCCTTAGGAACAGCACTAGAATGAAATATTATCTTAGGAAATGGGGCGATTAAAGTACTGCGGTTCCCACAGAATATTTTTTCTTTTGAGATGTGAACTATAACCATTTCTTTCGGTTAAATGGTTATTAAGGTAAGATTATAACCATTATTAGTTATTTAGGCTTAATAGCAGGGTTCGAAAATTGATCTAATAGGTTATTGGCTTTGCAAAAAGGTTCGATATTAACCTTAAGAAAAGATTTTCATAAAAATGGGAAATTAATGAGAATGACCGAACCTTGGTACAAAGATGGTTTGAAGTTTAAATGCACTCAATGTGGTAATTGTTGTACTGGCGAACCGGGTTATGTCTGGGTGACCGATGCTGAGATAAGAGCCATTACCGATTTCACACACGAACCTTTGGCAGAATTTATGCAGCTCAAAGTCCGTAAAGCCAAGGCCAGATATACACTTAGGGAAAAAGCGAACGGCGATTGTGTTTATTTTGAAAAGGGTAAGGGTTGCACTATTTATGAAGTGAGGCCGGTGCAGTGCAGGACATGGCCTTTTTGGGAAAGCACCGCTGGTACACCCCAAAACTGGGAAGAGACACAAAAGGTTTGCCCAGGGTCAGGTCAAGGAGATTTAATAAGTTCGGAAGAGATTACAATGCGCTTGAAACAACTGCGATTGTAGAACATAATAACAGTGTTACCCCACCAGTTTGAAACGCTTGATATTTGCTATGAGAATTAAACCCACGATGCGATTTTTAAAATTAAGATTTGTTTTATTTGTAGTAGCTTGCTTTGTTTTGCTTACTTACTTCGTTTTTGATAAGAAGGTTTTTGCAGCAGACAAAGAACCAACCGCTAATTTCGATACTGACATTTACCCAGTATTAAAAAAACACTGTATGGGTTGTCATAACGATAAAAGAAAAAGTGGTGGGTTCAATCTTGCAAAGTACAAAGATCTTTCAGATATAAAAAAAGACTTAAAAACTTGGGAAAGAGTTGCTGATAATCTTCGCACGGGAGAAATGCCACCTCCAGGAAAACCTAAGCCTTCCAATAAACAAATGGATGTTGTAAATCGCTGGATGGATACAAAAGTATTTGAGTTTAATTGCGTAGGTCAAAAAGATCCGGGCAAAGTGACATTACGCAGATTGAATCGGCTTGAATACAACAATACGACTCGCGATTTATTTGGTGTCAACTTCAAACCTGCTGATGAGTTTCCTGCAGAAGATGTAGGCTATGGGTTTGATAACATTGGGGATGTTCTTACTATGCCCCCTATTCTAATGGAAAAATATCTCGACGCTGCAGAAGATGTTGTTGATATGGTTTTTAAGAACAGATTACTTCTTACGAAATATGTAAAGATTCCTGCCCCCGACAAAGTAACACCTAGCGACTTCTCTAAAGTTCTGGAAGAAATTGCAACTAAGGCTTTTCGTAGAGTCGCAACTAAAGAAGAAGTCCAAAAACTGGTTAAGCTTGCTGAAGCGCAGGTAGTCTTAGGCGAAAAACCAGCAGATGCCTTGAAAGCTTCCCTGCAAGCCATTTTGGTTTCACCCAAGTTTCTGTTTCATGTTGAACTAGACCCCGATCCAAACAGTACCACCCCTCACGAAGTTTCTCATTTCGAACTCGCTAGCAGATTATCTTATTTTCTTTGGAGCAGTATGCCTGACTCCACATTATTCGACCTTGCTAGGCAAGAAAAACTTCGCGATAAGGGCGTTCTCGAGGAACAAGTAAAACGAATGCTGAAAGACCCAAAAGCGAAAACATTCACCCAAAACTTCCCCGAACAATGGCTTCACCTTCGAAATCTTAAAACTGTTAGTCCCGATAAAGCAAAGTTTCCAACTTTTAATGATGCCTTGCGGGACGACATGGCAAAGGAGGCAGAACTTTTCTTTGCTCATATCACTCAGGAAAATCGTAGCATTCTAGAATTACTTGATTCTGATTACACTTTCTTAAACCAAAGGTTGGCTACCCACTATGGCATTAAAAACATTGTAAACCCAGCTTTTACAAAAGTTACCTTTACGGACAACCGAAGGGGTGGCATTTTGACCCAAGCGGGGGTGCTAACCATCACTTCAAATCCAACCAGAACTTCACCAGTAAAGCGTGGAAAATGGGTGCTAGAAAACATTTTAGGAACTCCGCCACCGCCTCCCCCACCTGATGTTGAGGAACTAAAGGAAGATGAAAAATCTTTGACCGGAACCTTAAGGCAACGAATGGAGCAACACCGTTCAAACCCAAATTGTGCTACATGCCATCTTAAAATGGATGCCCTTGGGTTTGGCCTAGAGAATTTTGATGCGGTAGGAATTTGGCGCGATAAAGAAGCAGGCAAGCCCATTGATACATCGGGCGATCTTCCTAATGGAGAAAAGTTTAACGGCCCCGCAGAACTCAGAAAAATACTTTTAGGTAAATCCGAACTCTTTGCTCATTGTCTTACCGAAAAACTGCTAACCTATGCTACTGGCAGAGGTATGGAACGGGCTGATAACTGTATCATTGACTTGATTGTTGAAAAAACCAAGAAGGACAATTTCAAAATGCACGATATCATTGTTGAAATTGTCAATAGTGAACCTTTTCAAATGCGTAAAGCTAAACGAGGAGAAAAATTATGAGCAAACAATTATCCCGGAGAACCGTACTTCGTGGTTTGGGTGCCTGTCTGGCAATCCCTTACCTTGAAGCTATGAATGGTTGGACTGCCTTTGGTGCGCCCGCAGTTGCCGCTTCTCCTAAAAGATTAGCCTATTTTTATGTGCCCAATGGTGTACATATGCAAGACTGGAGCCCCGAAGAAGTGGGCGCTAAATACAAGATGCCTTTTCTTCTTGATTCCACCTTGGCGAATTTTCGAGAAGACCTCTTAGTTTTGAGCGGCTTAACTGTTGATAAAGCTCGCGCTAATGGTGATGGACCAGGCGACCACGCTAGGGCTTTATCTGCCTTCCTCACGGGTAGACAACCCCGCAAGACTCACGGCGCAGACCTCCGTGCTGGGGTTTCTGTTGACCAAATCGCTGCTCAGAAATTCGGGCAAGCTACTCGCTTTTCCTCTCTCGAACTTGGTATTGATAAAGGTCAGAATGCTGGAAACTGCGATTCTGGTTATTCTTGTGCCTATTCCAATAATCTTTCTTGGCGTAGTGAATCGACTCCAATGGCCAAGGAAATTGATCCAAAGCTTGTTTTCGAGCGACTTTTCGCTTCGCAAGGCGAAACCACTGCTTCCATTAAAAAGAAAGAAAAATTACGCAAGTCTATCCTTGATGTAGTCGGCGAAGATGCTACTTCCCTCCGAGGAAAATTAGGTAGCACCGATCGCAGAAAACTAGATGAATACTTATCCGCAGTCCGCGAGATTGAAATCCGTATGCTCAAATCTGAAAACAATCAGGTTGCTCCATCTAAATTTACACCAAATGAATCAGCTCGGCCTTCAGGAATACCCAAAGAATTCCAAGACCATGTTCGCCTTATGTACGATATGATCGCACTTGCATTCCAAGCCGATCTCACGCGGGTTGCAACCTTTGTCATTGCTAATGAGGGGAGTAACCGCAACTACAAAAACATTGGGGTAAACGAAGGGCACCACGAACTTTCTCACCATCAAAATGATAAAGCCAAACAAGAAAAGATCAAAAAAATCAACCAGTATCATCTTCAACAGTTCGCTTATTTCCTAGAAAAATTGAAGAACACCAAGGATGGCAATACCTCGATTCTCGATAGTTCGATTCTGGTTTATGGCAGTGCAATTGGGGATGGAAATCGACATAACCACGATGAACTTCCTATTCTTGTCGCAGGTAAGGGCAACGGCACTCTTAAAACAGGCCGTCATATTCGTTATGCAAAAGATACCCCGCTGAATAACTTGCATCTTTCGCTATTAGAACGCATGGGGGTATCTCTTGATACCTTTGGCGATAGTACCGGCAAACTAGAAAACCTTAGCAGCTAAAAAGAACCAGAAACAGCATGAATGATCCCGAAAATAGTGCAGCGGGAAAATCAATCCCTTTAGAACTCGCTATTATGCAGATCTACGCAGATGCAGATGCCGAGGTTCGAACCGCCGGCCCAGTTTGCTTATCCTCGGGGAAGTGTTGCAGGTTTAAAGAATACGACCACACTTTGTTTATTTCCAACCTTGAAGCCGCGGTTTTACTTAAATATGCTCCTGCCTATGAAACTCCAACCAATAAGGGATTTTGTCCTTTTCAAAAAGAAAACCTTTGCACCGCTAGAGAACCTAGACCATTAGGCTGCAGAATTTACTTTTGTGACACCGCTTATCAAGATAAAATGCTAGTACTGTCAGAAAAATTCACTCGCAAGTTAAAGGATCTCGCTGATGATAAACAACTCCCTTGGCTTTATGCACCTTTGCACCACTTCCTCGATAACCCAAAAGATGCAGCTCCATTATAAAGCCATTCTTGCTCTAACCTTCCTACTTGCTTTTAGTTCTTCCAAAACTATTGCGGAAGACTGGTCTACTTGGCTGGGCCCTCGTAGAGATTGTTCTTCTTTAGAAACTCTAACACCTTGGAAAGAATCCCCAAAGATCTTGTGGAAACTCCCGGTAGGCGAAGGCCATAGCTCACCTATTGTGGCGAAAGGAAAAGTATACCTTCATTACAAAACTAAAGACAAAAACGAAGAGTTGCTTGCTTGTTTAGATGCGATTAGTGGCAAGCAAGTTTGGGCAACTTCGTATCCACGCGAAGCTTTTACTAGTGTTTTCGGCCTTGGGCCAAGAGGAACACCATCGATTTCTAAAGATCAAATTTTTACCTTTGGTGTTACCGGAATTCTTTCTTGTTTCAATCTCACAGATGGAAAAATCCTTTGGCAAGTTGATACCTTGAAGGATTTTAAAGCTGCGAATCTTTATTTTGGCTCTTCCTGCTCGCCTCTTCTTTTTGAAGATAAAATTATTGTCGAAGTCGGGGGTAAATCTGCTTCCATCGTTGCGTTTAATCAAAAGGATGGCTCCCTTGCTTGGAAAACACTCGATGACAAAGCAAGTTACAGTTCGCCCATCGTCTGGAAAGATGGTGACAAACAAATGATCCTTGCGCTTACTCAGCAAGGTCTAGTTGCTCTTGACCCCAAAGATGGGAAATCTTTTTTTAAATTCCCGCTCGTCGACCGCCTTAATGAAAGCAGCACCACCCCGGTTCGGATGGGAGATTCTATCCTTGCAAGTTCGGTAACTTATGGCAGTGTTGCGTTAGCAATCAATAACAAAGAAGCTGTTCCGACATACAAACAAACTTGGAAAAACAGTTCATTGAATTGTTACTTTGCAACACCCGTAGTTGTTGGAAAAGATTATGTTTATTTGGTGACAGGAGGATTGCTACCACCCCCTTCATCCGATTTGCATTGCGTAGAAATAGCTACGGGGAAAATTATTTGGACTAAGAAAAAGGTTGGGAAATACCACGCATCTTTGGTCCGAACAGCAGACAACAAAATACTGATGTTAGAAGACTTCGGCTCGCTGGTATTAATGGAACCCAATGCAGTCGGTTACAAGGAATTGTGCAGGGCGAAAGTGTGTGGTCATACTTGGGCACATCCTGCGGTTTCTGAAGGTAAGGTTTTCCTTCGAGATGAGAAAGAACTTTTTTGCATCGATCTAAATAAGCCTAGTTCTAAATAAGCCTAGTTCTAAGTAAGCCTAGTTCTAA
>JBDNHI010000044.1:0-1464 GCA_041694635.1 Gemmataceae bacterium | reverse complement strand
CCTCACTCTTACCCACAATTATCCGGAGGGTTTGTTTGGACAGAAGAGGCTTGCACCCTGAACGAGCAGGTGAAAAGCAAACCAACCCCTCCAAAGGACTTTCATTCCTGGCCTAGGATCACTATTTCGCCCGATATAGCCACCTCGTTTAGCAACCAGCAATAAGAATTGTCTGGGAGTAAGTTCTGCCAAGGGTATTTTCAATAATTTTGCAGCAACCGTGCGCCATAATTTTGGGAGCCATTTACATAAGGCCTTCGGGTCTTGTGCGATGGGTTTGCCGGTGTCTGCAAGATCTCGAAGTTGCATTAGGCGAACTGCAACAACGGCCAACACCGCGGCACGATGCAAGTAGTTTTCCGGATCATCAAAATTAGCTTTTTCTACGCCACATCCTTCCTTCAAAACGCGATGCCATTCCTCAATCTTCCACCGATGTTCGTAGTACCCAAGAATTCTTTCAGCATCTTCCAACGAAGCTACCGGTTCATTGGTCAACAACAACCAATCGATAGCTTCTTCGCCTTTTGGGGGCTTCGCTTCAGAAGCATAAATAACCTGAAGCGTGTGTGGCAAATGCTTACCGGGATGATTCCAAGGCACTTGTATTTCCACCGTTGCAAACCGAATTTCCAATTTTATTACACGAGGTTTACGGACGATGAAACCGCGCACATTTCGCTGGGTTGATGCGGTCACAGTCCTTTTGCCAGACACTTTCTGCGCAGCCATTTTACCCCATAATTTCTCGCCTTCTTCCCCCACAACCCGACGATCATGGTGTGCCCTCACGACCAGGCCAACCCCTCGCTTGGCACAAACTTCAAACAATTCAAAATTATCTGCTGCACGATCTGCAACATGAATTAACCGGGTGCCTTTAGGTGTAGGGCCAATCGCTTCCACTGCATCAGACCAAACGAGGGATTCACGCCAGCGTTGCTGTCTTTGCAATCGTGTTTCACGCAAAGGAACCACCACATGTTTGAATGGATGCAAATCTAAAATCCCTAAACAATCACCATCGGGAAGAACTGCAAGCGTGGTGTGCACTTCTCGATTGATACGCCCAGAAAGATGCGTGTCATCTTGTATTGCAAGCACTACGGGATGCTCTGCACATCGTTCTAAAGTATGCTTGGTATGTGGCGCTATGATTGCTTTTGCGGTTACTTTGGGATGGTCAAAAAAACGATATGCACCCTTCAGGTCGGCCCAGTCGGGGAATTGATCCGGATGGCTTTGTGCGGGGCGATTTGCCATAACTGTAGCTATTGATACCAATCTTTTGTTAAGCGGGCATCACCTAATTCGGCTTTACCGAATTCGCTCATTGCCCATGTCTCCTTATCCATATGTTTGCTTACTCCATTTACATAAATAACTTTCTTTAACAAATTCTATGCCTTTTCATCTACCCCAAAATATTTGTGGGTAAGAGTGAGGAACTCAACTGGGGGCTTT
>JBDNHI010000043.1:0-12403 GCA_041694635.1 Gemmataceae bacterium | reverse complement strand
TTAATGATAAGGCCAACAAAACGGTTCGGGGAAAGGATTCAAACGGAGCCGGAAGCGTTAGCGACGGTAAGGCCCTAGCTTACTTCATCACCTACGGAACCTGGCTGCAGGGGCACAATCCAAACTAAAAAAACCGTCGCTAACGCTTCCGGCTCTGAAAGACGCTTCCGGCTCTGCAAAACCAGCGCAGAATATCTTTTCCCCTTACTCCCTTGCTACCACGGTGTCATAGAGACCATAGTAGGTCAGCCCCGGATGGCTGTCGATGCCGGTGTAGCGCAATGATGAATCTTCATAACGCCTGAATGCAAATACGGCCTGATTCATCTGCTCTGTGTTGAACACCTTAAGCCGTACGAGCAGATGAAAATCCTTTACAGTCAGACCCGTTACCGTCTCGAACAAGTCTGGTTCAATTTTCGTGATGACATCTTGCAGTGTGTTTTCTCGGAAATCGGTCAAGTACATAAATATAGGAATGCGTGTCGCGAACTTGATGAGTTTCTCCTGCACCAGTTTGCGCTTAGACTTATACTCTTTCTCCTCATCGGTGAGTTGCTTCTTCTGCTTTTCTGTCAGGTCTTTTACCTTGGCCTTGTTTTTAAGTTCTTTAACCTTATCGCTTTTGTTGATGATTGTTTCAATGATGTTGTCTCCAAGGGCACGCCATCCTTCTATCCGCTCAACAGCGGCCATCGCCTCGGGGTTGTCCATAATGCGTCGCAGGGTATCGTTATCCACATTCACAAGCAGCGCACTCTCCCACTTGCGCGCGAGCAGTGTAGCCGTGGTTCCGGACATTGCGATGTCAAGTATGCCCCCTGCATCAATTTGCGTCATATTTGCGCCGTCGTAGGCCAGCACAGGTAGGAACGAAACAAGATCCTTGACGGCGTTCTCTGGGTTCGGCTCGTTAGGCGAAAGCCCAATCCCGTATTCCGAGAGCTGGCGCAGCGCGCGTGTAGGTGCGAAATCGAACACAAAACAGACTGGCTTGAGGACTTCCTCCTCGTTCGGGTCGTTGCCGTTGGGGTTCTTGATGGACCAAGGCGATTGCACGCGAAACGCTGCTTGAAAATAAGTCTCCGGTGACTTTAGATTGCGCAGCATTAGGATCGACGACCACTGCGGCACGGTCACTCCTGTTGTCAACTTGCCGCACGAAAGCGTAATGGTCTTGGAGTCGAATCCGCTGCCGATGGCCTTGCGCACGGGCGGCAGTGCATCTAGCCCGATACCCGCCGACTTGCCAGCGGCGACCGTCACCTTATATTCGTGCCAAAAGACATTGTGCTTTTCAGCCAGTAGGTTTGCCATTGCTTGACAGGCCGCGACATTGGGCAGGAACCAGAACGCATGCTGAAGGTAAGGCAGCAGCCGCACATCTGAATACGGGAACGGGGGCCGTGTGCCGGTCTTGAGATTTTCCACCGCACGGGGCGCATACCCACTACTTTTGCGCAGCCCCGCTTGACTGCCGTTAGGCTGGATGCTAGGTCGATAAACCTGACCCTGCGTTTTTACAGGGTTCGTCAGAAATTCTCTGGCCCGAATTTCTGGTACAGCTCGGCCAGATTCTTAACAGACATGCGGAATTGGCTGCGAGCCTTGACCGAGGATTTTGCACTACTCGCATTCATCACCTTCGAGCCGGGATCGAAGATTACCAACCCCGCACACATCGCTGCCAAGTAGCGACTGAAATCCGTGCCCTCACCCAACAACGCCGGGCTGAAGTAGCGATAGGCAAGCGCATTCAGTTTATCTCTTTCATAGGGTACATACGCCGCCTGTGCGTGTTTCTTGTTCCAGTCTATTATCAAATCGCCGAATGCCCAAGCTGCTGCGCAATGCCCCGTATCAGTCAACAATTCCACCGCACCGCCAACCTCTTCAATCACCTTGCGTACCGGATTGAATCCGCGCACGGTCAATGTCAAACCGGTCTTGGCATTCCGGTTGTTTACCCGGTGCGTGCCGGTGAAATACTAGGGAGTCGTCATTTGAGCCATCGCTCGCTCAAGTTTATTTACCTGTCTTTTGAGCCCTAAAGGAGTAAGTGATCGTAGGTTATGGGGTATCCGAAATTCTACGTTCAATCCGTTGTGAGGTTTTTCCGTTACCAAATAGCAAATTCGGTTGACGTGATGAATTCCTGTAACAATCCATTGGTTTGCATCGAAGCTACTATCGAGAACTGTCCATACATAGTTATAATCAAGGCTACAAACAAGCTCAAAATCTTTTTCATATGTTTCGAGTCCAAATCCTCCCCAAATGCAGTGCTGCGATTTTGGATGACGGTACGGTATGAAGAAGGCATCGAAAGCATCTTCATGCAAGACAAGATGGGATAATGGTGTGTTCATTTTTTCTGGTTGTCCATAAATAAATCCGCTCTATGGCGTGAGACAAATTCAATACTAGGCATAAAACGTTCTGGAAATTCGATCAACTTTCCATCCAGTGGCACAAGAACCTCTTTTACAAAAGACTCATCAAGGCGTTTCAATTCCGCTGAGATAATAATTCTAAAATCATCGCTAAGTGCAATTAGTCCTTTATCAAAGGCTCTATCATGAATCGCCGAGAGACAAAGTCCATTGCTTGGGTTTAAGCGGTTCACCTTGTCCTTGCTCCACGGCACAATGTGGCTAGCGATCAATAAGCGTGAATCAGACAAGCCTGACATACAGCATCGCCCGCGATAACTGCTCAACACAGCGCGGCGAAAAAAGTTTTGCTTGATCCGTTGTTCAGTAATGACTTGCCGAGTTTCTCCAGTAAAGTCCTCTGGCACTAATTCATCGTTTTCTATTTCCAAGCTCCTCGCAGCATTTTTGTCCAGATGTTGCCGAAGTAATTGACATTCAATAGCGAGCCTTTCCCAGTCCGCATGAAATTCATCCCATACTTCACGATCCAGTGCGGATGCATTACCCAAGCCTACTCGCCCGGTACTCGTAATGGCTGGATCAATGCTTGCAATGTTGAGCATTTTCATTGCGACGGCATCGGCTGTTCGTCCAATGATTTCAGCTAATTTGATAATTTCCGGGTTGCGTCCATAAATCCTTCCGTACGGAATTTGGCAGTACAAGTGAAAAGCTAACTTTACTTGTTCTTTCGTCCAGCGGTTATTGGTCATGATGTTTAGTGGCACCTCGACAGCCTGCGGCGCTAATGCCTCTTCCCCTAAGTTAAGTTGCGACATCATTAGTTTAGCCGCATATTACAACTGCCGCTTGAGAAAACTGTTTGTATGTCTGCGTATCCGACACCGGAATCCTGAATGTGTCAGGAAAACCCATCAGCCGCGCACATTCTCTGGGCGTCAATCTGCGCGGGTTCTTGTGCGTACCCTGTAAATCAAAATCTCCGAACCGTCCTTGTAGTAGCGCGCCGAAAGGGTGCGTGCGGTATTTTCCGGACCGACCAAACCAAAGCCGTTGCCCTTGGCGCGGTGCTTCGCGGCGTAGTTCTGCAAGTACAGCCAGAGGTTGTCGGTGAGGGTGTATTTGTCCAACTGGCGCTTTTTCTTGTGGTCGAAAAATCTTTCTCCGTCCCATTCCAGCACGGGTTCCGAACCATCAGTACGGTGCAAAATCTCCTTGAGCTTGCGCTCGTTTTTGGGCGGCAGGGCAGCGCATTGAAATCGAATGCAATCGGCTCGCGGAAGCCAACGATGAGGATGCGTTCGCGGTGTTGCGGGACGAAGTGCGCACCGTCTATAACGCGCCAGTGGATGTGATAGGCCAGCTCTTCGGTCAATGTGCGGCGGATGACATCGAAGGTGCGGCCCTTGTCATGCGAAACGAGATTTTTCACGTTCTCCAGCAGGAAGGCACGCGGGCGCTTGGCGGCAATGATGCGCGCCACATCGAAAAACAGCGTCCCCTGGGTTTCACAGGCGAAGCCGTGCGCTTTGCCCAGCGCATTCTTCTTAGATACTCCGGCAATCGAGAAAGGTTGGCAGGGAAATCCAGCCAGCAATACATCGTGATCAGGGATTTGAGCCGCTTCAATCTGTGTGATGTCGCCGTTAATTAGATGGCCGTCGCGAAAATTTTCGGCATAGGTTTTCTGGGCATAGCTGTCCCATTCGCTGGTGAATACGCAACGCCCCCCGATGTTCTCGAACGCCTTGCGGATGCCGCCGATCCCCGCGAACAGGTCAATGAAATCGAACCTGCCTTCTTCGTTGCTTTCCGTTCCGAACGGGAGAAGTTGCTGCAATGTAAAGCTGGCTTGGTCACTCATACTGGGGCCTCCTGCACAACGGCGGCTAACTCACTTACCATCATCGGTGGGTATGTCTTGATTGCGGGGAAGATCTCGTGATTTTCAAGGTGGGCAAAGAGCGAACCTTCAGCGCTGAGAGCCGACGATTGGGTAAGGCTATCGAAGCGGAAGTCACGCCGTTGGAACTTGCCCTTACCCAGATAGCCCCACTCGGCAAAGGTGATAGGCAAGGCATCGTGGGTGCGCATGGTTAGGGCATCCCCTTGGACGAGGTTTTGCGAAAGCACATAGAACGCTGCCCGATATAAGTCATCCGACGGGGTAAGGTTCAAGCCCTCGGCAAAGACTTTCAACAGGTGGGCACGGCACTCAGCGATGTTATCTGCCAACAGTTCAATACCGTAAATACACATCAACCCTAGTAGCGAGTAGTGCCGCTGCTCGAATTCAGATTTTCCAAACTTTAGTTTAGCCACTGCGAGTTTGCGCTGAAGAACTGGAACAAGAAAGTTTCCGCTTCCGCACGCTGGTTCTAAGAATCGTGAATCGATACGCTCGGTTTCGTCCTTCACCAAATCGAGCATTGCCTCAACCATCCACGCAGGGGTGAATACTTCCCCGTGGTCAGCAACCCGTTGTTTAGATTTAACCAAGCTCATAAGCAAATTCCTTCTGAACACAGCCTATCGTTAGGGCTGCTAAAGCTGCTGGCCTCGAAACTGATGTTGGCAGAGGATTCCGCCTTATCACTTGATGAAATCTTTTTAGCCATAGTCTAAAGGGCGCCCAAAGTTCAAGAAGTTAATCTAAGTAATCTTAACCCAACAAAGCATAGTATCCTAGTTAAAAGGTTTGTACAGCATAGCGGTAATATAAATAGAAGTTGATTGGATAGGGATAACAGCAAAGTAAAGGGCTGATAAAACTTAGGGCACTAGCAAAGGGACAGGCATATTTTTAACAAACACCGCAGGTGAAACAGCAGCCCCAAAGCCCAGCAATCAAGCCAAGGCTAAATTAAAAAGGGGCCTGCCCCTCTGAATTGCTGGCACCTGTACTTCGCCGAACGGATGCGAGAATTCACTCTTTTTTATTGACTGTATTTTCCCCCGTCATACAATGCTACTAGATTAATTCTGTAATATCATTACGCCTATTCCCGCAACTCGTTGCCGCGGATGAACGACATACATCTGATGAATGCCGAGAGACAGGCGGCCCGCGATAGAATGAAAGCAAAGAGGGATCAGCCATGATTACGCAGGTCACGATCAATAATTTTAAGTGCCTCCGGTGCGTGACCGTGAACCTGGAACGGTTCACGGTGTTCGTCGGGGCCAACGGGAGCGGCAAGACGAGTTTTCTCCAAGCACTGGACCTTCTCTGCCGGACTTTCCGAATGCAGCAACCAGGGCAATTGGATGGGGATTTTCGGTCGAACCGTAGCTGCGGAGTCACCGAGGAAGTCGAGCTATCGTGCCAGTCGGGTGAGATGCACTTTCGGTATCGCACATTGTCGCCTGACCAGCAGCAACAGCAGAAGCAGCCGGGTCGGATTCCGATGGGTGCCGGGTCAGAGTTCGCCAAAGACGGAAACCCGCTGGATTGGAAGCCCTGGCAACTCTCAATGGGGATGTTGCCCAATCCGGTGTGGCTGCGCCTCGACCCGAACGCATTACGGAACGAGGGCGCGGCCAATCATTCCGACCTCCGGATGATGCAACCGAACGGGCAAGGGTTGCACTCGGCCACGGCAAGCATGAATCTCGAAGACCCGGATCTTTGGCTGAAGTTGCAGGAGGATTTGCGCCGGATCGTCCCGTCGATCCAGCGGTTGCGACACACCCCAAAGAATGAATTGCTCTTCGACACCATCAACGGCAAGGGGCTGAAAGCTCATCAAGTGAGTGATGGTGCGCTGTTGACGCTCGGTTTGTTGACGGCGATTCACGGAGCGAACAAGCCCGGCGTGTTATTGCTCGATGACCTGGATCGGGCCTTGCATCCGAAGGCTCAACGGGAGTTGATCGACCTCTTGCGCGGCGTGCAAACGACGAATCCCGAAATCCAGATCGTCGGCTCGACGCACTCGTCGTACCTGCTAGGGCGTATGGAACCGGGCGAAGTCCAGGTGACCAATCTCCGTGATGACGGTTCGACGGCTTGCGAGCCGTTGACGCATCATCCGAAATTCTCCAAGTGGAAGGACGAGTTCCACCCCGGCGAGATGTGGAGCTTGTTCGGGGAGAAGTGGGTGGCGGAACCGGAGGTGGCCGCGAAATGAGCCATCGTTTTGCCGTAGTTGCCGAAGCCCCCGCCGATCATCGAACCGCAACGGAATTGGCAGATCGCATCTTGATCGATGCCATCGACTGGCTAGTCGAGGACCAGTTGCCCCACCATCGGGAGTGGGTGGTGGAAGTGTCTGGCGAGCAATTAACATGGAAGCGAATCCGCAAGCTGGCTGAGGCCGCAGGCATCGAAGCGGAAGGGTTCTTCAATGGGGAACCTGGACTGCCCGACGCAAGGGCGGCTCGTCGGGCATTGCGGTATTTGCGTGTGACTGTTCCCGAGCTTAAAGCGGTCGTGTTGGTACGCGATCAGGACGACCAAGCAGATCGGCGCGATGGCTTGGATCAGGCACGCCGGGAAGATCACGAAGGACTTGTGATCGTCGTCGGGTTGGCTGTCGTGGTACGCGAAGCCTGGGTCATCTCGGGTTTCGAGCCGCAAGATGAGGACGAGCGAACGCGGCTCGATGCCGAACGGCAAAAGTTGGGATTCTTCCCAAACGAACGGAGCCACGAACTGACGGCAAAGAATGACACGGCTCCACGCAGCCCGAAGCGGGTGTTACGAGTATTGACTGGTGGCGACTTCGACCGTGAACGCCGTTGCTGGAACAGCACATCGCTGGCCCAGTTGCGGGAGCGCAGCACCGAGAACGGTCTTGTCCAGTATTTGGATGAGGTGCGAACCCGTTTGGCCCCGTTGATCGGTTAGTTGCTGAAGGGATCGAGTCATAAACCAACCCGTCACCGTATTCGACTCGCTCCTCGGTGCCCCCCTCGTTGTTACACACATCTTTGAGTTATCCGTGATCGGTCTCCCAGCAATCAAGCCAAGGCTAAATTAAAAAGGGGCCTGCCCCTCTGATATTGCTGCCACCTGTACTTCGCCGAACGGACACGAGGGTTGCGTTTTCCCTGTTCAATTTTTTAAAGGTCGTGGCACTCATAATGATATGCCACATCTAGATTGTTTTAGATAAAGATGATTTTTGTCGCATTTTATAACAGTTTCGCTACGGATTAATGTCACTCACTATATCAGACCCTTAATCGGATGTTATTTTTTTGTAACTGGCGGAGAAATAGCCAGCAAATGGCCATTTCCAGACCCCAGACAGATAGGGCAAACCAGGCTGGTGAATCCTTGGGTGTGTAGTGCCTAAGTGGAGCTTCCAGCATCCCCAGCAAAATATAAGCCACCAGTGCGTTGCCGCCCAGAGTGTCAAGCAGGCCCCAGCGCCACCTTTGCCGGTCACACAGCACCACAAAAAGGGCCATCACGGCCATGCTGAAGCCAGCCGCAAAGAGCAAATAGGTGATGCTGCCAGTGCGCTGGCTCATAGTCCAGTAATTTTTGCTGCTGGCATCGGCCGGCGGCATGAAAGGTGGTTCCGGCAACCAGCGCCCGCACCCTTCGTTGGGTGGAAAGCGAAGGCTAAGGCACGACAAGCCATAGCCTGCCAGCATCAGTACCCCACCCCAGGCCAGCAGTTGAAAAACCGGCCGTCCTTCGCTTGCTGGTTTGGAACACCAGTCGTAGGCGAATGATCCTGCGAGCAAGGGGAGAGTCCAGGTGAGGAAGCCCAAAGGGCCGCCATCAATCACGACGGGGTTGGCCAAGGCCCAGTCATAGTTGGACCACTGTAGCAGCCCAGCGTACTGGAATCCGAATGACAGGCAAACATGGGCCAAACCCGAAAAAACCGCCCAAGCCAGCCGCTGCCGGCCCCCCAGAGTGATTACAGGCAAAACCCAGAGACTGGCGACTGCGATATGCGTAAGGGTTTGAAAATAGCCGCGCTTGAATGCAGCTTCCAGAAAGCCGGGCCAGCCGAATCGCCCCAACTCTTCCCAGGTTTTCACACCCCCGCTAACACCATGCACGACAAAGGCCACCAGCAACAGGCCCAGGCAGCGCATCAGGCCCTTGTACATGGCACCGGGGAAACCTTCCCGCTCCAGCCGCTTCAACAGCGTTAGCCGAAAGGAAAAACCCACCGCAAAGAAAAATTGGGGCATGATGGAGTCGGCATAGCTGAAATAAGTGTGATGGTGACCAATCACCGCGGGCATACAAAGATAGCCGCCCAGAAAATTGACAAACGCCATACCCAAAACCGTGTAACCACGAAACTGGTCCAGCGAAACGACCCGGTTGGGCAGTGGCGGTGCAGGCTGAAGATTGGCTGGGCCGCTCATGGTGGTATTCCGAGGTTGCCATGTTGGAAGCTCACTTTGCAAGGGTACCATGCGTTTATGGTAACTACCAGTGATGAGTAGAAAATTCTAACAAGGTGCGGGGCAATGAAGAAATTTCTGAAAAAAGTTGCGGGGCGAATTAGTGAGATCCTGACTGATTTGAAAATCGTATTTGAGGAGAGTAAGTAGTCTGTGGTGAACACTAAAGGTTCCGAATTCTCTACCGATACCTTCCGCTTTGAATTACTCATCGTCAGGGGTTCCGATAAGGTCCATCGGGCGGACCACCTTCTCGATAAACGCAATCTCACTATCTGAGATATCATATTTGTAACCGTTCGGTAAAAACCCTTCTTGCGGGGCCTGTTTCCCTTGGAGTTTTAAATAACTCAAGGGGAACAGCTTCACCCGCTTGGGTCAATCAGATAATCAAAAAGCCTGATGGCATTTGATTTTGGCATCTGTAGTTCGCCAAAGCGATACAGTAATTCTGTCTTTTTTATTGACGGGATTTTTCTACCGTCATACTATTTTACTAGATTAATTTTGTAATCATCACCCCTATCCCAGACTCGTTACCGCTAAAGATAGTTTGCGCAAATAAATACTTGTCAGGCAGCGGAAGCTACGCTAATTCGGTGTGACGATTCCTTCACCCTTTGGAGACCAATGCGATGACTCAAGAACGCACGATTACGGTCAGGAGTGGCTGGGTTCAATTACCGATTAATCTGGGCATGATGGTGGGCGGCCCCGTCCTGTTCCTAGTGGGGATTGGAATGGCGACAAATGGTGGGGTGCTAGTCGCCGGATTCTTCTGTGTCTGCAGCTTCGTGCTCGGACTGACGGGTCTGATCTGTCTCGGCGGGCACTTCACATTGCAGCCGAATGAAGCCTGCGTCCTGAGCTACTTCGGACCGTATGTCGGCATGGTGCGCGACAGCGGCTTCTACTGGGTCAAACCGTTCACAACAAAACACAAGATCTCGCTCCGCTCGCGCAACTTCGAGGGAGCGAAACTCAAAGTCAACGACAAGAGTGGCAATCCGATCGACATTGCTGCGGTGGTCGTCTGGCGCGTGGAGAACTCGGCGCAGGCCTGCTTCGATGTCGAGGACTACGACAACTATGTCCGCATCCAGAGTGAGACAGCTCTGCGACACCTCGCCAACAGCTACGCCTATGATCACGGCGAGGAGCATGAGATCACGCTGCGGAGCGGTATGCACGAAGTCTCCGCCGCACTGCGGGCCGAGTTACGGGACCGCCTCAAGCTGGCCGGTGTCACGGTCGATGAGGCCCGTCTGACGCACTTGGCCTACGCATCCGAAATCGCTGGAGTGATGCTGCGTCGTCAGCAGGCCGAGGCCATCATCGCCGCTCGTCAAAAGATAGTGCATGGAGCGGTCAGCATGGTCGAGATGGCGCTGAAAGACCTCGAACAAAAACAGATCGTTTCGTTTGATGCAGCTCAAAAGGCGTCGCTCGTCACCAACCTGCTCGTCGTTCTGTGCAGCGAATCCGAAGCCCAGCCGGTGATTAATGCGGGAGCGTGATGGGAGTTGGTTGGGTGTTGAAAACTTGGTGTTGACCCGCCAGTTGGGGTTGCCGTTCGAGGTCTGAATTGTTTCGCGGACAGAGAAAAGATGTCAGGATCCAAATATCGGCATTTGCCCCGTAAACGCAGAAAACATAAAGGTGTCCGGAACCGATAGTGTGGAATGACTCTCCCTGTTTTGTGACATCGGTTCCGGACACCTTTGTTTTCTGACACCCTTATGTTTTCGAGTGTGGCTAGGTCGATAACTGACAAGAGAAGTGACATCCCCTGTTTCAAAAGGAGTCGAGCTATGTGGACGCATCGGGTCGTGTTTTACTTATCGCTGATCGGGGCTTGGGCGTTTGATTCAGCACCGGTTTCTGCGAAATCGCCTTATGTTCAGCACAACAATATCGTCTATTCCGAGGTGCATGGCATCGCGCTGGTGATGGACATCTTTGTTCCGACGGGAACGAAGAATGGCATCGGCATCGTCGATGTGGCCAGTGGATCGTGGCATTCCGATCGCAGCAAGATCAACGATCACAAGAAGGCACAGATGTACGACATCATCTGCGGCAAGGGCTACACGGTTTTCGCAATTCGCCCTGGCTCGGTCACGAAGTTTTGCGTGCCCGAGATGTTGGCGCATCTCAAGACCGGCATCCTCTGGGTCAAGGGACATGCTCCCGAGTACAGCATCGATCCGGCGCGTTTGGGTCTGACTGGCGCATCCGCTGGCGGGCACTTGGCATGTCTTGCGGCGGTCACCGCTGAGGCCGCAGTCGCCGGCAAACCTGATACGTGCGTGAAAGCAGTCGCAGTCTTCTTTCCGCCGACGGACTTTTTGGTCTATGGCACGAATTCTTGGGATCTTAAGTCCGAGCGAACTCGTCGTCTGGCTATTCCACTCGGAACCGCAGAACTCACCGATGAGGAGATGAAAGACAAGTTGACTCAGATTTCGCCTGCGCGGCTCGTCACCGACAAAGCTCCGCCGTTTCTATTGATCCACGGCGATGCGGATTTTCTGGTTCCGTTGCAACAATCCCAGGTGATGCTGGACGCCCTGAAGAAATCCGGCATCTCGGCCGAATTGATCGTCAAAAAAGGGGGCGGCCACCCGTGGCTGACGATCCACGAAGAAGTCAAAGTCCTAGCCGACTGGTTCGACGGCAAACTGTCCACTCCGGCCGCTCGATGACAGCAAGTTCAAATTGGTCGCCCGGGTTGCCCCGCCGGCCAAATGGATTGAGTGGGCCAAGTAGCTGTCCGGCCAAGTAGCTGTCCGGCCAAGGCGAAGTCGCTGCTTGGGAGTGGCCAAAAAAATTATGCCTATTTCTTTGCACGATGATTAACAATAACTTAAGCAGGATTTAAAAAAGGCTTCGCTTTAAATACGAGGCCTTTCCTACATTTTATTTCTAATTCAAAAGCCTTAGTTCTTGTGGTTGTCACTGCAAATTGATAATCAAAATGGGCGCGAATGTATTTTTTAGTAAGCTCATCTAAATTAATTTCACCCGATACAAATTGGTGCACTTGCTTAGGAGTAATACCAGGAATAATGAGCCTATTTGCAACATAGACACAAAATTGATCGCCACTTAATCTCCCAGAGGCATGGCTTGCTAATCGTTTACTTAACCCTTGTTTTTTTGTAGAAGATGGGTTCGGGGTCAAGTTTTGACCTGACATCCCACAATAAATAAGAACCTCAGCATTCCAAATCGCATAAACACCCGATGCAATATTTGGGACTTCAGGGTTTGGCCAATCTGCGAACCGAAATCGTTTTGAAAATAAAGACAAAGAAAATTCTCACGAGAGTTTTAATTCCAAGCGCAGGAGGAATTATTATCAATAAAAGAAGAAAGGATAAAAGAAGGCTTGCCAGATTAAACACCAACCTTAAATGGAGCTGAGGGGATTCGAACCCCTGACCTTCTGCATGCCATGCAGACGCGCTACCAACTGCGCCACAGCCCCGAATTCGTAAATAATTGTGAATTAAGTAAAAATCCATAATTATCATTACAATTTGAGGATACTTGAAACTAACCCCATCGTCAATTCAAGCCAGTCCTTTTTATTATAATTGCGTATTAGGATTTTAACGGCTTGGGCTATC
>JBDNHI010000042.1:0-6340 GCA_041694635.1 Gemmataceae bacterium | reverse complement strand
ATCCTTAAGCAATCACTTCAAAACAGTTGCAGAAGATATTGACAAAATTATCCCAAATAAAAATCGCAAAAAAACCGTATTAGATATCGGCTCTAATGATGGCACTCAACTTAAGCATTTTCAAACCTTAGGCTACGAAGTCCTAGGTGTAGAATCTTCGATTACTACTTCCAAAATTGCAATGGACGCTGGAGTTCCCACCCTAAATGCTTTTTTCAATCTCGAAACAGCAAAAAGTATTAACAAAAAATTTGATGTCATAAATGCTGCAGGGGTCTTCTTCCACCTCGAAGAGCTTCACTCGGTTACTCAAGGTATCAAAGAATCCTTAGAAGAAGATGGTACATTCGTTGTCCAATTTCTCTACATGAAAAAAATTGTAGAGAACCTTGCTTTTGACCAGATCTACCACGAGCATCTTCTTTATTACAATTTGAAGAATATCGAAACCCTCCTTAACAGGCATGGATTGGAAATGATCGATTGTAATCTTTCGCCAATTCACGGGGGTTCGATGATTGGCTTTGTAACCCATACAGGGGAAAAAACTAAAACTCAACGCTACCTTGATGCGGTTGAATCTGAAATCAAAAGCAAAAGCAATGAAATCAGCACTTATCATTCATTTGCCCTTCGTGTAGAAGAGATGAAAAAGAAAGACCTTGCGTATCTTGATAAGAAGAAAAAAGAAGGAAAAAGAATTTTTGGAATGGGTGCACCAGTGAAGGGAAATACACTTCTAAACTACTTTGGTGTAGGCAAAAATTATCTTGATTGCTTAGTTGAAAAAAACACTCTTAGAAAAGGCTTGCTTTCCCCTGGAATGCATTTGCCCGTAGTCATGGAAAACGAGTTGGAGATTTTCCCTGATGTGTATTATGTGCTTGCATGGAACTTTAAAAAAGAAATCCTAGAAAACAATAAAGAATTAATTGCCAAGGGCGTAGAATTTTACTTCCCAGTTGATGCTGAAGCTGCGTAACCAACGGATAAATTAAATGCTAAAAACAACGCTCAAGAAATTGCTACCAGCAAAAGTAAAAAATTGGCTAAAATCAATTATGATTCAAACGGTAGGCGTAAATGAATTAGCAACCGCACATAACCATATTAGCGAAACATTAGCTAACCGATTAAAAATCGTTGAAAATGAAATCGCTCAAACCCACGGTCGAACAGATATTGAACCTAGATTAAAAATAAATTCCTGCAATTTCATTGTTGCACCTTGGTGGGAGCCAAACATTTGGGAACCTTCGGTTCAATTAGCTTTACGAGACTTAATCAAACCAGGTAGCATTGTTTTTGATGTTGGGGCAAATCTTGCAGGATTATCAATTCTTATGTCACGCCTTACCGGGCCAAAAGGTATTGTTTGTTCATTCGAAGCAAGTCCTCGCATCATTGAATTAACTCATGGCAACATCATTGCAAGCGGTTGCAATAATATCCAACTTTATCACAATGCAATTTTTTCTGAATCAGGCAAGGATTTAATGATTTACGCTGGGGGCCATCTAAACGACAGCATTTTCAACCAAGGTGAATTCCAAGAAAAAGTAGGCAAAACAGTCAAAACTCTTTCCCTTGATGACTTTGCTAACCATATGGGCTTAATACCCGACCTAATCAAAATGGATATTGAAGGTGCAGAATTTGATGCTCTTTTAGGAATGAAAAATAAAATTCTTCTCTCCTTTCCGCATCTTCTTTTAGAAACTTCACCCAAAGATATGAGGCCCTTTGACCTGCTAACCAGTCTAGGTTATTTGGCCTGGGATTTGGAATGTTATAAAAGGATATATTCTGCAACCGATTTCCCCCCAAGTACTGAAATCAGAAATTTGCTTTATGTGCACGAATCACGAGTAAAAGAATGCCCTTATTCAATAAATCCAGAACTTAAAGAAGAATTCAAACTTTGTGATACCGATTTTTCCCTTCAATCCTCATCGTGGAATTCTTCTTGGTTGAACTTTAAAACTGGCAGGTACATTATCAATTCAGATTTAAGTGGGAATCCAGAAGATGAAGTATTGTTTGGCATAGAGAATGAAGAAAAAGAGATTTGTAGATACCACGCTTCTCGTGGTTTTTTAAACCAACATTATCCAGACCTTCCTTTCCAAATCTCATCTGATCAAAAAATTCGAATTTTTATTAAAACAATAAAATTGAACTCAGCAAAACATTTACCGCCTGCTGATATTCAAATTTTTAGATTAGTGAATTTTTCAACAAATTATGCATTACATATCAATTACTTAGTTGCTTAAAAGTTAAAGAGGAACTTGAATGCGTGTTTTATTACCAGCAGTAGATATTTATAATTCAATTGGCGGGGGACAATCATTTTACAAGCAAATTATTGAAGCTAATCCTAATATTGAATTTAATTATTTGATTCGAAGTGAATCTGAAAATTCCAGTAAACCATTTAATGCAAAATCAATTAAATATGAGTTAAAATTTCGAAACATGGATTTTCCTGACCCTTCTAATTATTTTAAATCTATTCCCTCTTGGTGCCGTCACGCTGTTTCAAATGCTGCAAATATTGCTTATTCTGCAAGAAATTTAAAATTTGATGTTATCGATATTCCTGATTGGGAACAGTATGGTTGCTTCCTACGCTTTTTTTGCAATCATTTTAATATCGATTTCAAAAAAATGATCCTTTCTATGCATGGGACTATCTCATCGACAATTTATCGACATTGGAAAAACACTGACAAAGATTACTCCTCTCTCGAATTCTTGGAAAAGAATCAATATTTATCTTGCGATGTTCGCTATGGTATTAGTAACTTTTATATCGACGAATGGGAACAAAGGACCAACCTTCGTGCTGAATATCTACATCCTTTTAATTTCTTTTGCCCAAAGAAAATGGAACCCTTTAATAAAACAACAGAAATCCCTTCACTCGTATTCTTTGGCCGTACTGAAAAAAGGAAAGGACCAGACTTTTTTATTAACCTTGCTTGGGCAATGCAAAAAGAAAGATTTAAACAAGGCACTATAATCGGCCCTTCTGTTCCTCTTGAAAACAAAACAACTTCAACCGATATTTTAAATGCGCTAATCACTAAGCGAAATATTAACATTGATATTAAAAATGATATTAGCCAAATTGAAATGCAAGATTATTTCCACAAGTCTAATTTAATTGTACTTCCTTCCCGTTACGATACTTTTAACCTTGTAGCGTTAGAATCAATATTTGCAGGATGCCCCATTGTTATAGGTAAAAATACCGGTGTTGTTGGATTTCTTAAAAAAGAATTTCCTTATCTTCCAGTAAGTGTTTTACCTATGGATGATTTTTCTGCCTGCATAAAAGTTCTAGAAGATGCAATCGACAATTATCAAGAAAACAGGCAACAGATTTACAACACTCTTCATAATTTTGACACAAAAAACCATAATTCTAAAAGTCTTTTAAGCATTTATCAGCAACATTCTAATCGAGTTCTTGAAAACAATTTTTATTTTGATGAAATCGCTAAATTATTTTTGGAGCAGGCTTCTGCGCACCCTTTCGACCCATCTGAAATAAATGCAATATTTAAACCCAAACCTTTATCTTGGAAACAAAGAGTTAAGAACGAAATTAAGCGACTAGGAAAACATCGAAACTATAAAAATTTATCAGGTATACAAAAAGCTGTTTTTTCAATTACTGGGTTTTTACCAAGAATAGCACGCAAACTGATCCGTTCTAAAAATAGGCCCGCTTGGTTCAAAATGTTATCTGAAAGGTTTAGCGTTTACCTTACACTTTCAGAATGTGGCAAAGAAAACATTATTATAAAACTAAAAACCCTTTATAGCTTAATTCATAACTATCCCTTTGGAAAAGTTGCTATCTATTCAAAGATGGCCCGTTTACAATTCTTTTTTAATAATCCTATAATTGCAAGCACCTACTTTATTCGTTCGGCTCGTTTAGGTTCTAATCCAAATCCTAACGCTTTTAAATACTTTCTAGAAATTCTTTCTGCTAATAAATTTTCAATTGAAGCTGATACCGCTAAATTGCTTTATGATAATACATCGAACCCTATTAAAATTTCAGAAACACTTGAAAATCGAAGGGTTAACCTTTTACCCCCACCAAAATATGATGACGATTTCGAAATTGTAGATGATAGAAGAACTAATCTTTCATTTAAAATTTCTATCATTGTTTCGCTTTACAATGCAGCAAACAAATTAGATTTCTTTCTAAAACACCTCAACCAGCAAAGCTTGGTGCAAACAGGTAATGCGGAAATCATTTTTGTGGATAGTGGGTCACCTACTAATGAATATAAAATCTTCCTCCAATTAATTGCTTCATTAAAAATTCAAGTACTTTATATCAGAACCAAATCCCGTGAAACGATCCAAAAAGCTTGGAACCGCGGTATCAAATTAGCTAAGGCTCCTTACCTTACTTTTTTAGGTGTCGACGAAGGAATTTGCCCTGATGCACTTAATATCCTTGCAAAAGAATTAGATGACTATCCTTCCGTTGATTGGGTTCAAAGTAATAGTTTATCAACCAGCGTTACAGAAAATGGCTCTTGGGTTGAAGATGTTATGATCTATGAGCGATCAGGTTTTCATCTTTTTCATATTTATTTGGAAACTTGCTATATTTCTTGGGTAGGAGCTTTGTACAGGCGATCAATTCACGATCGTTTCGGATATTACGATGATACATTTAGGGCGGCGGGGGATACGGAGTTTAAAAACCGAGTTGGCCCTTTTGTAAAAATGAAAACTCTACCTTTAACATTAGGTATTTTCTTTAACTATCCTGAAGAACGGGCTACCCAGTCACCAACCGCAGAACTAGAGGATTTGCGAGCTTGGTATCTATATAGGTCAATCCAAGGTATGGAATATGTTCTTAAAAATAAAGACCAAACATTTGCAGAAGAGGCCCTTCTTCTTTGTTTGAAATATCGTAAATCTTATTGCAATCATTGGAGTACGGATATTGAATTGGCGTACTCGGTAGGCGTTTACATTAAAAAGAATTATCCCAATTCTAAATTTTCTGATTTGCATGATAAATTGTTAGCACTTAAAGATGGTTTTAATGCTTATGATAACGATGGCTTCAGTTCAGCAGAAAATATGCTTGTTGCAAAAAGAACTTTTAATCACGCTCGTAAAGCATTAAACATTGAACTCACAAAGATTGGCTTTCCCGATTCTGCTTTTTTTCATTATTCCAATGATAATCGCTATGAACAACATCAAGGCTTTTGGTAATATACTTAGATTCTATTAACGCAAGGATTGCATTATGAACATTTTAATCACTGGTGGCAGTGGGTTTTTGGGCACAACTTTAGCTGTAGCACTTGCCAACACAGGAAACCAAATAACTGCATTAAGCTCTAAAGATGCCGACCTAACCCAACAAGATTCTTTATCAAAATTCAATAAAATCTCTTTCGATTTTATTTATCACCTTGCAGCTTGGACTCAGGCAGGAGACTTTTGCTTAAAACATCCTGGCGAACAGTGGCTTAACAATCAAAAAATCAACACCAATGTTTTAGATTGGTGGAAAAACAATCAACCACAAGCCAAATTAATTTCTATGGGTACAAGTTGTGCTTATGCCCCAGACAAAGAACTTACTGAAGAAAATTATCTGGAAGGCCAACCCATTGAAAGCCTTTACACTTACGCAATGACCAAACGCATGCTTTATGTTGGTTTAAAATCTTTGAATAAACAATTTGGTTTAAAATACCTTTGCTTGGTTCCTAGTACACTTTATGGCCCTGGTTACCACACAGATGGCAGACAGATGCATTTCATTTTTGATTTGATGCGAAAAATTTTACGGGGAAAAATGTTTGGCGAAGAAGTTGTCCTTTGGGGCGATGGCCATCAAAAACGCGAATTAGTTTTCCTCGATGACTTTGTTGCCTGTACCATAAAAATGGCAAATGAAATCGATAACGACCTTATAAACATCGGGGCCGGGCAAGAAAATTCCATCCGAGAATTTGCTTCAGAACTTTGTTTAATCGCTGATTACGATTTTTCAAAAATAAAATTCGATACTTCTAAGTATGTCGGTGCTAAATCAAAGGTTCTTTCTGTTAAAAAACTGGAGGCCCTTTGGCCCCTTCGCCCTCAAACTCAACTTAAAACCGGATTAAAAACAACACTTGAGTGGTTTATGCAAAATAAAGACATTTTATTACCAAAGAATCCAAATAACTCAGCAGTCGCATAAGTCTTTTTAATCTTAAACATGGTATTAAAACAAATAAGTACAATTAGAAAAATATAAATGCGATTTTTCTTTAGTTAAGTCTGATCCATATTT
>JBDNHI010000041.1:0-6336 GCA_041694635.1 Gemmataceae bacterium | reverse complement strand
ATCCTTAAGCAATCACTTCAAAACAGTTGCAGAAGATATTGACAAAATTATCCCAAATAAAAATCGCAAAAAAACCGTATTAGATATCGGCTCTAATGATGGCACTCAACTTAAGCATTTTCAAACCTTAGGCTACGAAGTTCTAGGTGTAGAATCTTCGATTACTACTTCCAAAATTGCAATGGATTCAGGGGTTCCCACCCTTAATGCTTTTTTCAATCTCGAAACAGCAAAAAGTATTAACAAAAAATTTGATGTCATTAATGCAGCAGGGGTCTTTTTCCACCTCGAAGAGCTTCACTCGGTTACTCAAGGTATCAAAGAATCATTAGAGGAAGATGGCACTTTTGTTGTCCAATTTCTCTACATGAAAAAAATTGTAGAGAACCTTGCTTTTGACCAAATCTACCACGAGCATCTTCTTTATTACAATTTGAAGAATATCGAAACCCTCCTTAACAGGCATGGATTAGAAATGTTCGATTGTAGCTTATCACCTATTCATGGGGGCTCGATGATTGGCTTTGTAACCCATAAAGGTAAGAAAGCTAAAACTCAGCGATACCTTGATGCAGTTACATCTGAAATCAAAAGCAAAAGCAATGAAATCAGCACTTATCATTCATTTGCCCTTCGTGTAGAAGAGATGAAAAAGAAAGACCTTGCGTATCTTGATAAGAAGAAAAAAGAAGGAAAAAGAATTTTTGGAATGGGCGCACCAGTAAAGGGAAATACACTTCTAAACTACTTTGGTGTAGGCAAAAATTACCTTGATTGCTTAGTTGAAAAAAACACACTTAGAAAAGGTTTGCTTTCCCCCGGAATGCATTTGCCCGTAGTCATGGAAAATGAGTTAGAGATTTTCCCTGATGTTTATTATGTACTTGCTTGGAATTTTAAAAAAGAAATCTTAGCAAACAATAAAGAATTAATTGCTAGAGGAGTAGAATTTTATTTTCCCGTAGATGCAGAGGCTGCTTAATTATTTAGGAATTAATGATGTTTATAAAAACACTTAAAGCTTTACTGCCAAACAAAACAAAAACCTGGGCAAAAGAAATAATTAATAACGCTTCGGGCACTGCAGAAATTCATCAATCCATTTCTACGGTTTCCAATCAAGTTTTAGAAGCTAATCAAAGGCTAAACACCTTAGAACATAAGATCAGCCAAATTCATGGCAATAATGATCATGAGCCAAATCTTAAAATAAACTCGTGCAATTTTATTGTTAACCCTTGGTGGGAAACAAACTTCTGGGAACCTTCGGTTCAATTAGCGCTTAGAGATTTAATTAAACCGGGAAGCATTGTTTTTGATGTAGGGGCAAATGTTGGCGGCTTATCTATCTTGATGGCGCGTCTAACTGGCCCGAAAGGCATTGTTTGTTCCTTCGAAGCAAGCCCTCGCATCATTGAATTAACTCATGGCAACATCATTGCAAGCGGTTGCAATAATATCCAACTTTATCACAATGCAATTTTTTCTGAATCAGGAAAAGACATTATAATTTATGCAGGCAATCATCTAAACGACAGCATTTTTAACCAAGGCGAGTTCAAAGAAAAAGTAAGCAAAACCGTGAAAACTCTTTCTCTTGATGATTTCGTCAATCATATGGGATTAATACCCGATCTGATAAAAATGGATATCGAAGGGGCAGAATTTGATGCCCTTCAAGGAATGAAAACCAAAGTTTTGATTACAAGGCCTCATCTTATTTTAGAAACTAGCCCTAGTGATATGCGTTGTTTTAATTATCTTCTTTCATTGGGTTATGTTTCACTCGACTTGAGTAATTATAAACCAATTAAATCAGCAAATGATTTTACCAAAGGTTCGGAAATAAGAAATCTTCTATATGTCCATGAAACACGACTTCAAGAAATACCTTACACAAGAGCACCTCAATTCGCAAAAGAATCAACCTATGTGGCTTCGGACTTTACAAATGAATCTGGATCTTGGTTTTCGAATTGGTTACCCGTAAAACCAGGTAGGTATGTAATCTGGTTAGATTTATCTGGAAACCCAGACGATGAAGTAATGGTTGGCATCGAAGATGAACAAAATGAAATTTGCAGACACCATGCACATCGTGGTTTTTTAAACATACATTATCCTGACATGCCTTTTCACATCACCAATGAAAAAAAATGCCGTGTATTCTTAAAATTAATGAAATCAAATTCTAAAAACCATTGTCCTCCTGTATCAATCACTGTTTTCAAAATGACAGACATCATATCCGAACGAGTCTCACGAATTAATTACCTTGTAGCCTGATATTTTGGAGCTCGAATGCGTGTTTTATTACCTGCAGTTGATATTTTTCATTCAGTTGGGGGTGGCCAATCTTTTTACAAACAACTGATTCAATCAAATTCAAATATAGAATTTTCCTACCTGATCCGGAATGAACCAGATAAAACTAATAGGCCGAATAATGCGAAAACAATAGACTATGATTACAAATTCCCAAATTCACATGTTCAAGATCCAAATTTTGATTTCAGCTTAATTCCAACTTGGGCAAGGCACGCTGTTTCCAATGCAGCAAATATTGCTTATTCCGCAAGAGGGTTGAACTTTGATATTATCGATATACCTGATTGGGAACAATATGGCTGTTTTTTAAGATTCTTCTTAAATCATTTTAATGTTAAATTCAATAAAATCGCCCTTTCAATGCATGGCAATACTTCAACCAGCTTGTACCATAACTGGGACACCTCTCACCACGATTACTCCTCACTTGAATTCTTAGAAAAAGAACAATACTTGGGCGCCGACATAAGATATGCAATTAGCGAGTTCAACATTGAAAAATGGCAAAAAAAGACAACTATAAAAGCTGATTATTTGCATCCCTTCAATTTTTTTAAACCAGAAAAACCAAAACCCTACATTAAAACCTCAGAAGTGCCATCAATAGTATTTTTTGGTAGAACAGAAAAAATAAAGGGGCCAGATCTCCTTGCGCACCTCATATGGATGCTACCCAAAAAACTGTTAACAAAAGCATTTATCATTGGGCATTCAGTCCCACTGGAAAATAAAACGACATCAAACGATGTACTAACAAAGATTATTAATAACCGAAATCTTAACCTCGAAATAAAAGATATCGTTTCCCAAGCCACTATGAAGGAATTTTTTACAAAATCTTTTTTAACGGTATTACCTTCCAGATATGACACATTTAATCTCGTGGCATTGGAATCGTTATTTGCAGGTTGCCCAATAGCCGTAGGAGAAAACACGGGCGTAGTAGGGTTCATCCAAAAAGAATTCCCTAGCATGCCAATCCATGTTCTACCAATGGATGATTTATCAACCTGCATTAATGTATTGCAACATGCAATTGAAAATTACGATGCAGATAGAAAAGCAATTGCTAATATCCTTGAATCATTTGACCCTAGTACTTTCCCATCTAAATCGCTTACTAATATTTATGAACAACCTTCTAGGCGTATTCGAGAAACAGATTTCCCCTTCGATGAAATCGCAAAGTCTTTTTTACAAATCTGCCCCGATAACCCTATAATTCAAAAAAATGAAGCGCCAACTTCTACCCCTGTTTCATTGAAACATCAGATAATCAAAAAAGTGAAGTTTCTTGCAAAACACAGGAACTACAAAACCGAATCTGGAATCAAAAAAATAATTTCATCCATTGCTGGATTTTTCCCACGCCTAGCACGAAAATATAAACTTAAAAAATATAGGTTGGCATGGCTTAATGAAATATCATCCCACTTTAAAACTATTTCCACACTTACTGAATGTGGAAAAATAAATGTAAGAACCAAAATTAAAAATCTGTACAACCATGTTACAAATCTACCCTATGGCAAATTTCCCATTTATAGAAAAATGGCAGGCTTGCAAATCGTACTTGATAAACCAATTATTGCTGCAACTTATTACATCCGATCTTTTCGCTTAGGTGGCATAAGCAAACCAAATTCATTTAATTTCGTAACTGCAACCCTTGCTTCTAGCAATTATGCTGCTGAATCGAATGCTACCAATCTTCTTTATAATGGCGATCAACTGCAATCAGGAATTATAGAATATCTTGAAAACCAACGAATAAAGCTTTTGCCTCCTCCTAAATATTCTGAAGATTTTGAGTATCAAGATGACCGCAGAAAAAACCATAAAGTAAAAGTTTCAATCATTGTTTCGCTTTATAATGCAGCAAATAAACTCGAATTCTTTCTTAACAACCTGCAACGACAAACCATGGTTCGTAATGGTACTGCAGAAATTGTTTTGGTGGACAGTGGTTCGCCCACCAACGAACGAGAAGTATTCTTAAAATTGATCGATTCCTTAAACATTAATGTTATTTATGCTCGAACAAAATCCAGAGAAACCATTCAAAAAGCTTGGAACCGGGGTATTCAATTGGCCCAAGCGGAGTATCTTACTTTCCTTGGCGTTGATGAAGGCATTTCCCCAGAAGCTCTTGAAACTCTTACAGCAGAATTAGATTCGGACTTATCAGTCGATTGGATTCAAAGCAACAGTTTAATGACTGATGTTTCAGAAAATGGAACTTGGCTAAAAGATATTATGATTTTTGAAAGATCGAATTTTCACCCTTTCCACATTTACCTTGAAACTTGTTACATTTCTTGGGTTGGGGCGCTTTATAGAAAATCCATTCACGATCGTTTCGGATATTACGATGATACATTCAGAGCTGCAGGCGATACTGAATTTAAAAATCGAGTTGGCCCTTTTGTAAAAATGAAAACCATTCCCATAACTTTAGGCATATTTTTCAACTACCCTGAAGAACGAGCTACGCACTCACCCACTGCTGAACTCGAAGATTTACGCGCTTGGTATTTATTCCGAACACCCGAAGGAATGGAATATGCATTACAGGGAAGAACCCAATCGTTTGTGGAACAATCTCTTCTTTTCTGCTTAAAATATAGAAAATCATACTGTTCCCATTGGAGCACCGATATCGAACTCGCCTGTTCTGTAATTACTTATATCGAAAAACACTTTCCAATTTCTAAGTTTGTATCTTTAAAAAATGTTCTTTTTTCACTTCGAGAAGCTTTTAAAGGGTACGACAATGGAGAGTTCTCTTCAGTAAAAAACATGCTTGAAAAAAGAAGAAAATTTAACAAAGCTAGAAAAGAACTTCAAACTTTATTAAAAAATCTGGGTTTAGATAAAGCATCTGATTTTCACTATTCAAATGATAACCGATACGAGCAACATCAAAGCTTCTGGTAATTTATTAACATTTGTTTTAAAGGATTCATTATGAACATTTTAATCACGGGTGGCAGTGGGTTTCTTGGGTCTGCTTTAGTCTCTTCGTTATCTAAGAAGGGAAGCAATGTTGTTGCGCTAAGCTCCAAAGAAGCTGACTTAACGGTTCAAAATTCCTTGAACAAATATAACTCGACTCATTTTGATTTCATTTATCATCTTGCTGCTTGGACTCAGGCAGGAGATTTTTGCCTAAAGCATCCCGGCGAACAATGGCTTAATAATCAAAAAATCAACACCAATGTTTTAGATTGGTGGCAAAACCATCAACCTCAAGCAAAATTAATTTCCATGGGTACAAGTTGTGCTTATGCCCCAGACAAAGAACTTGTTGAAGAAAATTATCTTGAAGGCCAACCCATTGATAGCCTTTACACTTACGCAATGACCAAACGCATGCTTTATGTTGGTTTAAAATCTTTGAATAAACAATTTGGTTTAAAATACCTTTGCTTGGTCCCTAGTACACTTTATGGCCCAGGCTACCATACGGATGGCAGACAGATGCATTTCATTTTTGATTTGATGCGGAAAATTTTACGGGGAAAAATGTTTGGCGAAGAAGTTGTTCTTTGGGGCGATGGCCATCAAAAACGCGAATTGGTTTTTCTCGATGATTTTGTTGCCTGTACCATTAAAATGGCAAATGAAATTGACAATGATCTTATAAACATCGGTGCTGGTAAGGAAAATTCGATTCGAGAATTTGCTTCAGAACTTTGTTTAATTGCTGATTACGATTTTTCTAAAATAAAATTCGATACATCTAAATATGTCGGCGCTAAATCAAAGGTGCTTTCTGTTAAAAAACTAGAGACACTTTGGCCCCTTCGCCCTCAAACTCAACTTAAACAAGGATTAAAAACCACCCTTGCTTGGTTTATAGAAAACAAAGACATTTTATTACCAAAGAATCCAAATAACTCAGCAGTCGCATAAGTCTTTTTAATCTTAAACATGGTATTAAAACAAATAAGTACAATTAGAAAAATATAAATGCGATTTTTCTTTAGTTAAGTCTGATCCATATTT
>JBDNHI010000040.1:0-26830 GCA_041694635.1 Gemmataceae bacterium | reverse complement strand
GGCTCGTTAAGATAGTGTACCGTCTGAAAGTGGCTTTTGCCAGAGACTCATTACCGCGTTTTGACCAAGAATTTCAGTTCGAAGCCTTTGCTCTAATTTCCAACCAACTTTATCGCATGCTTCCTTGAGCAAAGCAAAATCACTAACCAAAATAACGGCTTTGCCCTCGGGAGAAAGAATCCGATTAAACTGAATCATAAGGCCGCGATAAAGTTTTCCAATATCGATGTCGGGAGAAAGCTGCTTGCCAAAAGGCGGGTTACAAATAATGCGGTCAATTGAAGAAGGTTGTAGAGGAAGCCATCGGGCGTCCCAGCGGTTCAAATAAATTTTGCCTAACCTGCGGGTGTTAGCGGAGGCATCCAAAACAGCGGCTTGTTCGATATCGCCGCCCCAAGCTGCAGCCCGAGCAACACGCCAACCCTCGGCATAAATTTGATATTCTGCAAGAATAGTACCCGCACCGCACATAGGGTCAAGTACCCGATGCAGGGGGTTCAAATCTGCCAATCTGACCATAGATGCTGCAACAGAAGGTTTAAGTGAAGCAGGCCGATGAGCAACCTTATAGATTCGGTGTCTCATCGTTTTATCGGTAAGGCGAATACCAGAAATAGCAGTTTTATCATTAATGGTTAGCCAAAATTCCAAAGAAGCATTTTCATCAACAACCTGCCAAGTTGTCGGAATGTATTTAGCCAAACCTTTAGCAAAAGCCCTTTGTGCATCTTTTCGATGGTAGCCATGCTCGCCATCCATTTGGGTTACGATACGATAAGTCGGCTTGCCTTTAGTTTTAGGTTTGAAAGAGTGATGAAGGTTGATAAGTCGAGCCCAATCAGCGTCCTTGGAAGTCCAATTTTTGATCTCGTCGAGGTCTTGGGCTCTGTAAGTAAGAGAATCGGTGCCCCACCCAAAAAGGAAAACATCTTCGGTAGTTTTTAGGTTAAAGACATCGGGGTCGGGTCCATCGAGGTGAAAAACGACCAACCCGGAAGTTTTACGCTTAATTTCGCCATTCAATGAGGCAACAATTTCTTTACCGGCAAGGTTTTCTAAACCAGAAACTACCATTGCATAACACGAAATTGAACCCATAAAGCTTGCGCCTTTTTATTGATATTTTTGGGTAAAGAACCCTTCTATGACACCTCAAAGCCAAATCCACTTGATTATGGCTCTATTTTAAATATATTTACTTTTTACGGTTTGCAGGGTCAAAATAGATAAAGTGTGACTTTCTTATTTTCCAAAAACCGGTTGGTTGTTTGATTTACCTCTTTGTATTGTTACTCGGCTTGGAGTTATTTTTATGGCAGAGTTAATGCTAATTGACTTGCGTACTTTAATGGTAGAAAAAGAAGATTGTGATGCTGGCACAGTGCAACAGCTTCGTAATGGACTCGCTCAGGGAAACCAGCAGTTTAAAAACCTTAAAGAAGTTATTCAACTATTGAAGAAAAAAGTTGAAACATCGGTTCCACCAGGGCAAAGAAAATTTCAGTTAAAATTAGGCATTGCTCTTTATTTTATGGGTCATACTCAAGAAGCAATCGAAAATCTAAAGCACGGGGAAAGTAGTTTGGCCTTTTTCTATTTAGGCAAGGCTTTACTCTCCACCCAAAACCTTGACGAAGCAGAAAAAGCCTTCGAAAAAGCAGAGAAACTTGGCTATAATATCAATCAAGTGCAACTTCAACGCGTTGCCATTTTACGCCACAAGGAAATCCTTCCTGCTGCAAAAGCTTCTTTGGCAAAAATGGAAGAACTTTCTAGCCATAGTGCAGAGTTCCACTTTCAAAAAGCTGGAATACTTATGGATGAAGGTGAAAAATCTACAGCAATTAAGCATTTTGAACGAGCTATTGAGCTCGACCCAGGCCATACGGGTGCCCTTTTTCATCTTGGCAGAGCTAATGATTTAGCAGGCAATGATGAAGAAGCGATTAGTTACTATGAAAAGTGCCTTAAGCACCCACCAATTCATGTTGGCGTGCTAAAAAACCTTGGCATCCTTTACGAAGACAACAATAAATTTGATAAGGCTGCTGATTGCTTCAAAACCGTTCTTCAATCCAATCAACTGGATGACGAGGCTAGGCTTTATCTTAAAGATGCGCAAGCCGCTCAAACGATGTACTATAGCCCTGATGAAGAATTCGATAACAGTAAGTTCAATCAGGTTCTTGAAGTTCCCGTAACTGATTTTGAACTTTCAGTTCGCAGTAGAAACTGCCTGAAAAAGATGAATATTCGCTCTTTAGGCGACCTCACCAGAGTTAGTGAAGCTCAATTGCTTGCAAGCAAAAACTTTGGCGAAACTTCCTTGACCGAAATCAAGGAAATGCTAACTGCGAAAAACCTTCGCTTAGGACAATCTCTCGAAGATTCTACCCAAAGGGAGCCTGTTTTCCGCTTACCTCAAAACTTAACGGAACAGGAAATGGCTTTAATGAATAAGCCTGTTTCTGATCTTCAGCTTTCTGTTCGCGCTAGAAAGTGTATGAGCCGATTAGGTATCAACACCATGGGTGAACTTATGGGGCGCACCGCAGACGAGTTACTTGGATCCCGCAACTTTGGAATGACCTCATTAAGTGAAGTTCGCGAAAAACTTCAGCTAATGGGACTTTCCCTGCGTGGTGACTAAGTTTTTTCTATTCCCGGATGTTTTGAATGAGTTTTTCTTTCACCCTGCATAAAACCGATGGGCTTGCTCGCAGGGGAGTTCTTAATTTAAGGGGTATCGCTATAGATACCCCTGTTTTTATGCCTGTTGGAACCCTTGCAACGGTCAAGGGGCTAACATCCCATCAAATTGCCGAAACCAGCGCTAAGATTATTCTTGCTAACACCTACCATTTGGCTCTTCGACCTGGGGCCGATGTTATTAGTGAAATGGGTGGATTGCACCAATTTATGAATTGGAAAGATGCCATTCTGACTGATAGTGGTGGATTTCAGGTATTCAGTTTAGCTCACGATTGCAAAATCACCGATAAAGGTGCTTCTTTTCGATCGCACCTAGATGGCTCATTATTAGAACTGACACCTGAGAAAGCAATTGAAATTCAAGAAAAGCTTGGATCAGACATTGCAATGTGTTTGGATGAATGCCCGCCTTTTGGTTGTAGTGCGGAACAACTAAAAAAGGCGGTAGAGAGAAGTATTCTTTGGGCATCTCGGTGTAAAGATGCTGCACGAAGCAACAAACAATCGATCTTTGGAATTATTCAAGGTGGCACCGACCTTTCCCTTAGAGAATTTTGTGCCCGTGAATTAGTAAAACTTGATTTCCCTGGCTATGCCTTAGGTGGATTCAGTGTTGGAGAAACTCCTTCCCAAATGGTTGCTGTGCTAGGTGAAAGCACCTCTTTTCTACCAGAAAATAAACCTCGATATTTGATGGGAGTGGGTAGACCCGAAGACCTTCTTAACGGCATCTTGAAGGGTGTGGATATGTTTGATTGCGTAATGCCTTCAAGAAATGCACGCAATGCCACAGGTTTTACTTCTAGAGGTAAAATTAGGCTTAAAAACTCGGCCCATCGTTGTTCAAATTTACCTATTGAAGAGGATTGCCCTTGCTATGCCTGCGTTCATCACTCCAGGGCTTATTTGCATCATTTATTTATGGCAGAAGAGATGTTAGGGGCAACTTTGCTAACAATCCATAACCTAAACTATTATTGCAGGTTGATGAATGGTGCACGCAGTGCTATCGAAGTTGGCCAATTTGAATCCTACCGTTCAGATTGCCTTGCCCGTATGGACTCGGACAATTAAAATCATTCTTTAAGCTTGTTTATGGTATGGGAGCTATTTTCAATGATTCAGAATTCAAATTTCATTCAAATATGGGCACAAGGTGAAGCTAAAGCCGCTGTAGAACCGTTTTATATGAATTTGGTTCTGCCTATTGGGATTCTCGTGCTATTTTATTTCATCCTTTGGCGACCTATGCAGAGGCAAGAAAAAGAACGCAAAAAACTTCTTACCGCTATTAAGAAGAACGACCGAGTTTTAACTCAGGCTGGAATTTATGGCATCGTCACCGCGATTAGCGAATCTGAGGATGAATTAACTATTAAGGTTGATGATAACACTCGAATTAAAATGACCAAAGGAAGTATTTCTAGAAATTTTTCAAACGAAGAAGAGCATCAAACCAAAACTAATGGTAAAGTCTCTTCCTAAGCCGTAGTTCTCAAGGCGGGGAACCGGCAAATGATATTGTTCCGCCATTGATGTAAAGTCTTAATTATGACGCAAAATCTCACCAGAACTATTATTTGTGTTCTTTCTTTCCTTATCCCAGGAGCTGTGCTCCTTTGGGCCTACTCAAAATATGAGAACGGCGAAGGCGGGTTTCGCCTTGGAGTCGATCTTGTAGGGGGGTCTATTCTCGTTTACGAGGTGGATTCCAAAAAAACAGAAGCAGGCACTAAAGTTAATATTGAAGAACTTGCTGCTTCTTTAAAAAGGCGTATCGACCCCGCTGATCTTTTCAGCATTACGATCCGACCTATTCAAGGCGACCCACCACGCGTTGAAATTATTCTTCCTACAGGGGGTCGTAAACAGTCTGAAGCCGAGGAAAAATCCTGGCAAGCTGTTATGGAAACCATTCGTAAGGAGTATCCTGGAAAAGAAGGTAACAATTACCAATCCGTACCCCGAGGCGATATTATGCGCCTTATCGCCCGTGTTGAAGATGCCAACCCAGACAAAGATAAAGATGCTATTAGCTCTTTTGTTCGCGATCGTTTTAAACAAGGCAAGGAAAAGCGCGGCCTTACTACAGAAGAAGTTGAACGCATTAAAGATCTTATTGCTCAACAAGGTAGGCTTGAATTTCGTATTCTTGCCAATCGCCAAGATGATGAAGAAGCGATTAATGCTGCTGACAAATTCCTGCGCGACCCTGCGAACCAAGCTAAATTAAAACTACTTGCACGCGATGGCGAATCTCCTCCTTCCCCCAAGCAAGAAAATGGTACCAATACTTTTAATTCTTCCATTAATGGGGATAGGACACAATATTCTTATTCTTGGATTGAAGTTGGTAAAGAAGAACTTTATTCCCTTGGCCTTAATAGCTCTGCTGAAACAGATAATAATGCAGGTATTAGTGGCAGATTTAAACAAATTGCTGCCTCTAGAGATAAAGAAGCTACTAACGCACCGGGTACAAACTCTTGCTTTATTTATTCACGAACTATTCCTAATCCCGAACGCTTAATGCCCAAAGACAGAGAATCTGAAAAGAAATTTGAATACTTCCTACTCACCAGAAATACCGAAGCAGGCAAGGAAATCACCGGAGATTACCTTTCTAGTGCTCGCAGGGGTATGGATAGCAAAGGCGACCTTACTGTTGATTTCCGCTTCTCTGCGGAAGGTGGTAACCGCTTTTATGAACTTACCAATCGAAACCGCCCTGCTACCAAAGATGGTTTCAAAAGGCACCTTGCCATTGTTCTTGATGGGCAAATTCGCTCTGCACCTGTGCTCAATCAAGCCATTCGTACCGATGGCCAGATTAGTGGTAGTTTCACACCTGCTGATATCGACACCCTGGTACGAATTCTTCGGGCAGGAGCTTTACCCGCAACCCTAAAACCACAACCCGTAAGTGAAAACACCGTTGGAGCAACGCTTGGGGATGACACGATAAAAGCTGGAACTTTATCCATTATTTTTGCCTTCCTTGCGGTCATTGCATTTATGGTTGTTTATTACCGAATTTCTGGATTGGTTGCTTGCATTGCCCTACTTTCAAACCTTTTACTTACCGTTGCATTTATGGTTATTGTTAAAGCTACTTTTACCCTTCCAGGCCTTGCAGGTTTAGTTTTAACTTTGGGGATGGCGGTGGATGCCAACATCCTTATTTATGAACGCCTAAGAGAAGAGCGAGAAAAAGGCGCAAGTATTCTTCTTTCCCTTAGAAACGGATACGACCGAGCCTTCCCTACTATTATCGATACTCATATGAGTAGTATTTTCACCGCAATCATTCTTTATGTGGTTGGAAACGATCAATTACGCGGTTTCGGTATCAGTCTTACACTTGGGCTTATCATTAGCCTTTTCACCTCACTCTTTATGACTAGAACAATTTTTGATGTTTGTCAATTAAAGGGCTGGATTGGCGACCTCAAGATGATGCATATCTTCCTACATCCTAACTTTGATTTTATGTCGATCAGAAAAGCAATGTTTACCGTAACTATTGCCCTTACCGTTATTGGTGGTGGATTATTTATCTACAGGCTAGATAAAGGCGGTTTGAACATCGATTTTGAAGGAGGAACCGCTTATAGCGGGCAACTTACTTCTATGCAGAATATTACTTGGCTAAGAGAAAAGTTTAACAAAACGACTCTTCCTGAAATCTCGGTTGAGCAAATTTTCCTACCTAATCCTGAAATCAGTCAAGGAAATAAGAGTAAGTTCTTCACCATTAGAACGACTGAACGGAACCCCTCTTTGGTACTTGAAGAAGTGAACAAAACATTAGGCAGCAATTTACAGCGAGTTCAATTATCAAGCTACAAGGTTGATAAAACTGGGCAATCTGCAGCACTCGAGTTCGATAATTATGCTTCGAGGGCTCAAATCAGCCTTATCTTAAGGCAGGAATTCGAAAAGAAGAATTTAACTGCAGCTGCAAGACAAATGCGCCTTGACCCCGCTGGAGAACAAAAAGATGGTAGATTTAACAAAATGACTCTGGAACTTCCTGAAGCAGCTTCTATTTCTGCTCTTGAAGAAACTCTGAAGTCTGTCCAATCAGAATTTAATTCCAAGCCTCAACCCGAACGACTTGAAAACTTTGACCCGCAACTTGCTTCAAGTACCCAGCAGAGAGCCCTTTACGCTATTGTTGCTTCTTGGGCCGCTATCGTGTTTTATCTTTGGTTTAGGTTCGGTAATTGGACCTTTGGGCTTGCGGCTTTACTTTGCCTCATTCACGACTTATTTTTCACCTTAGGGGCCATTGCGGTTTGTCATTATCTGCACGGTTCTTTCTTTGGTAATATTTTTATGCTCCAAGAATTTAAGATCGATTTGCCAGCTGTAGCCGCTTTACTTACATTGGTAGGTTATTCGGTTAACGATACTATTGTGGTTTTCGATCGTATTCGCGAAGTGCGAGGTAAAAATCCCGGGCTTAGTTTCCAAATGATTAACGAAAGCGTCAACCAAACCCTTAGCAGAACAATACTAACCTCGTTTGTAACTTGGTTAGTTGTATTGGTTCTTTTCATTTGGGGAGGTGAAGGCGTTCATCTTTTTGCCTTTGTGATGGTGGTTGGAGTTATAGTTGGAACTTACAGTTCGATTTATATTGCTAGCCCTCTACTTTTAATGCTTGGAGAAGGTATTGAAAAAGGCAAGTATAAAACGATTGTACCAAAGCCAGTAGAATCGAACGCCTAGAAGGCTCAAGATTTAACTTAAAGAAGAAAAGCCATCCTAACTTCATAGGATGGCTTTTTTTCTTCAATAGGCAAAGTTTTCGCTTAAGTTTCTTACCTGCTATCAAGTCAGTTTGTATTAGAAATAAAATCTCTTAAACTCAGAATGCTTCCCCAACAACAAACTAGCTAAGCCTATAAAACACGGGGTTAATTTTGATGCGTGGCTAGAGTTAAAAATGATAAATCTTATGCAAAAAAGCAAATCTAGCGGGGTTCAAAAAAAATATACTACAACAATTTTAAATACGATTGAGCAACTAAAAAGATCACCGTAGTTGATACAATCTGTTTAAATTGCTGGGGTTTAATGTGTAAACTTTTTTGAGAATTGAAACATTAATTAATGATCTAATTAATGTGTTTCAAAAATACCTTAGATGGTTGAAAACTATTTTACTTCTGGCGGCTTTACTTCTGGCGGCTTTACTTCTGGCGGCTTTACTTCTGGCGGCTTTACTTCTGGCGGCTTTACTTCTGGCGGCTTTACTTCTGGCGGCTTTACTTCTGGCGGCTTTACTTCACTGTCTTTATTCTTTTCAACTTTAGGAATTTCAGTACGGGGAAAACCTTTATCCTTATTCATTCCTTTTTCTTTATCTACTCCACATCCTGAAATGAAGGTTGAAACTACGATCCCAATAAGGAAATTTATTTTAAATTTGTTCAATTAAAGAACTCCGAGCAAAATAAAATCTAAATTAAAAAAGGCCGATTGAAAAACATACCAATCGACCTTTCAAAACATTCAAACGAAGACTACTTTTTAGCGCCTTCTTTAGGAGTTTCTTTGGCAGCTTCTTTTCCACCGGTTGGTGCAGGAGTTGATTTCTTGGGCTCTTCGCCACCACAACCCGTGAAACTTGCAGTAATAAAAGCACATAAGGCCAAGGCACTAATCATCTTTTTCATATCTACTATCCTTTTGGAAATGTTCCAGACTAGATTCTGGAATTTTGCTCCCGGTACAAAATAAAAAGCCGAATCTTCCGGGCAAGCGACTCGGCTTATATTTAGTAGGATAGCTAAACTCAAATCAGAATTCAAGAAATTACTTCTTGTCTTCTTTTTTTGGTTCTTCTTTTTTAACTTCAGGAGCTTTAATATCAGGAGCCTTGTCTTCTTTCTTAGGTTCTTCCTTTTTAACTTCAGGAGCCTTATCTTCTTTCTTAGGTTCTTCCTTTTTAACTTCAGGAGCCTTGTCCTTCTTAGGTTCTTCCTTATCCTTTTTAACTGCTGGGACTACGGAGGGAGTAGTCTTCGGTTTTTCTTTTGAGGCTTCACCACCGCAACCAACAACCCCGGAAACCATCACACCAGCAGTAATCAACAAAGCGTAAAACTTCTTCACAGTAGTCTTCCTTTCGACAGAAATAAAAATCAAGATAAATTCTTGTTTAAACAAAAGCCCCTATGGCTAAAGTTCTTCTTCTAATAAGATGCAATTGGAAGAGTCAAATTCCTAGTAAAATCTTGAAATTTTTTCATTTTTCTTCATAAATTATTTACAAATTGTGAACTTGTAACGCTTGTTAAGAGCGTAAGTTTTTAAAAGATTGGGAAGTGGAATTTTTTTTATGCATCACATTTGGCTTAAAAACGCCATAATTCTGCTACTTTCTTGCGTCTATCTGACGCAAACTACTCATTTTTACATTATCTCATTTGGGTTGCACTTGGTTTAACTTCAGCTATTTGATATGCCCAGCTAGATTAAATTTAACTTTTTTCTTTCGCCAAGGAGTGCCGCCGTGAGGCATAGCTTAGCAATCAGGTGGTTTGGTATCGTTGTTAGCCTTGTGGGAATAACTGCCCTAGTATCGGCACAACAAGTATTACAATTTGGATTTGAAGGAAAAGAAACATTTTTCCGTCAGGGAAAATCCGATGCTAACATTACAATTTCAAAACATGAGCTTTCCCATGAATCTGCACATACTGGTCAGAAAAGTGAATGGGTCCAATTTATTGCAGGCAATGGACAATTCGCACACTTCTTTTATGATTTCGGGCAAGCTCGAGTTACCGATGAGCTTAATATAAGCCTTTGGGTTAAAGCCAATCGACCCGGGATGCAACTTTTCTGTAGGCTCGTACTACCGAAAGAACGCGATCCAAAAAACCTCGAACAACCTCTTACCCTTACTTTAAAAGGGGATATTTATCAACTTACAGGCCGCTGGCAGCAAATCACACTTCGACAACCCATCAAACGATTACAAGAACAAGTTAACCTTTACCGCGCTGAAACTGGCCGAGATATTGTTATTGCAGATGCCTTTGTTGACCGAGTCTTTTTAAATCTTTATGGCGGGCCAGGTCAAACCGATGTCTGGATCGATGATATGGAACTTGGCCCCGTGACCGAACAGAAGGCAACGAGTACCCCCAAAACTCCCGAAGAAGTTCTGGGGAAAACACTCACACGCAGAAGTTCTGATGTTCAACTTAAAGGATCACAGCTTATCGTGAGTGGGCAGAAGTTTTTCTTGCGGGGAATCAAGCACTCCGGCACACCACTTAAAACTCTTCGTGATGCTGGTTTCAATACCGTTTGGCTAGATGAATCGGTTGCCAACTCCACGCTTGATGAAGCTGTAAACCAGGGTTTCTGGATTGTTCCTATGATGCAGCTTCCTAATTCAGATGAAACAGGTAGCATTCCAGCGCAGCTAACAAGCCAACAAGCTGTGGGAAAAAAAGTCTCAAGGTTTCTTGACCAAGAAGCTGTTCTTTGTTGGGATCTAGGCAGCAACCTTCAGTTTGAAAAAAGTCCTCTTGTTATTAAATCTGCGCAGTCTTTGCGTAATGCAGACCCTTTACGCCCTCTTGCTATCGATGTTTGGGATGGTTTTCAGCGCTATTCTAGAAGTGTTGACCAAGTTATGCTCGGCGCACATCGATGGCCTTTATTCACCACCTTAGAGCTTCCCGCCTATCGCGACTGGCTATTGCAAAAAAGAAGGCTGGCACAACCAGGGATCTACACTTGGACCTGGATCCAAACTCACTTACCCGAATGGTACCTCCCGTTTATTGCTTCCAGTGATTCACAAACCAAAATGGATGAACCTGTTGGACCTCACCCAGAACAAATTAAGCTGCTTACCTATACCGCTATCGGAGCAGGCTGCAAAGGGGTTGGCTTCTGGTCTGATAAATTTTTAGCGGACAGTCACACCGGCAGGGATCGACTATTATCACTTGCACTTCTCAACCACGAACTTCAATTACTTGAACCTATTCTTGTTGAAACCGAGGAACCTGTTTGGGTAGATACTTCGCTTCCCGATGTAAAAGCCGCAATTCTGCGCAGTGATAAAGGTATTTTAGTCCTTCCCATTTGGATGGGCAAAGGGGCACAATTTGTACCGCCTCAAGGCGGAGCTACCGAACTTTCCATCGTTGTTCCACAAGCTCCGACTGGTTGCCAAGCTTGGGAAGTCACCCCCGGGCAAGTTAAATCTCTTCCTTGGAAGCGTGTGGTAGGAGGCGTTCAAGTTACCATCAAAGAATTTAGCCTGACTACGCCTGTAGTATTAACTTCAGATCTTAGCCCAACGGGTTTGGTTGTTCGCTGGCAGGATCTGCAAAGGAAGATGTCGAAGCTTTCTGCCCAGTGGGCCCACGACCTTGCTGAAGAGGAATTTAATAAAGTTATGATTGTGCAAACAAAGCTAGAAACTTCGGGGAAGCACCTTGCAGATTCGCAAATGCTTTTGAAAAAATCTCGTGACTTTATCAACAGTAGCCTTAATCACAGGCGTAATGGCGAATACCCTGAAGCCTATGCCGATGCACAACGAGCGCTCCGACCCTTGCGTATTCTAATGCGAACTGCGTGGGAACAGGCGCTACGCGATTTAGATTCACCCGTAGGCACGCCCTACTCTGTCAGCTTTTTTTCATTGCCCGCGCATTACAAGTTTTGGGATGAGGTCAAAGCTGCAAAGCTTTCTGAAAATGTTTTACCCGATGGAGACTTTGAACTTGCTGCAGATAAAGTTCCACAGGGTTGGATCGTGCAGGAAGTCGCCTCATTAGATGAGATTAATCAAGTTGCAAAAAGAGTATCGGATGCAGCCCGAAGTGGGAAGCAGTCATTAATGCTGCAAATCACGCCTAAAAACCCATTGCTTCCGCCCGCTGCTTTAGAAAGAGCGTTTCTTGCGATTTACAGTCCCGCTATAAAAATGCAACCAGGTAGCCTTGTTCGTATTTCTGGCTGGGTTAAAATACCTAAGGAAATCAAAGGTTCTGCGGATGGCGCTTTATTCTTCGATTCAGCAGGGGGCGAACCTCTGGGTATCAGGCTCAATGCAGCCACCGATTGGCGACATTACACTTTCTACCGTAGGGTGCCTGCCACCGGAGTTATCAGTGTAACTTTATCACTCACAGGATTAGGCACCGTTTATTACGACGATTGGAAAATTGAACCTCTGCAAGAAGCTAACCTACCTGCAACCGTTCAAAACCAGCAGCCAACAGGAATTGCACCCATTGCAGTTAATTCTCAAAGTAAGCCATAGGCCTTTAAAGACTGACTTATTTTCGCAACACCAACTTCATCAATTGGGTACAAAGGCAACCTAACCTCGCCTGTATCGCGGCCTAATAACCTCATTGCAGTTTTTACTGGAATAGGGTTGGTTGCAACTCCTAGCAAGTCTTTACATAAATTAAACAACTTCTTGTGCAACCTAATTGCTTCTTCCAGTTTGCCTTCATTAAACGCATTTACCAACGCTTTTATGTCCTTCGGAACTAAATTGGCTACCACTGAAACCACACCCCTGGCACCTATACTCATCAAAGGCAAGGTCAGGCTATCATCACCACTTAAGATAGTGAGGTTACATCCACAAGCAATTTGAGAAGCCTGATCGAGGTTGCCCGTGGCTTCTTTTACTGCAACAATTTGTGGAATTTCAGAAAGTCTGATAATGGTTTCGGGAAGGATATTTGAACCCGTTCTCCCTGGAATATTATAAAGCACTATGGGTAGGCCTGCTTCTTCTGCAACCGCTTTGTAATGATAAAAATAACCTTCTTGAGTTGGCTTGTTATAGTAAGGACCAACTAAGAGCGAACCATCTGCACCAGCTTTTTTTGCGTGCTTAGTTAGGCGAACCGCTTCTTTGGTAGAATTGGATCCAGTTCCTGCCATTACTTTTAATCTGCCTGCAGCTTGCTGAACCACGGTGCCTATTACTTTTTCGTGTTCATCGTGATCTAATGTAGGAGATTCTCCGGTGGTTCCAACAGGGGCAATACAATCGGTGCCTTGTTCTATATGCCATTCAACTAATTTTTTCAAAGCAGGGTAATCAACTTCACCATTATTAAACGGCGTAACTATAGCCACCGTTACGCCTGCAAATTGTTCGCCCTTAGTCTTCGCCATTTTAAGCTCCTACATCATTCAATAAGTTTTATAATCTTTTCAAGACTTAGCTTATCACGATCCATCCATTAATATAAATATTTTGTGTCAAATAACTATTACGCAATTGCCAATATTTATCCTATGATTCTTAAAGATATTGGCATAAGAAATGATTGCAATACTAAATGCGTGGAGAGAGGATGAGAGAGATTAGCTGTGTATTCTTAGATGTGGTGGGAACGATTTTGCAGCCCCATTCGCCCGTAAATGAAACCTATTATCATTTTGGCAATAAGCACGGATCGAGTAAGTCCACAGATTTTATTAAGTCGGCGTTTGAATCTGCATTTGTCCTAGAAGAATTAAAAGATGCTAAAAACGCTTACAAAACAGATGAATTTCGCGAATCCGAGCGCTGGAGAAATATTGTCGCTGCTTGTTTTCCAGACCTGAAAAACCCAGACCTTTGTTTTAAAGATCTTTTTGAACACTATGCTAAACCAAACAGTTGGAGCATTCCTTTAGGCGTATCCACTCTTCTTGATCACCTTGATTGCAATTTAATTCCTTGGGGCATTGCTTCTAATTTCGATTTTAGACTTAAAGATATTATTGAGAAAAAGGCTGAATTTAACAGGTGTAAATGGCAGGTCATAAGTTCCGTAGTGGGCTATAAAAAACCTTCTCACTTATTCTTCCAGCATCTTTTAACTGCTTCTGGTTTTCCTGCCAACAAAATTCTTATGGTAGGAGACAACTTTGAAAACGATATCACCCCTGCTGAACAATTAGGTATGCGTGCCTTTCAGGTTAAGGAAAGGTTGGGCAGCATTAATTCATTTGAGGGACTAATTCAACTTTTAGGCAAATAGCGTTTTGGCAATTCAGCACCTGCAACATAACTCAACTTCCCAATTTTACACATCTGGTAAACATTAATTCGAAAATCGGGGCAGGTGCTTACCAAACAATAAGCATCAACGGGTGTAAAACCATAACTGCTAATCAACCAGTCCATTAAAAATATGGTCGCCTGGTTTACAGCTTCTTCTAATGGCCTGTAGGCGTGAACGGTTACAATCGATTCTGGGGTTTCAATTCTAAGCCCCGGAGCTCTTTTTCCCTTGATAATATCGAAGGACAAACGCACCGTGGATTGAGTTTCGGCAGCCGTGCCTGTGTACTCGGTATCACCCTGACTAGCGTGGACATCACCCAAGTAAAAAAGTCCCCCCGGATGATAGACAGGCAGAAAGATCTTATTCCCCGGCTTACAATCACGAATATCAAGGTTACCTCCCCAATCGCCCTGGCCATCGATACTGGTAACTACCTCTCGGTCTGGTGCCACACCCAGAGTTCCAACAAATGGAGTAATAGGCCAAGAAATCTTATCATTAAAATGCAGGGTTCCATCCATCGTGGTACCGCTTGGGCCAACGGTATGCTTAAAAACCTTAGTGTTATATTCGCTAGAAAGTTCGGGCCATCGTGAAGACTCACCGAGGGGCCCGCGTCTTGGGCCCACAGCAATCCAAGAAGTTTTTTCTACTTCAATTTCGTGAATATTTACGATTAGGGTATCGCCACGATCTAAGCCCTCGATGAAAACAGGGCCTGCAATGGGGTTTGCAAGAGGGGGCACCCGATCGAACCCAGGACGGTTGGCAGGAATAGCCTTATCCGCAGAGCTTTTAAAAAAACCACTTCCAGCATCCCAAGTTTCAATTTCAAAACGCTCGCCTGCTTTTACTTCTAGCAAAGGTTTATCAGAAAAGTTAAAGGCGAATTTTGTCGCTTGATCTCGTGGAATCTTTTTCATCGTTTTCCTTATTTCAATCGTTATTCTTTAAGCTAATAGCTTTTTAACCACTTTGCCCGCAACATCGGTAAGTCGAAAATCTCGCCCTTGAAATTTGTAGGTCAATTGTAAATGGTCTAGGCCAAACAAATGAAGCATCGTGGCGTGAAGGTCGTTGATGTGAATCGGGTCTTCAACAATATTCCAACCGAGTTCATCAGTTTTCCCTATCACCTGCCCGCCCTTAATTCCGCCCCCGGCCATAAAAATACTAAAGGCAAAGGGATGATGGTCACGACCAGTGACATTAGCAGACCCCCCGCGGTTTTCCCCCAAAGGAGTCCTACCGAATTCCGACAACCACATCACTAGGGTGGAATCAAGTAAACCGCGTTGTTTCAAATCTTTTATCAACGCTGCTACGGGTTGATCCGCCATCATACAGTTTTGTTTTAATTCGGCATCAAGGTTACTGTGGTGATCCCAAGAGGCGTGAAAAAGGCTTACAAAGCGAACCCCCCGCTCGACCAAACGCCTTGCAAGCAAGCAATTACTTGCAAAAGATTTAAACTGCCCTTTACCACCACCTCGGCTTGCTTTGATTTCCTTTTCTTCACGATCAATACCATACGCATCCCGAGTTTGCTTTGTTTCACTTTTCAAGTCGATCAATTCTGGTGCCGAGGCCTGCATACGAAAAGCAAGTTCATAACTAGCAATACGGCTATTGATATCGGGATCGCCAACAATTCCGCTTCGAATTGCATTTAGCTTTTTAATACCATCGATACTGATTTTTTGGGAATTTAAATCAAAGCCGGCAGGATTGTTTAAATTAAGAACGGGTTCCCCTTCGTTACGAAAAAGAACTCCGGTGTAAGGGGTAGGCAAAAAACCACTTGACCAATTAGAGGTTCCGCCACTGGTACCCCGCCCCGCACTAAGAACCACATATCCGGGCAAATTGCGCGAAGGACTACCCAACCCATAATTAACCCAACTTCCAAGACTTGGTTTGCCGAAATTAGGCGTGCCCGTATTCATGGTCAATTGCCCAGGGTGATGATTAAACGCTTCGGTATGCATCGAGCGAATCAGAGCAATATCGTCCGCACAAGTTGCAATATGTGGCAGAAAGTCACTTAATTCCATGCCACACTGCCCGTGCTTTGTAAACTGACGGGGACAACCAAGAATGCGAGCGCCTTCTTTTTGAATAAAAGCAAACCGCACATTTTTAGTCATTGATTCTGGTAGCTTTTGTCCATTTAATTCATTTAACTTCGGCTTAGGATCAAATAAATCAATCTGGCTTGGGGCCCCTTCAAGATAAATACAAATGGCAGCTTTTGCCTTGGGTGCGAATTGCGCCAACCTAACTGCAAAGGGAGATAAATCTTGATTAGCAGCCTGTACTTTATTTTCCGACAATAAACTTGCCGCCGCAAGTAATCCTAATCCACTGGCTTGGCTGGTTAAAAACGAGCGCCTACTTTGACTTCTACTTTCTTCGATTTTTTCTAAAGTTTCCATCAGTAGACACCCCTTCGCATTTAATCTCGAACTATAAGTTCATCTAGGTTCATCATAACACGAATTAAAGCTACATAGCTTGCAAACAAAACTGCATCGCCTTTAAAATTTTTGTCATTTTCAAAAAGTTTTTTTGCCTGTTCGGGCTTCAATTCATAATGAGACTTAAATTCAAAAAACAGTTTTTGAAGTTGCAACTTCTCAGCCTCAGATGGGAACCTTGAAAGACAATTTCGAAACGCTTGAAGAATGGTTGTCTCGAATGGTTGACCAGAAGAAGCTAAGCTTTCTCCCAGATTTTTCGCACATTCGTAAAAGGCCACATCATTCATAAGGGCCAAGGCCTGTAATGGCGTGTTCGACCTTTCCCTTCGCACACACGCAAGGTTCGAATCTGGCGCATCAAACAACATTAACGATGGATAGGGACTGGTACGCTGAAACCAAATGTAAAGCCCCCTGCGGTATCGGTCTATGCCTTTACTCTCGTTCCATTTAACTGCATTAGCGTAAGTCAGTTCTGAAATCCCCGGGGGCTGAGGCGGTTTTACACTAGCCCCTCCTACGCGTTGATCTAACAATCCACTAACAAAAAGAAAGGTATCGCGAACCCCCTCAGCATCTAACCTCAGGCGTGCCTGCCTAGAAAGAAAAACATTGTACGGGTCTTTTTTTATTTGCTCGGGCTCAACAAACGAAGATTGTCTATAAACTGCCGAGGTTACAATGCTACGGTGCAGGTGCTTTAAACTCCAACCGTTTTCACTAAAGTTGAGAGCTAAATAATCTAAAAGCTCGGGGTGAGATGGTTTCTCGCCTTGGGTGCCAAAATCTTCTAATGTAGGAACAATTCCTCTACCAAAAAACTTATGCCAAACCCAATTCACAATCACCCTTCGGGTCAAGGGGTTCTCGTTTCCTACAACCCAATTTGCTAAATCTAGCCTGTTTGAACCAGCCTTGGAAACTATTTCGGGAAGGGCGGCAGGTGTTGTGGGTTCGACTTCAACCCCTTTGCGAAGGAAATCTCCACGAATAAGAATATTTGTTTTTCTTTCCTTTCCCAAAGCTAAGGTCTGAGCCATGGTTGGAAGGGGTACAGATTTTTCAACTTCAACTAATTGCTTTTGTATTCCCTTAGCCTTTTCATCATTAGACAACCTAAATTTAAGAATCTCATCTTGCTGAATCTTGGTCCTTTTTAATGCTTCGATTTTTAATAATGCTTTTATCTTTTCAGGCAAATCAACTTGTTTAGCATTACCTTCCCATTTAGAAGAATCTGCTTCTAATATTTTTTTCCTTTCGGCCAGTAACTTTTGAAAAGGTTCTAATCTATTTTTATGCTCTTGGTTTTTTTTCGCCATCTGCTCCAACTCACCATTTAATGCCGGAGCTTCAATATTTACTTCTACATCGCTATTAAAAAATGCAAAAAACTGATAATACTCTCGCTGACTTAAAGAATCGTACTTATGGTCGTGACATTGAGCACACCCCAAAGTTAGCCCCAGAAAAACTTTAGCTGTGGTGTTAACTCGGTCGATTACCGCTTCAACTCTAAATTGCTCTTGATCCGCACCCCCCTCTTTATTCGTCAAGGTGTTTCGATGAAAGCCGGTGGCAACTTTTTGTTCTGCCTTTGCCCCCTTTACTAAATCCCCCGCTATTTGATCTACGGTAAACTGATCGAATGGCATATCGGCATTTAAGGCATCAATCACCCACTGCCTATAACGCCAAGCATAGGGCCTCCCCGTATCTTTTTCATAACCATCACTATCGGCATAGCGAGCTAAATCGAGCCAATAACGGCCCCACTTTTCCCCATAGCGAGGAGAGGAAAGGGCTCGGTCAACCGCTCTTTCATAAGCCCCGGGAAGCAAGTCACCCAAAAATTTATCTACCTCCAATATGCTAGGAGGAAGGCCTGTCAAATCTAAATAAACCCTCCTTAACAAAGTTAACGGGGCAGCCTCTTTTGATGGTTTCAATCCCTCTTGCACCAATTGTTTTGCAATAAACGAATCGATTGGGGTTCTTTCCCAACCTGAAAAACTATCCCTTGGCGGCTCATTCTTTTTAATCGCTTGAAAAGACCAATGTAAATTTTTATTAACTCGTGAAATGCTTGTTAATTCTTCTTCTTTTTGCGGGATCAACGCTCCTTCATCTATCCACCTAGATATCACTGAAACTTCTTGTGTCATTAATAACGGTTTTGGTACAGGAGGCATTCTTGAATCAACATCATTACCAGCAATTGAATGAAAAATTTTACTGTCAGCAGATTTCCCAGGCACTAGAATTTTACCAGTATTACCACCCTTGATAATATTGCTTCCTGTATCAAGCCGTAGCCCGCCTTTTTGCTTTTCTAACCCATGACAAGCCGTGCAGTTCTTTGCAAGCAAGGGTTTCACCTGAGAAAGATAATCCACTTTGTCTAAAGCCCGAACGCTTAGATTTTGAAGCAGGAAAAATAAAAAGGTGAGGGTAAAAATTTTCTTCATTTAAACTCAAAATTTATAGGGCAACGCTTATTCTTTTAATATCGGCAGAATATTAATTCTCTCAATTTTATAAAACATTACAACGACAAATCTAATTCATTAGAAAATAAAAGATAAGAAAACTAATGGATTAACTTCGAAATGAATTGCCCCGCTTTTTAAGCTTTTGAAACCAATCACTAAAAAATCCTGTGGTAACTAAGAATCCATTTTCTTCGATGATCGCAATTATCATCTTTTGTGATTTTTCTAATGTCAAATAACCTTTAGACATCTCTGTAAGGTTAGCCACGAATTCTATAAATATTTTCTCTGAAATACTTGAACCACTTTTAACCAAACTTTTTATACGCTGAACAACTTCTTCTAATAAATGACTCTCTAATAAATAATCGTTTCGCTTACAAACCTCACATAATATTTGGTGGGCCTGATCAAGGATCATCCCTTTTTGCAATGCGAATTGCAAAACCTCACGCTCTTCATCCCGGTCGATAAATAGGTCATTCTTACCACGCTGGCGAATCACTTCAATAAGTTGATTACTAATTGTATCAGAAATTGAAAAGGACATAACAAAACCCACTTGACGAGGAAAGTAGTTATTTAACTATTCGGACAACCACACCAATTATTATAAAAAATAAAAAAACGCCGTCTTTTAAAAAAACGGCGTTCGTTTGAGCTAAAAATTTAGATCAATTTACTTAGCATCTTTTGCAACGATAATCTTAGGAATATCCTTAATAATCGCTTCAATAGCTTTAGCGTCAAGTTCACCCTTACGGAAAGCGTGATTTGCCATCACAGTCTTTTTATTGTAAAGAATAACGGTCACTTCAGCGTCCTTAGCAATTTCGTAACCTTGAGGGCCAGCGACATTATCTATGGTGAGAACAATAGATTTAATATTTTCTTTTTCTGCGAAATCTTTAAGCTTGGTTTCCATAGCTTTTTCATCATTCGCAAGAAAAACTACAAAACTACCCATCTTCGAGGAAGAATTTGCTTGGGTTGCAGCATCAATCTTTTTGACCAAACTGGTCAGGTTGCTATCGATATCGCGTGCAAATATCATAGCTACCGGGTTGCCACCATTCGATCAGACAAGGCACTGAGGTTTGCCAGCAGCTTTACCAGTCACATTCAATGGATGAAATGGAGTGATTTTTTTGCTGCCTACCTCAAACCCAGATTTGACTGGATCTGCTGCTTGCATGCTGGAAACAGCAAATGCAACAACAAAAGCAGCCACAATCGGACTAAACAATTTCATAACACATCTCCTCTTTGGGAAAAAAAATTACTCGAAACTATTTAAATCCTATCACATTGAATTCCTTACACACTAATAAAAGAGAAAAATTTAAAAACTAAAATATTTTACTTTATCTTTTTTCAGACATTATTTTTAATAAATAGAGAAAATCAGCACAAATTACTCATAAAACAAGCTCTTCAAAACAATTTTGTATTTTTTTTGATTTTTTTGTAGTATTCCAGCTGCAACTCCACCATAATTCGAAAATCTTATTTTAAGATGCAGGCCGAATAGATATTTCCCTGCTTTGTCTTTAGTCTTTATGGAAAGGATTCCTCTTTTATGAATCAGCAACAAAAAACTCCTGTTTTAAACCCAACAAAAATCGGTGTCTATGGCGTTGACCGACATCCACTTGACCGCAAGCACGGTTGTGGATTATGGGATGCAGGCGTTACTGCTTGTTTAAAAGCTTCCGACGCAGATCCTATTCTTATACCCTTCAACTCCAAAGAAAAATGGAAAGATCGACTCTCGGAAGTCGAAGGGGTTGTAGTCTCGGGCTTTGATGGACTCGAAAAACTTCCTGAAGAAGTCATAGAACTTTGCCTTTATTGCAAGCAAAACGAATTCCCCATCTTGGGAATTGATCACGGTTTGCACGCAATTAATGTTGCTCTTGGTGGTACCATTTTTGAAGATCTTTCCCGCCAACTTCCAGAAGCACTACAGCACAAGCACCCACCTGAACGCGGTTTAAGGCACGCAATTCTCGTCCAACCCGATTGCAGAATGGCTGACATCTATGGCGATGGTGAAATTGTCGTTAATAGCGAACACCGTCAAGGCATCCAAAAACTAGGCAAAGGTCTTAAAATTACTGCCACTGCCCTAGATGGCGTTGTCGAAGGAATCGAATCTATTTCCGAGGTCTGGTATGCGATGGGCGTACAATGGCACCCAGGTTCCGGCACTGCTTCCGGATTAGATATCCAAGTTTTTAGAGGTCTTGTTGATGCCGCCAAAGAAAGATCAACAAGCAAGGAAATGGTAAAGCTTGCTGCATAATCTTGAACCAACCATGAAACTTTTTCGAGCGGAGAAAATTCTTTCTTCGCTCTTTTTTATAACCATTTTCCATCTTGCATTTTAATCAATTAGCGGATCGCCAGGTTCCTTATAAGCATCGCCCAAGTGGTCTTTATCACGCATACTCCTCATTTTTTCTGAAAACAAATTTGCTGAATGTTGCAAGCAACCTAAACAACGGGAGAATACATTCTGAAAATTTTCAAAGGGATCAATGAACATCTCGATTGCGGCCCAAACGCTATCACGAATCTGAAAAACCTTTGCTACCTTGAGTTCACAATTAACTTCATTTAAGGCGATCTTCGAATTATTTTCTTCTTCCATCGTTTCAATTGGCCAAAAGTTTGGATAAACTAACCTAAAAAATTCCTCATCTGACCCCGCCTCATCGATAAAGTAGGTGCTTCCTTCGAATTTAAAAGCTACATCGCCATCATCATCTACTTTAGGGCAATACCCCTGCTCTTTAAGAAAACTAACAATTATTTTTACTTTAGCAGCTTTTTTCTTTGGTCGACCTTTTTCAATTCCCATTATCAAACCCCTTTGTAAAAATTAAAAACGCAATACGATAATGACCTTCGTTATTATTTCTAGCTGTAACTTTTCAACAAAATATCAGTTTAACTCGCTATCATTTTCAAAAGGATTACCACCATTTTCTTTATGCGTTTTCTTGTTTTTTAATGAAAGAATAGTTGGGTTTTTATCAGCAACAATATCAACTGTCATGGAACAATGCAAATTGACAATCAGGGTAGTCCTATCGATATCCTCATGATCCTTAATAAATACCTTGATATCTTTTGCTTTATCACCAACTCCCACAATTTTACTGATATAGAGCAACAATTCAGAGCGATCCATAGCACCAATTTTTCGGGAAATAGCTTCACAAGATTCAATTTTTTGCTGTTTTTCAAACTGCTTATCAAACAGGAATAAATCCTCGTCACTGGTGTAAGCATAAACTACGGCATCAAGTCTTTTTACAAGCAACGCATAATCATCAGGTTCATTATCAATAACCTTTTGAATATGATGATGCATGGTATCGAAGAAAAACTTACTAAACTTTTTAATTTTTCTTGGACTAAATTTTCGGTCATTAATGCTGTAAATCATCCTAGTATCCCAATTTGAAATTTTAATTAAGTCTGTAAATAGAAGCCAGCAATTCAATAAAAACTTTAAGTTTTATTATAGCAGTTTGCTATCTGAATTATTGGATTACCGAATTTTAATTCAACTTGGCTGGAAAATCTTTAGAATATTCCATCGGCAAATGGTACCTACCATGCCCTTTCCACCTTACGCTAAGCATTCCTATCTGATAATCATCATCGATACCAACGATGATTTCTTTTGGGTTAAGGTTGACCGCAATTCTTAAGGCTTCTTTTTTTAGAAATCCGAGAAGTAATTGAGCTCTAAAATTTCTAGTATTTTTTAGGCACCTTCGAAGGCTCGAAGCTACGCTGGCACGGTTCCAGGCTGACTCGGCTGCAAGTTTTCTAGTATTTTCAAGAGTCTCTGCAAAAGTGATGCGCTTCATAGAAATCTCCTTAAAAAATTTGATCTTAGGGCTTTCCTTAACTGAAAATTAATCCTCAAATATTTCACTAATAGTTGTTCGGATAAGGGATGAAATAATTACCAATAATCCTGAATATAATTCAAATGAAAGAGAAAAGTTCCTCCCTGTTTTTCTTTAAAAAACCAACAAAGAACCCTGCCTTAAACAGTTAAACTTGGAAAGAAGAGTGACTTATTACTTTTAAAAGCTAAATTAAAAGAGGGTTAATTTGAAAACAGATTGGCTTGGCGCAATTGTACCTAGAACAGAACCAATATTATATTAGAACTGTTTTTATCGCTAAGCCTGGCTTGCAAAGCAGTTAAAGTAGTTTGCCAGTTTCCTTACTAAACAACCACTTTTTTAATTCAAAATCATAATTGCCACCATTTCGCACAAGCATAACAGCAACATTTTCTGGGATATGCTTAAGTACCTCGGGCTGATCATCAAAATAAACGCCTATGCCATTTTCAGCTATGACTTTCGCTTTTTCTGCAAAAGAATTTACAAGGATAAGCTTATGATACCGAATGCCATACTTTGCAAGAAAGGCTTCTGCTTTAGCAACATCATCGCGAAATGAAATAACAAAAACTTTGCTTGGCCAATTATGAGTTATGTTTCTGAAAAAATCGGTGGCCTCATCTACGCAACCATCAATATCAATTCCAAGGTGTAAGGGTGGAAAGATTGATTGATTTGAAATTTTCTCAATATCTGAAGAAATATCAGAGGCGGAGTCTTTTGTTTTTTTCATAGTTCTTCCTTTTGAATAAAGAGAATTCGAATCGTGATTAAAATTTGGAAACTTAAGTCAAATGCAAAGTAATAATAAAGTTTTCAACTTTATTCTAATACCATTCTTGAATTAAACGGTTACTAAGAGCAGAACAAAAACGAAACCGTTTAATTGTGTAGACTACCACCACTTCGATGAGACTTATGCCCAGTGCTTATTGGGCCGGAAGTAAAAATTGCTTTTAAAACTTTCAATCTGATCCAATCCTTAACAGACTGATTCATTTTTTGCTCCTTAATAAAAGTAAATTGATTAATCCTTAAAGTTATTCGCAATAGGTGTCGAAATATTTCAATTGCAAAAGCTAATGTATTTTTAAAGGTAGAAAACGAACAATCAAAAGTGTAGGAGAATGCCGTTTTGTAGTTAATCAATGATTTAATGTCCTGTAATAACAACTTCAAATTAACAGACATAATTTCTTCAATACTTTCATCTTTTACCGAAAGTCAGATGCACGCAATTGCCCTAATAACAATTAAACTCTTGATTTACCACTTGTTTCCTATTTATAAATTAAGATCGTTTAATTAAGAATAAAATCACAAGCCTTTTTATTGCAAATTTACAAATAAAAACAGCTTAAAAAGGAAGATCATAACAATTTTCAGAATCTGGAATTATAAAATCATTACCGTTGGATTGGTAAGCTAAACTTAAAAGATTTTTACCCCACTTTTTTAGCAAAGACTCTCCATTTTTTGCTGCCAAATTAATTTGGTTTTTAGGCCCACAAGCTTGAATCACCCTCCCCCACCTATCTACTTCAATGCTTGCTATTTCCCCAGAAGTCAAGTGATCAATATGAAACAAGAAACAATCGCCATTTACTGCTTTCTCAACATAATTACTAATGCAATGCTGCAACTTTTCAGCTTCAACCAAGATTGCATTTATTGAATCTAAAAATGTAATTTTTATTTTACCATTTGAAATGGGCAGTGGAATTGGTGGCAACATAATTTGCCTATCATTAAAGTGATCAATGATTTCATTTTTTTGTTTAATAACTTCTTCCCTGTGCCAGCGTATTGATTTTCTAACAAGTCCAAGAAGCCTACAATTTGAATTTCGCCCCGGAAAGCTATTTGAATAATGCATCATAAATTCTACACTGCTAAATTTCCGTAAAGAAAGTTTGTTATGGGTTGAAGCACTAACTTCATTGATCGCTTTTTTAATTTCGTCTTCGGTACTATAAAAAAACAAATTCGAGTTATCAATTCGCCTTGTGGGTTGTAAAGCCGCAATATTCAAAAAGAATTCCAGTTTTTTAAAAACAGGCCGTTTAAGTTCGCCCCTGCAAAGCTTTAGTAATGCCCTGCTAGAAACCCCAGGGCAATTCATTAACGTTCGATTTAATGCAGTATTCTTCTTCCTGTTGAAAGAATACAGCAATTTCCAATCGTTTAAAAGTTCTAAACAGCGCTCTAAAGGTAGAGGTTTCTTATAACTAATGGGTAAGCATTCGTAGTAATCTTTCCAATTTTCCTTGCAAAATTCTTCCATTGCATATTCTGCGATAGCTCTTGCAACTTCAGCATATTCGAGGTCTTGGTCTTCCACCTCAAATCCTTGAATTCCCCAATAGGTATGAAGATAGCGGGCAGCTACTGCAGCAGGGCGATAAGTTATTATGTCATTAATAAGGTATTTACTGGCCAAGGCATAGAACTTAGGATTAATAGCAAGTGGGCCACACCCCATTGAGCAGGAAAAAATAGCCCGTTGAACGGCAAGAACGGTGGGATTAATTTTTTCTTTTAAACGACTAAATTGACTTGCCAAGATTTTACTAAGAACTTTAGTTGTATTAGAAGGGTTTTGACGATAATAATTTGATTTATCATCAATTGTTTTAGGGTTTAAGATATACTTTAAAGCAACTTTTACTGCTGCATTGGCTAACTTTCCAATTTCAAAAAACCCAAATTCTTGAACTACAAAATCATCAACATTTTCTAAAGTCCAACAAGTTTCATCAAGGTGAACCCGAATACGGCCTCGGTCTATGCCGCCATCGATTAAGAATTCATAAGGGCTTTCATAAACCTTATATTTTTTATCCATTGAGCACCCAAATTATAAGCAAATGAAAAAACTTCTCTAATATAGTTTCGTAAAAGAAGAGTTAAAATTTCCATTTATGAAAATAATTTTTTTCGAGTTCTTCCAACCCTTGTAGATAATTGAACTAATAATTTTGAATAATGATAAAAAGTTTAAGACCGACGAAAACAAGAGGTGATAAAAAAACCACCTTGAAGAAATACTATTTCCCCCAAGATGGATATTAACCAACATATCAAACAAAAATGTATAAATAAGTAAACTAAAGTTCTTAACGCTTTAAAACCTTAGCTTTAGCTAAATCTGCCTCAGACTCTGCAATTTTACCAAACAACTTATATGCGTTACCACGATTGAAATAACCTAAGCCAAGTTCAGGAAACAGTTCAATTACCTTAGAATAATCTGCAATTGCTTCTTTCTCCTTTTTCAAATCTTTATAAACAGTTCCTCGGTTATTGTATGCCTTGGCATACTTTGGATTTAATTCGATAGCTTTGTTGTATTCACTTAGAGCTTCATCAAATTTTTTGAGGCCATAATAAGCATTTCCTCGATAGTTGTAAGACTCGGGCACCTTGGGATTCATTTCAATAGCTTTGGAATAATCATCTATCGCTTCAATGAATTTACTTTGCTCATAGTTAGTATTACCCCGATTATTTATTGCATCAAGGGATGAAGGATTTAATTCTAAAGCTTTATTATAATCACTTAACGCTGTAGTATAATTTTTCTGGGCAAAGTGAGCATTTCCACGGTTGTTGTAAGCCTCTGCATAGTTTGGATTAATTTGAATAGCTTTAGAATAATCAACAACAGCATCTGGGTACTTATCGATAAAATAATAAGAATGACCACGGTTAAAATAAGCTAAGGCATTTTTGGGATCTAACTCAATTGCTTTGGTGTAATGTGCAATGGCAGTTTTAAAATCACTCTGGCTATGCGAATCAGCACCTTTATTAAATGATTTTAGCGCCTCCTGCTTAGGATCTTCTTTTTGGGCACTAACCATTTGCCCAAAAGAGAAAACTACACACAATCCAAAAAAAATGGCAGAAGAAGTTTTAGAACTCATTTTTCACCTATAAAATAAAAAGAATTTTGAAATATGACAAAATTAGGACTTACGCAGTTGGACAAAAATGGTCTTACCTAATAATTCCTATTTTAATTAAACTTTCACCTATGAGCAAGGCAAAAGTAACGGAAAACGATTTCATTAATTTTCTAATAGCCACCCCATTAAATGCAACAGCTATGGAAGCAGAGCGTACCCAACCAATCACGGGAGCAATGCCAATTG
>JBDNHI010000039.1:0-3356 GCA_041694635.1 Gemmataceae bacterium | reverse complement strand
GAAGAACCCAAGCATTTCGGCCAAGGCTTTCGCGGGATACTTTAAGAGGGCCGCTGGAATGGGTGGGGCGAAGCTTTTTGCAAACAGTTGGGAATCCGAATGGCCAATCACTCCCAACAACCTTTGACCAAAACCATCGCAGGTGAAGGCGAATGAAGCGAACAAACAACCCATGCTGCCGCCCAGTACGGCTCTTCGGTCGTTACACAATCCATGCCTTTCAGCGATCAGGTGACTCACCGTTTGAAGGTCGCGCGCCATGGCGCCCATCATCTGGAAGATGGTTTTTGTGTTGAGTTGAATGTTCTTCTCCACGAGCGGTATGATCTGCCTAACGGAGTCACCGGGATGGGATCTGATCAAACTTCTTTCGCCAGCAAAGGGTGTGTCAAATAGCACGCAGGCGATACCCATGCTCAGAAGGGTCGGGATGATGAACCCGTTCCACTGGAATGGAGCTGCCATTCCTTGAAGGGCAAACACCACCGGGGTTTCGCCAGCTTGCCTTCCGGCTGGCTGGAAAACAGCCACTGGGTAACTGGATAGGGCCTTGTCGATTTCAGCGTCGCCAGTGAAATCAAATGGGTGATGGATTCAATACCTACTGCCAAGGCATCCTTCCAAGTGAATGGCGTCAGGGCCATAGATGTGTGGTGAAACCATTTTTATCTTCCATTCTTTAGTTTTTTAATCAGGTAATCATTCATAGAAATGTACTTCACCATCTGCATCAGGGCAAACCAAATCACATTCAACACCTAAAGAGTCGAGCTTTTCCTTTAGCATGACCCCAAAATTTGCACTATGCGTAGGGTCTTTTTCATCCTTACTCATTTCATTGCTTCCGCCAGACAGTCGATCCGTTCTGCTTGTGAACTTTGAGTCACCTGGCGGTTGTAAGTCCACAGGCACATATTAACCTTCATAATCCAATCGGCAACTAGAATGGTAGTGAACAAGGACCGGCCGTACGGCTCCAATACAAGGGAGCGGATCAGCTCCCAGTCCCAGAGCCGAAAGACAGATCCATTTTCTGTTAAACCCAACACCGACTTTCCATTCAATTTCTCAAATATCTCACTTGACTTAACCAATTCTGGTGGAATCAACCAGACCTTAAACCATGCGTATAATAGCATTAGTGCGACTCCTGAAACAAGCATCGTTCGCGACACCTCCTGTGTGCGAATTGTCTGTCTGAAATCTGCATCATTCTGCAGCGGTCGGGTAAACCACTCGCTTCGCATTAAATAGACTAAAGGTGCGCCCATTACCAGCATCATGCCGATAATTAAAAAGGGATGGCTGGCAAGCTGGGCCCCAAAGACAAAGAATGGCAATAAAACCAGTGAAATCACTGGGGAAAAAATGGCTAAGAGCAATCCGGGAAGGGTAGACTCTGGCAGCAGGGTCTTCAAGCGCAAGCAGGCCCGCTGCACGCCAAAGGCAATAGAGATCATGAAAACAGGTAGGTATGCTGCTAGGTTGAAGAACACAATGGCAGCGTAACCATACTTAGTCAGTTCTTCGGTGGTATGGCGATCTTGATCAGTTACCGCTTCCAGACGAAATAGCCAGGTACCTGGAAGTAAACTAAGCAGGATCGGGCCAAGGAAAGAGATTATCCAGCCCCAACCAATTAATTGCCTACCCTGTTTTAAGCGGGACCATTGGATTAAAGATGCAATGACCGCTATGGGCATGGCAAAGCCAAACAAAACATTAAGAGTCAAATAAAGGCGCCCAATTCCACTTAAAATTGAGTTGTCTCCTTTTATAATTTCCATCATTGTGGCAATGGAGATCAGTATGACAGGGACACATGAGATAATTAGCACGCTTCTGCGCCAACAGAGGTACCGTTGCAGGGTAGGGTCGGTTACCCCATGCTGGGCCAATTGGGTTTGATCGTTCGGGAGGACCGAGAGGGGGCGAAGGTCCCAGCAAAAAGCACGGTGAACATGAAACTTAATTCCCTGCAACCAATCGCCGGATTGACGGATTCCATTGTCGAGAGCATCGGAAACGGCCAAGTATTCCTGTCCAAGGGAAGAAGAAAGAAATGGCAGTTTGTGTTCGGGGGTAGTGGTTGGTGAAGATTTATTGGGCATCGCCGAAGTTGGAGCGGTCAGAACATAAGAACAGGATGGACACTTCACGCGCATTCCAGCATGTTCATCACGGATCTGAAGATCCTTGCCACATTGGCACCTAATTTGAAAAGGCATTTGCCAAAACCTTTCTTTTTTTAAAAATCCTTATAATCCACTGCATTATTAGCACAAGGTGCAACCACCAAGAACGCACCTGCCTTGGCACCTTGCGCCTACGGTAAAGGTTTGGTCTCAAACCAAACTTGGACCTATTCATCGGAATTGGATTTCTTTTAAAGTTTTGGTTTTAGACTCCTCTACCGGCCAACCGCCTATTAGTCTTTTGTGCTGTGCCTTATCGATTGCACGAACTTGCTAATTTCTAGAATCTTGCCTACATTTATTAGTCATATCCCATTACCATATGAACGATAGAACCGATCAATAACACCACCACCCATATGCCATGCCTACCCCGGCCAAAAACGGTAACCCCCAACTTTTCCTTGGGTAGTTTTTTCCATATGCCTCTTTAAGGAAGAGGGCCTGAGGCCTTGCTTGGATAAAGTACCAAGTCAACAGTAGGACCATTCCAGAATTTTTTGCAAAGCTTTGGCTTACGATAACGATTGAAAGGAGAAGACCCCCGATGGCAACCAATACCCAAATCATACTGGTGGCAGCTTTCTCAGGCTTGCCGAGCGTCCGCCAGTTGGTCGCAATCAAGAATGCACCGAAAACGGGGGTGAATAGTAAACTCCAACATGCTGCAGCGTCAGGGTTCCACAAAGGGGGACAACCAGGGATGGGGGGTGGACCAACAGGGATGGGGGGAGGACCAACAGGGATGGCGGTTAAGAGTTCTGGTTTTTCGATTCTTGTTTTTTGGATTCTGTTGTCGCTCATGACTTTCACCTCATAGGTATCACGGGCCGTTTATTTTGAGGCTCTTCCCAGTTAAAAACCCAGTTTTCGAACCTAAATAATTTGTCCGGTTTAATAGTTGCCGGCTGGGCGGTGCCGGCAATTAGGCATATTTCGCCCAACATAAGAGGTATCGGAACTGCGTAACATGAAGATTTTATATTCTAAATCCAAAGAGTCTAATTGCCCTCGGCAACAACCCGGAAGCCCTGATTATTCAAAACTTGACCTGAGGCAAGGTAGCCACGGTGCGAGGATCGTAGAAAACTATTCATGTCCATAAAACAGCCCCCTCGAATCACACGAAGGGAGCCATTGGACGGCCCCTGAGGAAACTCT
>JBDNHI010000038.1:0-10136 GCA_041694635.1 Gemmataceae bacterium | reverse complement strand
ATCATACCAATCAGTTAATCATAGCAGAAAATCGGAAAGAAAAGCACCTCAAGGGCCTAGAAGATGACACAATTTGATTTTAAAAACAAAATAGTATTAGTTACAGGGGCTAGCAGGGGTTTGGGGGCTCAAATTCTTAAACAATTTGTCCTCTCTGGCGCACTTGGCATTATTAACTTCTTGCCCAATGCTCAAAACCTTGCAGAGGCCCAGTTACTGCTCGAAGAACTCAATGCCAAGAATGGAAAATGCCTCCTTGCAGGATTTGATGTAAGTAGTGAAGAGGAAGTTAAAAAAGGGTTAGCAGAAATCGAAAGTAAGGTAGGAAAAATTGATGTGCTAGTCAATAACGCGGGGGTACTACGAGACAAAACCATAAAAAAAATGACCTCGGAAGATTGGTACATTGTGATGAAAACAAATCTGGATGGGGTCTTTTTTTGTTCGAAATACTTTGGTCAAATCCTTGCAGATAAAGGTCGCATCATAAATATCGCCTCCATTTCTGCAATCGTTGGGTTTCCGGGCCAAGCCAATTACGCCGCTGCTAAAGCTGGGGTCATCGCCCTTACTAAAGTCCTCTCCAAGGAACTTGCACCGCGTAATATTACGGTAAATGCTGTTGCTCCGGGAATGATCAATACCTCTATGCTGGGTGGGGTGAGGGCAGAAGTACTCGAAGAATACAAGAATCAAATTCCGCTAAAACGGTTCGGGGAACCCAACGAAGTCGCAAATGTAGTGCTCTTCTTTGCCTCGGAAGAAGCATCGTATGTAAGTGGCCAAGTGCTGGCAATAACCGGGGGTTGGTTCTAATCCACGGTTTCAAGAGTTTCTACACTAGCAACCAAAAAAAGAATAGACTCGAACATCTTAGGACTTAGGCAGTTGCTTGCATTCTGCACCCCAACTAGGGAGCCCCGCCAGCGGGTGTTTCGCATTTCCCTCAGGAACACCAATCTCCTCTCAGAGCCGGAAGCGTTAGCGACGGTTTGCCCAGCCCGGATCGTGCCCCACAGTTAGGTTCCGTAGGTGATGAAGTAAGCTAGGTCCTTACCGTCGCTTACGCTTCCGGCACCGTTTGCATCCTTACCGTCCGCATTCAAACCTTCGTGCCTTCGTGTGAACCAAGAAGACGCTAAGGAGCGGGACTCACACGAAGGCACGAAGAAGATGCAAATACCGCCTCCTGTTGGCAATCAAGAGTTGGGTGGGCTTTGGTGCTGCTGGGCTCTCTTTATTATAATGCTGGATTTCAGTAGAAGAATGCAGATTAGCAAAACTCGCAAGCACCCCTAAACACCCTATCTTTTCATAACACCTTAAACTTGGCCTTTCGTTTTTCACCTTATTTAGGTATCAAATTCTATTATCAATCTTTTGTCTCGAGGAGTTTTTGCAATGAAGTTAAATTCATTAATGATTAGGTCGCTGTTGGCAACCACCCTAAGCGGTACATCGGTATGCTTGGTTTTAAACGCCTATGTTCCCATTGCAAGTGCGCAATTTAACCTTGCAGACCCCACCGAAAATCTGAGCAAAGCTTTACAGCTTCCCAATGATAAAGAAGGGAACCGCGACAAAGCAGTTGCAGAAGCCAGTTCTAAGATGCAACAACCAGCAGAAATTTGGCGCGCTGCCTGCCTTGCCGATTGGCGTGAATTTCACCCCGATGGTTCTATCGCAACTTCCGACCGAGAAATTAAAACAAAGCTAGTAACAAAGTTTCAAGAAAAGTTAGGGAAAATCTTGGCGGAAACACCCGCAGATGAAGCAGATTCCATCTTAGACTTGGTTCTTAACATCGCTCGCGAGGAAAGGCTTGGAATGTATTCTAGGCCGTTTTCTAAAGCTGCTGCTGCGGTGCTTTGTCAAGAAGCCCTTAAAGGAAATAGTGATAATCGGGTTGCCCGAATTCGGGCCTATGGAATGCTCAACCCTGAAACAAACCAAGGCATAGGATTTTTTACCTCCCTACTTTCAGAAAACGAAATGCGGATTCGTCGCGCCGCACTTGATGGAATTTCTTATTGGGTCGAAGCTTGTGGCCCTTCCGAAGAAACCAAAGATCAAGGCAATAATACCCGAAGAAGAAATCAAGCAATCCTTTGTATGAAAACCGTACCACTAGTGCACAGCTCTTTAAAAGATAAAGAAGTCGAGGTTCGAAAGCGGGCATCGAATCACATAAGAATTGCAAGTTATGTGCTGAACTCAATGATTGCAGATCCCCAAGGGAAAACGGTGTTGAATGTAAACGACCCCGGACAAAATGCATTTGCAGTCGATCGCAAAGCAGCCCTCGAACTTGCAACTATATTAGAACAGGTCAGGCCAAGTATCCTTATGATTCTTCGAGATGAAAATCTTGAAACTCGAATTTCTGCCCATATGGTAATTGAAGAATTAGCATTATCTCGCAAAGCTTGGAAGAGTCAGACCGCAGCTCACGACCTTAAAGATACCGTGGCCTTTCCTATAGCGATGAATAATGTACTAGAGGAATTATCTAAATCGGTGTTGGATACGAATTTTCGAGTAAGAAGAACTGCCCTAGAAACTTTTGAACTGTTAGGGGCAGAAGCCGCTTCTTCAACAGCAGTTATCGTAAAAGCGCTGGATGATCCTGATCGCTTTGTTCGCTGGACTGCAGTAAGAGCATTGGTAGAAATAGGAAGTAGCACAAAAGCAATGGCACTACCTAAGCTTACAGAATTACTTCAAGATCAAGATGGAGATGTGAGGAAGGCAGCGGCGTTAGCAATATCAAAGCTGGCAGAAAAATAGGGTTAGACATTTTTCCATAATTTGCCCGTGCCTTTATCGCCTTGATTACCGCCTGGCTTCTTCTTAGTAGAAGGAGCCTTTTTTGATGGTCCACTTGAAGTCGGTTTAGGTTTAGTGGAAGGCCTAGCCTTGGGCCCCAATTTAGATTTACTACCTGCTTTCGTTTTACTAACTGCGTTCGATTTACTATCTGCTTTAATTTTACTACCTGCTTTAATTTTTGCAGGAGCTTTACTTTTATTGGCAGCCTTGCTTGCAGCTTGATTTGCAACTTTGGCAGCACTTCTTGCTTTGGTTTTACTTCTTGCCTTAGATTTAACCACGGGGCTGGCTTTGAAACCAGACTTAGGCTTTGTTTCATCGGTAGCATATGGCCCCGCTAACTTTACTTCGCGTACTTCTTGAACTCGTTGGGGGAATTGAGATTTAGCTGGTGTTTTGGTTTTTCCTGGTGATGAAGGAAGCGACTCATCAGAATTATCGTCTGAATCATCATCTGAAATATCTTCTGGATTCGCATTTGGGGCTTCAACAAATTCGATTTCATTAATTTCTTCTGCATCATCCCAAGAATCCAATTGAGAAGAATCTTCAAGAGAAGTGCTGTCGGCATCATTCCAGCCATCAACCCTCGGAGCATTTTTAGCTTTAGGTTTTAGGTCATAATTAAGATCTGTTTTAGGGTCAATGGGAACCATCCCGCTCTTGCGGCCGCGTAGAAGCAAGCGGATAGGTACATCATTAAATGCCAAGTTATCACGGACAGATTTAAGAAGGTAGCGAAGGTATGGAGGGTCAAAAAGAGTAGCCCCATTGGTAAATAAGACAATAGTAGGAGGTTTAGAATCGACTTGGCTAGCAAAATAAATTCTCGGGGTTCGATTTTGCCGAAGTGGGGGAGGATTCTTTTCCACCGCATCGTTAATAACTTTAGTAATCTGAGCAGTAGAAACGCGCTTACAAGATTGCTTGTAAAGGCTTTGTGCAAGATTTAAAACAGGAAAAACATTGCGCCCAGTCTTGGCGGTAATAAATGCAATCGGCACATAATCCAAACTGGTGAATACTTCTTGCAAGTATTTCGCCATCGTGCCTGTTTCAATACCTTTGGGCGTAATAATATCCCACTTGTTTACCACAAAAATCGCAGGCTTATGAAACTGTAAAATATATTCAGCAAGTTGCTTATCTACCTTGCTTACATTTTCTTCGGGGTCTAGAAATAATAATACAACATCGGCACGCCTGATAGATCGCTCTGCTCGAACGAGCGAATAAAATTCTATATCGCCCTTAACAGATCTTCTTTTTCTAACACCTGCAGTGTCAATTGCAATGAATGCTTTATTATCGCGTTCAAAACGAACATCAACGCTATCACGGGTGGTACCAGCAACTTCACTAACGATGACGCGTTCTTCCTCAGCGAGGGAATTGATAAAAGTGCTTTTGCCTGTATTTCTTCTACCAACGATGGCGATTTTGAGGGGCTCTTGCTCGGGCCCAGAACTTCGTTCCCACTTGGGCATTTCGCGAAATAGCCATTCAAAAATCTTTGCCTTGTTTCGTTTTTGCTGGGCACTAACACAAATAAGCTCAGGAAATCCTAGCTGATAAAAATCAGTCGCTTGTAGATCCATTCCCTCATGGTCACATTTATTAACAACGATGAGCACCGGTTTGCCATAAGTTCGAATGTTTTGTGCAACCTTGAGGTCTGCCGGGACGATACCACTTCGACCATCGACAAGGAAAAGTACAACTCCAGCTTTTTTGATTGCCTCAGAAATCTGATTTTCGATGTGGGCAGTAAGGTTATCGACATCGATGTTACCCATTCCGCCAGTATCGACAAGTTCGAAATAATGTTCTTTAAATTCAATAAGTGTACTGATGCGATCACGGGTCACGCCGGCTGTCGGATCGACAATCGAAATGCGCCTACCAGCAAGCCAGTTGAAGAAAGAAGACTTGCCAACATTAGGACGGCCAACGATGGCAACCGATGGAAAAGCCAAGTGAAAACTCCTGAAAAAGGTACAAGTATAAGGTTATGTTAGATACTATGTTGTTAATTGGCCTAGCTAATTACAGATGAAGGGGAATGAATGGGTGTTATAATCGCACCTATAGCCAAGGAAAAAGTAAATGCAGCCTAGTAAAAGGGCGAAAAACCAGTGCTAATAAGCAGCGAAAAATTAGGCTGGTCTATTTGGGTCCTTAGCTTAATTTTATGGACCATTGGCCTCCTTAGGCCCGAACCCATCCAATTACAACACCATTTAATTAGTGAAAACTGGGGCTGGTTCATTGCCAAAGGATTGCATTTTACTGCCTATTCCTATCTTGCTTTTAGTGCTTTTATGCTTCCTTCGCGTAGGTCTTGTTTGATCCTCTGCATTACTTATCTTTCATTCGGGTGCAACTGAATTTTTACAACAGTGGGTTAAAGATCGCACCGGTTCCCTTACCGATATAGCAATCGACTTAAGCGGGATTATGATCGGGGTTACTTTGTATTTTTTGCTGAAGAAGTTCGGTCGATTGAACCTTACCGCCAAAAAAGTGTAAATAGATGAGAAGTAAAAGACCCGCCAAGAATAAAAAAACACTGACATTACTTTCTAAGGAAACAGGCCTTGGGTCGCTGCGTAATAACTCATTTAAAAAGCGATGCACTGCGTATGCCATCATCATTAAGCAAGTAAGTTGCCCAACCCGTGTTTGAAAAGGTTCGAAGGAAAGTAATAAAAAAAGCAAAAGAAGCATACTCGTGGTTTCATAAAGTTGTGCGGGGTGTAAGCCTAAGCCGTGTGGTTCGAAAACCAGATCTTGCTTTCCCTGGATTTTAAGGGAGATCGATTTTTTACCTCTAGGCCAATCAGAATTTAGGATCATAGAAAGTTCGAAGGGTGAAAGAATAGGCAGCCCCTCTGCTTCCGTAATGATATCACCAGATTTGATACCAGCTTTTTGCGCCTCGGAATTGGGCTCAACTTTCCCTACCACTGCACCAGAATTATTCTGCACTTCCGCAAAGGTAAAACCCATCCCCGTTTGCAATCCTGTACGCACTAGGTCGTAGCGAGCTGGGGCCGGAAGTGGAAAATGAATCGCAAATGCTGGTTGACTAGGTTCGACAATTTGGCCAAAGCAACAACCATTAAATAAGCACCCAATCCTTCCTAGGGCAATGCCTAGTGCAACCGAAGGCATTAAAATATCTAGCACTAAAAAAGGAGCAATAGCCTGCTTACGAAGGACAAGAAACCAGAAAGCAAGAAACCCCGTAACGCCCCCTGCTACCGAGCCGTAGAGGATAATTCCCCCATCCCAGATGCGAGGGAAGTTTATAAGGAATTCGTAAAAGGATAATTTTTGTTCATAGAGGAAAAGAGACCTGGCGCCTAAAAGTCCTGCGATAAAAATCCAGACGGATAAATCGTGAATGATTTGGGGTTGTATACTGTTTTGTGAGGCCCGCTTGCCTGCTAGCCAAGTGCAAACAATAAAAGCAATAAACAGCATCAAACCAAAACCATAAACTGGAATACCATCCGGAGTAAAGTTGGTATAAATAGGTATGCGAAAAAAAATCTGCATCATCCTTTTAGGTCCTTTGCTTCCACACCAATGTTTCTTATAAGTTTTCTTATATCGTATCTGATGATACTTATCGAGATCGGAACTGAAGTAATCTTCCTCCTAAGGCAAAGTTGATGGAATTACAGCGCCAAAAACCGCTAAATTACCAAGTTAAAAAACGATTGGTTTTAGGGCCAAAGCTTTGGCCCTTTGCCCTTTCTCTCCTTTTATCTGCCTTGCTTCTTTTGGTGGTCGCTTGGTCATTACCCGAATCCGAGCATAAAATTCTGGTATTTGTAGGGTTACTTTTAACCCTTGTTTTCTCTAGTTACTATAAGTGGAAAAAAAGTTTAAGGATTGAAGTTTCTCAGGGAATCTTGAGAATTTTTTCCCCCTCTGCTTTAGCAACTCCGCTTACTAACATTTCCCAAATTACAATAGATCCCTTAAGCAACTTAAAAGTTTCCCTCTACAACCCAGATTTAGTCTTCCCACCAACCAAAACTTTATCGCTGCTCCAAGATATGGATGATTATGGGTTTCATTTTGAAATCTTAGGTATCAACCAAAATATCGCAGTTGATTTTTGCAAGGTATGCAACCTTCTTCCCGACCTATTAACCGAACAACTTTCCGACCTAGAAAACACTACTGAAATTGATTCCTTCCAATATTTTCTTAAAAGAAGAACGCCCAGAATTCCTGTAACCTATACCTTGCTGGGAATCAATCTGCTGGTCTACCTTTGGATGCTTTGCTCGGGTGTCGGATTATTGCAACCGACCTCGGAACAGCTCATCGCCTGGGGTGCCAACCTTGGCCCGTTAACATTAAACGGAGAATCGTGGCGCCTAATCTTTAGCGCTTTTCTTCACATCGGATTAATTCACCTTGCAATCAACATGATTGTCCTTTGGCAGATTGGGCCTTTTGTAGAGAGGCTTTTGACCAGCTCTAGCTTCTGTATTATTTATTTCCTTTGTGCAATTGCTGGTAGCGAAGCCAGCCTCTGGTGGAACGACTTTGGAGTCAGTGCAGGAGCATCTGGTGCGTTGTTCGGAATCTTTGGCACCCTACTTGGCTACTTAATGGGAAACCCCATAGGATTGTCTGTTGAAATAATTATAAAGCTAAGGCAGTGGGCCTTGCAATTCATTGTTTTGAATTTCGCTCTGATGTTTTTCCTTGCGGGAATCGATCAGGCCGCTCACGCAGGAGGAGCTGTTGCTGGCTTCTTACTAGGCTACTTATTATGCCTTATGGTTAAAAACAAGTACTTTCGTTTGCCTTTACTCAAGAACTTAAGCTTGGTCGTAGTAGGGGCAGTATTGTTATACAGCAGTTGGTTGTTTCTAAAGCACGATTGCAAGGATAAATTCCTTGCGATAAAAACATTTGAAAGGTTTTCGAAAGAGGAAGAACCTTTATTACGAAAGTTTTCTGAAACTTATGAACAAGTAAAGAGAAACCAAATCAGCGAGAAGGAATTTCTTGAAGTTCTCGAAACCGAGATTTACCCAGCGTGGTCAAGTTACGCTTTGATATTTAGTGACATAAAACGAGTGCCTAAGAAGTGGTCAGCTTGGTACGCCGATTTTGTTTTGTATTTAACCACCCAAAAAGAAGCACAAGAACTTTTACAACAAGCCATTAAAAATAAAGACGAGGGGAAAGCAAGAGAAGCAGAGAAAAAGTTTAATCAAGCAAATGACTTAGTTAAAAAAATATCTGAAACGATGAAATCAAACAGCAAGAAACCAGATTGATGCAAGCCTAGCATTCCTTGAAAGATGGGTTTTCACTGAACGGTTGAAAAAATTACAAGTTGTAATGCACTGCAAGGAAAACATTGTTTTTAATTTTAATAGTTAGATACTATTATAATAAATTTTTATAAATCATACAATGACACGGAAAGTTAAGTTTATTCGTGGTTTGATATTGCGCGAAGTTTTCGGGATCTGATGCTTCCAAAAATGTTGTGTTGATCCTTTCATCAATAAAAAAGAGCCGTGTGTCAATGGTATCTCAACTTTCGTCAGATCTTTTCGAATCAAATGTTTTAATTGAAATGACCTTGTTTCGCCAAAACTCACAGAACCAATAACTGGATTTTGTCCAAGCTCTTTTTCAGCATCGCTATGCCAACCTACACTATCTTGACCATGCCGATATTGGTTAAGTAAAACACTAGAAAAACTTACTGCTACCTCTTTTTCAAGTCGGTTTTTTATTAAAAGCAAATCGTCAGTCCAAGGATGTGGATTCATAGCTATACCAGAATAAGAATAACTTTTGTTGGTATCACCGTACCAAGCGGTTAATCGAGGAAGGTCAATCTGCTTTCCATAAATTTTTATGTGATCTTGTTGCCACAGTATTTTTTCAGACAAGTCGTTGAATAGAATATCACTTTCTTGTTTAGTAAAGAAGTTTTCAAATAATGTGATGTCCGCATCTGGCAAATCGAATATTTTTTTGTTGGGAATATCTGACTTGCCGAAATTGTCGGGCTGATCAAGGATGTTCATAGTTTTAACCTTTAGGGGTAAAAATCTTCATTAGGCAAAGTAAAGGTGCTTAAAAGCGGATTGAATTAGGTGCGGGCGAAAATGCACTTGTTGCACTATTGGAATCGGGCGTAGATTGTACATCGATTGGATTTCCCAGTTCATTCTGTTCCACATTAAACGGCATCTGCGTGAGATGGAGCCTGCCCACAGTTGCCTACTCCCTCTCGAATGAAGGGTTAGGCTCTCGCTACCCAAATTGCGGGATTTCTGCGTCCATGAAATACCGCCAAGACAACTATGCGATGTTGTTCCGCACGAAAATAAACGCAGTATGGGAAATGTTTGGCGATGATACGCCGAATGTCCTCGTGAACAACTGCAAACTGGAGAGGATGTTCAGATGCCAGCGATAAGCAACGGTCAATCTCAGCAATAAATTCAAGACCGAGGCCGCATCGCTTACTTTCATACCATAGGCTTGCTTCATTAAACTCGGCACTGGCGGCACGATAAAAAGTGACTGGCAGGTTCATTGCCTGATTTTGGCAAGAGCCAATGCTTTGACTTCACTCCAAGGAATCACATCGTTTGGGTTTGCCAGATGATCTACGAGACGGCGATCAAGTTCCATTTTTTGTGTTTCTGTCAACGCGGGTGCAGCACCACGACTAACGATGCTGTCCCAGATAGCTTCAACAAGCTCGATCTGTTCGTCAATGTCGAGCACAATTGCCTGCTGCAAGAGTTGTGTGTTCATAGCTTATCTCCATTCAAAACTAATAAAATTATTATAACACACCTCGTATTCCGTGTCAAAGGTATGCATAACGCCTACATTCACTTGCCGGGCCAACTGCTTGAGCAAGTACCCTGAGAATGCTTGATGGCGGACCCAGTCAGATGCAATGTTAGGTATAGTCCCCAAGCCACAGGCCAGAGGATAAGACATGCAGCGACCCCAAACACTTGCGTCCGAGCGGCCCAAGTTCACCGGCCATCGCTACCCCTTTGTTCATCACCACTTTTTTGTTCGCTGCCACCATTTTGGTTACTGCCACCATTTTGGTTACTCCTACCATTTTGGTTACTCCTACCATTTTGGTTACTCCTACCATTTTGGTTACTCCTACCATTTTGGGTACTCCTACCATTTTGGTTACTCCTACCATTTTGGTTACTCCTACCATTTTGGTTACTGCTACCATTTTGGTTACTGCTACCATTTTGGTTACTGCTACCATTTTGGTTACT
>JBDNHI010000037.1:0-25182 GCA_041694635.1 Gemmataceae bacterium | reverse complement strand
TTGGGGTACTCGCTCGGCCGTCCGCAGTTTCATCACGCCTGATGACCGGGACCACAATGTTGGGTTCCGTCTTGCGAGGACTCCGTAATTACTGCTTAAACTGCACCATGACAGGAAGGCCGAATGTCCATAGTAGCCTTGTCTGGGAGGCGCGTACAAAAAAAGCCATGTGGCATGTTTAACTGAATTACAGGGGCTGAACCAAGCCGGTGATCAGAAATTATCCCAAGTCAAACGAGCGGCGCAAAATAGCCCGTAGCTTGGGAAGGGCTTGTAGTTGAACCTGGCGAACACGCTCTTTGGACAGACCCAGTTGCTTGCCGACCTGCTCCAGGGTACTAGCAGCGGGCTGTTTGTCCGTGAGGCCGAAACGATGGATGAGGACCAGCTTTTCCCTGGGGGAAAGCAAAATGGATGAATCGCCGAAAAGCTCATCTAGGGGAAGGCTTAAGGATGAGATCAAGTCCGAGCTGGAGGGATCCAGATCAGTACCTGCAAGCATTTCAAGGGGCACGCTACGAGATAATTTGTCAGCCTGCAACTTGCGAGACATTCGAGATAATGCCCGAATTAGGCAGGTGAAGGCATAAGTGCTGAAACGGATGCCTAACCAGGGGTTGTAGGTAGACACTGCCTGAATAAGCACAATGTGGCAATCACTGGTCATATCTTCGACCTGATTGGCCGGGGGCTTCCAGCGCCTGATGGCCCTGAAAATTAATTTCCGATTTCCCAAAACAATCATATCGCGCATCCGCAGGTACTGGTTTTTCCAGCCATTGCGGGTTTCATCGTATTTACAACGACTCATGCGCCAAGCGGCGTAATGCATGCGGCTGGAGCATTCACGGGTGATGTCGTCAGGCATATGCCCGCCCGAGAAGGAAGGCACAACAGCGCCCAAACCAAATATTTTATTGGCGGTGGATTTATTAAAAACCGGGTGAATGACGAAGTAAATGCCTTGAGCTATTTCGCGTTGCCCGGCAGTTGGCTTTGTGGTGACCTGCTGAACCATGATACCGACTCCTCAACACGATTCGACTAACTAATAAAACAGTACAAATTTAGTACTGTTATAAATATAATAGTACTAAATTTGTACTGTTTCAAGGGATACCATAGAAACAGGAACGAGGTGTTGCTATTTAAGTCATTTGAATGCCATAGTTTAATAAAATATTGGTTACTTTTTGTTTTTCGATTATTTTAGGACTTACGCCGTTTGTCTAAATCGGGTTTGTCTAAATCGGGTTTGTCTAAACCTTACAGACTTAGGAGTTCTAACAAAACTTTTCAGGCGACTCCAGCAAAACATGATGCACCCGATGGTGGGAAACGCCTGATGAATGTCATCGCGTTTTTTATATTGGACTCTCCGTCACCTTTGCTGGAATTTGGTGCCCGTTCGATGAAGTACAGGTGCCCAAATAGCCAATCCAATCAGGTTTTCAATTACTTGATTGGCAAAAGTGTGAGGAACTGATGAGCAGGTGTAGTGGATAACTTAGTCAGCGTAACCTTCCGCTAGGGTTGTTCTGTTTTGGAGTTTCCTTTTAATCAGCATTGCTTGTTCTCCCTCGAGGTATTGAATTGATATGCCTCTAAAGAAGAGGTTTTACCTAACAGACACCAAAGAACCGGCCTTAAAGTTTGGCCGAAGTTGTTTGCAAATATGAGGAGCAGTCGGCAGACTGAGCTTTCTAGGGTTGGGTTGCCAACCCATTTGTCTTCAGCTTACTTTGAGAATAGTGCAAACATTGCAAAAGATCATTACCTTCAGATAGACGATACCGATTATGCGAATGCTAATAAATGGTTTGATAATGCATCAGAAAAAAGCGGTGCAAAAAGCAGTGCAATAAAAGTGCAAAATGCGGTTCTGCAGGTAGTTGTCGAGAGTTGCCGGGAGCAGCAAGATTTGACTAAAGTTATTGCTACTAGCGACTTAAAGCCAATCCCTGCAACTATTTGCAAACCAACTGAATGGGCGCTGAGGGACTCGAACCCCCGACCCGCACGGTGTAAGCATGCCGCTCTACCAACTGAGCTAAGCGCCCTAATTGTCAATCTCTGCCAGTATGTTTTGAAAGTACTTACTTGAATTAAGGCAAAGCCTAATTTCGTTTAGTAAGTTCTCTCTATCCACCTGAATTGAACATTTTAGTTGTTCAAAAAGAATTAACAATCTATCTTCGAAATAAATTAGCCTAGAAGTTAAATTATTTTTAAGATTTGGAGGAATAAAGTGATTATTTTGCTGAGATTCTAAATCAAAGCGAATTTCCATTACTTCATCAAGAATTTCTGGAGGAACTATTCTGTTTTGTTCAGAAGTTTTGCCCCCCTCTAAGAGAAGAAGGTATTCAGCCCGCAAGAAAGGGTGTTTTAGCGTGTTATAAGCGAGATTGACCAATGCACTGTTTTTGAGCATTTCTAGGTCAAATGGGGAAGAAGTGTTGAAATCTGGGTGGGAGTTCTTGCTGGTTTCTAAATACTTGGCCTCAAGCTCGGCTAGGTTCAGCCGAAATGACTTTTCTAAAGAGAATAATTCAAAGTAATCCATAATTATAAAAAAGGAAGCCCCTGCTTTCCAGAAGGCTTCCCCTTTACTGTAAAACTTAAATTACATCGAGAATGAACTGCCACAACCACAGGTGGTCTTGGCGGTTGGGTTTGAAATACTGAACCCTCGTTTGTTGAGGTCATCGTGAAAATCAACATTGGCGTCAGAAAGGTACATCAAGCTGCGCTTATCAACGACAATAGGAACGCCATCAATATCAAAAACTTCGTCAAGTTTTTCATTCATATTTTCGTCGAGGTCGAGTTTGTGTTGGAAGCCCGAGCAGCCACCACCAACGACTCGAAGTCGGAGATAAACTTTTTCGGGAAAATCGCCAGTTTGGCGTTGGTCGGTAACGATGCGTTTAACTTCGCTAGAAGCTTTAGGGGACAAAGTAATCGGCATATGAAAAACTCCTGTGATATAAAAAAGAAAAACCAGTGAACTACGAGTTAACAGTCTGAGAAACGGTGGCTTGTTTATCTTGAAGATTTTTAATTGCAGCCTTGATTGCATCTTCTGCAAGTACAGAGCAATGAACCTTCACGGGTGGAAGAGCCAACTCTTCCACTATTTCAGTATTGCGGATTCCAAGAGCTTCGTCAATGGATTTTCCTTTGACCCACTCGGTAGCGAGGCTGCTGGAAGCAATAGCGCTGCCACACCCGAAAGTTTTAAACTTGGCATCTTCGATTAATCCAGTAAGTGGATTAACCTTAATTTGCAGTTTCATAACATCGCCACACTCTGGAGCGCCAACAATGCCAGTACCAACCGAAGGGTCGTCTCGGTCGAAACTACCAACATTGCGTGGATTATTAAAGTGATCAAGAACTTTATTGCTATATGCCATTATGAAATCCTCCTGAGAATAAAATTATAGTAAAGCAAACTTAAGAAACTAATGTGCAGCCCATTGCACGGTTTTGAGGTCGATGCCTTGGCGGTGCATTTCGTAAAGAGGGCTCATATCGCGAAGGTGATTAACCGCCCGAACGACATCATTCATTACGAAATCAACTTCTTCTTCGGTATTAAAGCGGCCTAAACCAAAGCGAATACTGCTATGGGCAAGCTCATCGCCTAGGCCAAGGGCCTTAAGCACATAGCTAGGTTCAAGGCTTGCGGAAGTGCAAGCAGAACCCGAGCTAACCGCAACATCTTTAATCCCCATCATAAGCCCTTCGCCTTCAACAAAAGCAAAGCTGATGTTAAGGTTGCCTGGAAGTCGGTGAACAGGATGTCCGTTAAGGTAGGCATCTTCAAGTTTATCGGTGATACCCTTATGAAGCCTGTTTCGAAGTTTAAGAAGTCGTTCAGATTCGGTGTGCATTTCCTTACGGCAAATTTCAGCAGCCATACCCATGCCTACAATACCCGTAACATTTAGGGTTCCGCTGCGCATACCACGTTCATGGCCACCGCCATCAACCATAGCATCGAGTCGAACACGCGGGTCTTTCCTTCGAACATAAAGGGCGCCAATGCCTTTAGGGCCATACATTTTATGGGCGGTCATACTAAGAAGATCAATACCCATTTCTTCAACATCCATGGGGATTTTACCCACAGTTTGTGTAGCATCGGTATGAAAAAGAACGCCTTTAGCTTTGCAGATGGCGCCAATTTCCTTCATAGGATGAATCGTGCCGATCTCATTATTTGCAGCCATTATGCTTACAAGAATGGTTTTGTCGGTGATTGCATCCGCAACTTGTTGTGGGGAAACGAGGCCGAATTTATCTACGGGAAGAAAGGTAACTTTGCATCCATCGCGTTCAAGGCGCATGCAAGTGTCAATAACTGCCTTGTGCTCGGTTACTGCGGAAATAATATGGTTGCCTTTTTTCTTGTACATTGAAGCAACACCCTTGATTGCAAGATTGTTGCTTTCGGTGGCACCACTAGTAAAGATGATTTCTTTAGAGGATGAATTAATGAGGCTACCAACTTGTTCGCGCGCAAGATCAACTCCTTCCTCGGATTCCCAACCATAAGCATGATTACGGCTTGCGGAGTTTCCGAATTTTTCGGTGAAATAAGGCATCATTGCTTCAAGAACGCGAGGATCGGTTCGAGTAGTCGAATTATTATCCATATAAACCGGTAGCTTAAACATATATAAAAGTTCTCCAAATTATAAAATTATTTAACAGTTCCAAGAGCAACAAGATCGAGACCAAATTGAGTCGAATTATCAGGGCGAACGGGATCAAGAATATCAGCTAAAGTAACATCACTGAGAATAAAACGGATACGATTATGCACGCTGCTCATTCCAGTTCGAATGGGGCAGAAAGTTCGAGCAGAACAAGTCTGTTTTTCGGCATCTTTACTACAGTCAGTAAGATGAAAAGTTTCATCAAGCGAATTCATAATATCAGAAAGCGAAATTTCGTTAGGTTTACGAATAAGAACATATCCACCATGTACGCCACGGCTACTACTTAGGTAACCGTGGTGACATAGAGTTTTCATTATGTTAGCAAGGAAAGGTCTGCTGATACCAAACTTGGAAGAAATTTCCCTAGCAGAAGCCCCATCTTTTTGATTATGCAGGTGGGAAAGCACAAGGAGTGCGTAATCCATTTTTCGGCTGAAGAAAGACATAAAAGCCTGCTAAGAAATAAAGAAGAAAGATACATTATTATAATAGAACTGAAAAAGTACTATTTCAATGGGAAAGGGAAGAAAAGAGAACATTTTGGAAATAAAGGTATAAATAAGAAAATTTGATGACACTGAATCTTAATAATAGGCGTTCATTCAATATTTTAAAACAGTATAAAAATGAAATGCCTTCAAATTTCTGCTGCGCAACCTCTTGCTTGAATTTAAAGGACTGACTCTTTTTCTGGACTTCGACATTAAACAGAAGCAAGCAGTGTTTGTAAACTTAGACCCATTTATTTTCGCAACTAAGGTTAAATTTGAATTGCTAGGAAACATTGGTTTTCATTTCGAATGACATATTAACAAGCGATTTCTGTGACTTCTTTAAGAAAAAAGATACGATTGATAAGTTTTACGGCATGTCTCATTTACCTATCGATTTTTCATAATACTTTGCAGCAAGCAAACTAAAGCCCTGATTTCGGGACATTTTTGGATTATACATAGGTTCAGACGATTGATGTAATTCCAATGGAAATGGTTTTATTAAGCCATTCGACAACTTTGTAGTTGCCTTTCATAATAAGGATGTGAAAAGAAAAATGGTTGGATATAAAGTTTAGGATTTAAAAAAAATGATACAAATAGTATAAAGATAAAAATATCAAAAATTTAAATAAAATTAGTTGCAGTGATTATTCATAATGCTATCGTATAAGTCTGGCATAGAAAAGTTTTATGCCTATATTCCAAGAGTTGGAGGAATTTTTTGGAGGACGCCCACATGCGTTTTTATTCGATGAAGATGCTATCCTTGTGTTTGTTTTTGTCAATGGTTTGCCTTTTAGGCGCAGCCGATGAAAAAGCCAAGGGTCAACTTCCCGCCCAGTTTAAGAAGCTTGGCCTCCGTGATGATCAAGTTCAGAAGATTTACAAGATCCAAACGGACTACCGCACCAAAGGTGCCGACTTTGAAAAACAGCTTAAAGAGCTGAAAACCAAAGAGAAGTCAGAAGTGGAAGCGGTGTTAACCGAAGAACAGAAAACTAGACTTAAGGAAATTCGAACCGGTGAAACCACTGATCCGAAAAAAACCACAAAGTAAAAGTTGATTGTTTTTAGCAACCCAGGCTTAAATCCTGGGTTGTTTTCATTTCTATGCCGTATTCTTTTAGAAACTTTTCAAAAATCAAATAAAATAAGATAAGATCGTTTTATCATTATTATTTAAAGAGATTTCTATGGTAAATGCAGTTGAAGTTTTATTTAAAACCGTTGTTGGGTTAGAAGTCCATGTTCAACTTTTAACTAAAACCAAATTATTTTGTGGTTGCAGCACAAAGTTCGGTCTACCCCCAAATTCATCAACCTGCCCTGTTTGTATTGGGATGCCAGGGGTTTTACCTGTAATGAATAAGAGGGCATTCGACTTAGCATTGAAAGCTGCACTAGCCCTTAACTGTAGCATTGCAGAATTTACAAAATGGGATCGAAAGAATTATTATTACCCAGACCTACCCAAAAATTATCAGATTAGTCAGTATGATCTTCCTTTTTCTAGCAATGGTTATCTGGAAATAGATACGCCTCAAGGGGTAAAAAGAGTTGGCATTATTCGTGCCCACCTTGAAGAAGATGCTGGTAAGTCTATGCACGATGATACTGGAAAAGGTGCTGATTCTAAGGTTGACCTTAACCGTACGGGTACCCCTTTGGTTGAAATTGTAAGCCAGCCCGACCTATCGACAGGCGAAGAGGCTCGGTCTTATCTTGAAGAACTTAGGTTGCTATTAAAGGAACTTGAAATTTCTGACTGTGAGATGCAAGAAGGAAGTTTAAGATGCGATGCGAATGTAAATGTTCATATAGTGCTGCCCGATGGCACAATAGCAGCAACCCCAATTGTTGAAGTTAAAAATTTAAATAGTTTTAGGGCAGTTGAAAGAGCAATTAAATACGAAGCGCAGCGCCAGTATGAACAGTTTCAGAAAGATGGTAAACGCTTTGGCGAAATACCAAAGACAACTGCAGGGTGGGATGACCCTAAGGGAGTTACTGTTATTCAACGCAGAAAAGAAGAAGCATCAGACTATCGTTATTTTCCCGAACCTGATTTGGTTTTCGTGAAAGTAAGCAGGCAAGTTGTTGCTGAAGTTCTTGCTGGTATGAGCGAATTACCCGCGGCGTGTAGAATTCGCCTTGCCAGCAGTTATGGTTTAAGCGAATACGATGCTTCGGTTTTAGTTCGACAAGGGAAAAAGTTTGTATCATTTTTTGAAGAAACCGCGAAAAAGTGTGGCGATGCCAAAGCTGCTTGCAATTGGATCACCAACCAAGTTTTTAATACCTTAAATGATCAGAAAATAGAAATCCAAGACTTTGTTCTTTCAACGGATAAGCTTGCTAGTCTTATTAAAGAGGTGCAGCTTATTGGCCTAAATATGCAAAGGGCAAGGGAAGTTTATGCTCGAATGCTTGTAACGGGGGAAGACCCCAAGGTTGCTATTGATGCCCTTGGGTTTAAAGTGGTTGGAGATGTGGTGCAGATTACCGACATCATTCGTAGGGCAATTGCATCAAACCCAAAAGCTGTTATCGATTTCAAAAAAGGTAAAGTAAAAGCTGCTGATGCAATCAAGGGTATGGTGATGAAAGAAACCAAAGGTATGGCCAAGATGGAAACGGTGCAGGAAATCGTTTTAAAGGAACTAGCAGAAGCGAAAGATCCTGTTGAATAAAGTTGAAAAAGGTTTATAGAAATTGTTGGTAGAAGTAAAAAAAGGTTTACAGGAAAAGAGCAGCTTCAACTGCAAGCCCAGGCCCAAACCCAAGTGCTACGCAAGGCCTTTTTGCGTTAGACTCTGCCATTTTTTTCAAAATGAATAGTAGGGTTGCGCTTGACATATTTCCATAAGCTGCAAGAATTTTTCTTGAGAAAGCCGAGGCTTCTGGGGGAAGTTCGAGAGCTTCTTCGATAGCGCTTAAAATTCTTGGGCCACCTGGGTGAAGAGCCCAAGAATTTATTTCTTTGCATTTCAAACCACTTTGATTTAACCACGATTCTAACCAAGGTTTTAAATATTTCTGTATCAGGCCAGGAACTTGTTTTGCAAGGGTCATATCAAAGCCAAAGTCACCAATTTCCCAAGTCATTGCGTTTGAAGAATCGGGTAGAATAAAAGATCCAGAAGAGGCAAGATTCCAAGTTTTTTTGCAATAAGGGTCGGGGGCACCTAGAACCACAGAAGCGGCACCATCTGCAAATAAAGAGTTAGCGACGATTTTTTGAGGATCCCAGCCGTAATGATAATGCAAACTACAAAGCTCTAAAGATGAAAGAATAACTTTTGCACTTGGTTGGCTTTTGACAAAAGCGTGCGCAACGCGCAAGCCATTAAGAGACCCGTGGCACCCCATAAAACCGATTTGCGTTCGAGAAATGCCAAGATTAAGGTTCAGATTTTTGATTAAGTGGTAATCGAAACCGGGGGCAAAAAAGCCTGTACAAGTGACCGTGATAAGGTGTGTACATTCTTCACCTTCTACCTTTGCATCATCGATTGCTCGTTTTGAAGCTTCGATTGCAAGTGGCGTTCCTAATCGTTGGTAATGTTCCATCCGCTGGGCCGTGGTTGGCCCACGGTCGTTGAGGTTTCCAGTTGGAAGGAAGGGTGATTGGGAGGTGTTTTTTTTCTGGAATATATCTTCGATGATATTTCTATCAAGAACAATTCTTCGAGTCTTAATTCCGGTGTGGTTGTAAAGGTTGGGTAGCCAAGTTAATTGCTCTTCGGTTTGGGCGCAAAGCAAACAAGCAAGGTTGAGGGCTTCTTCCTGCAAAAGAATACAATCAGGAACAGCAGTTCCCCATCCCAGAAATCCTAGAGTCATAAAAAATCCTTAGCTACTTAGTGTGGCCTTGCTTGGCTTATCAAGCATTCTAATGAAAGGTAAGGAAAGAGAAGGGAAAATTTTTAGGATGATGATTACTAATTTAACGAGTAAGGGCCAGCGTAAGAGAATTGCAGCAGCTTTACAGATAAACTGTCGATTTTTAATATGTTCAGCGTGATTATTTTGCCATGCGTTAATAAGTTCGGGTTGCCAGGATTCTACTGCCTTGGCAACAAGAGGGGCAACAAATTTAGCTCCAGAAAAAGCCCAAGCCATTCCTTCGCCCGTAAACGGTTCGATATATCCAGCGGAATCGCCAATAACAAAAAGTCGGTCTGTTGCAATTTTTTGTGTATTGCCCGTAAGAGAGGGTGTCCCACGCCAAGGTGCAAATTCAAGATTTATAGGAACGGGCCAACCCATTTCTAAAAGTAGAAATTTAGCGAATTTACTAACAGATCCATGCTTTTTAATAGAGGCTGGGTCAAAAGCTGCTGCAAGATCAAGTCGTCCATCTTCTAGCTTAACGATTCCCAAATAGCCACCTTTACTGCATCCCATAAATAATTTGCCTGTGGTGTAAAATTCGGGTGGTGAATCGATGGTAGTTCCAGCACCTATTCTTGTATTACTGGAAGTAAGGTGGCTAGAAATATTCTTACGGACAACCAGTCTGCTACCCAAGCCATCAGCAGCGACAACAATTTTTGTTTTCGCAACGATGGAAATATTATCTTTTTTTAAAATTACCTCTCGGAAATTTTCGTGAAGTTCGCCTAGTTCGGCATTAGTGTTATCTAAAAAACTTGCCCCCATATTTTGGCTTTCTTCAATGAGGCTTGCATCTAGGCATTCTCTAGAAATAACCAATTGTTTAAGCAGGGAAAAAGAATGGTTGATTTTGCCACTTCCTAAACAGATTTGTTCCAGAGGAATAGCATTATTATTGGTTAAAATATGTAATAAATTTAAATCTTTTAAAGTAGCAATGGCATTTCCATTTAAACAGCAACCACAAACCTTGGCACGGGGAAATGTTTGTCGGTCAACCAAAAGAACCTTGAGATTTTTTCGAGAAAGTAAAATCGAAGCAAGCCCTCCAGCGGGGCCGGCTCCTACGACTATAACATCCCAAATCTGATTGGCAGATTCTTGAAGGGTGAGGTTAGATTTAATCATAATTTGACCCAAGAAAGAAGGAATCTGCAAGGGAAACACGATTGTACTTCTGCTTCTTTAAGCCCAGCATCTGATGCAAGTTTTAAAGCTTCTTTCGCTGTAAATGCACCCGCAACCGACCTTGGGCCATCCATATGAACAACAGGCGAACGAGTAAGCAAATGGGAAGAAACCCAGACCATATTCCAGTTTAGCCAGCTTCTTTCGAGGTCGTTTATAAAGATCGCAATCCTTGCGGATTGGGCCATCCTTTGCATTAACTTTATAGCTTCGCCGTTATCGAGGTGATGTAAAAAAAGTGAACAAATAATGATATCGTGTTCAGGGAATGCGGGGCCATCAAGAACATCCATCTCAAGGCATTCCATTTTTATATTAGAGGTTTTACATTTACTTTGGACAAGTTTAATGGCAAAGGGGGATTTATCAACCACACTAAAATCAATGTTTATATTTGAACGAAATGCTTTTTCAGAAAGTGCGATTGGAATATCTCCACTTCCTGTAGCAACATCAAGCATCGATAAATTGGTTAAATTTCTTTTGTTTGCGAGATTAAAAATGGGTTTCCATAGAACACCTGCACCGTTACTAAAATAATTTAATCTTGCTAAACCTTTGAGGGCATGGTGGTGTAAAGCAGGATCTATATCGGGTTGGTCCATCCACTCAGGTAAACGATTTCTTTTCGAGAGATTTGGCATAAGAATAAATATTTCGGTAAAATTTTAACTCTAAAATAATTATATGAACAAAAGAGTAGAGCTTTTCAATAGTAAGTTAAGGAAGGAACAAATTAGGAGTTTTCTTCTTTGCTAATTTCTCGAAGTGCCAAGGTTGAAATTTTTCCTATGTAATAAATAAGAATAAATAAAGCCAAAACTCCGACCCCCATAATAGCGAAATACCAAAGCCTAAAAGTTTGATCCCCCGAATGGGCATAGTCCGATGGTTTAAAACTGATAGCTAAAAGGTCAGAAAAATTTTCGATGGAGTTGCCTATTAAGACATAAAGAATAGAGCCAGGTAACATCCCTAACATAGAGCTAAGAACAAAAGTACCAAGTCGAATTTTGGTAGCACTGAAAGCATAATTGAGCAAACCATAAGGCATAAAAATTGCAAGTCTTGCAAGAATAACAATTTTGAAGCCCCGCTTTTCCACCAGTCGATCAAAGTTTTTAAGAAACCCAGACTTTGCGACTTGTTTTTCGACATAATCGCGGAATAAAAATCTACCAAAAAGAAACATACCAGCAGCACCAAGGGTGCTGCCTAGATTTGCAATAATGATTCCCGGAAGAAAACCAAACAGGAATCCCGCTGAGATAGTGATTAAAGAAGCAGGGAGCGAAAAAATGCCAAGGAGGAAATAAAGGCTTCCATAAAGGAACATTCCTTTCCAGCCAAGGTCTTTGATCCGTTGTGCGCCAAGGATGGTAAACTCACGAAAGTCACTTCGAGTAAAAATAAAAAGGGCAGTAAGAATCAAAATCGCAAGGATGAAAATTCTGAGAGATCGAAGAAGCCATTTTTTTTGCGTGTCAGATAGAGGCATAGTTTCATTCTAAGCTTGAATGGATTTCCCATCGTGAAGTAATGGGAAAAATTGACCTTCTAATTTACAGTTTATAGGTACAACCCCTATTCCTTTAAGTAATGGATCGTTACTAACCGAATAGGTGCCATCAAGGAATACATTAATGACCGCGGCTCTTCGAGGGTTGGGCGAGCGATTTTCGAAGGAACCGTGAATGGTGAGGGGGTGATGAAAAGTGGCTTCACCTTTTTTTAATGGAACCGGAAAAGGTATAAATTTTTTAAACTGGTCGGGATTTAAAACCGATTTGACGGAATCCATATCGCCTGCCAGTCCTGTAATGGGAAGAAGATCCCACTGGTGGCTTTGAGGAATGTAATGAAGGCAGCCATTTTCTTCAGTTGCATCATCAAGTGCAATCCAGCAAGTGAGATGCTGCATAGGATGAGTTCGAGTCCAGTAGGAATAATCTTGGTGCCAAGCAACAACGCCGCCATGTTTTGCAGGTTTGCAAAAAAGTTGATCGTGCCAGAAGCGGACAGCACCTCCAAGAATTTGTGAAGCGGGAATGAGAAAGCCGGGTGCCCAGAGTATATCGTGAAAAGAAGGTTTAATCCGCCAAGCACCTAAAGCGTGAAAAAGGATTTTATTAGGATCGGTAGATTCGTTGGAATGGTATTCGTGAAAGAGTTCATTTCCTGGGGAATTAGGTGTAGTTAAATCGGAAAGTTCCTCACGAAGTTTGTCCACTTGAAGGTCGTCAAGAACTTTAATGCCTGGGAGGAATCCATGCGTTTTGAAGAAGTCAAGTTGCTGGCTTGAAATTTGGAAGGAAGCAGGTTTTTTTTTAAGGTCGGCGCTAAATAACGAAGACACTGGTTTGTTGAAAAGGGAAAGATCCTGAGACATATAAAAACCTTTACTTAGGGTGCCTGATTTTAAAATCTAAATCACTAAGAGACACACTTAGAGTTTATTCGGTTTAATCCCAACTGCGCTATGTGAAAAGGGAAGAAAAAAGGTTGGAATTTTTCACAATGAACTTGAGTATGAAATATATTTAAGTGCAATATGAGGTGTTAGAAGCAAAGTTTTCTAGAAAAGAATGAATATGAAGCAAAGAATTTTGGTTCTTTTTGCTGGTTTTATTAGCTTAGCATTAACTTTGGCGTTGGTTTTACCCCAAGCTATTGCGGGACCAGGATATTATGGCGGTGGCGATTACACTGCCAACTATGCCTACGGTTGGGTTGGGCAAGGTTTAGGAGGGTACCCTGGGCCGTTCCCTGGAAAAATTCCCAAAGATCCAGATCGCGATTGGACTTTTTCAAAATCACAAAGGCGCTTTTCCCGACAAACGGTTAAAACTTCTAACCCTACTGAAATCATACAGATTTCTAAGGTCCCCATAAAATCTGACGGGGCCACTTTTATCGTTGTACTTCCCGAACAAGCTGATTTTTGGATTGATGGAAAAAAATCAGATCGTACCGGAAATAAAAGAGTGGTCCACAGCCCAACCTTAAAGCCAGGCAGAGTTTATTCTTATACTTTTAAAGCTTCTTGGAAAGAAATGGATATTCCAAAAGAAGAAATACGCGAAGTTTTTTTTCTTATCGGGGAAGAAGTTAATGTTCAATTCGGCAACCAAAAATAAGTTATAATAAATTTAGATTAACTGTTACATAAACACAGTATTTTTATATTCGGTGTTATTGTCATTTTGTTTTGACTTTGTTTTTTTGAAGGTTTAGAGGCTTAATATGTCTTTTACTAGGGATGATGTTTGTAACTATTTCCTTTCTCTTCAAGATACTATCGTTGCGGCTTTGGAAAAAGAAGATGGGGGTACTTTTCTTGAAGATCAATGGGCGAGGCCAGAGGGTGGTGGTGGCCGTACGCGTGTGCTGTTAGATAGTCAGGTTTTAGAAAAAGCGGGAGTAAACTTTTCGGATGTAACGGGTGAATTTTCAGAAGAATTTGCAAAGCAAATCCCCGGGGATGGTCGGAACTTTACCGCTTGTGGTATTTCTTTAGTGATTCATCCTAAAAATCCATTCGTGCCCACGGTTCACGCAAATTTTCGGTATCTAACGCGTGGTAAAAGAGCTTGGTTTGGTGGAGGAGCCGACCTGACCCCTTATTATCCTTTTCGTGAAGATGTGATTGGGTTTCATAAAACTTGGAAACAAGCCTGCGATAAACATTCCGAAATTGCGGACTATGATAAATTGAAAAAGTGGTGTGATGATTATTTTCATTTGCCTCATAGAAATGAACCGCGCGGAGTAGGTGGAATCTTTTTTGATTATTTAGATAATGATTTGGATAAAGTTTGGAGTTTTGTGCAGGAGTGTGGCAACTCATTTCTAGCGGCATATTTGCCCGCTATTCAGAAAAGGAAAGCAACACCTTTTTCCGCTGAGCATAAGGATTTTCAGGAATATAGGCGGGGTAGGTATGTGGAATTTAATTTGCTTTACGACCGGGGTACAATATTTGGCCTGAAAACGGGTGGACGAATTGAATCAATTTTGATGTCTTTGCCAATGAAAGTAAGATGGTTGTACGATTACAAGCCTGTTGAGGGTACAAAAGAAGCTGAATTATATGAGGTTTATTTGAAGCCCAGAGATTGGGCAAGAGAGAAATAGCCTAGTCAAATAGTAATAAAAGCTCGGTTGATAACCGAGCTTTATAGGTTTTAAGATAAAAAAAACTGCTAAATCTTACTTTCTATGTCTGATTTTAGCGCGCATTCTTCGTTTCTTCCTGCCAACTTTTCTTCTTCCTTTGCCGGCCATAAGATTCCTCATTAAAATTTACTAATAATCCTTAAGCTAGTATTGTAAAAAAGACTCCAAGGAAAGCAAGGTTTTGTATTCATAACCTCCTATAATAATTTAAATTCGATTGATTTATATAGGGAATTAAATGGAACCCGTTGTTGCCCCTGATTTTGATTTTGTTGCATTAATGTTAGCGGTTATGGCGGTTCCCGTACTTGTTTTTATAAATGGGTTCTTTGTTGCAGCGGAATTTGCCCTAATTGCTATTCGTAAGACAAGAATCGAAGAAATGGTAAATGCTGGGGTTCTTGGTGCTTCTAAAGTTCAAAAAATAATCATTAATATCGACCAGACCATTGCTGCTACCCAGTTGGGTATTACGGTTGCTAGTATTGGTTTAGGTTTTGTTGGAGAACCAGCAGCAGCAAGAATCCTACAACCGATGTTTCAATGGGTTATTCCTTCTTTAAAAGATGTTACAATTCACGGAATTGCTACCATTATTGCATTTCTGGGGGTTACCTTTATTCATGTTGTTTTCGGTGAATTAATACCTAAAACTTTGGCCTTGCGTTCCCCGGAAAAAGCTTCTCTTGCTGTTGCTTCTACCATAATCTTTTTTAATTTAATTACTTTGCCAATCATTAAATTAATGAACGGCACAGCTTTGCTGGTGATTAGACTTCTTGGTTTTTCGGCATTAGAAATACCATCGGTCGTGCATTCGGTAGAAGAGCTTAAGCTTTTAATTGAAGATACTGAAGAGGCTGGGATCATTGAGGCTGAACAAGCAACCTTTCTACAAAATGTTTTTCAACTTTCCTCTAAGACGGTTTTTCAATGTATGATTCCAAAGTCAAAAATGGCTATGATCGAATTAAATATGCCTTTTGATGAAGTTATGGATTTGGTTAGGGTTGGTGGGCATACTCGAATGCCTGTTTATGATAAAGATGTTGATAACATTGTTGGAATTGTGAACACTAAAGATTTGTTTTACCTGATAACTGCCAAGGGGGTAGTGGTACTGGAAGATGCACTTTACCCCGTGATTTTTATGAAGCCAAATATGACTATTGCTACGGCATTAAAAATTTTTAAGTCTAGCCATAGGCATATGGGGGTGATAAGAGACGAAGAGGGGCATATTCATGGTTTAATTACATTCGAAGATATACTTGAAGAAATTGTAGGGGAAATTGAAGATGAGCAAGATAGACCCGAAGGAAGTTCTCGGATTATCAGAGCCACTATACGCAAGAGAAATAGCTAAATAATTAAGACCTAACCGTTCTCCAGCATAAGAAAATTCCAACGCTTAGAATAAGTACATCGGCTGCCCAAACCAGAGGTACGGGGTCAATTCTTCCCTCTTTTGCCATACCTGTACCACAAAGCATAAGTGGGTAATAAACCAAAATAATTGGAATAAAGCAGGTTATAAATGAGCTTAGGAAGTCGCTTTTGCTAAGCCAAATTCCAACTGGGCAACCAACAAGAATGAAACAAAAACAGCCAAGGCTTAACGCAGGTCGCATTAAAAGTTCCACATTTAGAAATAATTGTTGTTGGTTGGAATGCTTGAGTTTGCCTTTAAGGTTATCAATATGCTTTGCAAGGTCTGGAAGAGTGTTTGGTGTGCCTAATGTTGCGGATGCCGTTTCAATTTCGTTAGTGACCGCCAAAATTTCTTCTTGATACTCGGTTCGTTTATCCATAATTTCTTGCCAAGTCATATCTCTTGCTCTGCGGTTTGCTTCTCCGCCCATCATATTAGGAAGTGGCACTTCCCAAATACGGTCTTCGAAATAACCTTTGCTGCCATCTTCGAATGTTGCGATACCGTGTCGCATATGAACGAGCAGTAATTTTCGTTCGCGGTCAACCGTAAGGTTAGCTTCTCTGGCTTGGGCAACGACATCGATATTTCCCTTTGCGTCGCGTCTTTTAAAAGTTGGGTTAATCAGTTTTTTTCCTTGAACGCCTTTGACAAACATCGAGTAAGGAATGTTAGAATGGTTGATCATGCCATTTTTTTTAAGCATCGAGTAAAGCAATTCTTCTGCATCATTAAAAACCATTGCGCGCAAAAGATGGTGTGTGAAGGGTATAATTTGGTAATAAAGAGTCATCGTTACGAGACTCATAACACACCCAAGAAATAAACCTGGAATAACGATTTGCCAAAGATTGATACCAGCTGCACGAATGGCTAAAACTTCATTATCGTGCGATAACCTGCCATACACTACACAGGTTGCAAATAGCGTGGTAGCTGGGATGGTGTAAGGCAAAGTACTTGGAATTAATAAGGGAATAGCCGCAAGAATTTGAGAAGGGCCCAACCCCTGTTGGGTTGCTTCTGCAACGATGCCGGCCATTAAGAGAATCCCTGTGATGCCAACCAAGGCTAAAAAGAAAACCTTGAAAAGTTCCCAGAAAACCATTCTTTGAAGAATTCCAAACACCAGAGTAATCTCCAGAGAAATCATTAAAACAAAGCTTTACCAAATAAGCAGATACAAGTTTTGTAAATTTAAGTCAATACCCTGATTAGGCTTCGGCTTTAAAGGAAAACTTGAACGAAAGATAGGATAAATAGGGGCCTAAATGATGGGATAAATTTTTTGTAATCCCCCGATCTTTATTTCTTGATATAACCATTAATATCTATTTTATTTATGGAGGTGGTTTCGTGCATATCCCAGCAGTAACTTTGATTAAGCAAATTGCTCCTCAACCTGAGGTAACCGATATCTCGGCTGAAACAATATCTCAGTGGGAGAGTTCTGGCTTGCATCAAAAAATTAAACCGGGAGATAATGTCGCTGTTGGGGTTGGAAGTCGGGGCATTGCCAATCTATCTACAATCGTAAAAGCCACTCTTGCTTATTTTAAAAAATTGGGAGCAAAGCCTTTTATTGTTTCTGCAATGGGAAGCCACGGTGGGGCCAATGCTATTGGCCAGCGAGAGTTACTGGCCGAGTATGGTATCTCTGAAGAAAACTTGGGTGTGACTGTAAAGTCAGATATGGATTCAGTCGTTCTAGGAAATAATTCGTGGAATGAACCTGTTTATTGGGATAAGAACGCCTTTAATGCAGATGCGGTTGTTACGATTTCTCGCATTAAACCCCATACCGATTTTCGAGGTAAATTTGAAAGCGGCATCGCCAAAATGATTGTTATTGGGCTTGGAAAGCGCGAAGGTGCTTCTCAGCACCATCGCTGGGGTTTTAAAGGTCTTCGGGATATGCTCCCCGAAACTGCCAAGGTTATTCTCGAAAAAACCAAGTTCTTGGGTGGCTTAGCTGTACTCGAAAATGCTCACGAGCGTACTGCAAAGCTTCAATTTGTTGCCTCCAACAATTTAATGAAAGTTGAGCCGGTTCTTCTTGACCAAGCTAGGGAATTAATGGGCAAGCTTCCTTTTCACGATATCGACCTGCTTGTTGTTGGAGAAATTGGCAAGAATTATAGTGGTTCGGGTATCGATCCTAATGTGGTTGGTAGGCTCCTAATTGAAGGGCAGAACGATTTTGAATCTCCAAAAATCATTCGTATGTGCGCCCTTGATCTTTCTCCCGAAAGCCACGGTAATGGCACAGGGGTAGGTATCGCTGACCTAACGACCGATAAACTGCTTGCGTCGATTGATCAGGTTCCATTTCGTATGAACAACTTAACCGCTTGTTTTTTATTGCGATCAAAGTTGCCTTTGGCTTTCCCCAATGACCTCGAGTGTATAAAAACAGGGATTGAAACCTGTTGGCAGCCTAATTTCGATGCCATTCGTATGGTGGTGATACCAAATACCCTCGAGCTTGCTGAGCTTTATGTTTCTGCTCCAATGCTAAACGATGTTATAGCCAACAAAAATCTTGAAATTGCGGGCAAATCGTGTGAACTCCCTTTTGATAAAGCGTCCAATTTAAATCAAAAACAGCTTTTTCCTCAGAGTGTCCAAGGTAGAAGGACTTTTCTTCCACATTAGTTAGGCTAGATAAGTGATTCGGGATATAGCAGAAAGACAGGAGTTGCTTAATGCTCCTGTCTTTCTGCTTTTGACGACACATTTCCTGTTTTCAATTCTATTTTGTAAAAATCTATTCAAGAATCACCTTGACCAACTCTTACTAGGGGGTAAGAGTCATTCAGTAGGTTTGGGGATAGTCTTTTTATTTTAAAAAAAGACTTTAGAGGTTTCAAACAATATAGGTTGGATAGTTTCCCACACGCTGGCACGGATGCAAAACGCTCGAGGTAGGGCGCATCGTAAGGGAAGAGGTGCCCGTCTGTGTTTCGATATACCATTGCTTCTTTATTGCTGGTTTTCTGCCTCAGTGGTTGTAATTCCACGGGGAATAAATCAGATTTAAAGGATTCATCTTCGGGGAATTCCCCCTTTGGTTTCTTTCAAAAAAAGCCCGATCCTAAAAATGACTTTTCAAATAATTCAGCGGCTTCTAACAAAAATATTTCTTCAAATGCTCCGACCGGTAATCCAAGTGGAATTCTTGCGGGACAAGTTATGGATCGTAATAATCGCAGGCCTAGTGGTGTGATTATTCAGGTTGTTGATTTGCAGAAAACCAATCCCGATTCCAAGTTTGATGTTGTTGCCGATTCCCAAGGTTACTTCACCATTAGGGGTCTTCAACCCGGTCGTAACTATCAGCTTGTTGCAAGGGTTAAGGATGGAGAAAAGTTCTATACAGGTACCATTCTTGCCACCCCTCCAAATCCAAGGGTTTCGATTTTTGTAAAAGAAGAGGTGGGAGCTTTTCCTGCTGCGCAAGATGGGCAAAACAAAAACGACCCTTCTGCCCCAGCTACTATTGATAAGCCTAAAACTGCTGAGGCAACTTCTGAAAATAATAATGCACCTGCCAGTACTACTTCTTTGCCTAATGCAGATCGTATAGCAAAAGATGGTTTTGCCAGTGCTTCGTTCCCCGGGGCCATCCTTTCTATTCCTCCTCGTACAAATGAACAAGGCGGCTTTTCTATACCTGTGCCACCTTCCTTACCTCAAATTGGTGGTGTAATTTCAATTAATCCTTCAAACAATGCTAATCAGTTGGGTGGTTATGGAGCGAATAATTTCCCATCGCTTGCATCGCCCGTTCCCGCTTGTGTATTGGTCGGTCAAAAGCTCGAAAACTTTGCACTTTATGACATGAATGGTCAGGTTTGGGATTACAAGAAAAACAAGTCAGGCAGAATGGTCTTACTCGATTTTTGGTTTAGTTCCTGTGGCCCTTGTCTTCAAGCAATTCCACATATTGTAGAACTTCAGAGAAGGTATAAAACTTACGGCCTTGAAGTCGTTGGGATTGCTTACGAAAAAGGGACCCCTGAAGAGCAAGTAAATAAAGTAAGGCCCATTCGTGCTAGGTACCATATGAATTATAACTCTTTGTTTGGCGGTTCTGGTCCAGAACCTTGCCCCGTTCGCACCCAATTTGATGTCACGAGTTTTCCTACTTTGGTTCTGCTTGATGAAGAAGGAAATATCGTCTGGAGAAACCAAAAAGATGAAGGTGTCGACCCAAGGCAGTTGAAAGAACTAGAGATAGAAATCCGCAAAGGCTTGGGAATCCCCTCGAAATAAAGACTTCTTTCAAATATTATGTCACTCAGGCTTAGCTATTACCCCTATCTTTAGGTTGCTGGCTTAGTCTAGATTTATTCTTGCCATTTCTGCTACTCTTCCCCCAGAATTATAGTCTCATCGTGGGGGTAAATTATGTGTGGAATTTTTGGTTATACAGGTAGCAAAATTGCTGAACTTGTTTTAATTCCAGCCCTTCAAAGGCTGGAATATCGTGGTTACGATAGTGCTGGGCTTGCAACCTCGCACTTAGGTTTGCTTCATATTCGTAAAAAAGCGGGAAAGATTAATAATCTTGCTCAGGTAATTAAAGATAACCCCGCACCAGGAAATACTGGTATTTCTCATACGCGTTGGGCTACTCACGGCCCAGCCACCGATGCAAATGCACATCCCCATATAGGGGGAAATTCCACCCTAGCTCTGGTACACAATGGGGTGATCGAAAACTATTCCTCCCTGAAGGTTTTTTTGGAAGATCAAGGCTTTTCCTTTGCTAGCGATACTGATACCGAAGTGCTAGCCCATTTGATTACACATCATTTTGAAAAACACTCTGGAAATAATCCGACAGTAAACCAACTTGTCGATGCTGTAATTGCTGCTCTAACTATGGTTAAAGGCACTTATGGGATTGCCTTAATTTGTCCGCTTTTTCCCGGAGTAGTGATAGGTTCAAGGTTAGGAAGTCCCTTGGTTTTAGGTTTGGCCGAAGGGGAGCATTTTCTTGCAAGCGATCCAAGTGCTTTGGTTGGTTTTTCTAACCGTGCTATTTATCTTGATGACCGACAACTTTGTGTGCTCACTCCAGATTCTTGGACCATCGTTGATATGGATCAGGTAAATATTAAGCCGATTATCGAACCCCTCTTTCACGATTCTTATTCTTGCGATAAAGCCGGCTATAGCCATTTTATGCTCAAGGAAATTTATGAACAACCCGAGGCCCTAGAAAATGCCCTTAGAGGTAGGCTAGATGAAGATGAATGGACCTCTCATTTTGGTGGCCTTAACCTCGATCGTAAACAACTCCGAAATGTCGAACGGATTATCCTTACCGGGTGTGGTACAAGTTATCATGCTGCTTTAGTAGGTGAATATCTCATTGAAGAATTGGCCCGTATACCAGTTGAAGTCGAATACGCATCCGAGTTTCGTTACCGTAATTCACCTCTTGGTCGTAACACAATAGTCATCGGCATTACGCAATCAGGGGAAACCGCAGATACACTTGCAGCAATTCGGGAGTCAAAGCTTAAGGGAATACCATCACTTGCTGTCTGTAATGTAGTTGGTAGCACGATTGCTCGGGAAGCAGATGGCGGTGTTTATCTGCACGCAGGACAAGAAATTGGTGTTGCCAGCACTAAGGCCTTTTCAAATCAGGTTGCTGTGCTTGCTATGCTTGCGCTTCATTTGGGAAGAATGAGGCATCTTTCTGCTATGCAAGGGGCACAGGTCGTTGAATCACTTAAGGAACTTCCTCAAGCAGTAAAAAATGTTCTTGCAAGTGAATCACAGATGCGAGAACTTGCATCACGCTTTTATAATTCGCCACAAGTTATTTTTATGGGTAGGCAATATCTTTATCCTGTTGCACTTGAAGCCGCTTTAAAAATGAAAGAAATTAGTTATATTCATGCTGAAGGATACCCCGCCGCTGAAATGAAACACGGGCCTATTGCTCTGGTGGATCGTGATACCCCTTGTGTCTTTTTAGTTTCGCGCGGGCCTATGTTCAACAAAGTAATGAGTAACCTTGAAGAAGTAAAAGCTAGGGGGGGTATCATTATAGCGGTCGCTTCCGAAAGAATCTCAGAGCTTTCAAAAAGAGCTGATGAAGTTATCGTTGTTCCTAAAGTTGCCGAATTCCTTCAACCAATTGTTAGCAATATCCCTATGCAACTTTTTGCTTACCATATGGCATTACTTCGAGGTTGCGATGTTGATAAGCCAAGAAACCTTGCTAAAAGCGTTACGGTAGAATAAATTTTAAATGTTAGAAAAATCTGCAAATGAATAATGAACATTGTTGCTAGAAGGTTTATTTCCTGGCCTAACTACTAATCCTGTTTGCATTTTTGCAGCTTTAGCTGCATCTAACTCTTCGCTGATATCCGAAAGAAAAAGAATTTCACTAGCATTAAGTTTTAAGGCGTCGGTTATGTTTTGGTAACTTAATGGCTCTCGCTTTGGCCCAGAGGTGGTGTCAAAATAATGGCAAATATATTGACCAAGGTTTCCGTGCGTGGTATTTGCAAAATAAATTTTTTGAGCTAAAATGCTGCCCGAAGAATAAATTGCAATGATCTTATTTAAGCTTTTCCAACGCTTAAAAGCTATCGGCACATCCTCGTAGATATGACCTTTTAGTTCTCTACTCTCAAACCCTTTTTTCCATACCATTCCTTGAAGCGCCTTTAAACCAGTTGCTTTGCTATCTTCAAGCATTCGTTGGGTAGCGATTGTAACCACGCGGGTAATTTTCTCATCTCGGGTTAAAAAACCATCAAGAAAATGATTAAGGGAATTATATTCTTCGTTGATAGCCAATAATTGAATAGCAGAAGTAGTTTCTTGTTCTTCGAAGGTGGCTTCCAAAAATTCTTGCAAATGATCGCGTGCGTACTTAAACATTGTGCTATGCACAAAATCAATTGCAGAAGTTGTTCCTTCGATGTCTAGCAGTATTACTTGAATCGATTCTAAATTCATAAAGATAACTAAGGTTCCATTTCCCCCGAACCAGTTAGGTAGGTGGGGCCCCAGCATAATGGAGCATAATTGCTATGAACTCCTCCTTCGATGTAATGAGGCGTCCAACCTGCTTTATCTTGAAATAATCTAATCGCTCGAATCATTCGGTCTTCACATAATCCAAACCAATGCTTGGTCCCCATAGGTACATTGATAAGATCCCCAGCTTCAACTTGAATTGCAAAAACTGGGCCAGTTTTTGGATGAATATGAAAAAGGCCTTTCCCTTTTAAAATAAATCTAACTTCATCTTCAGAATGAGTGTGCTCGCTTTTGAACTTCGCCATCAATTCGTCAAGGTTTGGCGTATCGGGTGTTACATTCATAACATCTGCAACAACATAGCCTCCTTTTTTCTTAAGCACTTCGATTTCTGGTTCGTAAGCTTTTAGAATGGTATCGGGGTCTGCATCTGGGTTAACCCGTTCTCCAAGAGGCCATTTTTCGTAAAAGATTCCATGGGGATTAATGAAATCTTGTATTTCTTTCTCGGTTTTTAAAGCCCTGTTTTCATCTGGTATTAATACAACTGCCATTTTATTCTCCTTTTAAATTATTCGTTATACTTTTACTATTAGTCTTGAAGCAATAAACTTCGCCCTGTAACCTCAAAAAGAAATTCTAAGGTTTCTGTATGCCGTTGCGCTTCTTCTAAACTGGAACCCCAAGCGTATAGCCCGTGTTTCCGAATTAAGAAACCAAAGGGAACATAATCTTTATGAGCAAAAGTTTTTTCATTAACTTTTTTAGCAAGAGTGTTAATGTCTTGGCTGTTTGGGTAAATATCGATCCAAATTCTGCTTTCGTGGCTTTTTATACCTGATAAGCCTTTTAACATTTCGTACCCTTCCAGCCAGAAACCGCCCGTGGCACTAAACTTTTCTGATAATAGCGTTCCCCACACCGAATGAACATGAAGTACCGAATTTATATTTTCTTTAGAAGTAAGCATTAAGTGGAGGGCTGTTTCGGCAGAGGGTTTTTCTTCTGTTTCATCGATTGAGTTTCCTTTTTCGTTTATAAGAAGGAAATCGCTATTGCCGAGTCCTCCTTTATGCTTGCCACTTGCGGTGATTAATAGTTGGTAGGGTTTTCTAGAAATAAGCGCACTGTAATTACTACTGGTAGCTAGCGACCACCCTCTGCGGTGGAATTGTTTGCCTAAAGAAATGATTTTGGCTTTAGCCTTTTTGCAATCTTTTCCAGTATTTTCTTTAGAAAGAGGAATGATTTTCTTCTTTTTTTCTGATGTTTCTTTAATAACTTTTTTCATAAGTATTCAGCCTTCAATTAAATAAAATTAACAATATTATTTTATGGATATTTAATTTAAAAATCAAAAGAAATGACAATGAAATATAAATGGTTTTGTTGATTATGAAGAAAAGCTGTTTTGTTGGTTTTATATTTGATAAATCTTTTAAATTAATTCGTTTATGGTTCAAACTGCACCTTGCCTAAAAACTTAATTTTATGTGTTTATAAATCATCTAAAATAACCTTAATGTTATATTGTCTTTACAAGGTCAAGTTACTGGTTTAATCTAAATTCTGGGTTTTATATTAATCTTAAATTAAATAGGTGCAAAATGGTTGCCAGAGTTTTCAGCTTTGGAGTTTTGTTTTGCTTATTTGTTTTCTCATCTAGTTCTAACGGGCAGGATGCTAAAGCAGATGCAGATAAATCATATAAACTTGGATTAGAATCTGTAGTTAAAAAAGATTTTCCCGGTGCATTAGTTCATTTGGCTAAGGCAATTATGCTTAACCCTAAGTTTGCAGAACCTCATTATACCCGGGGCATTATTAACGCAACAGGTCTTAATAAATTGCCCGAGGCACTTGCCGATTTTAATAAAGCGATTGAACTTAATCCTAAGTATGCAGAAGCTTACCTTGGTCGTGGAAATGTGCAGGTTTCTACTAATAAATATGCGGAAGCAATAATCGACTTCACCAAGGCAATAGAAATCAATCCAAAGCTTGCAGATGCTTTTGGAGGCAGGGGAAATGCTCAGACTAAAATAGCAAATAAAATGCCAGAAGCTTTGGCTGATTTTAATAAAGCGATTGAAATAAACCCTAAGTATGCAGAAGCTTACCTTGGGCGTGGAAATGTACAGGTTTCTACTAATAAATATGCGGAAGCGATAGTCGACTTTACTAAGGCACTTGAGCAAGATGCGAAGGAACCTAGAGCATTTTTAGGCCGGGGTATTGCTAATACGGG